>NC_009436.1:0-645530 GCF_000016325.1 Enterobacter sp. 638
TTCACTGACTTTCGCGTATACCCGAACGATTAACGAACGACTAACGCCTCAGCGTGGGTGATTAAAGAGGCCGGATTGTAATAATTGTACACTCCGGAGTCAATTCTCTTTCCTTATTTCCCGCGTATTTCCGCACCTTTTCGTGTGGAAAATGAACAACGGTCCGACGCAGGAAGTCGAGCATCACGCGCCGGGTGGAGGATTATACGACCTCCCAACCAAATCGCAAGGATCGTCCTGGATCTTCATGAGATCATTTAAGCAGAAAATTGTCTTTGCTCATTAAATTTTCCAATATGCGGACCAAATCGTGGGTGCTCCAGCCAGGATCGATTACACTTACCCGGTTTCGGATCTTCCTGTGGATAAATCGGGAAGAATCTGTGAGAAACAGAAGATCTCTGGCTCAGTTTAGGCTATGATCCGCGGTCCTGATCGGGATCCCAGTGGGTCTGGTCAGGTAAAATTGCAGATAGCAATTCGCACGTCACCCTTTTGCACAGGGTCTTGTCGACGTGTGCCAACAATCACGATTATTCAGTGTCTTTCTTTTATTGTTCGAGTGGAGTCCGCCGTGTCACTTTCGCTTTGGCAGCAATGTCTTGCCCGATTGCAGGATGAGTTACCAGCCACAGAATTCAGTATGTGGATCCGCCCGTTGCAGGCGGAACTGAGCGATAACACGCTGGCTTTGTATGCGCCAAACCGTTTCGTGCTCGATTGGGTAAGGGATAAATACCTTAATAACATCAATGGATTGCTTAACGATTTTTGCGGTGCAGATGCCCCGCAGCTGCGTTTTGAGGTGGGGACGAAACCCGTCACCCAGACCGTCAGAGAGACCGTGAACGTTGCGGCTCCCGCGCAGATTCATGTGCCCACGCCACGCATTATCCAGCCTGCGCGTTCGGGTTGGGACAACGTTCCAGCCCCCGCTGAACCGACCTACCGCTCCAACGTTAACGTCAAACATACGTTTGATAACTTTGTAGAAGGTAAATCGAACCAGCTGGCGCGTGCTGCGGCCCGACAGGTTGCGGACAACCCAGGCGGCGCCTATAACCCACTGTTCCTTTATGGCGGCACTGGCTTAGGTAAAACGCACTTGCTGCATGCGGTGGGTAACGGCATTGTGGCACGTAAGCCCAATGCGAAAGTGGTGTATATGCACTCCGAGCGCTTCGTTCAGGACATGGTAAAAGCCCTGCAAAACAACGCGATCGAAGAGTTTAAACGCTACTACCGTTCCGTCGATGCGCTGTTGATCGATGACATCCAATTCTTTGCCAATAAAGAACGATCCCAGGAAGAGTTTTTCCACACCTTTAACGCATTGCTTGAAGGCAACCAGCAGATCATTTTGACCTCGGATCGTTATCCAAAAGAGATCAATGGCGTTGAAGATCGTCTAAAATCTCGTTTTGGCTGGGGACTGACCGTGGCGATCGAGCCACCGGAGCTGGAAACCCGCGTTGCGATCCTGATGAAAAAAGCGGATGAAAATGACATTCGCCTGCCGGGTGAAGTGGCATTCTTTATTGCTAAACGACTTCGCTCCAACGTTCGTGAGTTGGAAGGTGCACTGAACCGTGTGATTGCCAACGCCAATTTTACCGGCCGGGCGATTACCATTGATTTCGTGCGTGAAGCGCTACGCGATCTGCTGGCGCTTCAGGAAAAACTGGTCACCATCGACAATATCCAGAAGACGGTGGCCGAGTATTACAAAATCAAAATTGCAGACTTGCTGTCCAAGCGTCGTTCTCGCTCGGTAGCGCGTCCGCGTCAGATGGCGATGGCACTGGCAAAAGAGCTGACCAACCACAGTCTGCCGGAAATTGGCGACGCGTTTGGTGGCCGTGACCATACGACCGTCCTTCATGCCTGCCGCAAGATTGAGCAGTTACGTGAAGAAAGCCACGACATAAAAGAAGATTTTTCCAATTTAATCAGAACCCTATCATCGTGACGCTATGAAATTTACCGTTGAACGTGAACATTTATTAAAACCGCTGCAACAGGTGAGTGGCCCATTAGGTGGCCGCCCGACGCTTCCTATTCTTGGCAATCTGCTGTTGCAGGTCGCTGATGGCACGCTATCGCTGACGGGTACCGATCTTGAAATGGAAATGGTTGCTCGTGTGACGCTGTCTCAGCCACATGATGCAGGCGCAACGACTGTCCCCGCGCGTAAATTCTTTGATATTTGCCGTGGATTGCCAGAGGGCGCGGAAATCGCGGTGCAGCTGGAAGGCGACCGTATTCTGGTTCGTTCTGGCCGCAGTCGTTTTTCGCTCTCAACGCTGCCAGCGATTGATTTCCCGAATCTGGACGACTGGCAAAGTGAAGTTGAATTCACCCTGCCGCAGGCGACGATGAAACGTCTGATTGAAGCCACCCAATTTTCGATGGCGCATCAGGACGTTCGTTACTATCTAAACGGCATGCTGTTCGAAACCGAAGGTGAAGAACTGCGTACCGTGGCGACTGACGGCCACCGTCTGGCGGTCTGCTCGATGCCCATCGGCGTGACGTTGCCCAACCATTCCGTCATCGTCCCGCGTAAAGGCGTGATTGAACTGATGCGTATGCTCGACGGCGGCGAAAACCCGCTGCGCGTGCAAATTGGTAGCAATAATATTCGCGCGCACGTTGGCGACTTTATCTTTACCTCCAAGCTGGTTGATGGTCGTTTCCCTGATTATCGCCGCGTATTGCCGAAGAATCCGGACAAAACGTTGGAAGCAGGCTGCGATATCCTCAAACAGGCATTTGCCCGTGCGGCGATTCTCTCAAACGAGAAATTCCGCGGCGTGCGTCTGTACGTGAGTGAAAACCAGATCAAAATCACCGCGAATAACCCGGAGCAGGAAGAGGCAGAAGAGATTCTGGACGTCACCTATGCTGGGACTGAAATGGAAATCGGCTTTAACGTCAGTTACGTGCTGGATGTGTTGAATGCGCTGAAATGCGAGAACGTTCGCATTCTGCTGACCGATTCTGTTTCAAGCGTGCAGATTGAAGATGCGGCTAGCCAAAGTGCAGCCTACGTCGTCATGCCAATGCGCCTCTAGTGGAAAATATCGGGCTATCTTACTTGCCATTTTCAACCTGGGCTGTGCTCGCCCCTGTCACGTACTCCGTGTACGCTCCAGGGTCTGCGCGCAGTCCGCGTTGAAACTGGCTGCGCCGATTACGCCCTGGATCTCTGGATCAATGTACTGATATATGTCACTGACGCGCCTTCTCATCAAAGATTTTCGCAATATCGAAAATGCGGATCTCGCTTTATCTCCCGGCTTTAATTTCCTGGTCGGCGCTAACGGCAGCGGCAAAACCAGCGTGCTGGAAGCCATCTACACGCTGGGTCATGGCCGCGCCTTTCGCAGCTTGCAGGTGGGTCGCGTCATCCGTCATGAACAGGAATCGTTTATTCTGCACGGGCGATTACAGGGCAGCGAGCGTGAAACCTCGATTGGTCTGACGAAAGATAAGCAGGGCGACAGCAAAGTGCGCATCGACGGCACTGACGGGCACAAAGTCGCTGAGCTGGCTTTATTGATGCCGATGCAACTGATTACGCCTGAGGGATTTACATTACTCAACGGCGGCCCCAAATACAGAAGAGCATTCCTTGATTGGGGATGTTTTCACAACGAAGCGGGTTTCTTTAACGCCTGGAGCAATCTCAAGCGACTGCTCAAACAGCGCAATGCCGCGCTGCGACAGGTCACCCGTTACGCTCAGGTGCGCCCGTGGGATATGGAACTGGTCCCCCTTGCGGAGCAAATTAGCCGCTGGCGCGCCGAATACAGCGCAGGTATTGCTGAAGATATGGCGGATACCTGCAAACAATTTCTACCCGAGTTTTCTCTCACCTTCTCCTTCCAGCGTGGCTGGGAGAAAGAGACGGATTATGCCGAAGTGCTGGAGAGAAGCTTCGAACGCGATCGCATGCTGACCTATACCGCGCACGGCCCACACAAAGCGGACTTCCGCATTCGTGCCGACGGCGCACCGGTCGAAGATACCTTGTCGCGCGGACAGCTCAAACTCCTGATGTGCGCGCTGCGTTTGGCGCAGGGGGAGTTTCTCACCCGTGAAAGCGGGCGGCGCTGTCTGTATCTGATAGATGATTTTGCCTCGGAACTCGACGACGCACGGCGCGGACTGCTTGCCAGCCGCTTAAAAGCCACGCAGTCGCAGGTTTTCGTCAGCGCCATTAGCGCTGAACACGTTCTGGACATGTCGGACAAAAATTCGAAGATGTTCACCGTGGAAAAGGGTAAAATAACGGATTAACCCAAGAATAAATGAGCGAGAAACGTTGATGTCGAATTCTTATGACTCCTCCAGTATCAAAGTCCTGAAAGGACTGGATGCGGTGCGTAAGCGCCCAGGTATGTATATCGGCGATACCGATGACGGCACCGGTCTGCACCACATGGTATTCGAGGTTGTGGATAACGCTATCGACGAAGCACTCGCGGGTCACTGTAAAGATATTATCGTCACCATTCACGGCGATAACTCCGTTTCCGTACAGGATGATGGCCGTGGTATCCCGACCGGTATTCACCCGGAAGAGGGCGTGTCTGCTGCAGAAGTCATCATGACCGTTCTGCACGCGGGCGGTAAGTTCGATGATAACTCGTACAAAGTGTCCGGCGGTCTGCACGGTGTTGGCGTTTCCGTTGTGAACGCCCTGTCGCAGAAGCTGGAACTGGTTATCTACCGCGAAGGCAAAGCGCATCACCAGGTTTATTCGCACGGCGTGCCGCAGGCTCCGCTGGCGGTCACTGGCGACACGGAAAAAACGGGTACCACCGTACGTTTCTGGCCGAGCCACGAGACGTTTTCTAACGTCGTTGAATTTGAATACGAAATTCTGGCGAAACGCCTGCGCGAGCTCTCATTCCTGAACTCCGGCGTGTCGATTCGTCTGCGCGATAAGCGTGACGGCAAAGAAGACCATTTCCACTACGAAGGCGGCATCAAGGCATTTGTTGAGTATCTCAACAAAAACAAAACGCCTATCCACCCGAATATCTTCTATTTCTCCACCGAAAAAGACGGTATCGGCGTCGAAGTTGCGCTGCAGTGGAACGATGGTTTCCAGGAAAATATCTACTGCTTTACCAACAACATTCCGCAGCGTGATGGCGGTGCACACCTTGTCGGTTTCCGTACGGCGATGACCCGTACGCTGAATGCCTACATGGATAAAGAAGGCTACAGCAAAAAAGCGAAAGTCAGCGCGACCGGTGATGATGCCCGTGAAGGCCTGATTGCTGTGGTGTCAGTCAAAGTACCGGACCCGAAATTCTCCTCTCAGACCAAAGACAAACTGGTTTCTTCCGAGGTGAAAACCGCCGTTGAACAGCAGATGAACGAACTGCTGAGCGAATACCTGCTGGAAAACCCGTCTGACGCGAAAATCGTGGTCGGCAAAATTATCGATGCGGCACGTGCGCGTGAAGCGGCGCGTAAAGCCCGTGAAATGACTCGCCGTAAAGGTGCGCTGGATCTGGCTGGCCTGCCGGGCAAACTGGCAGATTGCCAGGAACGCGATCCGGCTCGCTCCGAACTGTACCTGGTGGAAGGGGACTCCGCGGGCGGCTCTGCGAAGCAGGGGCGTAACCGTAAGAACCAGGCGATTCTGCCGTTGAAGGGTAAAATCCTCAACGTTGAGAAAGCGCGCTTCGACAAAATGCTCTCCTCTCAGGAAGTCGCTACGCTTATCACCGCGCTTGGCTGTGGTATCGGTCGTGACGAGTACAACCCGGATAAACTGCGTTATCACAGCATCATCATCATGACCGATGCGGACGTCGATGGTTCACACATCCGTACGCTGCTGCTGACCTTCTTCTATCGTCAGATGCCTGAAATCGTTGAACGTGGCCACATCTACATTGCACAGCCACCGCTGTACAAAGTGAAGAAAGGCAAGCAAGAACAGTACATTAAAGACGATGAAGCGATGGACCAGTACCAGATCTCTATCGCTCTGGACGGTGCTTCTCTGCACGCCAACGCTTTCGCTCCGGCGCTGGCGGGTGAGCCTCTTGAAAAACTGGTTTCTGAGTACAACGCGACGCAGAAAATGATCGGCCGTATGGAGCGTCGCTTCCCGCGCACGCTGCTGAAGGCGCTGGTTTACCAGCCAACGCTGACCGAAGCCGATCTGAGCGATGAGCAGACCGTGACTCGCTGGATTAACCAGCTGATTACCGATCTGAACGAGAACGAGCAGCACGGCAGCATGTGGAAGTTTGATGTCCGCGAAAATGCCGAGTTGCACCAGTTCGAGCCAATCGTTCGTGTGCGTACTCACGGTGTGGACACCGATTATCCGCTGGATCACGAGTTTGTGACCGGTGGCGAATACCGTCGTCTTTGCACGCTGGGTGAGAAGCTGCGCGGTCTGATCGAAGACGACGCCTTCATCGAACGTGGCGAGCGCCGTCAGCCAGTGGCCAGCTTTGAGCAGGCGCTGGAATGGCTGGTGAAAGAGTCCCGTCGTGGTCTGTACATTCAGCGTTATAAAGGTCTGGGCGAAATGAACCCGGATCAACTGTGGGAAACGACGATGGATCCGGAAAGCCGCCGTATGCTGCGCGTGACCGTGAAAGATGCGATTGCCGCCGACCAGCTGTTCACGACTCTGATGGGCGATGCCGTAGAACCGCGCCGCGCCTTCATTGAAGAGAACGCCTTGAAAGCCGCAAATATCGATATCTAAGTTGTAAAACCCCTCACTCTGTCTTCGGGGTGAGGGGAAAAATGCCCCACAAAAGAGGAATCCCCTTCCTCAACTCTATCCCCCTTTCTCCACGACTCTTTTACTGTTTTCCATGCGGAATCGCGTTAGCATGAGGACAGACTCATTTAAATCGGGGATCTCATGGCCATTAAACTCATTGCAATCGACATGGACGGCACATTGCTGCTGCCGGACCACACTATTTCTCCTGCTGTTAAAAAGGCGATTGCCGCCGCGCGCGCAAAAGGCGTGAATGTGGTGCTGACCACGGGCCGTCCCTATGCCGGCGTTCACAGCTATCTGAAAGAGCTGCACATGAATGAGCCGGGTGATTACTGCATCACCTATAACGGCGCGCTGGTTCAGAAAGCCGCTGATGGCAGCACCGTGGCGCAAACAGCACTGAGCTATGACGATTACCTGTACCTCGAAAAATTGTCCCGCGAAGTCGGTTCCCATTTCCACGCACTCGATCGCAATACGCTGTACACCGCCAACCGCGATATCAGCTACTACACCGTGCATGAATCCTTTGTCGCCACCATTCCGCTGGTGTTCTGCGAAGCCGAGAAAATGGATCCGAGCACGCAATTCCTGAAAGTCATGATGATTGACGAGCCCGCGATTCTGGATCAGGCGATTGCCCGCATTCCGGCGGAGGTAAAAGAGAAATATACCGTGCTAAAAAGTGCGCCGTATTTCCTCGAAATTCTCGATAAACGCGTCAATAAAGGCACTGGCGTGAAATCGCTGGCCGACGCGCTGGGCATCAAGCCGGAAGAGATCATGACCCTGGGCGATCAGGAAAACGACATCGCGATGATCGAATACGCAGGGATGGGCGTGGCGATGGAAAACGCAATCCCATCGGTGAAAGAAGTGGCCAATTTCGTGACCAAATCCAACCTGGAAGACGGCGTTGCCTACGCCATCGAGAAATTCGTCCTTAATTAAGCCTGTTTCAACATATCAGCCTCGGTTATAGACCGGGGCTTTTTTTTGCCTTCAGATTAATGAATTGTTCTTTTTGTGATCCAGATTGTAGTACAACTTATCTTTGTTGTACTACATTACCGACGTGGCAATGACGAACAACCTCACGTTTGTACTGCAAAAGTGAGGCGAAAATCAGCGGTCGCGGTAAAGTAGTGATGGACACATAGAGCACAAGGACTCTCCATGACACTGAATAAAACCGACCGCATCGTTATCACGCTGGGCAACCAGATTGTGAGCGGTAAATACGTACCCGGTTCGCCACTGCCCGCAGAAGCCGAGCTCTGCGAAGAGTTTGAAACCTCGCGCAATATCATCCGCGAAGTGTTTCGTTCGCTGATGGCGAAGCGACTGATCGAAATGAAACGTTACCGTGGCGCGTTTGTTGCCCCGCGTAACCAGTGGAATTACCTGGACACCGATGTCCTGCAGTGGGTACTGGAAAATGACTACGACCCGCGTCTGATCGGCGCGATGAGCGAAGTGCGAAATCTGGTGGAACCGGCCATTGCACGCTGGGCAGCAGAACGCGCGACCTCGGGCGATCTGGCGCAAATTGAGTCGGCGCTCAACGACATGATTGCCAACAATCAGGATCGGGATGCCTTTAACGAAGCGGATATTCGCTATCACGAGGCGGTGTTGCAGTCAGTTCACAACCCGGTTTTGCAGCAGCTTAGCGTGGCGATCAGCTCGCTACAGCGCGCAGTATTTGAACGGACCTGGATGGGCGATGAGGCCAACATGCCAAAGACGCTCCAGGAACATAAAGCGTTGTTCGATGCGATACGGCATCAGGACAGCGATGCGGCAGAGCAGGCGGCCCTCACCATGATCGCCAGCTCAACACGAAGGCTAAAGGAAATCACATGACATCTCGCTACATCGCTATTGACTGGGGATCGACCAATCTGCGCGCCTGGCTTTATCAGGACGACAGATGCCTCGACAGCAGGCAATCCGAAGCAGGCGTCACGCGCCTGAACGGTAAATCCCCCGAGGCGGTGTTAGCAGAAGTGACAGCTGGCTGGCGCGACAGCGCCACACCGGTGGTGATGGCGGGAATGGTCGGTAGCAACGTCGGCTGGAAAATTGCCCCGTACTTGTCCGTTCCTGCGCATTTCTCTGCCATTGGCGAGCAGTTAACGTCCGTTGGCGACAAGATGTTGATTATTCCCGGCTTATGCGTTTCTCGCGACGATAACCATAACGTGATGCGCGGCGAAGAGACGCAGCTGCTCGGCGCGCGCTCACTCTCACCCTCTTCTGTGTATGTGATGCCCGGAACCCACTGTAAATGGGTGCAAGCCGATGGCGAGCAAATCCATGATTTCCGCACCGTGATGACCGGTGAACTGCACCATTTGCTGCTGAACCATTCGCTGGTGGGCGCGGGTTTGCCGGAGCAAAAAACCGCCCCCGACGCGTTCACCGCCGGGCTTGAGCGCGGTCTCGCCTCGCCTGCCGTTTTGCCACAACTTTTTGAAGTTCGCGCGTCGCACGTTCTGGGGAATCTCCCGCGTGAAGAGGTCAGCGAATTTCTGTCCGGCCTGCTGATTGGCGCAGAAGTCGCCAGCATGCGCGATTTCATCGCCAGCGAGCAGGCCATCACAATCGTCGCCGGTTCATCGTTAACGACGCGCTACCAGCAGGCGTTCAGCGCCATTGGGCGCAAGGTTGCAACCGTGGCTGGCGATACGGCATTTCAGGCAGGCATAAGGAGCATCGCTCATGCAGTGGCAAACTAATCTTCCTCTTATCGCGATTTTACGCGGCATCACGCCGGACGAGGCGCTGGCGCACGTTGGCGCGGTTATCGACGCTGGTTTTGACGCGGTCGAAATCCCGCTGAACTCTCCGCAATGGGAAAAAAGCATTCCTGCGGTCGTTGATGCTTACGGCCATAAAGCGCTGATTGGCGCCGGTACGGTTCTGAAACCTGACCAGGTGGACCAGCTCGCGAAAATGGGGTGCAAGCTCATCGTTACGCCGAATATCAATCCAGAGGTGATCCGCCGCGCGGTCGGTTACGGCATGACCGTCTGCCCAGGATGTGCCACGGCGACAGAGGCGTTTACCGCGCTGGACGCAGGCTCGCAGGCGCTGAAAATTTTCCCGTCGTCAGCCTTCGGCCCGGACTACATCAAAGCATTGAAAGCCGTGCTTCCGGCGGATGTTCCGGTCTTCGCTGTGGGCGGCGTGACGCCAGAAAACCTGGCGCAATGGTTGAAAGCCGGTTGTGTGGGCGCAGGCCTTGGCAGCGATTTGTATCGCGCCGGACAGTCCGTGGAACGTACCGCAGAGCAGGCAGCCGCATTTGTTAAGGCGTATCGAGAGGCAGTGAAATGAAAATAACCAACATCACCACGTACCGTTTACCCCCGCGCTGGATGTTTTTGAAAATTGAAACTGACGAAGGCGTCGTGGGCTGGGGCGAACCGGTCATCGAAGGCCGCGCACGCACCGTAGAAGCGGCGGTACATGAGCTAAAAGAATACTTAATTGGTCAGGATCCGGCGCGCATTAACGACCTGTGGCAAGTCATGTACCGCGCAGGCTTTTACCGCGGCGGCCCGATTCTGATGAGCGCTATCGCGGGTATCGATCAGGCGCTGTGGGACATCAAAGGCAAAGTACTGAACGCGCCGGTGTGGCAGTTGATGGGCGGTTTGGTTCGCGACAAAATCAAAGCCTACAGCTGGGTCGGCGGTGACCGTCCGGCGGAAGTGATCGACGGAATTAAAACTCTGCGCAACATCGGCTTTGACACTTTCAAGCTGAACGGCTGCGAAGAGATGGGCGTGATTGATAACTCGCGTGCGGTAGACAAAGCGGTAAATACCGTGGCGCAGATCCGCGAAGCCTTCGGCAATGAAATTGAATTTGGTCTCGATTTCCACGGCCGCGTTAGCGCGCCGATGGCAAAAGTGCTGATCAAAGAACTTGAGCAATATCGCCCGCTGTTTATTGAAGAACCGGTCCTGGCGGAACAGGCCGAGTACTATCCGAAACTGGCGGCACAAACCCATATTCCGATTGCCGCGGGTGAACGTATGTTCTCGCGCTTCGAATTCAAACGCGTGCTGGAAGCGGGCGGCCTGGCCATTCTGCAGCCGGATCTGTCACACGCAGGCGGTATCACCGAATGCTACAAAATCGCCGGAATGGCCGAAGCCTACGACGTGGCGCTAGCGCCGCACTGCCCGCTGGGGCCGATCGCTCTGGCAGCCTGTCTGCACGTGGACTTTGTTTCGCGCAACGCGGTGTTCCAGGAACAAAGCATGGGCATCCACTATAACAAGGGCGCGGAATTGCTCGATTTCGTGAAAAACAAAGAAGACTTCAACATGGAAGGCGGTTTCTTTAAACCGTTGACGAAGCCGGGCCTGGGCGTCGAAATCGACGAAGCCAAAGTCATTGAGCTGAGTAAGAATGCGCCGGACTGGCGTAATCCATTATGGCGGCATGAGGATGGCTCGGTCGCCGAATGGTAATGTCTTTCATTCTTCGCGCTGCAGGGGCGTTGGCTGCGTTTTCTTACCCCGGTCACATACTTTTGTATGCTCCCGGGGACGCGAAAACTTGCCGCCTTCCTGCAACACGAATTATTTCAGACAACTTTTTTAAATAAAAAATAGATCAAACACACCCTCTGTAATTTACAGGGCATGGTGAGTGGCCTCGCTATGCCCAAAATCTGGAGACAGATTACGATGGATATTCCAGTTACTACTGCAAAACCAGGGCGTCGTCGCTATCTGACGCTGATTATGATCTTTATTACCGTGGTGATTTGCTACGTCGACCGCGCCAACCTTGCCGTTGCGTCGGCCCATATTCAGGAAGAATTTGGCATCACTAAATCGGAAATGGGCTACGTGTTTTCCGCGTTTGCCTGGCTTTATACGCTCTGCCAAATTCCCGGCGGCTGGTTCCTTGACCGCGTGGGTTCACGACTGACCTATTTTATTGCGATATTCGGCTGGTCAGTGGCGACGCTGTTCCAGGGTTTTGCGACGGGTTTAATGTCGCTGATCGGCCTGCGCGCCATCACCGGGATTTTCGAAGCACCGGCGTTCCCAACCAATAACCGGATGGTCACCAGCTGGTTCCCGGAGCACGAACGCGCTTCCGCCGTGGGCTTTTACACCTCGGGGCAATTTGTCGGCCTGGCATTCCTGACGCCGCTGCTGATCTGGATTCAGGAGCTGCTGAGCTGGCACTGGGTGTTTATTATCACCGGCGGCATCGGCATTATCTGGTCGTTCATCTGGATTAAGGTTTATCAGCCACCGCGCCTGACCAAAAGCATCACCAAAGCCGAGCTGGATTATATTCGTGACGGCGGTGGTCTGATCGATGGCGACGCGCCAGCCAAAAAAGAAGCGCGCCAGCCGATGACCAAAGCGGACTGGAAACTAGTCTTCAACCGCAAGCTGGTGGGCGTATACATCGGGCAGTTCGCGGTCACGTCAACGCTGTGGTTCTTCCTGACCTGGTTCCCGAACTATCTGACGCAGGAAAAAGGTATCACCGCGCTGAAGGCCGGATTTATGACCACCGTGCCGTTCCTGGCCGCATTCTTCGGCGTACTGCTGTCGGGCTGGCTGGCCGATAAGCTGGTGAAAAAAGGCTATTCACTGGGCGTGGCGCGTAAAACGCCGATTATCTGTGGCCTGCTGATTTCGACCTGCATCATGGGCGCAAACTACACCAACGATCCAGTGTGGATTATGACCCTGATGGCGATTGCATTCTTCGGCAACGGCTTTGCGTCGATCACCTGGTCGCTGGTCTCATCGCTGGCACCGATGCGCCTGATCGGCCTGACGGGCGGCGTATTTAACTTCGTTGGCGGCCTCGGCGGGATCACGGTTCCACTGGTGGTGGGCTATCTGGCGCAGGATTACGGCTTTGGCCCGGCGCTGGTGTATATCGCTGCCGTGGCGCTGATCGGCGCGCTCTCTTACATCCTGCTGGTTGGCGATGTGAAACGTGTAGGCTAATGCTTTGCGATGCTTTACCCTGATGCGATAACCGCGCATCAGGGTATCCCCATGAAAAAAATCACTTTCGCTCCCCGCCATCATCAACTCACGAATATCAATACCTGGACCGCAGACAGCCAGTGGCTGGTGTTTGACGTGCGCCCGTCCGGTGCGTCGTTTACCGGCGAAACCATTGAACGTGTGAATGTCGAAACGGGCGAGTGTGAGGTGATTTATCACGCCGGTCATGGCGCGCATGTTGGCGTGGTGACCGTTCATCCGACCGATGATAAGTACGTGTTTATCCATGGCCCAGAAAATCCGGATGCGAACTGGCAGTACGATTTTCATCACCGCCGGGGTGTGACGGTGCAAAACGCGCAGGTCGAAAATCTCGATGCGATGGATATCACCACGCCCTACACGCCTGGCGCGTTGCGCGGCGGCAGCCATGTTCATGTTTTTAGTCCCAACGGACAGTTTGTCAGCTTTACCTATAACGACCATGTGCTGCACGAGCGCGATGCGAAACTTGATTTACGCAACGTGGGCGTGGCCGCACCGTTTGGCCCGGTGACGCCGCGCGGCAATCATCCGCGAGAATATGCAGGCGCATTCTGGAGCGTGCTGGTGAGTCGCACGACGCCGACGCCGCTGCCGGGCAGCGATGAGATCAATCGTGCTTATGAAGAAGGGTGGATGGGTAACGATCGTGTGGCGTTTATCGGTGATACGCTGAGTAACAGCGGCGAAAAAGTGCCCGAACTGTTTATTGTCGATCTGCCAAAAGATGAACAGGGCTGGAAACGTGCTGGCAGTGAACCGCTGGAAGGAACGGCTGATAAGATGCCCGCGCCACCCGCCGGCGTGGTGCAGCGTCGTCTAACCTTTACCCATCAGAATCGCTTTCCGGGCCTGGTCAATGTCCCACGCCATTGGGTGCGCAGTCATCCTCAGGCCAAAGAGATTGCGTTCCTGATGCGCGATGATAACGGCGTGGTGCAACTGTGGCTGATCGCGCCAGAGGGCGGAGAACCGCGCCAGCTGACGCATAACGCCAGCGATATTCAGTCGGCGTTTAACTGGCATCCGTCGGGCGATGCGCTTGGATTTGTGCTGGAGAATCGCATTGCGCTTGCGGATTCACTCACCGGAAAAGTGACCTTTTTGACGTCCGATCACGGCAATCCGCCATCAGGCGACGCCATCGTGTTTTCACCGAACGGACAGCTTATTGCGTGGATGGAAGAGACGGCCGGTTTCCGTCAACTTTGGGTCACGGAAACCGGAAAGTAATTACGGGGCAGGCATTGCCCCAGGTGGGATAACAGCATTGGTCGCCAGATTCTGTTTCTCGCTGGCTTCGACCCGTGAGCGCACGGAGCTGTCGGTGCGGAACAGATCCCATGGGACTAATAGCGTGTCCATCACTGCCGTAAAAGGCAGATCCAGGATCGCCAGGGATTTGGTGCCCCAGTTTGTCTCGTCATCCGAAATCATCGCAGCGCTGGCGCGCGTCCCAGGATATGTTCCTTCTTTACCGCCGGTGTGAGACATCACGCTCGAACACCCGCAAAGTAAAACCATCACGCTGCACGCTGTCAGCTTTATCAGAACATTTTTCATCATCAGTTAATCAACGTTAATGGCCCGATAGAATAGCGATATCAATTTATAGCGAGCCATGTGCGAAATGAATAGTTGTAAAGCACTGCTCTGTGGCAGCCATCGCAGTTTAACCCTTTGTGCTGTAGCCCCAAGTCTATGCGAGTGCCAGCAAAGTGCAAAAAAATCTTACACGTTGAGTCTTGAAAAGAACGGAAGCAGACCCATTTTATGTGTGTAGCCCAAGAACGAACACGCCTGCGGGGTGTTTGTTGGCTCAGTGGTCTGTCCATCGTGGAAGGCCAAAATGACTTGCTGATTTCAGGAGCTTTGATTTATGCGTAATTTCGATTTATCTCCGCTTTACCGTTCTGCTATTGGTTTTGACCGTCTGTTCAACCACTTAGAAAATAATCAAAGCCAGGGCAACGGCTACCCTCCTTATAACGTTGAGCTGGTGGACGAAAACCACTACCGCATCGCCATTGCTGTCGCTGGGTTTGCTGAAAGCGAACTGGAGATCACCGCGCAGGACAACCTGCTGGTGGTGAAAGGCGCACATACGGCTGAGCAAAAAGAGCGCACCTATCTTTACCAGGGCATCGCTGAGCGCAACTTTGAGCGCAAATTCCAGCTCGCCGAAAACATTCATGTTAAAGGCGCAAACCTGGTCAACGGCCTGCTGTTTGTCGATCTGGAACGTGTGATTCCGGAAGAGAAAAAACCGCGCCGTATCGAGATTAACTAATTAAGCGGGTCGCGCTGGCGGCCCACCCAGAATTGCTTGCCGTAAGGGAGCAAATGCGAATCCATCCGGATTTGCAGGTATAACTGCGCACAAAAAATGTGCGGAACTCGCTTCTCAGAAGGAGAAAATAGTATGCGTAATCATGATTTATCCCCACTTCTGCGTCAGTGGATTGGTTTTGACAAACTGGCTAACGCCCTGCAAAGCACCGCTGAACACCAGGCTTTCCCGCCGTACAACATCGAAAAAAGCGATGACAACCACTATCGCATCACGTTGGCGCTGGCCGGGTTCCGTCAGGACGACTTGGATATCCAGCTCGAAGGCACGCGTTTAACGGTGAAAGGGACGCCTGAAAAACCGGAAACTGAGACCAAATGGCTGCATCAGGGTCTGGTTATTCAGCCGTTCAGCCTGAGCTTTACGCTGGCCGACCATATGGAAGTCACCGGTGCGACCTTTACCAACGGGCTGTTACATATCGATTTGACCCGTAACGTGCCCGAAGCGTTGGCTCCGCAGCGTATCGCCATCAGCGACCGTCCGGCACTGAACAGCTAATCCCCTGCGGGGTGATGCTCTCACCCCGGCCTCTCCCACAGAGAGAGGGTGAAAAGATAAGGCCCTGCCTCGGCAGGGCTTTTTTGTGCGCCATCGCCCATACAACCCCCTCACGCTCTGAGAGAATCCTTAAAATAACTCAGGTTATGCTCAGGGAATCGATCATGAGTGATATCGCATTAACGGTTAGCGTGCTGGCCCTGGTGGCGGTGGTTGGGCTGTGGATTGGCAATATCAAAATTCGTGGTGTTGGACTTGGCATCGGCGGGGTGCTGTTCGGCGGGATTTTTATTGGCCATTTTGCCGAGCAACTGGGCATCACGCTCAGCGCTGAGATGCTGCATTTCATTCAGGAATTCGGCCTGATCCTCTTTGTGTACACCATCGGCATCCAGGTCGGTCCGGGTTTTTTCGCCTCTCTGCGCGTCTCCGGCTTACGGCTCAACCTCTTTGCGCTCGGGATTGTGGTGATGGGCGGCGTAGTGACCGCCATTCTGCACAAACTCTTCGAGATACCGCTGCCGGTGGTTCTGGGGATTTTCTCCGGGGCGGTCACCAACACGCCAGCGCTGGGTGCTGGACAACAAATATTGCGCGATCTGGGCATCGCGCCTGACGTCGTAGACCAGATGGGGATGAGCTATGCGATGGCCTATCCGTTCGGGATCTGCGGGATTCTGCTGACCATGTGGCTGGTGCGCGTTCTGTTTCGCATCAACGTTGACGACGAAGCCAAAAAGCACGAATCCGCGATAACCAACGGCCACGCGCTGATCAAAACCATCAATATCCGTGTCGAAAACCCTAACCTCAGCAATATGGCGATTCAGGATGTCCCGATTCTGAACAGTATCAGCATCATCTGCTCGCGCCTCAAACGCGGCGATATGCTGATGGTGCCATCGCCAGGAACCGTCATTCAAATCGGCGATTTACTGCATCTGGTCGGGCAACCGGGGGATTTACACAGCGCGCAGCTGGTGATCGGCCAGGAGGTCGAAACCTCTCTTTCCACACGCGGAACCGACATGCGTGTGGAGCGTGTGGTGGTCACGAACGAACAGGTTTTGGGCAAGAAAATCCGCGATTTGCAGGTAAAAGAGCGCTACGACGTCGTTATTTCCCGCCTTAATCGCGCGGGCGTGGAACTGGTCGCAAGCCCGGATGCCAGCCTGCAATTTGGCGATATCCTCAATCTGGTGGGGCGTCCGTCCTCTATCGACGCGGTCGCCGATATGGTGGGCAACGCTCAGCAAAAATTGCAGCAGGTACAGATGCTGCCGGTGTTTATCGGCATTGGGCTTGGCGTGTTGCTCGGGTCTATTCCGCTGTACGTGCCGGGTTTTCCAGTGGCGCTGAAGCTTGGCCTGGCGGGCGGGCCGCTGATCATGGCGCTGATTCTTGGGCGTATCGGCTGCATCGGTAAGCTGTACTGGTTTATGCCGCCGAGCGCGAACCTGGCGTTGCGCGAGCTGGGCATCGTGCTGTTTCTGTCCGTTGTCGGGCTAAAATCGGGCGGTGATTTTATTGATACGCTGGCCCATGGCGAGGGCATCAGCTGGATTGGCTACGGCTTTTTCATCACCGCCGTTCCACTGCTGACGATCGGGATTCTGGCGCGGATTTTCACCAACATGAACTACCTGACGCTGTGCGGCATGCTGGCCGGTTCGATGACCGATCCGCCTGCGCTGGCCTTTGCCAATAACCTTCACGCCACCAGCGGTGCGGCAGCGCTGTCCTATGCCACGGTTTATCCGCTGGTGATGTTCCTGCGCATCATCACCCCGCAGCTACTGGCCGTGCTGTTCTGGGGGATGGGCTAATAGCGCCTCCGGATGGATGCGCCGCAGATGGTAGTCCACCTGGTAATCACTGGTATTGCGGAACATCACGGAATAATTGAGAAACTCGCCGCTGTCGCTGTAGGAAAGAGACGTTATCCGCAGCAGCGGCGTATGCTCAGGTAAGTTCATATAGCTGGCAAGTTGTTTATCCGCCAAAACCGGTGTCAGGCTCTCAATGTTGCCGCTGATCGTTATCCCGCACTCCTTCTCAATATAATCAAACTTCGATCCTTCAAGATGCGCCAGCGAAAGATGACGGAACAGTTTTACTGGCATAAAACTGTCTTCCAGCATCAGCGGTTTCCCCTCGACGTAACGCACCCGGCGCGAAAAATAGATTCGCTCATCAATCTGGATGCGCAACTGGCTGGCAATGGCAGGCGGAGCGGGCATCACTTCAAACTGCAATACCTTGCTCTGCACCTCTTTTCCCTGCTGGCGCAGCACCTCCACTAACCCCGTCAGGTTGGTGGTTTCATGATGGACGTCTTTTCGCGCCACAAAGGTGCCGCTGCCATGGCGACGTACCACCAGGCCCCAGCTGACCAGCAGATCCAGGGCTTTGCGGATGGTCATACGCGCGACGCCAAACTCCTGCGCCAGCGTTTTCTCACCGGGTAAGGGGCTGCCGATATTGTAGTCGGAGGAATTCAGCCGCAAACGTAATCTGTCAGCAATAGATTTGTAGATCACCTGTAGACCTCTCTGCCCCTATTTATACGGTCATTTCACTCAAACATGTCCAGATTTTAAGTTAAAAGTAGACCTCACTGAGCAAAATAAAACCATGAATGCGATCACGAATCGCAGCGGCGCGCAATGTTAACGACTGAGCAAATTCTTATTCTGATTTCAGGCCAGCAAAAAACCATAAAGGCCTCTACTCCTACAGGTTGTTAAATGAGGATTTAAAATGCTCAGTCAAATACAACGTTTTGGCGGCGCCATGTTTACCCCGGTGCTGTTATTTCCCTTCGCAGGCATTGTCGTCGGTATTGCCATCATGCTGGGCAATCCGCTTTTTGTGGGTGAGGCATTAACGGCACCCGATCATTTATTTGCACAGATTATTCATATTATTGAAGAGGGCGGCTGGGCGGTGTTTCGTAATATGCCGCTTATTTTCGCCGTTGGCTTACCGATTGGTCTGGCGAAACAGGCTCAGGGCCGTGCCTGTCTGGCGGTGCTGATTAGCTTCCTGACCTGGAATTACTTTATTAACGCGATGGGAATGACCTGGGGTCATTTCTTTGGCGTAAACTTTATGGCCGAACCCACTGCAGGAAGCGGGCTGGCGATGATCGCCGGTATCAAAACCCTCGATACCAGCATTATTGGCGCGATTGTTATTTCCGGACTGGTGACGGCGATTCACAACCGCTATTTCGATAAACAGCTTCCCGTCTTTCTTGGCATATTCCAGGGCACCTCGTTTGTGGTGATCATCGCTTTCTTTGTGATGATTCCGTGTGCGTGGCTCACGCTGCTCGGCTGGCCGAAAGTTCAGATGGGCATTGAATCCCTTCAGGTCTTTTTACGCTCTGCCGGGGCACTAGGGGTGTGGATTTATACCTTCCTGGAACGCATTCTGATTCCAACCGGACTGCATCACTTTGTCTATGGTCCGTTTATTTTCGGTCCCGCAGCGGTAGAGGGCGGCATACAGGTGTACTGGGCGCAGCACTTACAGGAATTTAGCCAGAGCACCGAACCGCTGAAAACCCTGTTCCCGGAAGGCGGCTTTGCCTTGCACGGTAACTCGAAAGTGTTTGGCTCTGTCGGGATTGCGCTGGCGCTGTGGTACACCGCCTCGGCGGAGAACCGCGTCAAAGTTGCCGGGCTGCTGATCCCCGCCACGCTCACCGCCATGCTGGTGGGCATTACCGAACCGCTTGAATTCACCTTCCTGTTTATATCGCCGCTGCTGTTTGCCGTTCACGCCGTGCTAGCTGCCACTATGGCGATGGTGATGTACATCTTCGGCGTGGTGGGCAACATGGGCGGCGGGTTGCTTGACCAGTTCCTGCCGCAAAACTGGATCCCGATGTTCCACAACCATGCCTCGATGATGTTCACCCAGATAGGCATCGGCCTGTGCTTCACCGCGCTCTATTTCATCATCTTTAAAACGCTGATCGAACGCTTCAATTTCAAAACGCCGGGCCGCGAAGAGAGTGAAATCAAACTCTACAGCAAGGCCGACTACAAGGCTGCGCGTGAGCAAACCACCGTTGCGGCGAATACCTCCGCAGGCCAGGCCGCGGGTTATCTGCAGGCGCTGGGCGGGGCGGGCAATATCGAAAGCATCAATAACTGCGCCACCCGGCTGCGTATCGCGCTGGTCGATATGGCAAACACACAAAGCGACGACGTCTTTAAATCCCTTGGCGCCCACGGTGTGGTTCGTCGCGGCAACGGCATTCAGGTGATTGTCGGGCTGCACGTCCCGCAGGTGCGCGATCAACTTGAATCGCTGATGAAAACTCCTTCCACCCTTGAATCATCTACCCTGACAGAGGCTGTATCATGAAAAAATTCTCAGTTGTTATTGCAGGCGGCGGCAGCACGTTTACACCTGGTATCGTCCTGATGCTGTTGGCAAACCGCGATCGCTTCCCGCTTCGCGCGCTGAAGTTCTATGACAACGACGGTGCGCGTCAGGAGATCATCGCCGAGGCGTGCAAAGTGATTCTTCAGGAACAAGCACCAGAAGTTGATTTTAGTTACACCACCGACCCAAAAGCGGCGTTTACCGACGTTGATTTTGTGATGGCGCATATCCGCGTCGGCAAATATCCGATGCGTGAAAAAGATGAAAAAATCCCGCTGCGTCATGGTGTGCTAGGTCAGGAAACCTGCGGTCCGGGCGGGATCTCCTACGGTATGCGCTCTATTGGTGGCGTCCTTGAGCTGGTGGATTATATGGAACAATACTCGCCGAACGCGTGGATGCTGAACTACTCCAACCCAGCGGCGATCGTGGCGGAAGCGACCCGTCGACTGCGCCCGAACGCCAAAATCCTCAACATTTGTGATATGCCGATCGGCATTGAAGGGCGCATGGCGCAGATTGTCGGCCTGAAGGATCGCAAAGCGATGCGCGTGCGTTACTACGGGCTTAATCACTTTGGCTGGTGGACATCGATTGAAGATTTAGACGGTAACGATCTGATGCCGAAACTGCGGGAATATGTCGCGAAAAATGGATATTTACCGCCGTGTAACGATGCGAATTCCGAAGCGAGCTGGAACGATACCTTTGCCAAGGCGAAAGACGTCCAGGCGTTGGACCCGGACACGATGCCAAACACGTACCTGAAATATTACCTTTTCCCGGACTACGTGGTGGCACACTCCAATCCAGAACGCACCCGGGCAAATGAAGTCATGGATCACCGCGAGAAGCACGTGTTCAGCTCCTGCCGGGCGATTATCGAAGCCGGGAAATCCTCCGCGGGTGAGTTGGAAATCGACGAACATGCGTCTTACATCGTCGATCTGGCGACCGCTATCGCCTTCAACACGCAAGAACGCATGCTGTTGATTGTGCCAAACAATGGCGCTATCCATAACTTTGATGCGGACGCGATGGTCGAAATTCCGTGTCTGGTGGGCAAAAATGGCCCAGAACCGTTAACCGTGGGTGATATTCCGCACTTCCAGAAAGGGTTGATGGGCCAGCAGGTGGCCGTCGAAAAACTGGTGGTTGACGCCTGGGAACAGCGCTCTTACACCAAATTGTGGCAGGCGATTACGCTGTCGAAAACCGTGCCGAGCGCCTCTGTGGCGAAAGCCATTCTTGATGACCTGATCGACGCGAACAAAGCGTATTGGCCAGAGCTGCATTAATCCTGACCCCCGGCATCGTCATGATGCCGGTCTCCTTGTCCGTGTCGATTTACGCTATGCTGAGGCCAGCATGCGGCACGACAAGGAGTTTTCATGAGAATTTCCCGCTTCGGCGAAGCGCCGGATTATCGCTTTTCGCTGGCAAATGAACGTACATTCTTGGCGTGGATCCGCACCGCGCTGGGCTTTCTGGCGGCGGGCGTTGGGCTGGATCAGCTCGCCCCGGATTTCGCCACCCCGCTGATTCGCGAAGTGCTGGCGTTACTGCTCTGCCTGTTCGCGGGCATCCTGGCGATCTACGGGTATCTGCGCTGGCTGCGCAATGAAAAAGCGATGCGCCTGAAGCAAGACCTGCCCTACACGCGCGGGCTGTTTATCATCAGCGTGATGTTGCTGTCGGTAGCGGCCGTGGTAATGGCGCTGGTGTTTTATGGTGGATAGCCGCAAAGCGCGGCGCGAGGCCGATCCCGGCCTGCAACCGGAGCGCACTTCGCTCGCCTGGCTGCGCACAATGCTGGGTTACGGCGCGCTGATTGCACTGGCGATCAAGCATAACTGGCATCGTACGGGACTGCCGTTCTGGATATCGATGGTAGTGCTGGCCTTGGTCGGGGTTATTTTGTGGCGCTACACCCGCAGCCGCAATGTGATGGACGTGAATCACGCCGATTTCGTGCAGCCGAAAGCCGTGCGTGACAAATTCCTGATCGCTCTCGCGGTGCTCTCTCTCGCATTACTGTTTGCGGTCACGCACCTACAGCAAATCTTTCTGTTTTTAAGAACATAAATCCCAGCCGTTAAACCTCTGCGACTGACGCTCTTCAGAAAAGAAATACGCCAGCCGCAGAAAAATCATCTTCCCTTCGCCAGATATTTCGCCATCTCATCCTGCGGAACCATACCGCCGCCGGTCGCCCAGACCAGGTGCGTTGCCTTATCCAGCACGTATTTTTTGCTCGCGCAGACGCGAATCGGCCCGGCCATACCCGCCAGCGCTGACGGCTCAAGCTGGATGCCTTCTTCTTGCGCCAGCCAGCTCAGCATGTCGTACATACTCTGATCGGACAGGGTGTAGAATCCGTCCAGCAGGCGCTCCATCGCGCGGCCCACAAATCCCGATGCGCGCCCCACGGCCAGCCCGTCAGCCGCCGTCACGTTATCGATCCCCAGATCCTGCACCGCAATTTCGTCGTGCAGGCCGGTGTAGACGCCTAACAGCATGCACGGCGAATGCGTTGGCTCGGCAAAGAAACAGTGAACGTTATCTCCAAACGCCAGCTTCAGCCCGAACGCGACGCCACCAGGACCGCCGCCGACGCCACACGGCAGATAGACAAACAGCGGATGTTCCGCATCCACGACCCGTCCCTGCGCTGCGAATTGCGCTTTCAAACGCGCGCCCGCCACCGCATAGCCTAAAAACAGCGTGCGCGAGTTTTCGTCGTCGATAAAGAAACAGTTCGGATCGCTTTCGGCGGCTTTACGCCCCTGCTCGACGGCGACGCCGTAATCCTGTTCATACTCAACCACTTGTACGCCATGGCTGCGCAGTTTCGCCTTTTTCCATTCGCGGGCGTCGGCGGACATATGCACCGTTACCTTAAAGCCGATGCGCGCGCTCATGATCCCGATTGACATGCCCAGATTGCCGGTGGACCCGACGGCGATGCTGTAGTTGCTGAAAAAATCCGTAAAGCGCGGTTCCAGTAAAACGCGGTAATCGTCGGTTAACGACAGCAACCCGGCTCCCAGCGCCAGTTTTTCGGCATGGGTCAGCACTTCGTAAATCCCGCCACGGGCTTTGATGGAGCCGGAAATCGGCAGGTGGCTGTCCTTTTTCAGCAGCAGCGTGCCAGGGATTCTTTCACCAGCTGCCTTTTCGAGGCGCTTATGCATGGAAGGGATAGCCACCACGTCAGATTCGATAATGCCGTTTTTCTCAGCCGTTTCTGGAAATGCGGTTGCCAGATACGGTGCAAAACGCGCCAGACGCGCATGGGCATCGTCAACATCCGTCTGTGTGAGACCCACATGCGGCAAACCCTCGGCAAGGGTAGTGGTGCGCGGATTAAACCAGGTTGTCTCTTTCAGGGCGATAAGATCGTCGACCAAAGGAAACTGGGCGATGAGCGGGCTGATTGCAGTTGTATTCATCATTTTTCTCAGAATAAGTTCGCTTTGACTCTACACCATTCACGAAAAAGCGTGCTAAATACAGAGTATTGCTTTCGATTTTACGCAAGGTTAACCGTGTTAAAACCGTTGATTGCTGCTGCGCTCATTTTCTCTGCAGGCTTCTGTTTTGCTGCCGATCCCCCGCTGACGGCTGCGCGCTATGCGCAGCAGCTCGGCGTGGGTATCGACGTTGACTGGGCACGCACCGAGCGCGGTATCCGTGAGTTTGATCCGCTGGTGGTCCGCGATTTTCGCGCGAAAGGTTTTACCCATGTCCGCATTCGCGTGGCGGGTGAACCCACGGAAGCGCGTCTGATCCATCTTCGCAAACTGGTGGAGGCCTGCGATCAATACGGCGTCATTCCGATTATCGCCTATCAGGCTGATGAATATAAAAATGACCCGAAAGCGGAAAATGAAAAAGAGGTGGTGAACTGGTGGATTGCCGTGGCGCACTACTTCGAAAAAAGCTCGCCGTTGCTGGGATTTGACCTGATTTATGAGCCGGCGGATAAGCTGAATCACAATCTGGCGTCCCTGAATCGCGTCTATGAAAAAACGATCAAAACCGTTCACGGCATCGATGCGCAAAGAATGATTTTTGTCGCGCCGCGCTTACGCGCGGCACCGGAAGACCTGTCCAGCCTGAAACTCCCCGCGCACAGCCAAAACTATGTGCTGGCTGAATGGCATATCTTCCCGTGGGGACCGCTCAAAAATAACGGCAAATACCCGTGGACGTCGGGCACGGCGGCAGAGAAATCGGCTATTCGTAGCCGGATCAATGCGGCGCTGCGCTGGCAGCAAAAAACCGGACACGTCAGTTGGGTGGGCGGTTGGGGCGTGGGTGAACCCAGCCGCCTGACGCCATCGGTGGAGCAGATGGCATTCGCCAGCTTTATGGCTTGCGAGCTTCAACAGGCCAAAATTCCCTACGCCATCAACGCAGATTTTCAGTTTTATGACGGGGAAGAGGGGGCGTGGCGGTCGGCACCAGAACCGTTATTGCAGGTGATGATGACACCGGTTTGCGAAAAGCCCGACGAGATGCCGGGCCATCATGCGGTTAAACCATCTGCTCGTGATGCGGCTCACGTGACGCCAGCGGTAGCCAGCAAAGTAAAATCAGCAGCCCCATCAGCGTCATCAGCAGGCCAAGGCTAGCCTGGCCGGTCTGCGGCATCATCGCTGAAAGCCAGGCCAGTGCGCCGGAACCGATATTTTGCAAACCGCCCACCAGCGCGCCCGCGGTGCCAGCGAGGAAGGGAAATGGTTCCATCGCGCCGCTGGTTGCCAGCGGGAACAGCATGCCTGCGCCAAAGAAGAACAGCGCGGCGGGGATCAGCAGCGTCCAGACCGTCATCACGCCAAACAACCCGGGGATCCACATCATCACACCGGCCAGCAAGCAGCTGATCACCGATTGCCACATCAGCGTCGAAAAGCGCTTATTCGGGCGACCGGCGAACCATGCGCCAAAAAATGCCGCCGGAATCGGCAGGATAAACAGAATACTCACCACCATGCTGCTCAGACCCAAACCCGCGCCCAACAGCACGCCGGAGCACGCCTCGAACACCGCAATGCCCGCCAGGCCACCAATTAACATCAGCAGATAACAGCTGAACGCCCCGTTGCCGAAAAGCGTTTTATAGTTGGCGATAAGTTTTGTGCGCGGCGCGCCAGTCGGACGCGTCTCGGGCATCCAGCGCGCCATGCTGAACGTGACGATGATGCACAGTATCAGCAGGAAAGCGTAACAGGCGCGCCATGACCAGATGCTGTCCAGCACGCCGCCAATCAGCGGAGCCAGCAGCGGACTGACCAAAATGCCCATGTTCAGCAGGCTGTTAGCGTGGCGCAGCTGCGTGCCTTGATACATATCGCGCGGCAGCGTTCGGGCCATCACGCCGCCCACGCCGGTTCCCATGCCTTGCAGCGCGCTGGCGGCAATCAGAAGGGGCAGGCTGTGTGTCGTCATGGCGATCACCGTGGCAAGCATAAAAATCGACATCCCAACCAGGATCACTGGACGACGCCCGACGCGGTCGGAAAGCGGACCATAAAAGAGTTGCGATACGCCATAGGTGAGCAGATAGGCAGCCATCACGCTCTGGACCGCGCCTTCGCGCACGCTGAGATCCTTTGCCATGTCTGCAATGGCCGGAATATAAATGGTTTGCGCCATCTGACCGACAGCCACCAGTAACACCAGCATCAACAGTAAATTAACGTTTCGTTGTTTTTTCATGTCGCTCAATACGTTCGCCAAAAGTGATAAATGAAGAATAAGTGACTGCTTTTTGCCGTAAATGCGCGTGGAATCTACCACACGGGCGCGACAAATTAATCATTGCAAAGGTGAATGATTGAGCGGGGAAAGGCAGGATTTATAAACAACGCTCGGCAACTTATGTTGCCAGCAGGCTACGGTAAACGGGCGCGTTATACCGCGCAAAAAAGGCGGTGGGTGATGCGCGGCTCATCGGCGACCAGGTTAAACCCGGCACGATGGTAAAATCCGTACGCGGCCTCTGGCGCGTGGGTATTGAGGAAATCAAACCAGATGCTGGCATCGGCCATCACCACGGCAAGCAGCTGTTTGCCGATCCCCAGACCGCGGCACTTTTCGCTAATGTACAGATGGCGAATGCGCCCCGCCCGAGGCTGCTGGCTAAAGGGATCGCGGTTGATTCCACACACGCCGACCAACTTCCCGTTAAGAAAAGCACCCAGCAGCTTTTCACCCGGTGCGTTAAAGCGGTTTTCGCCGCGCTGCCAGTTCTCTTCGAGCCTGCGCAGCATGTTGAAATGTAGCGCGAGGCTTTCTGCCTTTAGAGCGATATAGCCCGGTTCATCAGGCGTAATAGGTTCAATTAACAAACGCGACATAACATTCCCTCGTGATTAAAGAGGGGCGGTTTCCCGCCCCTCTCAGGTGCGACTTGAACCTGAATTACCGCAGGTATTTCAGGACGGCATCAAGCAGTTGCAGTATCGCAACAATGAGTCTGAGGATAAGTATCACCATATCCACGGCGCCCATACGCGTCTCCTTTTAGTCAAAAGGAGCACGGTGCTGACGTACCTCTCCGCCGCCTGTTGCCAGCACCTTGATTGACGTAACACAGTGTGCTCACTTCAGGGGGTTAAGGCACTGACGGCACCACCCGTTTCAGCCAGGACTTCGTTGCGCCGGTGTATTGCTTGCGGCCCCCTTACGCACTGCGAACAAAATCAGTATAGATAAATACTGTATGCATGAACAGGTATTTGTAGACAAAATTCGGCAGGCGATCCATACTCCATTACGTCAAAATCCGTGCCTGAAATTGCGCGTTCGTCGCCGATCGCGTATACTTCGTGCGTTGACGTAACACAGTGTGTTTTGCGGAAACCAACCGCATAACCCTGAAAAAACCTCGCTTCGGCGGGGTTTTTTGTTTTCAGCGTTCAACAAACGAAACGTGATCCCTGACTCAAATTTGTGTGGATGAAAATATTTCCATTGTCACGCCCAGAAACCTGTGTTTGTATAAATTCCATCAATGATTCCAAACACAGGTCCTAAATGACAACTTCCATGATGACGTCGACCCTACTAAAAACTGCGCTACCAGCCGCAGTGGTCGTCGTGCGTGTGGTGGTGGTCGTCGGCAATGCGCCGTAGGGACTGGATCAACACACGAATCCAAAACCCCGCCGGCGCAAACCGGCGGGGTTTTTAGTTTTAAACGCCCCCCGGAGATGCGAAGTAGTTCGGGTTGTAGAAAGGCGGCAAGTGAGCGAATCCTCAGGAGTGTACAAAGGTACGTGACTGGGGTGAGTGAACGCAGCCAACGCATCTGCAACGTGAAATACGACGCGTAGTGTCGGCTCAAAAGAAAAGGACTGGAGCATGGCAAGTTCGGGCAAGACAACCACCAAGACGCGTTTTACTGGCGCGCAATTAATCGTTCATTTACTGGAACGACAGGGCATTTCCATTGTTTCTGGAATTCCTGGCGGCACCGTTCTTCCGTTGTATGACGCGTTAAGCCAAAGCACGCAAATCCGCCATGTACTGGCCCGTCACGAACAGGGCGCAGGTTTTATCGCGCAAGGTATGGCGCGCACACAGGGCAAACCGGCAGTCTGCATGGCCTGTAGCGGGCCGGGCGCGACCAACCTGGTCACCGCTATCGCCGATGCGCGCCTCGACTCCATCCCGCTGATTTGTATCACCGGCCAGGTCCCTTCTTCGATGATCGGCACCGATGCGTTCCAGGAAGTTGATACCTACGGCATCTCTATCCCCATCACCAAACATAACTATTTAGTTCGCGATATCGCTGAATTACCGCAGGTTATTAGCGATGCGTTTCGTATCGCACAATCCGGCCGCCCAGGCCCGGTGTGGATAGACATTCCTAAGGATGTGCAAACCGCTGAAATCGATATCGACGTTTTCCCGGAGCCGGGTGACCGTGCGGCCGCGCCGGAATTTAGCGCAGACAGCATACGTGACGCGGCGGCGATGATTAACGCCGCCAAACGCCCGGTGCTCTATTTAGGCGGCGGTGCCATTGACGCGTCTGAAGCCGTACGCGAATTTGCTGAAAAAGCCCATCTGCCAACCACCATGACCTTAATGGCGCTGGGCATGCTGCCAAAAGCGCACCCGCTGTCGTTGGGCATGCTGGGGATGCACGGTGCGCGCAGCACTAACTATATTCTGCAAGAGTCTGATTTACTGATCGTTCTCGGTGCACGTTTTGATGACCGGGCGATTGGTAAAACCGAGCAGTTCTGCCCGAACGCCAAAATCATTCACGTCGATATTGATCGCTCCGAGTTGGGTAAAATCAAGCAGCCGCACGTGGCGATTCAGGGCGATGTGGCCGAGGTTCTGGCGCAGTTAATTCCGCAAACCTATGCCACTGAAAACACAGAATGGCGCCAGCTGGTGGCCGATTTGCAACGGGAGTTCCCGAGCGCAATCCCAACTGAAGGCGATCCGCTGAGCCATTACGGGCTGATCAACGCCGTGGCCGCCTGCGTTGACGACAGCGCTATCATCACGACCGACGTGGGTCAGCACCAGATGTGGACCGCGCAGGCCTATCCGCTGAACCGTCCGCGCCAGTGGTTGACGTCCGGCGGGTTGGGGACGATGGGCTTTGGTCTGCCTGCGGCGGTTGGCGCGGCGCTGGCCAATCCGGATCGCAAAGTGATTTGCTTCTCCGGCGACGGTAGCCTGATGATGAACATTCAGGAAATGGCGACGGCGGCTGAAAACCAGTTAGACGTAAAAATCATTCTGATGAACAACGAAGCGCTGGGTCTGGTGCATCAGCAGCAGAGCCTGTTCTACAAGCAGGGCGTGTTTGCTGCGACCTATCCGGGGATGATCAACTTTATGCAGATCGCCGCAGGCTTTGGTCTGCACGCCTGCGATTTGAACGCGGAAGCCGATCCGCATGCGGCGTTGCAGGCGGCAATTTCACGTCCAGGGCCTGCGCTGATTCACGTGCGTATCGATCCACAGCAAAAAGTCTATCCGATGGTCCCGCCAGGTGCGGCCAATACTGAAATGGTGGGGGAATAAACCATGCAGAAGCAACATGATAACGTCATTCTGGAACTCACCGTCCGCAACCATCCTGGCGTCATGACCCACGTCTGCGGGCTGTTTGCCCGCCGCGCATTTAACGTCGAAGGCATTCTCTGCTTGCCGATTCAGGGCAGCGAACAGAGCCGCATCTGGCTCTTAGTGAATGACGATCAGCGCCTCGAGCAGATGATGGCCCAGATCGATAAACTGGAAGATGTGACTAAAGTGGTGCGCAACCAGTCCGACCCGACGATGTTTAACAAGATTTCCGTCTTCTTCGAATAAATCGCTCATAGCTTGAACACCCACGCGCTTATCGTTAAGGTAAGCGCGTTTTTTATCCGCCAGGAATACCTCATGACCACCATCGCGCTTATCGACGATCACCTTATCGTCCGCTCCGGTTTTGCCCAGCTTCTGAGCCTGGAGCCGGATTTTCAGGTCGTCGCCGAATTCGGTTCGGGCCGCGAAGCGCTGGCGGGCCTGCCGGGGCGCGGTGTGCAGGTGTGTATTTGCGATATTTCGATGCCGGATCTCTCCGGGCTAGAATTGCTCAGCCAACTGCCGAAAGGCCTGTCGACCATTATGCTCTCGGTGCACGACAGCCCGGCGCTGGTGGAACAGGCGCTTAACGCCGGAGCGCGCGGGTTTCTGTCGAAACGCTGTAGCCCGGATGAACTGATTTCTGCGGTGCGCACCGTGGCGGCGGGCGGCTGTTATCTGACGCCGGAGATCGCCATTAAGCTTGCGGCGGGGCGTCAGGATCCGCTGACGAAACGCGAGCGACAGGTGGCAGAAAAACTGGCGCAGGGAATGGCGGTGAAAGAAATCGCCGTCGAGCTGGGGTTATCGCCTAAAACGGTTCACGTCCACCGCGCCAACCTGATGGAAAAACTCGACGTCAGCAACGACGTCGAGCTGGCACGCCGTATGTTTGACGGCTGGCAATGAATCCCTTTTTCTCGCGCCTGGTCTCCGGTGTCGCCAGCTTCTTTATCTTCTCTGCAGCCTGGTTTTGCCTGTGGAGCATCAGCCTGCATCTGGTCGAACGGCCGGAACTGGCGGTGCTTCTATTCCCGTTCGGCCTGCGCCTCGGGCTGATGTTGCAATGCCCGCGCGGCTACTGGCCCGTGTTGCTGGGCGCGGAATGGTTGCTGCTGTTCTGGCTCGCGCAGGAAGTGGCGCTGGCGCATTTGCCTTTGCTGATTATCGGCGGCGTATTGACGCTCCTGCCCGTGGCACTGATCTCACGCTATCGCCACCAGCGCGACTGGCGCACGTTGCTGTGGCAGGGCGCGGCGCTGATTGCCGCTGCGCTCCTGCAGTCGCTGCCGTGGATTGGCCAGCAAGAAATGCTCAACGCTTTTCTGCTGACCCTGACCGGTGGGTTGACGCTCGCGCCCACTTGCCTGGTGATCTGGCACTATCTCACCAGCACCGTCTGGCAGCCGCTGGGACCTGCGCTGGTTTCCCAGCCGGTGAACTGGCGCGCTCGGCATCTGATCTGGTATCTGCTGCTGTTTGTGGTCAGCCTGTGGTTGCAGCTGGGGCTACCCGCTGAACTTTCGCGCTTTACGCCATTTTGTCTGGCGCTGCCGATAATTGCGCTGGCGTGGCACTACGGCTGGCAGGGGGCGTTGATCGCCACGCTGATGAACGCGATTGCCCTGATTGCCAGCCAGACCTGGCACGATCATCCCGTCGATTTATTGCTCTCGCTGCTGGCGCAAAGCCTGACCGGGCTGCTGCTGGGCGCGGGTATTCAGCGCCTGCGTGAACTTAATCAGTCATTACAAAACGAGCTGGCGCGCAACCGACGTCTGGCAGAACGGCTGGTCGAAACCGAAGAGAGCGTGCGACAGGAAGTGGCGCGGGAACTGCACGACGATATCGGCCAGACGATCACCGCCATCCGCACTCAGGCGGGAATTGTTCAGCGCCTGGCGCCGGAAAACGGCGGCGTGATCCAGAGCGGGGCGCATATCGAGCAGCTTTCGCTTGGGGTGTACGATTCGGTGCGACGTTTGCTTGGGCGGCTGCGTCCGCGCCAGCTCGACGACCTGTCGCTGGCGCAGGCGGTGCGTTCTCTGATGCGCGAGATGGAGCTGGAAAGTCGCGGTATCGTCAGCCATCTCGACTGGCACATTGACGAATCAACCCTGAGCGAAGGCCAGCGCGTGACGCTGTTTCGCGTTTGTCAGGAAGGACTGAATAATATCGTCAAGCACGCCAACGCCAGCGCGGTGACGCTAAAGGGCTGGCAACAGGATGAGCGGCTAATGCTGCTTATCGAAGACGATGGCTGCGGCCTGCCGCCGGGTTCCGGCCAGCAGGGCTTTGGCCTGGCAGGGATGCGCGAGCGCGTCACGGCGCTTGGCGGCACGCTGGCGATTTCATGTACCCACGGCACGCGCGTCAGCGTCAGTTTGCCACGACGCGTTGCCTAAGGACCGATGATGTTTACCTTCCTGAAAACGCCCGCCAACGCTGCGACGATGGGCGATAAAGCGGAAATCGACGCGCGTTATCGCTACTGGCGACGCCATATTCTGATGACCATCTGGCTGGGCTACGCGCTGTTCTATTTCACCCGCAAAAGTTTTAACGCCGCCGCGCCGGAAATCCTCGCCAGCGGCGTGATGACGCGCACCGACATCGGCCTGCTGGCGACGCTGTTTTACATCACTTACGGGCTGTCGAAGTTTTTCTCCGGCATCGTCAGCGACCGCTCCAACGCCCGCTATTTTATGGGACTTGGGCTGATCGCCACCGGCGTGGTGAACATCCTGTTCGGCTTTTCCACGTCTCTGTGGGCGTTTGCGCTGCTGTGGGCGCTGAACGCCTTTTTCCAGGGTTGGGGCGCGCCGGTGTGCGCCCGCCTGCTGACGACGTGGTATTCGCGTAATGAGCGCGGCGGCTGGTGGGCCATCTGGAATACCGCGCATAACGTCGGCGGGGCGCTGATCCCGATGGTGGTCGGTGCGGCGGCGCTGCACTACGGCTGGCGGACCGGGATGATGATTGCGGGCGGGCTGGCGATTCTCGCCGGGCTGTTCTTGTGCTGGCGCTTGCGCGACAGGCCGCAAACCGTCGGTCTGCCGGAGGTGGGCGACTGGCGGCACGACGAAATGGAAATCGCTCAGCAGCAGGAGGGGGCAGGGCTCACCCGCAAAGAGATTCTCACCAAATACGTGCTGCTGAATCCGTACATCTGGCTGTTGTCGCTGTGCTATGTGCTGGTTTACGTGGTGCGCGCGGCGATCAACGACTGGGGCAATTTGTACATGTCCGAGACGCTGGGCGTGGATTTGGTGACGGCCAACTCGGCGGTGACGATGTTTGAGCTGGGCGGTTTTATCGGCGCGCTGGTGGCAGGTTGGGGATCGGACAAACTCTTCAACGGCAATCGTGGCCCGATGAACCTGATTTTTGCCGCCGGGATTTTGCTCTCCGTCGGTTCGCTATGGCTGATGCCGTTCGCCAGCTACGTGATGCAGGCGGCGTGTTTCTTCACCACCGGTTTCTTCGTGTTCGGCCCGCAAATGCTGATCGGCATGGCCGCAGCAGAGTGTTCGCACAAAGAGGCGGCGGGCGCGGCAACGGGATTCGTCGGGCTGTTTGCCTATCTGGGGGCGTCGCTTTCCGGCTGGCCGCTGGCGCGGGTGATCGACGTCTGGCACTGGAGCGGCTTCTTTGCGGTTATCGCCATCGCAGCAGGGATTTCTGCCCTGCTGTTGCTGCCATTTTTGAATGCCCAAGCCCCGCGCGCGGTGAACGAATCGTGATGTGCCTCACCTTTTCGCCCCAACCGGGGCAAAACTAAGAAATTTTCTCGGTTTCGCCTGGACGCTGTCTCAGGCGCGTCTCCCCGCTGATTTTTACAATGCCAGCCATTCGCAGGACTAAAAATCAGCTCAGGAGATACCCATGCTGGCCTTCCTCAATCAGGTGCGCAAGCCGACCCTGGATCTGCCGCTCGATGTGCGGCGCAAGATGTGGTTTAAGCCGTTCATGCAGTCCTATCTGGTGGTCTTTATTGGCTACCTGACCATGTATCTGATCCGCAAAAACTTTAACATCGCGCAGAACGACATGATCACCACCTACGGGCTGAGCATGACGCAGCTGGGGATGATCGGCCTGGGCTTTTCCATCACCTACGGCGTAGGCAAAACGCTGGTGTCCTATTACGCGGACGGCAAAAATACCAAGCAGTTCCTGCCGTTTATGCTGATCCTCTCCGCGATTTGTATGCTCGGCTTTAGCGCCAGCATGGGCACCGGCTCGGTCAGCCTGTTTATGATGATCGCTTTCTACGCCCTGAGCGGATTCTTCCAGAGTACCGGCGGGTCGTGCAGCTATTCGACCATCACCAAATGGACGCCGCGCCGCAAGCGTGGGTCTTACCTCGGCATGTGGAATATCTCCCACAACCTAGGCGGGGCGGGTGCAGCAGGCGTGGCGCTGTTTGGCGCAAACGTCCTGTTCGACGGTCACGTCATCGGTATGTTTATCTTCCCGTCGATTATCGCGCTGATTGTCGGCTTTATCGGCCTGCGCTACGGCAGTGACTCCCCGGAATCCTATGGCCTGGGCAAAGCGGAAGAGTTGTTTGACGAAGAGCTGAGCGAAGAAGACAAAGAAGCCGAAGATGAGTCGATGACCAAATGGCAGATCTTCGTGGAGTATGTGCTGAAAAACAAAGTCATCTGGCTGCTGTGTTTCTCCAATATTTTCCTGTACGTGGTGCGCATCGGTATCGACCAGTGGTCCACCGTGTACGCCTTCCAGGAACTGAAATTGTCCAAAGAGGTGGCGATTCAGGGCTTTACCCTGTTTGAAGTGGGTGCGCTGGTCGGCACGCTGCTGTGGGGTTGGCTGTCGGATCTGGCGAACGGTCGCCGCGCGCTGGTAGCGTGTGTGGCGCTGGCACTGATCATCGCCACGCTCGGTGTTTATCAGCACGCCAGCAATCAGTATGTGTATCTGGCGTCGTTGTTTGCACTTGGTTTCCTGGTGTTTGGCCCGCAGCTGTTGATTGGTGTCGCGGCCGTCGGATTTGTGCCGAAAAAAGCGATCGGCGCTGCCGATGGGATTAAGGGCACCTTCGCCTATCTGATCGGCGACAGCTTCGCGAAATTAGGCCTCGGTATGATTGCCGACGGCACCCCGATTTTCGGTCTGACCGGCTGGGCGGGCACCTTTGCCGCGCTGGACGCCGCCGCGATTGCCTGTATCTGCCTGATGGCGATGGTCGCCGTCCTGGAAGAGCGCAAAATCCGCCGCGAGAAACGTCTCCAACGACTGAAAATGGCTTGAGTATGCAGTAATGCTTTGCCCGGCTGACCGCCGGGCTTTTTTATGCCTTTTGACCAGAGCGCCGCGCTTCAAGCTTGCCGCATCTGCATTGACACCTTTCCAGTTTTTTCCAGTTCATTATTATTATCTCACCTGCTGTTGACCCCGCGCGTTTCCCGATATCATGAGCAGCTAAAATTAAGGAGAACGCATGGTCTGGATAATGCTGGCCACCCTCGCTGTGGTGTTTATCGTTGGATTTCGCATCCTGACGTCCGATTCGCGCCGCGCAATCAAACGTTTAAGTGAACGTTTAGGTATCACGCCAGTGCCCCTGGAATCCATGATTGATCAGTTTGGTAAAACCGCAGGCAATGAGTTTATCCGCTATCTTGAGCGTCCGGATGAGGCCCATCTGCAAAATGCCGCGCAGGTATTGCTGATCTGGCAGGTCTGCATCGTTGATGGTAGCGATGAGAATATGCAAACCTGGCATCGACTGCTGCGCAAAGCGCGTCTGGCTGCGCCGTTAACCGACGCGCAAATCCGCCTGACGCTCGGTTTTATGCGCGACATGGAGCCGGAAGCGCATGAGCTGAACGCTTTCCAGTTGCGCTATAACCAATTGTTCCTGCCGGAAGAGGGCGTGTTCTTTTTGCACTGATTTCATCGGCTACACGAAAGCGCTATCCGTCTTGTCTGGCAACGCGCAGGCATCAAAATGGGATGGCCGCGCCGCCCAGAGAAAGCACAAAAGTTGTCAAAACGTTAAATTGGTCACACTTTTGGTGGTAAACTGTGCGACTTTTCCGCACGTTTATCACCAGGTAACGCCATGACAGAACAGATCCAATCAACGCCCACACCGCATGCCAAAGAGGTCTCGCGCCCAAACTGGTCCGCGGTTTTTTCCGTGGCGTTTTGCGTCGCCTGCCTGATTACCGTGGAATTTTTGCCGGTTAGCCTGCTCACGCCAATGGCGCAAGATCTCGGGATTTCTGAAGGCGTGGCCGGTCAGTCCGTTACCGTCACCGCTTTTGTCGCGATGTTCGCCAGCCTGTTTATCACCCAGGTCATCGGGACTATCGATCGCCGCAAAGTGGTCATTTTATTCGCGGTGTTGTTAACACTTTCCTGCGTGCTGGTGTCGTTTGCCAATAGCTTTACCCTGCTGCTGTTGGGCCGAGCCTGTCTGGGGCTAGGGTTAGGCGGATTCTGGGCGATGTCGGCATCGCTGACGATGCGCCTGGTGCCAGCGCGCAAAGTGCCAAAAGCGCTGTCCGTTATCTTTGGTGCGGTCTCGATTGCGCTGGTGATTGCCGCACCGCTGGGCAGTTTCCTCGGCGGAATTATTGGTTGGCGTAATGTGTTTAACGGCGCTGCGGTGATGGGCGTGTTGTGTATTTTCTGGGTGTGGAAAGCGTTGCCTTCGCTGCCGGGTGAGCCTGCGCATCACAAAGAGAACATGTTTAGCCTGCTCAAACGCCCTGGCGTGCTGGCGGGGATGACCGCCATCTTTATGGCCTTTGCCGGGCAGTTTGCGTTCTTTACCTATATCCGTCCGATTTTCACCACGCTTTCGGGCTTTGGCGTCGACGGCCTGACTCTGGTGCTGTTGAGCTTTGGTATCGCCAGTTTTGTCGGTACGTCGCTGTCGGCACAGTTTCTTAAACTCTCGCTGAAAGTGGCGCTGGCAGGGGCACCGCTGGTGCTGGCGATAAGCGCAGCCGTGCTGATTTTCTGGGGGAGCGATAAGTGGGTGGCGTCTGCGATTGCGATTATCTGGGGTTTTGCCTTTGCGCTGGTGCCGGTTGGCTGGTCGACGTGGATCACCCGTTCTCTTGCCGATCAGGCAGAAAAAGCCGGGTCTATTCAGGTGGCCGTCATTCAGCTGGCGAATACTTGTGGTGCGGCAGTAGGCGGTTACGCGTTGGATAATTTAGGCCTGACGTCACCGCTGGTGCTGTCCGGTACGCTGATGCTGCTCACCGCGCTGCTGGTGGCGGGAAAAGTGAAGGCGAAGTAGATTCCCCTAACCCTCTCCCACAGGGAGAGGGAATCAAGCACTTTATCTCCCATCTGGGAGTGAGTGACGCACTCTTCTCCCTCTCCCCGTGGGAGAGGAGCGGGGTGAGGGCATCAGGTTACGCCGATGTCCGCCCGCGCCGTCTCGAATCCATCGAAATCAGCACAACCGACGAAACAATCAAGAACGTCCCCAGCCAGTCCGGCAGTGAAAACGCCACGCCTAATAGCAACACGGAAAGCAGCGCGCTGCTCAGCGGCTCGGCGCAGCTCAAAATGCTCGCTTTAGGTCCGCCGATCATCTGCGCGCCTTTCAGATACAGACTGAACGTCAGCGCTGTGCCAATCACCACTAAATAGAAAAACGCCAGCAGCAAGCTACCGTCAATCACAAACGTGGTTCCGCGTCCGGCGTAGAACGGCGTCAGCATCAGCCCCGCCAGCAGCATACTCCAGCCAACAATCGGCAGCGTGCCGTAACGGGCAATCAACGTGGAAGGATAGGTGGTGTAAAACGCGGCGGCAAAGGCCGAAGCGATACCCCAGGCGAGCGCGGCCGGAGAGATGGTCAGCGATGTCGGATCGCCGTGCGTGACCAGCAGAAACGTGCCGATAAGCGATGTCATAATTGCCGCGAAGACAAATATCCCAGGACGTTTTTTACGTACCAGCGCGAACCACGCCACGATGATGGTTGGCGATAAAAATTGCAGCACGGTGGCGGTGGCGGCGTTGGATTTTTCGATCGTTACCAGAAAGGTGAGCTGGACGACCAGCGCGCCGAAAAGCGAGAAAATCAGCAGGCTGATGGCGTCTTTGCGATTTTTGATGACCGAGAAAATTTTGTCGCCGTGGACGAAGGATAATGTCAGCAGAATCACGCCGGTGAACAGCAGGCGGATCATGGTGAGATATGGCGAGGAGATCTGGCTTTTCTCCATGATGTACTGCGCGCAAACCCCTGAGCTGCCCCATAAAACGGCGGCAATCAGGACGTTTAGCATCCCTTTTCGTGTGGAACCCATGTTCTCCCCTGCGATGTGTTGGTCTCTTTTTCGGCCAACAGCATAGCATGGGATTTTGCCTGATGGGTTGCGTCTGATGCCCTCACCCCGACCCTCTCCCACGGGAGAGGGAGCAGACACTAAAAACGGCAACCCTCTGGCTGCCGTTTGCGTTTAGCTTGTGCGGCCTGATGCCCTCACCCCGACCCTCTCCCACGGGAGAGGGGGCAAATACTAAAAACGGTCACGATAGTGACCGTTTTACGTTTACCTTGCTTAGAACCAGGCTTCCCACATCGCGCCGACGTTGAAATCGTCGAGCGTTTCGTCTTTGGTATTGTTTACGCGCGCGGTGCGTTCGTTGTCTACCTTGCCGCCGGTCACGTAGAAGCGCAGCATCGGACGGAATTCCGGTCCCATTGCGATAGACATGTTCTGGGAGAGCGTCAGCTTCCAGCCTTTGTTATCGCCGCCGTTGTCATAGTCAACATGCTGCCAGCCCGCTTCCAGCCAGGTAGAGTGAACGTCGTTCCACCAGTGCATTGGACGCACAATCGCATTGTAGTTTTTGCGGTTGTCGGTGTTGTCGCGGCTGTTGTCGTAGTCGTGGAAGGCGAGGATGTACTCCACCTGTGTTGCCTGGGTGAATTTATACAAACCTTCGAAGCTCGCGTATACCGTGGTCAAGTCTTCGGTTTTGTTGAACACGCTGTTGTCCGAGTTATCGGAATAACGCGCGATCACTTTGTTCACGCCGCTGTCGTTGGTGTGGCTCAGCACCACGCCGCCCTGCCAGGCGTTCAGACGTTCGTCGCTTTCGATGGCTTTTGAGTCAAAGCCATAGTTGGCGTACAGCTCCAGATCTATTGGGCCGAGCTTCATGCCGTGGATTTTGGAGGTTGCCGCGTAGTTGCCTTTATCGCCCGTGCCGGAACCGCCGGTACAGGTGATACGCGATGGGTTCGCTTCGTCTTCCATTACTTCCGGACTACAGGATTCAACGGCGGCAACGGTTGCGACGTCAAACTGCACGCCACCGATGTCGAAGTTCTTCACCCCGGCACCCTGGCCGTCGTGGTTCATCCAGAAGTAATCGTTGATGCCTTGTTGCGGACGCTGGTGGAAATCACGACCGGCCCAGAAATAGGCGTTCGGGTTGGATTCCATAATATTGGTCACGCCAGCGTAAGCTTTTTTGAGGTTAACTTCGTCGCCCCAGTGGTCGATCATCACGTTGATGTCCCAGATCGCGCCGTTCTCGCCTTTGAAGGCTTTCGAGAGCTGGAATTCACCGCCGTTACCTTCGTTGCCCAGACGACCAATCGCGGACGCGCCGTTGTAGGACCCGTCTACCGCCACGTATTTCTGATCGGCAGCCTGGAAGTGCGCGCCGTAGCGGGCATAACCGGTAAATTTAACGCCAAATGGAATCGCCATATCCGGCGATTGGGCCGCACTTTGCGGCTCCGTCACCACGTCCACTTTTTTCGCGACCGCAGCATCCATTTTTGCCTGACGATCTGCCAGGGCTTTGTCCACCGCTTTGGCCACAATGGCGTCGATTTGCTCTTGTGTGAAATCCTGCGCAAGTACAGAAATTGGGCAAAGCGCGGCGATAACCGCCATTGTTAATGGAAGTTTTTTAATATTTTTCATTGTCATCTCAATATATTTGAATTTTATTCAGACAATAACCGTCCCATTCTGGACTGACATGAATTGTCGCTATCACCAAAATAAGGGGGTCGATATTTTATAGGTACAGAGGCTTTACAGTATTATCGTAACGATTTCTCCATCACTGATATTTAATTATTAACGCTGATACAGGTGAATAATCTCTTCAGATAATTCACGGGCCAGCAGCGAGTTCATTAAATGATCCTGGGCATGCACCATAATTAAGGTCATCGGCTGACGGGCTTCGCCTGCGTCCTGCTCGATAAGCTTGGTTTGCATATGGTGCGCCTGGCGCGCGTAGCCATCGGCCTCACGCAGCAGACTTTTCGCTTCGTCAAGATTGCCCTGACGCGCAGCGTGCAGTGCTTCAAAGCACAGGCTGCGCGACTGACCCGCATTGACGATAATTTCCATTACGGCTTCTTCTAATGCGATCATCATTCATTACTCTTTATCAAAACTATTATTCAGAGAAGTGGCAGCAAACCATTCTCCACTTTTCTTAATGGTGCGTTTCTGCGTCGCCAGATCCAGCTGAATAAAGCCGTAGCGGTTTTTATACGCATTACACCATGACCAGTTATCAATAAATGTCCACATATGGTAGCCAAGACAGTTACTGCCTTCGCTAATACCTTTGTGTACCCATTTAAGATGTTCGGAAATAAAGTCGATACGATACTGATCGTTAATTTGACCGTTTTCAATAAAACGCTGCTCGTTTTCGACACCCATACCATTTTCAGAAATAAAGCAGCGTGGGTTGCCGTAATTTTCCCGCAGATTAACGAGAATATCGTAAATACCCGGCTCGTAGATTTCCCAGCCACGGTACGGATTCATTTTACGGCCTGGCATTTCGTAATTATCAAAGAACCACTCCGGCATAAACGGCGCCTTAGGATTCACCGCGCTGTCACGACATTTCACGCGACGCGGCTGATAGTAGTTAATGCCCAGCAAATCGATGGTGCCTTCCGCAATCACCGCGCTGTCGTCAGGCTGACAGGCAGGAAGCTGCTCGTAGGACTTCAACAGCGCGACCAAATCGGCCGGATATTCACCACGCAGCACCGGATCGAGGAAGCTGCGGTTAAACATCAGGTCCGCATAGTGCGCGGCTTTCACATCCTGCGGGTTTTGCGACCGCGGATACGACGGCGTCAGGTTCAGCACGATGCCAATTTCACCGGGAAAATGCCCGGCGCGGAAGGCGCGAACCGCCTGCGCATGAGCCAGCACCGTGTTGTACGCGACGGTCGCCGCACGACGGAAATCCACCACGTTCGGATAATGGAAGTCGTAAAGATAACCGCCTTCTACCGGCACAATCGGCTCGTTGAAGGTAAACCAGTGCAGCACGCGATCGCCAAACAGCTCAAAGCAAATCTGCGCGTAGCGGGAATACGCCGCCACGACGTCACGGTTTTCCCAGCCGCCAATCTCCTGCATCGCCATCGGCATGTCGAAGTGGAACAGGGTGATGAACGGTGTAATGCCCTGCTCAAGCAGCTCGTCGAACACCTGATTGTAAAAGTCCACCGCCTGCGGATTCACTTCGCCGACACCGTCGGGGATCAGACGCGCCCAGCTAATCGAGGTGCGAAAGCTGTTATGGTTCAGCTGTTTCAACAGCTGAATGTCCGCTTTCCAGTTCTGACAGAACGTTGAGGTATCCTGCGGCCCCACGCCCTGGTGAAAACGGTTTGGCTCATTGGCGAACCAGTGATCCCAGGTGGTCAGTCCCTTGCCGCCGCCCTGGCTTTCCCCTTCGGTCTGCAACGCAGAGCTTGCGCTGCCCCACCAAAAGTTATCGGGAAATGAATATTTCATGATGCTTCCTCTTTGACTTATTGACTTGCTGTCTCAACTGCACCCACGGTCGCCTGGGCTTTTTGCTCTTCGTTTTTCATCAAAGAACGCTCGTAAGCACGCAGGAACGGCAGATACATGATTGCTGACATCACCATACAAATAACGCACATCACGACCGGACTAAACGCCCAGTTGGCGGCCCACGATGCACCGATTGGGGCAGGCGTAGTCCATGGCGTCAGAGAGACAACTTGTGCGATCCAACCGAGTTTGGTTGCGCCATACGCCAGGCAGGCGTTAATCAACGGCACGAACACGAACGGGAGGAACAACATTGGGTTCATGATGATCGGTGCGCCGAACAGAATCGGTTCGTTGATGTTAAAGAAGCTTGGCACCACGCCCATTTTGCCGATAGTGCGCAGGTGCGCCACACGGCTACGCAGCAGGAGGAACGCCAGCGGCAGAGTTGAGCCCACGCCGCCAATCAGCAGGTAGTGATCCCAGAAACCTTGCAGATAAACGTGTGGAAGCGCCGCGCCAGCCGCCAGTGCAGCCTGGTTTGCCGACAGGTTCGCCATCCAGAACGGGTTCATAATGCCGGTGACAATCAGCGAGCCGTGGATACCCGCGAACCAGAAGATCTGGCACAGCAGGACGGAAAGCAGAATGGCAGGCAGGGAATCCGATGCAGAAACCAGCGGCTCCAGCAGGTGCATAATCGCCTGTGGGATAATCATGCCGGTCTGCGCTTCGATGAACAGGTTCAGCGGGTGCAGCGTACCGATAACGACCATCACAGGGATCAGGATTTCAAAGGAACGCGCCACGCCGGTTGGGACTTCTTTCGGCAGACGGATCGTCACTTTGTTTTCCTTCAGCCACGCATAAACGCGGGTGGAGTAAATAGCGGTAATCAGCGCGGTGAAAATGCCCTGACCGGACATGTACTGCGTGGAGATTTTACCGTCGGCATACGGCGCGGCGACCAGCAGGAATGCCATAAACGCCAGCAGGCCTGACATCACCGGATCGAGATTAAACTGGCGGCCCAGGCTTGCACCAATGCCCACCGAAATAAAGAAGGTCATCACGCCCATGCTGAGGTTAAACGGCAGCATCAGCTGTTCGCGGTAGGTCTGGGAGAAATCAAGCCAGCCGCGCGCAAAACTGTTGGTCGTGTCCGCAGAGAACGGCGGGAAGATGAACACCAGCATAAACGAGCCGATGATCATAAACGGCAGGGCGGCGGTAAAGCCGTCACGGATCGCAATCACGTACTTTTGCTGACCGAGCTTGGCCGCCAGCGGGGTAATGGACTGCTCAATCACCGCAACCATGGATTGATATAACGAACTCATGAGAACACCTTCTTAGTGTGCCGCTTCGATGAGCGACAGAGCGTAGTCCAGAACCTTATCACCACGCTGCATTCCGTAGTCCATCATATCGATGGCTTGTACCGGAATACCTTGCGTAGCAGCCTTGTCTGCGAGTGTCTTTAACATGTATTTCACTTGGGGTCCGAGAAGCACCACCTGGTATTGCGGAAACTGCGTATCAAATTCGGATACGCCGTACGCATCAATCTTCACAGGTAGACCGCGTTCTTCTGCAGCTTCAACCATTTTCCTCACCAGCAGGCTGGTGGACATCCCGGCGGAGCAGCACAGCATAATCTTGAACATCGACAACCATCCTATAAATGTAAAAAGTTATTGCGGGGATGATTGGATAACATATGGAAACCGGTTTCCATTTATAAAGGATAGAAGTGTGACACCCTTCAAAGTCCGTTACTTATGGGGCTTATTAATAGGATTTGCGTCACGAAATTTGGCGTTTTTGATATCAAAATGAGTGGAAACGGAAAATCGGTTTCCATGGAAAACGGAAACGGATATACTCCTGATTGGCTATAATGTGAGCCGAAGCGGTAACTGGAATTACAGGACTACGTGGGTCCTGTCAGGGGAATATGATGTCTACAATCAACGATGTATCACGTCTGGCCGGGGTGTCAAAAGCCACGGTATCACGGGTGTTGAGCGGGTCGCGCGGCGTTAAGGAAGCCAGCCGTGAGGCTGTATTAAAAGCGGCGGATGAGCTGAACTATCGGCCAAACGTCATTGCGCAGTCGCTGCTAAGCCAATCGACCGGCTGTATTGGTGTTATTTGCGCGCAGGATAATATCAACCAGACGACCGGTTATCTGTACGCGCTGGAAAAACAGCTCAGTCAGCATCAAAAACACCTGCTGCTGCGCTTCGCAAACACGAAAAGTGAAGTGCTGAATGCACTTGATGAACTCTCCTGCGGACTTTGCGATGACATCCTGATTATCGGTGCGCGTTTCCCTCTGCATGTCGATCAGCAAAACGTCATTCTGGTGGACTGCATGGAGTCAGATTACGCCAATAGCATCCAGTTTGATCACGCCTTTGCCGCCGAAACCGCCTGTAATTATCTTACCAGCCAGGGCCGCCGTCAGATTGCGCTGATCCAGCCGCAGGGCAGTGGTTTTGCCGATCAGGTGCTGCTCGGTTATAAACACGCGCTGGAGAAAAACTTCCTGCCGTTTAATCGTAATCTGGTGTTTATGGACGCCACATCGTCATCCGTGGCGTTGCAGGAATTGCTCAATAACGCCACAACGCTGAATTTTAATGCGCTGTTGGTGGCGGATGAGCAAGAAGCGCATCGCGTGATCCCGCAGCTGCAGGCGTTCAATAAATCGGTGCCGGAAGACATCATGGTCTTTAGTCTGGCCGGTTCGCTGCATCTGCCAGGGATCCCAACCATTCCGGCGATTGAGTATTCGATGGATGCCATGGCGGCGCGGATTGTGGCGTGGCTCAATGAAAAAACGCAGATGCTCGGCTCATACGTTTTGCGGGGTGATTTGATTATCCCGGATATCCGTAAGCGTTAAAAAAAGCGTGAAGCTTCGGCTTCACGCTCAGTAATCCTCCATGCAATCGACCTTTCCAACCGCCTCCCAGTAGTTATCCAGATTGTCGCGTTCCATCGCCAGCACGGCGTTTTTAATCAGCAGCTTATTCGCCTCCGATGACAAAATCATGGTCTGCCACTGTTTATCGGTCTGCTTGCTCTGAGGCGAACAGACTTTTTTAATATCTTTCATCACGACTTGTTTAATTTTCTCATCTTTAGCCGGATCTCGCGTCTCCTTCGCATGGGCGAAGGCGGCAAAAAGCAAACAGACAACCAGGCAAAACAGGTGTGCAACTTTCATTGAAACCCCCGAAAAAAACACGCATTGTCTTCTGAAATATATAGTTACATTCATGGTTGCGATTCAAGTCGAAAGTATGAAATTGATCGTTCGCGGGTATGAGACGTTTTAAGCGTAGCCGCAGATTTTGCCGCGCTCTATTGCCTGAAAAAATATTTATTCGCTGCTGAAAATGCACGCGGTGAGTTTGCTATTTATGGGGCCGGGGAATTATTCTTGAGAGAATCATTGCGCTAAAAACAAGGAGATAACAATGCAACTGAGCGTCACTAACACGATTACTGCCCATGAGAAAGATGAACTCCTGAGCGGATTACGTTCTCACAACCGTCAGTATATTAACTTTGCCAACGTGAGCGGAGACGTGGCGGTTTATGCGCGTGATGAAGATGGCGTGATGATCGGTGGGCTGATTGGCAACCGCAAAGGGGAATGGCTGAACATTGATTATTTGTGGGTCAGCAGCGATGCGCGCGGCACCGGACTCGGGAGTCAAATTATGCAGGCCGCCGAAGAGGAGGCAAAACGCATGGGATGCCTACACGCGCTGGTGGACACGTTCAGCTTTCAGGCGCGCCCGTTTTATGAAAAACAGGGCTATCGGCTGCAAATGACGCTGGATGATTTCCCGCTGAAAGGCATGCAGCGCCATTACCTGTCAAAGGCGCTCTAACCGCCGATCCCCTCGCCAATCACGGCCAGCGCATGTCTCACGATAATTTCCGGTGAGAGCGCTTTTAGCCTTTCGTCGTTGCGCATCCGTGAGAACGGCACCAGCACCAGGCTTAATAAGGTGGTGAAGAGCAACTCTGGCGCAAGCGCGCGGTTCAGTTTGCCCTCCTGCTGCCACCGCGCAATGTTGGCAAGCGTCGCCTGATATTTATCATCACCAAAGCGTGCCTGCAGATGGGTGCGCAGTACCGGCATTTCGCCAATGACTTCCTGCATCCACAGCGGCGCAAACCAGTGATATTGCCCGGCGAGTTCCGCCAGCTTTTTCACCATCAATGTCAGGGCCGTGACGGGATCATCCGGGTGTGCGTCAAAAACTGCGCCGATCGCGCTGCGAAGTGGCAGGAAACGCTCCTCGACCATCGCGTCGAGCAGTTGCTCACGAGAATTGAAATAGTAATGCAGCATGGCTGGCGTCACGCCCGCTTCTTTCGCGATTGCGTTGAGCGACGTATTGGCGATGCCCTGGCGGGAAAACAGGTCAAGGGCAATATCCAGCAATCGTTCCCGGCCGGTGGCTGTGGGCTTTGTTCCACGCGGGCGTCCGGGGCGACGCCCCTGCGGCGTGGATTCAGAATGGTCCTTTTGTGCTGGCATCGTATGCGGATTCCTTGACGTGATTCATCACTTGGATGAATATTAATTATCTCATTAATTAATTTCAAGTGGTGTCTTATGGCGTCTGACTCGACGACTCAACCCGCTGTCGGCAAAAATGCCCCCTCGATCCGGCTGCTGTTCAGCGCGTTACTTCTGGTCATGCTGTTATCAGCACTCGACCAAACCATTGTTTCCACGGCGCTGCCCACGATTGTGGGTGAGCTGGGTGGCCTGGATAAGCTTTCGTGGGTGGTCACCGCGTATATTCTCAGCTCAACGATTGCCGTACCGCTGTACGGTAAGTTTGGCGATCTGTTTGGCCGAAAAATTGTTCTGCAAATCGCGATTGTACTCTTCCTTGTGGGGTCCGCGCTCTGCGGGCTGGCGCAAAATATGACGCAACTGGTGCTCATGCGCGCCCTGCAAGGCCTGGGTGGCGGTGGGCTGATGGTGATCAGCATGGCGGCAGTGGCAGATGTGATTCCTCCTGCCGACCGTGGCCGTTATCAGGGGTTGTTCGGCGGCGTGTTTGGCCTGGCGACCGTCATCGGGCCGCTGATCGGCGGCTTTATCGTGCAGCACGCTTCCTGGCGCTGGATTTTTTATATCAATCTGCCGCTGGGACTGTTTGCTTTGCTGGTCATCGGCGCGGTGTTTCACAGCAGCGGCAAACGCAGCGAGCATGAAATCGACTATCTGGGGGCGTTTTATCTCAGCATGGCGCTGCTGTGCATCATCCTTTTCACCACCGAAGGCGGGACGATACGCGAATGGAGCGATCCGCAGCTGTGGTGCATTTTAGCCTTCGGGCTGACGGGGATTGCCGGGTTTATTTATGAGGAGCGGCTGGCGTGGGAGCCGATTATTCCCCTGTCGCTGTTCCGCGATCGCAGCTTCCTGCTGTGCAGCCTGATCGGCTTTATCATCGGGATGTCGCTGTTTGGCTCGGTGACGTTCCTGCCGCTCTATTTGCAGGTGGTCAAAAATGCCACCCCGACGCAGGCGGGGCTCCAGCTGATCCCGCTGATGGGCGGCCTGCTGCTGACCTCGATCGTCAGCGGGCGCATTATCAGCCGCACCGGGAAATACCGTCTGTTTCCGATTCTCGGCACCCTTTTGGGCGTGATCGGTATGGCGTTACTGACACGGATCACCATTGATTCGCCGACCTGGCAGCTGTACCTGTTTACCGGCGTGTTGGGGATGGGGTTAGGGCTGGTGATGCAGGTGCTGGTACTGGCGGTGCAAAATAGTGTTTCGTCCAGTCAGTATGGCGTGGCCACGTCCGGGGTGACGCTGTTCCGATCGATTGGCGGGGCGATTGGCGTCGCGCTGTTTGGCGCCGTGTTCACGCATGTTCTGCAATCCGGACTGATTGAACGCTTACCGGAAGGGACAGAACTGCCGCGCGAACTCAATCCGGTCGCCATTCACCATCTGCCGGACGCCCTGCGTCTTAGCTATCTGGATGCGTTTGGGGCGGCGATCCATGCCGTATTCTTAATGGCGGCAGGGATTATGGTGCTGGCATTTGTCCTGTCGTGGTTTTTACGTGAATCACCGCTGCGCCGGGATAATGCGCATCCGTAGCACATAAAAATGGTCGTCCGATTTTCGGTTGTGGGGGATGAGTCGAACGCGCCACACTCATCCGGCACACCCTATAACCGGAGACAACCATGCACTTTGCCGCGCTTCATCACCAACCCGCACCGCTTATTATCGCCAACGTCTGGGATGCCAGCAGCGCGCTGGCTGCCCAGCAGGCCGGATATCGTGCCCTCGGCACATCCAGCGCGGCGATTGCCGCCATGCTGGGTTACGACGACGGCGAGGCTATCTCGTTTGATGAATTGTTGTTTATGGTGACACGTATTCGGGCGGTCACCGCGTTGCCGCTCAGCGTCGATCTGGAAGCCGGGTACAGCGAAACGACACCCGGCATCATTGAAAATATCCAGCGTCTGGCGCAGCTCGGCGTCGTGGGCATCAATCTTGAAGACAGCCGAGTGATCCACGGCGAACGTCAGCCGGAAAATGCTTCTGCATTTGCCACAAAGCTCGGGCAAATTCGCCAGGCGTGCCCTGAAATGTTCCTGAATATTCGCACCGACGGTTTTTTGTTAAATGACGACAACGCGCTGAACGAGACCCGCCGCCGCGGTCAGCTGTATGCAGCGAACGGTGCTGATGGTTTTTTCGTGCCTGGTGTGACCCGTGAAGAGGATATCCGCGCGCTCGTTCGAGATGTTCCCCTGCCGCTGAATGTGATGTGTATGCCCGCTCTGGGCGATTTCAGTACGCTTGCCGCGTCAGGCGTACGGCGTATCTCCATGGGAAATTTTGTCCATTCTGCGATACAAACGCGGCTAAAGGATTTACTGTTAACGATCCAAAATGAGCAGTCCTTCGCGGGAGTTTTCAGCCATGAAAGTCACTGATAGCAAACAGTGCGATACCTGGTATCAGGCGTTGCTCGACCGCGCGACGGAGTTCACGGGCGTCTTTTTCGTGGGCGTCAGAACCACCGGCGTCTTCTGCATCTCGGTTTGCCGGGCGCGCAAGCCAAAGCGTGAAAACGTCGATTTTTATGATGATTTTAAATCTGCGCTGGATGCGGGTTTCCGCCCCTGCAAAGTGTGTCGCCCTACCGAAAATGCCTTTACCGCCCCGGATTTCATCGCGCAGGCACTCAGTATGCTGCGTGAGAATCCAAAAGCGCGCGTGAGTGACACTGAGCTGCGCCAACAAGGGATCGGTCCGGAGCGCGTCCGCCGCTGGTTTTTGCAAAACCACGGCATGACCTTTCAGGCATTTCAGCGGATGCAGCGGGTTAACATGGCGCTCCAGGCGCTAAAAAGTGGCCGCACGGCGACCGAAGTGGCGTTCGACAGCGGCTATGAATCCTTAAGCGGATTCGGTTACACCTGTAAAAAACTGACGGGGCATGCACCGAGTGAAAGCCGTCAGGTGATTCTGATCCATCGCTTCACCACGCCTCTCGGGCCGATGTTTGTGTGTGCGACGGAGCGCGGCGTCTGTTTGCTGGAATTTGTCGACAGGCGGATGCTGGAAACCGAGTTCAGCGACTTGCAACGTTTGCTGAAGGCCAGAATCATGGCGGGTGAAAATCAGCATACCCGTCAGATGGAAACGGAGATGGGGGAGTATTTTGCGGGCACTCGTCAGCAGTTTGATATCGCCCTTGATATGCCAGGAAGTGATTTTCAGCGCACCGTCTGGGAGGCGTTACAAACCGTGCCTTTTGGCGAAACGTCGCATTATCAGGCGCTGGCAAAACAGATCGACAAACCCGCAGCGGTGCGTGCCGTGGCGGGGGCAAACGGCGCAAACAGAGTCGCGATCGTTATTCCCTGCCATCGCATTATCGGTAAAGACGGTTCATTGACCGGGTATGGCGGCGGAATAGCGCGTAAAGCGTGGCTTATCGCCCACGAAAAAAAGCACCGTTGAGCGGGATATACCTTTTTCTTCTGATTGATTCCTTTTCGGTTTTTCGCCCGCCGCGGCGTTATCGATATAGTCGTAAAAACGTCTATCAAAAGGAACGGTCTCGTGAAACTGAAATTCGGCGCATTACTGCTGGCGGGCCTGCTGCTCGCGGGCTGTGACCAAAGCGGCAGCAATGCCAAACATATTAAAGTCGGCGTAATCAACGGCGCTGAGCAAGATGTGGCAGAAGTTGCCAAAAAAGTGGCGAAAGAGAAATACGGTCTGGAGGTCGAGCTGGTGGGCTTCAGTGGCTCACTCCTGCCAAACGATGCGACCAATCAGGGTGAACTGGATGCGAACGTGTTCCAGCATCGTCCGTTCCTGGCCGAGGATAACAAAGCGCACAACTATAAGCTGGTGGCGGTCGCCAATACGTTTGTCTTCCCGATGGCGGGGTATTCGCGCAAGGTGAAATCCGTTTCCGAGCTAAAGGATGGCGCAACGATTGCCATTCCAAACGATCCGACAAACCTTGGCCGTGCGCTGTTGCTGCTGCAAAATCAAAAGCTGATCACGCTCAAACCTGATACCGGGCTGCTGCCGACGGCGCTCGACATCACCGCCAATCCGAAGAAGCTGAAAATCATGGAGCTGGAAGGCGCGCAACTCCCACGCGTGCTGGACGACCCTAAAGTGGATGTGGCGATTATCAGCACCACCTATCTCCAGCAAACGGGCCTGTCGCCTGTGCATGACGGCGTGTTTATCGAAGATAAAAACTCGCCTTACGTGAATATTGTCGTCACCCGTGAAGACAACAAAGACGCAGAGAACGTAAAGGAATTTATTCAGTCGTACCAGTCGCCAGAAGTGGCGAAAGCAGCGGAAAAAATCTTCAACGGCGGGGCCGTTCCGGGCTGGTAATGAAAGAAAGGCGTATAACGTTACGTTACACGCCTTTTTGGGTTACTTCAGATTGGCCTGGAAGAACGACGTCAACTTAGCAAACGGAATCAGGTCGGTACGGTCGTACAGATCTACGTGGCCAGCGTTCGGTACCACGACCAGCTCTTTGGGTTGTCCGGCGCGTTTGTAGGCGTCTTCGCTAAACTCTTTTGAATGCGCTTTATCGCCGGTGATAAACAGCATCGGACGCGGAGAAATGGTCTCGATGTCGTTGAACGGATAGAAGTTCATAAACTTACCTATGCTGCTTAACATCGGTTTAGTGGTCAGCGCTTCTTTCTCGCCCTTCGGCGTAAAACCGCCGCGCGCGGTGCGGTAAAAATCAAAGAACTCGCGCTGGATTTCCGGCGTTGAGGCATCGATTTTATTAACCGTTCCAGGAACATAGGCGATCTCACCGCCTTTAAACTCGTTCAAACGCTGATCGACGGCTGATTTAATCAGTGCCTTGCGCTGCTCAAGTGAAAAACTATGATTCAGCCCATTGCGCAACGCAGAGCCCATGTCATACATGCTAACCGTGGCGATGGCTTTCATGCGCGGGTCAATTTTAGCCGCGCTTATCACGAAGCTGCCGCTTCCGCAGATACCCAGTGCGCCAATATTTTCCGGATCAATAAATGGCTGTGTGCTCAGATAATCCACTGCGGCGCTAAAATCGTCGGCGTAAATTTCCGGCGAGACCAGATGCCCTGGTTTGCCTTCACTTTCGCCCCAGAAAGAGAGATCAATCGCCAGCGTGACAAACCCTTGCTCAGCCAGCTTTTGCGCATACAGATTCGAGCTTTGCTCTTTCACCGCGCCCATCGGATGCCCGATGACAATCGCCGGATGTTTAGCGTTCTGATCCATCCCTTTCGGCATAAACAAATTACCGACGACGTTCATCTGATACTGATTTTTGAACGTTACTTTTTGCTGAGTCACTTTCTCGCTTTTAAAGAAATTATCAGCGCCATTAGACATATCGGCGGCGGATACGGCAAAGGTGCCGATCAGCAACCCCAGCGCCATGGTGAATCTTTTCATGATGAACTCCTGTTGTGTGTGTCGTTGCGTGAGGTGAAAAAGGCAAGTAATGCGGCGGTGATGAGCAATGCTCCGCTGAGTGCAAAGGTGGTCTGCCAGCCGCTGTAGTCGAAAGCCAGGCCGCCGACGGTGGAACCGAGCGCGATGGAGAGTTGCACCACGGCTACCATCAGGCCACCGCCTGCTTCGGCATCGTCAGGAAGCGTTCTGGCCACCCATGTCCACCAGCCGACGGGAGCGGCAGTCGCGACCAGCCCCCAGATGCCCAGCAGAATGGCGACGGCAGTCAGGCTGTGGCCGAAAGCCATCAGCGCGGCGGTAATCAGCGCCATCACCAGGGGGATAACAATCAGCGTGCGATAAAATCCGGATTGCAAAAACGTACCGATCAGCAGCGTGCCAATGAAGCCCGCGACGCCAATAATCAGCAACATCAGGGACAGAATTGGCGCGCTGACCACGGTGATGGTTTCCAGAAAAGGTCGAACATAGGTGAACAGCGCAAATTGCCCCATAAAGAAAATCCCGCACGCCGCCATGCCTTTTGCGACCAGCGGTGTCTTCAGAAGTGAGAAAACGCTGCCGGAGCGCGTTCTATTATTTTCCGCAGGCATTGCAGGCAGGCTGAACCACTGCCAGACGAATGCGATAAGCGCCACGGGAACCAGACAGAAAAATGCACCGCGCCAGCCGATTGTCGATCCCAGCCAGCTACCGAGCGGGGCGGCGACAACGGTGGCCAGGGCATTTCCGCCGTTGAAAATCGCCAGCGCGCGCGGCACCTGATGCAGCGGAACCAGCCGAATGGCGGTGGCGGCCGATAGCGACCAAAATCCCCCAATCGCCACGCCAATTAACGCGCGTCCCGCCATATAAAGGGGGTAATTAGGCGCGAGCGCGATGATCAGACCCGACACCGCCATCAGCACGGTCATGCCGAGCAGCAAATATTTGCGGTTCATGCTGCCCGCAAGTGTCGAAAGGGAAAGACTCGTCACCACCGCGAAAGCACCTGAAATAGCAATTCCGAGTCCAGCCAGTCCTTCGCTGACACCCAAATCATGTGACACCGGCGTCAGCAGGCTGACAGGCATAAATTCTGAGGCCACAAGCGCGAACGCGCACAGGGTCATTGCCAGCACGCCGCTCCAGTAGGCACGCATCTGGCGCGCAGGTGTTTCGTTTAAGATTGCGGTCATATCTCATTACCTTGTTGATCATGTTGGCCAAATTTGGGCAAGCCGGGGCCGTACGCCATTCAGGGGAATAACGCGAGCAGGTGAAATTAGGTGTGTTTGATGTCTGTCAGAGGTGAAAATTTTTACACGCGGGTCATGGTTTGACTAGCTAATCAATACTTAATGGGCTTATAAGTTATGCTTATTAATCGGACTAAAAGAGAACGAGATGAAGCGCAATCTTAACGATCTGTTTGCTTTCGTCACTGTCGCGCGCGAGGGGAGTTTTACACGCGCGGCGGCGCAGCTGGGCGTGACGCAACCCGCCTTGAGTCAGGCGATTACTGGCCTGGAAAACCGGATGCAAATCCGCCTGCTGACGCGCACGACGCGCAGCGTGTCGCCGACCGCCGCCGGAGAACGTCTTTTAAACGCGATCGGTAACCGTTTTGATGAAATTGAAGCAGAGCTGGATATGCTGAGTGAACTGCGCGATAAACCTGCGGGCACGGTGCGGATCACTTGCGGACCGAGCGTCCTTAAAGAAACGCTCTTTCCGAAATTAACGCCACTTTTGCGAGAATACCCTGATATTCACGTAGAGTTCGACGCTAATCATGGTTTTCGCGATATCGTCGCCGATCGTTTTGATGCCGGGGTGCGCATGGGCGACACCATCGATAAAGACATGATCGCCGTGCCTATCGGCCCGCAGCTGCGGATGGCGGCGGTGGCCTCTCCAGACTATTTCTCTCGATTTCCCATTCCGCAAACGCCGCACGAACTCACGCAGCATCAATGCATTAATCAACGTCAAATTAAATCAGGCGGATTGTATGTCTGGGATTTCGATCAGGACGGCGGCGATCTGAACGTGCGCGTCAGCGGGCAGCTGACCTTTAACACCTCAGATCATATCGTGGATGCGGCGCTGGCAGGCTTTGGTGTGGCGTTTTTACCGGAAGAAGAGTTTGGCGATCACATTGCTGCCGGGCGGCTCATTCGCGTCCTTGAGCCGTGGTGCCAGCCGTTTCCCGGTTATTACCTTTATTACCCCAGCCGTAAACAGCCGTCACCGGCCTTTTCTCTGGTGATGGAGGCATTGCGGGTGCGGTAAAATTGGCCCGATTCCATCGATCATCGCCCATTAGCCCACATATTGCCGCGTGACGGCGGGTTATTCTTTTTGCATCATCTGATGGAGGAATAACCATGAAAATTACCCAAATCCGTAACGCTACCCAAATCATAACTTACGCGGGTCGACGCTTTTTGATAGACCCGATGTTAGCCGCCAAAGATGCTTACCCGGGCTTTCCAGGCACAGCGCGCGCTGAAATCCGTAACCCAATGGTCGATTTACCTTTTGACGTTGAAACCATTCTGGATGTTGATGCCATCATCGTCACCCATACGCATGACGATCACTGGGATCGGGCAGCCATTGAACGGATCGGCAAAGACAAACCGATCTACGTGCAAAACGACAGCGATGCGGATCTGCTGCGCTCGCAGGGCTTTCACAATCTGACCGTGATGACGGAAAACAGCCGCTTTGGTGACGTTCAACTGAGCAAAACTCACGGTGGTCAACACGGCACCGACCGCGCTTATGCCGTGCCGGAGCTGGCGGAGCGTTTGGGTGAGGCGTGCGGCGTGGTGTTTCGCCACCCTGATGAAAAAACGCTTTTTATTGCGGGAGACACCATCTGGCGTGCGGACGTTGCCGCCGAACTGCAAAAACAGCAGCCGGATGTGGTGGTATTGAATGCCGGTTATGCGCACATCATTGGGTTTGGCCCCATCATTATGGGTCAGGAAGATGTGCTGAACGTCCACTTTCTGCTGCCGCAGGCCAGGATTGTCGCCACGCACATGGAGGCAATCAACCACTGTCTGCTGACGCGTAGCGCATTACGTGAATATGCTGACGCCAATCAGATGAGCGATGTTCTTAGTATTCCGCAGGACGGTGAAACCGTTATATTTTAAGTATCAGGCCGGGGAGGGAGAAAGCGTGAAAATAGCAAACGTGGCGATTGTCGCGGTGGAGGGCTTTAGCCCGTTTCACTACTCCGTTCCCTGCATTCTGTTTGGCGATACGGTTTCAGGGGAAAAGCGCTTCAACGTACAGATCTGTGCCGAAACGCCGGGAATGTTGACGTCTCGCGAGGGTTTTGCGCTTAATGCCACCGCGGATTACTCCGTCATTCCGCAGGCCGACATTGTGGTGGTGCCTTACTGGCGGCACGTTCTTGAACGCCCTCCACAGGCTCTGCTCGACAGTCTGGTGCAGGCCCGCGAAAACGGCGCAGAAATTGTCGGTCTGTGTTTGGGTTCTTTCGTGCTGGGATATGCTGGCATCCTTGAAGGTAAACGTGCGGCAACCCACTGGGAGTTCGAACGCCAGTTTCAGACGCTTTTCCCAGAGGTTCAGCTCGATATCAACGCGTTATATGTTGATGACGATCGGATTATCACGTCGGCAGGAACCGCAGCGGCGCTGGATTGCTGCCTGTATATTATTCGCCAGCGCTTTGGCAGCGTGGTCGCCAATCAAATTGCCCGACGAATGATCGTTCCACCGCACCGTGAGGGTGGGCAGGCGCAATTTATCGAACAACCGATTCCGGAAAACACCCGCGATGCGCGTATAAATTGTCTGATCGACTATCTGCAAAAACACATTCGTGAACCGCATCATCTCGACTCGCTGGCCGCCGTGGTGTCGATGAGCCGCCGCACGCTGACGCGTCATTTTATAAAGGCGACGGGGATGAGTGTGGCCGACTGGCTCACCGCCGAGCGCCTGCGTCGCAGCCAGATTTTACTGGAAGCAGGAGATCTGCCGATTGAATCTGTGGCGGAACAGGTGGGATTTCTCTCTGCGGTAACCTATCGCCAGCAGTTTAAAGCGCGCTTTGGTGTTAGCCCGGTGGAATGGCGAAAAACATTTCGTGCCAGCGGCATAGATATAGGCGAGCGGTAGTCACGCGGTAACGATATATTAAATATCCCTCTAAACAGAACTCAATATTTAATCTAAATCACATATTGTGCAAAAAAATAACGCCTAACTTAAATTCAGTACACCCTGAATAAGACTCGTCTTATAGTCCGGAAAATATTTAGCAATGTTTTATTCAGGGAAAGATGAACAAGGCGTTTAGCACTTTTAAATTTATAATAATTTCATCTGTAAATTATATTTTCGCTATTCTATGGATAGGCGTTTTTTCTTTTACGCTACACGCTGCCCCTCTCTCTCCGGCGGATCGTGATGCTATTCAGCAGCAACAACAGCAGCTGTTATTACAAAACCAGCAGCAGCGTGATGAACTGGAACGCACTATCCGCTTGCCCGAAACGTCCCCACAAAAGCCTGTATTAGCAGGCTCTGGGCCGTGCTTTCGTATTGAGAAAATTACGTTATCCGGTGTGACCTTAATCACCGCCAAAGCCCAACACAAGCTGATTTCGCCGTGGGAAGGCCACTGCCTGGACATGGCAAAAATAACCGAATTAACGACGGTGATTTCCGACTGGTATATCAGCCGGGGGTACATTACCAGCCGTGCTTTTCTAACGGAACAAGATCTCTCCAGCGGTCAGCTGAATATTGTGGTGCTTGAAGGCAAACTCGCCGAAATTCGTCTGGAAGGTAAAACGCCTTTTATGCTGAAAATGGCGTTTCCTGGGTTGAAAGATCGCGTACTTAATTTGCGCGATATAGAACAAGGCATGGAGCAAATTAATCGTTTGCGTGCCCAGCCGGTACAAATTGAAATTATTCCCGCATCGCAACCTGGTTATTCAGTGGTTAATCTTACCGCACAGCCTGAATTTCCGTTAAGTGCATCAATCAGTCTGGATAATAGCGGCCAGAAGAGTACGGGCGAAGAACAACTCAATGGCTCGCTGACCGGCAATAATATGCTCGGTGTGGCCGATAAATGGTTTGTCAGCGGTGGCCGCAGCAGCGATTTCGCCACGCCCTATGATGCGCAAAATTTCCAGGCGGGCGTGAGCGTGCCGTTCGGCTATGGTCTGCTCGACTACAGCTACGCGTGGAGCAACTACCGCACCACCATCGACAACGTTGGATACCTGTGGGTTTCGAGGGGTGACACCAAAACGCACCGCCTGAATGCTTCCTGGGTTGTCTATCGCAACGGCGACGTGAAAACAGGTTTGGCGGCCGGTGTGGTGCAGCGATCAAGTCGTAACTGGCTTAACGATGCGCCGCTACAAAGCAGCACGCGAAATCTCTCCAGCCTGATCCTCGGCATCACCCACACGCAAAAAATGGCCGGTGGCGTGGCGACACTCAACCCCACTTACAGCCACGGCATGCCCTGGTTTAACGGCGAAACCGATGAAGACAAAATCGGTGACGCGCCGCGTGCGCTGTTCAGCAAATGGAGTATTAACGCCAGTTTTCAGCGTCCTCTGACCACGAGTTTGTGGTGGCTAACGAGTGCCTACGGCCAGTGGTCACCCGATCGTTTGTACGGCGCAGAACGCCTGACGCTCGGCGGCGAAAGCTCGGTGCGTGGCTTTAAAGAACAATATCTTTCCGGCGACAACGGCGGCTATCTGCGCAACGAACTCGGCTACACGCTTTTCACGTTGCCGGTGATCGGACAAGTCAGCGCGACCGTCGCATTCGATGGCGGCTGGCTGGAAAAAGACCGTGAGGATCGCTTTGCCTCCGGGACCCTGTGGGGCACGTCGATTGGTCTCAGCAGTTCAGGCCGCTGGTACAGCAGCCAGATTTCAGTGGGTACGCCGGTGGATTATCCCGACTGGCTTGGTCCCGATCACGTCAGCGTCAACTGGCGCATCGCTTTCACGCTTTAAGAGAATCACACGACTATGGATACCCGTCACCCACCCGTTCGTTTCTCTCAGCGTCTGATTAGCTGGGTCGTCTGCGGCTTAATGATCTGGCAGCCGGTTGCGCCTGCCTTTGCGGCGGTGATGACGCCGACCGGCAACACCACTATGGATAAGGCCGGAAACGGCGTGCCGGTGGTGAATATCGCCACGCCGAACGGGGCGGGGATTTCCCACAACCAGTTCGACAGCTACAACGTCGGAAAAGAGGGCGTCATCCTCAATAACGCCACCGATCGCCTGACCCAAACCCAGCTCGGTGGGCTGATCCAGAACAACCCCAATTTGCAGGCGGGACGCGAAGCGAAAGGGATCATTAACGAAGTGACGGGCGCAAATCGCTCGCAACTTCAGGGGTATACCGAAGTCGGCGGAAAAGCGGCGAACGTGATGGTCGCCAACCCCTATGGAATTACGTGTAACGGCTGTGGATTCATCAATACGCCGAATGTGACCTTAACCACCGGTAAGCCGCAGTTCGATGCGAGCGGCAATCTGATGGCGCTGGACGTCACCAAAGGGGCGATCACAGTTGAAGGCCAGGGACTGGATGCCAGCAAAAGCGACGCGCTGTCGATTATTTCCCGTGCAACCGAGGTCAATGCGGCGATTCACGCCAAAGATCTGACCGTCATTGCCGGGGCCAATCGCGTAGGCGCGGATGGCAGCGTTAAAGCGATTGCCGGACAGAACGCGACCCCGACCGTGGCGGTCGATACCGGTGCGCTGGGCGGGATGTACGCGAACCGAATTCGTCTGGTATCCAGCGATACAGGCGTGGGCGTCAACCTCGGGAATCTTAACGCGCGGCAGGGCGATATTCAGCTCGATGCCAGCGGTAAACTGACGGTCACCAACAGCCTTGCCAGCGGATCGATTACCGCGAAAGGCGCAGGCGTGACGCTGAACGGCAGTCATCAGGCAGGCGGATCGCTGAATGTCGCCAGTACGCAGGATATGACCCTGAATAACAGCTTGCTCACCAGCGGCGGCGAGATGCGCCTTGCCAGTGACGGCAAACTTCAGGCAACCGGCGGGGGAGCGAACAGCAAAGGCGCGTTGACGGTAAACAGCGGTCAGGATATGACGCAGACCAATACAAAGCTGGTGGGCCAGGGAAATACCACGCTCAACAGCAACGGTAAGCTCACTATCAACGGCGGGGGCGTGTCGGGCAACGGCGATCTCAATGTTGTCAGCAGCAAGGATATGACCATCGCTAACGCGGCAGTGGGCAGCAATGCCAACGCCACCTTAACCAGCGGCGGCACGCTCACGGCGACCGCAGGGGCGATCTCGGCGGGTAAAACATTGACGCTCAAAGGGCAACAGCTCGCGCTGAACGACCGCAGCCGTGCGGATGCCACCGGAAACATTCGCCTTGAGGGTGAACGTCTGACAAACCAGGGGCAAATCAACGCCGCTGGCAATCTCACGATCGCCGCCAATCAGGCGGCCAACAGCGGACAGATGGCGGCAAAAGGTCGCGTTGATGCGCAAACGGGCGAGCTGATTAACAGCGGTTCATTGCAGGGCAACGGCGTCACGCTGAAAAGCCAAACACTCGCCAACAGCGGGACGTTGCAAAGCGGTGGTCAATTGGCGCTCAGCGCCGGCACGTTAAACCAGCAAGGGACGCTCAGCGCGAAAGGGGATGCGGATCTCGACGTCAGCGAATCGCTGCAAAACAGCGGCGATCTGCTCGTCGACGGCGGGCTGAATGTCAAAACCGGCGCGTTGGTGCAAAACGGTGTGCTCTCGGGCGCGAAAGCGCTCAGCGTCAACGCGGATAGCATCACCAGCGGCAAAGCGTCGCGCACCACCAGTCAGGGCAATATTCAGCTTACCGCCACGCAACTCGCGGATCTTAACGGCCAGACGGACGCTGCGGGTGCGCTGAACGTCAGCACTAAAAATCTGACCACCGGTGCGGATGCGCACCTCCAGAGCGGTCAGGATCTGACATTACAGGCGGAAAATGCCACTCTCAACGGCACTCACGCAGCGAAAGGGGCGCTCAACGTTACCACGCAGACGCTCGACCACGGCGGTAAATCGACGGCGAAAACGCTAGCGTTTAATGCTCGCGAGGGTATCACCAGCAGCGGTGAACTGACGGCGGACGATATTTCGCTCAGCGGGCAGCACATTACCCACAGCGGAACGGCGAAAGCGAAAAACATCACGTTCACCGCCCCACAGTTCATCAATAACAGCGGGACGCTGGTGGCCGACGCCCTGACCCTCGACGGGAAGCGCATCACCAATAGCGGCCTGCTTCAGGCGAATACCCAGTTCAATCTGCATGCCGACGCGCTGGAGAACCTTGCCAGCGGCGCGCTGTACAGCGTCCGCGATCTGACGCTCGATCTGCCGGAACTCACCAACCAGGGGCTTATCACCACCGATGGAAATCTGTGGCTGAAAGGCGACGTCCTGGCCAACGCCGGGGAAATCAACGGCGTCAATCTGCGTCTCGACAACGCCAGCCTGGCAAATCAGGCGGCGGGTCGTTTGCTGGCAGATGACCAGCTGAGTTTTACGGGTTCGGCGCTGGACAACGACGGCCAGATGGCGGCGAACAACGTCCAACTGACGGCAGATAGCCTGCAAAACCACGGCGTGATGCAGGGCAATGACGCGCTGACGCTGAACGCTACAGAGATAAGCAATAGCGGCGCGTTACGTACCGACGGCACGCTGGATCTGCACGGCGTATCGTTTGAGAACACCGGCGAATTGAGCGCCACCGATCTGCTTTTCACGCTGACGCGTCAGATGAATAATCATGCTGACGGCAAAATTATCGCCAAAAATGACCTGACGCTGACCGCGCCAGAGCTTCTCAATAGCGGGCTGCTGGCGGGAGCAAACACCCAGCTCAACGCAGGAACCCTTCTCAACAGCGGTACGCTGCAAGGGACAAACTCCCTGACCGCGACGGGCAAAAAGCTCGATAACCAACTGGCGGGCAAGCTGCTTTCCGGCGGTGAACTGCATCTGCAAAACGACAAGCTGACCAACGCCGGTTTGTTGCAGGGTAAAACGCTGAACCTGGCGACCGGCGAGTGGATCAACAGCGGCAACGCGCTGGGCGAAGCGGGCGTGACGGCGACCGTCGGCGGCGCTTTCAGCAACCAGGGCAACATGCTGAGCCAGCAACAGCTCGATCTGAACGCCGGCAACATCACAAACCAGGGGCAATTGCTGGCGAAAGTACTGACGCTGCACGGCGATCTGCTCAACAGCGGGCTGTTGCAGGGCAGCGATGCGTTGGCATGGACGGGTGACCGTTTTACCAACCAGGCACAGGGCCAGGCGACGGGCGGCGAAACGCTGACGCTTTCCGGAACCAGCCTGAACAATCAGGGGCAAATTCAATCGCGAGACGCGGCGTTAACCGCCGATACGCTGACTAATAGCGGTTCGGTGCAGGCGCTGGACCGCCTGAAGTTGAACGTCAACGGGCGGCTCGATAATCAGGGCGCGATGCTCAGCCAAAATCTGTTTGAGCTGACGGCGGCGCAGCTGTTTAACGACGGTCAACTGGCGGCAAAATCGCTGACGCTCAACACCCCGCAGATCACCAACACTGGCACCGTGCAGGGTAACGACAGCCTGACGCTGGTCACCCGCAACCTGACAAACGCGCAGAGCGGACAGCTGGTCAGCGGCGGTTCGCTGGATCTCGATCTCGATAAGCTCGACAACGCCGGGCTGATGCAGGTGAATCAGCGCTTCACGGTGAAGGGAAACGATCTGCTTAACCGCGGCGATATACAGGCCGATGCGCTGGATTTTGCGCTCAGCAAAACGCTGAATAACCAGGGCGGCATTGTTGCCAAAAATGGCGCAGCACTGAACGCACCGACGCTGACCAACAGCGGGACGCTGGCAGGTAAAACCCTGACGCTGAGCGGCACGGATATTCGCAACAGCGGGCTGATTCAGGGCAACGATAACGCCGACGCGACGGCCAGCCGTATTACCAACGACGCGGTGGGCAAGTGGATTTCTGGTGGGGCGCTGACGTTTAACGGCGGTCAGCTCACCAACGCAGGCGCTGTGCAGGGCGCGACGATTGGCCTCACGGCAGCGTCGCTGGACAACAGCGGAACACTCAACGGACTCAACGGCTTCACCGGGACGTTCACCGGCAAAGTGAACAACGCTGGACAAATTCAGAGCGGCGGCGCGCTGAGTTTCAGCGCCGACAGCATTCTCAACCCCGGCCGCATGACCGGTAAAACCCTGACGCTGAACGCTCGCGACCTCAATAACAGCGGGCTGTGGCAAGGCACTGATGGCCTGTCGCTCACCGGCGATACGCTTGTGACCACGGCGGCATCTCGCACGCTGACCGGCGGCGCGTTAACGCTGGATGCCGGACAGCTAACCACCCAAGGCACGCTTCAGGGCAACAACGTCGATGTGACTTCTGACGGTTGGACGCACGGCGGATCGCTTCTGAGCCTGGGAGAATTGACCGCGAATGTCGGCGGGACGCTCACTTCAACCGGTTCGCTGATGAGCAAAGGCGCGGCAGACGTGACGGCGCAAACGCTGGATAACCGTGGGCAGTTGCTGGGTGAAGGCGATGTGACGCTCGGCGGCGGTACGCTGAAAAACAGCGGCACGGTGCAGGGGAAAAATCTCGACCTGCATCAGAGCAGTATCAACAACCAGGGGACGCTAACCGGGCTGGACAGCCTGACGATCGAAGCCCGTCAGCAGTTGATGGCGCGTATGGCAATGGCCGCGCCGCAGCAGGAGCTGATCAACGGGACGACGGGCGCGCTGCTCACGCAGGGCACGCTGAATATCACGTCCGGGACCGTGACGAACGCTGGAAGCTGGCAGGGACAAAACATTCTGCTTAACGCCCAGTCGCTGACGAACAGCGGCGCGGTGCAGAGCGCCGATGCGCTGCAAATGACGCTGGCGAATACGCTGACCAGCAGTGCGGGCAGCAAAATTACTGCGATGGGCACGGCGACGCTGCAGGCGCTGTCGCTCATCAATCAGGGGCAGTGGGCGGCCAAAAATCTGACGCTGAAAGGCGCGACGCTCAACAACAGCGGTGCGATCAGCGGCGTTAACGGACTCACGCTGGCGCAAACGGGCGCGGTGACTCAGGAGCAGAGCGGGACGATGCTCTCCGGCGGGGCGCTGAACGTGAACGCTGCGTCCGTGAGTAACGACGGCAAAATTCAGGGTGCGACGCTCGGCGTAACCACCGGTGTGTTGACCAATAATGGACGTTTGCAGGGCGATAACGGCGTCACGCTGGGCCTTAGCGGTAATCTGACCAATAACGCGAGCGGGGAAATTGTCAGCCGTCAGGCGCTGACGGTGACCACCCCTTCCCTGTTCAATTACGGGCTGATGCAGGGCGGCGGCGAAACCAGCGTCACTGCCACCAGCCAGGCGCGGAACGACGGCAAACTGTTGTCTGGCGCGCGTCTTACGCTGAACACACCGCAGTACACCGGCGCGGGCTGGCTGCAGGCGACGAATCTCATTCTGAACGCTGCGACGGCGACCAACAGCGGTACCTGGGTTGCCGATCAGGCGACGCTGACGGGGAACACTTTTACCAACCAGGGCACCACACAGGCGGGAACGCTGGCCGTTAATTACAGCCAGTTGACCAACAACGGCACGCTGCTGGGCAACACGCAGTTGACGGTGGGCGCTAATCAGGTCAATCAGAGCGCGGCGGGTAAACTGTTCAGCGGCGGCGATCTGTGGCTCGAAAGTAAAGGGCTGGATGTTGTCGGACAGGTCGTCTCGCTCGGCAATCTGACCTTAAAACTCACCAACGCGTTTACCAGTAAAACGGCGCTGGCCGCGGGTAAAACGCTCGCGATCAGCAGCAATGGGGCGATCGATAACCGCAGCGTGATGCAGGGGCAGGCGGTCAATTTGACGGCGGGTGGGCAGTTAAGCAATAACGGACAGATCACCACCGGAACCGGGGCGAGCACACTTTCCGGCAGTACTGTTGCGCTCAATGGTGCGGGGTCAATTCAGGGCGGCGGCGATATCAACATTGCCAGCCGCGGCAATATGACCGTCGACGGTTTTACCGGCACGCGCGGCTCCCTGACGCTCAGCGCGCCGGGATCCATCATCAACACCGCGCTGCTGTACGCGGCCAATAATATGGCGCTGTACGCCAACAGCATCACCAACCAGCGCGGCGATATCCTCGCCGGAAATAGCCTGTGGATGCAGAAAGATGCGGCGGGAAATGCCAACAGCCAAGTGGTGAACACGTCGGGGAATATTGAGACCACGCGCGGTGATATCACGATCAGAACAGGAAGTCTGCTGAATGAGCGCGAGGGTATCAGTGAAACCCGCAGTTATCAGGCCGCGACGGACAGCCCTGCGGCAAGCGGTGCGACTTCCATTAGTGTAAAAGTCACGGACCTGCCCCCTGATGAGTGGGGATATATTTATACAGCTTACAGCGGTGCGGGTGGCGGTAATATCTTTTCAATTGTCGCGCCGATGCCAAATGGGGCCGTACAACGTTATCTGGTCGGTTCGACCGTGGTCAATGTCACCGCAACAGGAGGCGTAGCGCGCATCGCCGCTAACCGCGATCTGACTATCAACGCCGCCACGCTGAATAACCGTGCTGGTTATTTACTTGCCGGGAATGGGATGAATCTTTCCGGCAACAGTCTGAATAACCAGTCCTGGTTTGGCTATTCAGAGGATGAATATAAGGTCTATCGTTACAATGGGAAAAAAGGCAAGGTATCCAGCCTGGAAGGAAGCCCCGCCTCTGGCAACGATAAAAACCGTCGTGTGACCTATACGCTGGATGGCGCACCTCAGTACGAAACCCATACCACCGATCAGGCCCTCCGCGCGGTGATTCAGGCCGGCGGTCAGGTTGCGGCGAATTTTACCAGTAATATTAGCAACACGGCGACGACCTCGAATGGCGGAGGAATAAGCCATGCGATTCCAGCACCTTCCCTGAACACGCTCAGCAATAAAGCGATCGGCGGCGGGGCGCAAAAACAGAGCCTGACAAATACCGCAGCGGTGGCGGTGAACTCGCCGGAGTGGAACGATCAGCTCCAGGGTGCGTTGCAGCAAATCAACGGCGGCGGCGCGCTGGACGGCAACGGCGCAAGCAATACCGCGCTGACCAACATTTCTACGACCCAAAAAGGCAACGCCAACCTTGGCAAACTGGACAGTCTGGCAAATGCAGGCGTCACAACAGCGGCGCTGAATAACGCCACCGGCGGTGCGACCGGGCAGTATCAGGGTAAAACCGTGGATACCAGCGCCTATCCGCTGCCGTCAGGCAAAAACGGCTATTTTGTGATTTCCGATAACCCGAAAAGCCCGTACCTGATTAACGTCAACCCAAAACTCAACGACCTCGGAAAACTGGATCCGGCGCTGTTTGCCGACCTGAATGCGCTGCTCGGCATTAAACCGTCGACAGCCGCGCCACAAGAGACGCGCACTGCGTTTACCGATGAAAAACAGGTGCTCGGATCGTCCTATATGCTGGGGCGTCTGAACCTCAATCCGGACTACGACTATCGCTTCCTCGGTGACGCGGCGTTTGATACCCGCTACGTCAGCAACGTTGTGCTCAATCAAACCGGCAACCGCTATCTGAACGGTATTGGCTCCGATCTCGATCAGATGCGCTATCTGATGGACAACGCTGCCGCGCAACAGCAGTCGCTCGGCCTGCAGTTTGGCGTCTCGCTGAACGCTGACCAGATCGCTGCGCTCGACCACAGCATCATCTGGTGGGAAAAAGCGACCATCAACGGCGAAACGGTGATGGTGCCGAAGGTTTACCTGTCGCCGAAAGATGTCACCGTCAACAACGGCAGCGTGATTGCGGGCAACAACGTCACCCTGAAAAGCGGCAATATCACCAACAGCGGCAGTTCACTGCTGGCCAATAACAGCCTGACGATCGACAGCCAGAACAGCATCAGCAACCTCAACGACGGCCTGATGAAAGCGGGCGGAGCGCTGAACCTCAGCGCTATCGGCGATATCAATAATATCAGCTCAACCATCAGCGGTAAGACGGTGGCGCTGGAGAGCCTGGACGGCAGCATTAATAACCTGACGCTGGCGGACCAGATTGATATCAATGCGAAGGGCAAACGCAGCAATGTGACGATCAAAGACACCGTGCTGGGCACCACGGCGTCGATTACCGCGCAGGATTCGCTGTCGCTGGAGGCGGGTAAAAACATCACCGTCACTGGCGCGAACCTGGCGTCCGGCGGCGATATGCTGCTGAATGCGTGGGGCGATATCGCCGTCAACGCCAATCAGGTGAATGACGCCTACAGCTCCAGCCAGGCGAAAACCAGCCGTTCATCCGTGACGTATCAGGGAAGCACCGTCAGTGCGGGCGGCGATCTCATCGTCAATGCCGGGCACAATATCGATCTCACCGCCAGCGACCTTAAAGCAGGCGGCAGCGCGGGACTGAGTGCGGGCAACGATCTGAACCTGAACGCGGCGCAAACCAGCGAAAGCAGCCGTAAAGGCAAGAGCGAATCGCACAGCACCGACCTCGATCGCACTACCGTTTCTGCAGGTGAAAACCTGGTGCTGAAAGCCGGACAGGACATCAACGCACAGGCGGCAGCGCTGGCGGCGGAGAAAAACGTCGGGCTACAGGCCGGACGCGATGTGAATCTCGCGTCCCAGGAGACCCGCGAGGGCGACAGCTACAAGTCGAGCAAGAAAACGGTCATCAACGAGTCCGTACGCCAGCAGGGAACCGAAATCGCCAGCGGCGGTAACACGGTGATTATCGCTGGACGCGATGTCAATTCGCAGGCCACGCAGGTTACCGCGCAGGGCGATATCGGTGTGGCGGCGGGTCACGACGTCAATCTGACGACGGCTACGGAAAGTGATTACTACTACAAAGAGCAAACCAAAACCAAGAGTGGTTTCCTCAGCAAAAAAACCACCCATACGATCCAGGAAAGTAGCGCGACGCGTGAAGCCGGAACGCTGCTGAGCGGGGATAACGTGAAGGTCACGGCGGGAAATAACCTGCTGGTGCAAGGCTCTTCGGTGGTCGGCGACGATGAAGTGGGGCTTAAAGCCGGTAACAACGTCGATATTGTGGCGGCGACCAACAGCAACACCGACTGGCGCTTCAAGGAGACCAAAAAGAGCGGCCTGATGGGAACCGGCGGAATTGGTTTCACCATCGGCAGCAGTAAATCCACGCACGATCTGCGCGAAAGCGGCACGACCCAAAGCCAGAGCTTCAGTACCGTGGGCTCAACGGGCGGCAACGTTGCTATTACTGCCGGTAATCAGCTCCATGTCGGTGGTGCGGATCTGGTGGCGGGCAAAGATCTTGCGCTGAAGGGCGATAGCGTCATCATCGAACCGGGGCACGATAAACGCACGCGCGATGAGACGTTTGAACAAAAAGCGAGCGGCCTGACAGTCGCCCTTTCAGGCGCAGTGGGGAGTGCGATTAACAGCGCGGTGCAGTCGGCGCAAGCCGCTAAAGAGGAAAGTGATGGCCGACTGGCGGCGTTGCAGGCTACGAAAGCGGTGCTCTCCGGTGTGCAGGCGGGACAGGGCGCGGTCGTGGCGCAGCAGACGGGCGATCCGGCTAACGGCTTTGGCGTCAGCATTTCTCTGACCACGCAAAAATCAAAATCGCAGAATCATGCCGAAAGCGACGTGGCGGCGGGTAGCACGCTGAATGCGGGCGGAAACCTGGCGATCACCGCGACGGGCAAAGGGAAAAGCGAACACAGCGGCGACGTTGTGATCGCGGGCAGCCAGCTGAAAGCGGGTGGTGACACGTCACTGAATGCAGAAAATGACATTTTGCTGACGGGCGCGGCCAACACGCAAAAATCCACCGGCAAAAACAGCAGCAGCGGCGGTGGCGTGGGGGTGAGCATCGGTGGTGGCAGCGGCGGGGCCGGGATCAGCGTCTTCGCCAACGTTAATGCTGCAAAAGGCAATGAAAAAGGTAACGGCACCTCCTGGACTGAAACCACGCTGGACAGCGGCGGCACGGTATCGATGACCAGCGGGCGCGACGCCATTCTGAACGGTGCGCAGGTCAGCGGCGACAAAGTTGTCGCGGATATTGGTCGCGATCTATGGATGAGCAGTCAGCAGGACAGCAACGATTTCAAATCGAAGCAAACCAGCGTGGCGGCAGGCGGTAGCTTCACCTTCGGCAGTATGACCGGCTCCGGCTACATCAGCGTCAGCCAGGACAAAATGAAGAGCACCTATGATTCGGTGCAGGAGCAGACCGGGCTGTTTGCAGGCAACGGCGGCTTTGATGTGACTGTTGGGCGCCACACTCAACTTGATGGTGCGGTGATCGCCTCGACGGCCTCGGCGGATAAAAACAGTCTGGATACCGGCACGCTCGGCTTTAGCGATCTGCACAACGAAGCGGATTACAAAGTCAGCCATACGGGGATCAGCCTGAGCAGCAGTAAGCCATCGGGCGGCGATTTTTCGATGGGCGGGATGATTTCAGCGGCAAGTAACAGCGGGCACGCAGAAGGCACCACGCAGGCGGCGGTGGCGAACGGTACCATCACCGTGCGTGACAAGGCTAACCAGAAGCAGGACGTAGCCAACCTGAGTCGCGATACCGAAAACGCCAACGACAGCATCAGCCCGATCTTCGACAAAGAGAAAGAGCAAAATCGCCTGAAAACGGTGGGACTGATTAGCGATATTGGTAGCCAGGCTGTAAACATTGCGCAGACGCAGGGAGAAATTGCGAAGCGGAACGCGATGAGCGATCCGGTGTCACTGAATGCGGCAAAAGCGAAACTGAAAGCGGAGGGCAATGCTAACCCAACGGATAAGCAAATTGCGGATCAGGCAGGGCAAACGGCGATGCAGCAGTACGGCACGGGCAGTCCGCTGCAACGCGGTATTCAGTCGGTAACAGCAGCGCTTCAAGGGCTGGCGGGCGGCAATATAGCTGGCGCGCTGGCGGGAGCGTCTGCACCGGAGCTGGCTAACATTATCGGTCATCATATGGGCATTGATGATGACCCTGCGACCAAAGCCGTTGCACACGCTATTCTGGGCGGTGCTGTAGCGGCGTTGCAAGGTAACAATGCAATGGCAGGGGCAGCGGGGGCTGCCGTGGGTGAAGTCATTGCCAGTCAGCTTTATCCGAATGTACCGAAAGAAAAACTGACGGAAGAGCAAAAGCAGACGATCAGTACGCTAGCATCCATCTCCGCGGGAATAGCCGGAGGGTTAGCAGGCGATAGCACATTGTCAGCAGCGACGGGATCGCAGGCTGGCAAGAATGCGGTTGAAAATAATTCAATGTCTGAGCTTGTGCCGCCTCGCGTACAGCAGGATGCTTCTCTGGCGTTTGATCCGAGTCAGCAAGGAAAGAGCGCAGAAGAGATCAACGCTGCAATTGATGCGTCACATTTGGGGCCTTCCTGGGGTACAGAGTATAAAGTTAAACCATATGTAAAAGGTGAAGTAGCCGCAGGCACAGGGCCCGGTTATTATTATGATACGAGTATAGACCCATACCAGATTTCAGCTAATCGTGGAGAAACATTAGCTGTCGGTGGACGCGTCTCCGGGCAGATAGGGATTCAGTTTGGACCATATTTCCCTGGGGCTATTGATTCCGAAAGAAATAGTTCCATAGGCTTAGGGCTTGGGGTCATTTCTAGCGAAATCTCTTATGGAAAAGATGGTTTTAGTTTTAGTTTCGGAGTGGGACCTGCATGGGGATGGAGCGGCGTGTCAACCAATGCTGCCGGTGAAAAAGTGGATATCAATGGTTCCTCTGGAACTGAATTCTATCATCATGACTTCGGCCAGGATAAAGCAAAATGAGTCCGGACATCATCACGATCACGTTATCAATGGCAATCTTTTTTATATCATTCTATTACTATGCTAGAAGTAGCAAGATGCCCCTTAACTCACCCGTAGGCATGAACGAGTATTTTAGTGGCATATTTTTCCTCAGAAAAACTTCCTTTAGTTTATTTTTTGGGCGAGTAGCATTACTTATTGGATTCCCGCTGTCATATGCCCTTAAGTTTATCCGCGATGGTGAAGGTGTCGTTTACTTTCCATTGATTGTGATAACTTGGTTTATTGCGTTATATTTTTATAAGTACGCTAACCTTTTCAATGTGTTAGATGATGGGCGGAAAGGGTTTTTTAATATCCTTCTAAAAGAAAAAGCCTGTGGGTTGGCCGGTGTATTATTATGGTTGCTCCGCGCTTTATATATTGCATCAGTAATGTATGTATTCTTGAATAGATAAGGTTGTCATCATTTAGAAATATTGTTTTTGAGTATAACTTTTTGGGTAATAAGGATATCACCAACTTCACCGAAAAGTACGCAAATGCGAAGACTGAGGCCGAGAGAACAGCTTCTGTTTGATCTGAAAAAGCTGCACGCAGATAAGCAAAAAAAACCTTGCTACAGCTATTCCGGTTAACGAGCAGAAAGCAGAACTGGAGAAACTGAAAGTTCTACAAGCCTCGCCGGAGTGCAATGTCAGGGACTGGTTGATTATTCGATCTCTGAACTGAACCAGTGGCAAATAATACAGAACTGCACAAAAACAACCTGAGCAAAGCGGTTCTTGCGTCGGTGATTGTGGCGTTTACGTTAAATAATCCATCATCAGGACAAAATGAAGAGCACCTATGATTCGGTGCAGGAGCAGACCGGGTTGTTTGCAGGCAACGGCGGCTTTGATGTGACGGTTGGGCGCCACACTCAACTTGATGGTGCGGTGATCGCCTCGACGGCCTCGGCGGATAAAAACAGTCTGGATACCGGCACGCTCGGCTTTAGCGATCTGCACAACGAAGCGGATTACAAAGTCAGCCATACGGGGATCAGCCTGAGCAGCAGTAAGCCATCGGGCGGCGATTTTTCGATGGGCGGGATGATTTCTGCGGCAAGCAACAGCGGGCACGCAGAAGGCACCACGCAGGCGGCGGTGGCGAACGGTACCATCACCGTGCGTGACAAGGCTAACCAGAAGCAGGACGTAGCCAACCTGAGTCGCGATACCGAAAACGCCAACGACAGCATCAGCCCGATCTTCGACAAAGAGAAAGAGCAAAATCGCCTGAAAACGGTGGGACTGATTAGCGATATTGGTAGCCAGGCAGTGGACATTGCCAAAACCCAGGGCGATATCTATGCCCTGGAAGCAGTGAAAAAAGAGGTGCCAGCCCTTAAGGCAAACGCCACAGATAAAGAGCGCGAACAGTATGTGAAGGATTTGCGCAGTTCACCGGCTTATCAAAAGGAGATGGCGAACTTTGGTACAGGCAGCACTATTCAGCGCGGTATTCAGTCGGTAACAGCAGCGCTTCAAGGGCTGGCGGGCGGCAATATAGCTGGCGCGCTGGCGGGTGCGTCTGCACCTGAACTGGCCAACATTATCGGTCATCATATGGGCATTGATGATGACCCTGCGACCAAAGCCGTTGCACACGCTATTCTGGGCGGTGTAGTGGCCTCGCTTCAGGGGAACAATGCTGCATCAGGTGCTGTGGGTGCGGCGTCGGGGGAACTGATCGCTGCTGCGATTAAAGATGCTTATTACCCTGGAAAATCTGTCAGTCAATTGAGCGAAGAAGAGAAGCAAACCATCAGTACGCTTGCTTCAATATCTGCAGGTATTGCGGGTGGAATTGCGGGCGGAGATACAGTCTCGGCTGCGAACGGAGCGCAAGCAGGTAAGAATTCTGTTGAGAATAACTATCTGAGCTACGACGAGGCTCATGTTTTTGAAAGAGAAATGACTGCCTGTCGTAAAGCTGGCCGTGAATGCGGAGATATTCAGAACAAGTATGCTGTAATTAGTGCTTATAACCGACTGAAATTGCATATTGATGTCGCCGCTGACCCTCTGACGGCTCTATCCGGGGAGGATAAATGGAATATTGAGGGCGGACTCAGCGCGGCAGGTCGACCTGGCTGGCTGTATGGTTCGCTGGAAAACAATGATGTGAAGGACTACGTCATCGAAGGCAACAGCTACGACCTGAACTATCTGAATAGCAATACGTCACAGGGGGATAGAGCTCTAGCTTTCTTCGGTGAGCCCGAAAATTATTGGGGGACTGTAGCGGGGGCTAGCTCACTGTTTGCTTCATCGGCAACATTGTCAGAAAAAGTTATCAGTGCCGGGCTGAGCTACGGGGCAAATGGGGCGGTCCAGATTGCAACCGGCAATACCGGTGCGAAGTTCGATTATCTCAGTTTTATGATGTCAGGCTTAACCGGTGTAGGTACAGCCGGGAAAGGATATTATGCTAACCAGTTGTTGGGTGCCGGTAGTGCTTACATGAGCAGTCAGATTGAAGGCCAGGATAGTACTGCATCAGTAGTGGGTAGTATGGCTGGTACAGGCCTTGGCTATAATCTTGGTGCTTCAATTACTAATAAGGTTGAATCGCAATACATCAAAAACCAGCTTGGAATGGACGCCAGCAAAAATGCCTTAAAATACTCTGAATCATCTTTTGGTCCCGGATATTTACTAAAAGGTGGTGAAATGAGCTCCGTTCCAGGGATTGCTGGCGGATCCGTTGGTTCGTTAATTTCGGAAGGTGCAAGTAGTGGAGTTCAGCAAGAAGTTAATGGAGGTGGTAAATGAACCGTCCTGTATTAGAACTTATTAAGTTAATATTAATTTTTTCTGCGACTTGCTCTATCGGGGTGATTGTTAGTCTTTGGCTTATCACACGAAATCCCATCGCTCTAACTGTATATATAAAATATGGATGTATTGGTGCTGCAGTTGGGGTTTGGATCGGTGCTGGAATTTGGTTGTTATTCTATCTGCAAGTACGAAGGCACTTTCGTAAGTAATAGTTGTTGAGAATAACTTCCTGAGCCCACAACAAGCTGAAACGCTGAATAAGTCTATTGTGGATCAGAAAGCTGGTAAAAACCTGCTAGAGGCTTTACAGAATATCGTCAGGCTGACGAATGAAGACCGAGCTAGCAATGTGTTGCTGCAACAGTGCCAATCAGGCCAACTACTGACAGAAGGCCAGAAGCAAGAGCTAGCTGGATTGCTTAACCAGTATGGTTATGAACTTCAGTCTATGTACTGATATACCCCACAGCAAGCGGCTGACGCTATTCAGTCACTGGTTGCAGGCAAGGCGTTTGTCGCCTCAACAGGAGATACCAAAGCGTACAACGAGGCTCTGAGTTATCTGAAAGGGTACAGCGTACAATCCGGCCAGGCTGCAATCGGAACCGATGCTTTGCCGGGTGCTCCGGGGATTATTGCTCGTTCTACTCTGGCAGCCAGTGGGGGTTATCAACGGGGAGCCGGTCAAAAGTACCAAATAATGAAATGAAGATAATATCTGTTGGGTCTATAAGGCCAAACCAAGTGAAAAATCTTATCGAGAAAGGTTCTTTTGTTCCTTTACCTTGAGGTATTTAACGAGAATGGCAAAAATTCATATTGAAGAGATAAAAAAATATCTTGCGGCACGAGGTGAAAAAGAGGCATTACCTCATGTGAACAACGGCGAAGGTTATTTCCTTGAGATCCGATTTGATAATCAAACGCAGAAGGCTTCACGCTTTATCGATGACGAGCTTAAAAACAAAGTTATTACGGCTGATTGTCCTTACGGGATGGTGACAATTATTTTTGGTGATGACGGGCAGCTCGTCTCTTTAGATCTAAGTTAATCGTTAAATCCCGCCCTTGTTAGCGGGATTTAACTTTATATGTCAGTCAATTACTCTTCAGTCGTCATCCGGATGATCAGCTGTCCCGGCTACGTGATCACCTCAAGCTTGTGCCCGGTGGTAAAACCGACATGCCCGAGCCAGCGGCCCTTGAGGGTTAGTTGTGGTAGCGGGTTCGGCTGCCCTTGGTTGGGCCGCCGTTAGCCCCCACAGTGTAATAGTGCGTCTGTAGCGCGCAGGCGGCGGTTGTGGTGTTACGATAGTGAGCTAAACAAAATTAAGGACTGATATATGTTTGGTATCTTCCCTGAGGATAAGCAGGTTGACATTGAGGGTGCGATTTTAGCACCTGCGTCAATCGTTATTGGCGACTTTAGAGAATCTATGAATATTCCCTTAACTTACTGGAATATTAATGATTATAAAAAAAGTTGGTTGAAGTCACTTGAAGAGGGATTAACAAAGAAAAACCATGCAGCTCTTGCTGTCTCAATGTATGAGCCTGAACTAGCAAATTTTGTTTTTGTTTGGGTGTTATACTTTAAGGCTGAAATAGTTCATGTGCAAAATAGTATTATCTTTCTTGAGGAGCACAAAAAATTTTCTCCGGAGAAGATAAACGAATTTATTGATGAGCGAACAACTCATGATGAAGATGGTATGAAAATATCTGAATGGAGTACGGATCTAGATAGTGTTTTAGATTTTTATAATAGCCTGAAAATTTAAATGACAAATCCCTGCCACCGCGCTGGGATTTTTTTCGCCTATCGTCTGCCGCGCGGTTGCCACTGCTGTGCACGGTTTTACCGCTCAACTGCGGGACAGGGTATGTTTTGTAGCACCGCCACGTTGCGACGTCCTCCAAAACGCCGGTCAGAAACAAGTCAGGGCGCAGCCCCGACACCTCGTTGGAATTAGTGCAACAGAATGCGATTTAGTGCATTAAAACTGCATCTGTAATGTCCTGGCATAGGAAAAATAGTTACAGTGAAAGAAAGTCATGCACCTTCGCCATGTTCGACAAAAACTGACGTTTTTATTTTTATCTCCATAACCCGCGCTAAAGGGGCCTCCTTTAAATCCCCCGGCCGCAACTGCTGGTCAACCCGCACTGTAAGGCGTTGTTCATCGCACTGGACGGTGTGCCGGGGCTGAATGCTCCACTGGGGCAACATTCCGGTTAATGGCACCATCACTATCCGTGATAAGCCTAATCAGAAGCAGGATGTGGCGAATGCGTATAAAGCTGCGATGGAGGAACAGGCCGCCGGTCAGAACGCCGCGTTAAAAGAGGAACTGCACCAGCAAAACCCTCAGGTCACAGAGGCGGAGCTGAACGCTGCCGTGAAGAACGACAGCCGATACATCAACGCGGACAAAGAGTACAGTCCGGGCAATGATTTCTGGCGGGCGACTTCCGGTGCCACTGGGCTGATAGCGGGTATTCTTGGTGGGAATATTCAGGGCGGCCTCGCCGCCAGTGCCGCGCCTTATATGGCGAAGCTGGTGAAAGATGCCACCGGTGAAAACGAAGCGGCCCGCATTGCGCTCCACGGAATTGTGTCGGCGGCGCTGGCGGAAGTGCAGGGCGGGAATGGACTGGCTGCCGCAGCGGGCGCGATGGCCTCCGCAGCGCTGATGGGTAATACGCTTGCGAATGCATTTTACGGTAAAGACGTCAAAGACCTGGACGGCGAGCAGCGTGCGTTTATTAGTAACCTTGCTACCGCTGTAGGCGCAGCGGCGGGCGGTAGCGTGGGCGGCGATACGTTCTCGGCGGCGAGTGGCGCGAACGCGGCACGGGTTGAGGTTGAGAATAATGCGCTGAGTCTGCCGAAAGGAATGAATGATATTGGTTTATCCCAGCAGTCACTTGCAGCCAGTATGATGCAGAATGGAGCTACACCAGATGAGCTGACTGAAGCACTGATTAAAAACTCACAGGGTCAGATACCTGAAGGTCAGGATGCTGTTAAAGGATTGCTGACAGCATGGGCAGAGTTCTTTGGTGTTCCGGTCAGTGCGTTGACCGCAAATGGAGAAATGACGCCGCAACAAGCTGCGGAAATCCTGGCGAGTGGTGTGCCGACCAGTGAAGCGAAGTTAATCCAGTATGTAGCAGCTAAGGCGTTTTTGGCTGTTGCGAAAAGCTCCGATCTTGGATTATCACCTGCAAACCAGAAATATGTGGATATCCTTTCACCGGAAGCGAAACAGCATATTTTATATGGGGAAAGCCCTACACAAGGTGGACATCTGTATCCCGGAAATCCAGGAAAAACAGTTTTCCCTCAAGGTTGGTCAGCAGACAAGGTTGTTCATACTGTGGGTGATATAGCTACTTCACCCGATACCAAATGGTTTGCCCAGACCGGAACGGGCGGGGCGTATACGAATGCAGGAAGACCAGCAAGATGGGTTGCCTGGGAAGAGCGAGAGGGTGTTAGAGTTCGTGTGGTATACGAGCCAGCTAGTGGGAAAATAGTAACAGCGTTCCCGGATAATAATCCGACTCCTCCAGCTTTAAAGCCAATTAAGAAATAGTGTGGGCGCGATGGATATTAATGACAAAATTAGATCATTAGGTGAAGGGTTAAAGGATCGGTTGGATCCTTCGCTAGTTGACTTTGCCCTAGATTATATTGGGTTCACAGAGAACGTCTTAGCATTCGAAACGCTATGTGATCACATCGCTGATCATGATGTTACGATTAGCAAAGATGAATACACGCAAGTGCTTAAAATAGCTAATGATCTTGGGCTAGATATAGATAGTAGATATACATATATCAATCCAGAGAAATAACATCCTGATAGCTATGACTAATCCCGGCCTCACGCCGGGATCGTCTTTTTACCCGTCAGCCCCTAATCACCCGTCTTCCCTGTTCCACACTGACTGTGACCGGCGTGTCGGGGCTGAATCCAGCCCCTTTCATCCACTGGGGCAACATTCCGGTTAATGACACCACCACGCCCAGCGCTGTCACCAATGGCACCATCACCAGGCTAATCAGAAGCAGGATGTGGCGAATCTGAGCCGTGAAGAACGACAGCCGTTACATCAACGCAGACAAAGAGTACGGTCCGGGCAGTGATTTCTGGCGGGCGACTTCCGGCGCCACGGGGCTGATAGCGGGTATTCTTGGCGGGAATATTCAGGGTGGCGTCGCCGCCGGTGCCGCGCCTTATATGGCGAAGCTGGTGAAAGATGCCACCGGTGAAAACGAAGCGGCCCGGATTGCGCTCCACGGAATTGTATCGGCGGCGCTGGCGGAAGTGCAGGGCGGGAATGGACTGGCTGCCGCAGCGGGGGGGATGGCCTCCGCAGCGCTGATGGGTAATACGCTTGCGAATGCATTTTATGGTAAAGACGTCAAAGATCTGGACGGCGAGCAGCGTGCGTTTATCAGTAACCTTGCCACCGCGGTAGGCGCAGCGGCGGGCGGTAGCGTGGGCGGCGATACGTTCTCGGCGGCGAGTGGCGCGAACGCGGCACGGGTTGAGGTTGAGAATAACTCGCTGGCAATCCCCGCACCACCGCCACCGGTTGCAGGTAATAACACCGGCGATGCGGTGAATGATGCCAATAAGACGATAGCATCAGCCCTGGACAAGAAGCTGAAGGAAATGAAGGAGGCGCTGGATAAAGCGACCCAGTGCTCGTTCGGGCGTGCCTGCTCTGCTGATGATGCAGAGCAGACAGAGGGGCCGAATGCGGGTAAGAACCTGACGGATGCGGAGAAGGCTGAATATGGTGGTGCAGGTTCAGGAACCGGTACACCGCCACCGCCGGAAAATGATCCTAAGCAACAAAATGAAAAGCCTGTAGAGAAGCTTAATCAGAAGCAAGAAAGTGCGATTAAGAAGATCGATAACGCTATAAAAAATGCGCTGAAAGATCACGATGTTATGGGAACCCTCAAAGATATGGATGGAACCCCAGTGCCTAAAAAGAATGGGGGGTATTGGGACCATATGCAGGAAATGCAAAATACGCTCAGAGGGTTAAGAAATCACGCGGATACGTTGAAGAACATCAACAATCCCGAAGCTCAGGCTGCGTATGGCAGAGCAACTGATGCTATTAATAAAATAGAATCAGCCTTGAAAGGACATGGAATATGATTACTTTTCGTAAATTGATCGGGAATATCAACGTGACGAAAGAACCAGATCAACAATCACCGCTTGAGCTCTGGTTCGAACGTATTATCGATGTGCCTATTGAAGAGTTGCCAGTGGAAGATCTTTGTCGTGCTATTCGACAGGAACTATTTATTGATCAGTTGATGCCAAGGGTGTTGGCAGTTCTGACTGAAGAACCGTTGGCGGGTGAGTATTACGATGGTGAACTAATAGCAGCCTTATCGACAATAAAAGGAAATGATCTAAAAGATCAGAAGGGTACTTTTGCCCAAATAAAGCAACTTATAAACCAGATATCTCCCTCAGATATCAATGATGATCTGAGAAAAGATATATCAAAAATCAATCAAATAACCGTATAGCTAATCCCGGCCACTGCGCCGGGATCTTCTCTTCCCCGTCAGCCCTTAACCGGCTCGATCACCAGTCTTCCCTGCTCCACGCTGACCATCACCGGCGTGTCGGTGCTGAATCCCGCCTCTTCCAGCCAGTTACCGTTCAGGCGCAGGCTGGGGCTGCGGGAATACCAGGTGGCGGTGTAGTTGTGATGGTAAAAATGCCGGACGCTGACATACCCGAGCCCACGAGCGCGTAAAGGTGAAGCCAGTATCGTGTCGCCCAACAGGATCCAGCGACAGTTCAATCCGGATGCTCCGGATGAGCGTTGGGTAACGGACATAACCTACATCAGGACTCACGAAGGCTGGCTGTATCTGGCCGTGGTGGTTGACCTGTTCTCACTCAAAATTATCGGCTGGTCAATGCAATCCCGGATGACAAAGGACATTGTCCTGAACGCAATGCTGATGGCTGTATGGCGGCGTAATCCGCAAAGATCGGTGCTGGTTCACTCGGACCAGGGCAGTCAGTACACAAGCCATGAATGGCAGTCGTTCCTGAAATCACAAGGCTTGGAAGGGAGTATGAGCCGTCGCGGTAACTGTCACGATAACGCGGTTGCAGAAAGCTTTTTCCAGTTACTGAAACGCGAGCGAATAAAGAAAAAGATCTACGGAACGCGGGAAGAAGCACGCAGCGATATTTTTGATTACATCGAAATGTTTTATAACAGTAAGCGTCGGCATGGTTCGAGCAATCAGATGTCACCGACAGAATATGAAAACCAGTATTATCAACGGCTCGAAAGTGTCTAGATTATCCGTGGCGATTCAAAGCTCTAAAAGATGAGTTAGATAAGCAGGAGAAGAAGCAATGAATCTCATCAGCAAGGTTGGTATCCTTTGGCTTCTTTTTTTAGTTGTGTACTGTACTATTTTAATCTCTATTGTTCTTTTTATATGCCAACTAGGAGTGTCAACAATTTTCTACTTCAATGATGGAGTATTCCTTTTTGCATGGGAAGATGCATTATATAACGCCTTAAAAAAAGGAAGCATTACAGGAGTAGTATTAGGTGCCGGAATATGGTTCAAAAATAAATTGCATGAGCGTCATAGGAAATAATAGTTGTTGATAATAACTCGCTGGTCGGGGACAAAGCGCAGACTGGTGGAAAACTCAGGTCAGCGATAAGCTGAGGAGAAAACAGGGAATATGGTGGTTGTAGATGTGACGAACTAGGCATCAGTGAAAGAATTTAACTACCTTATTGAGCACGGTTATTCTTTCGACAGTAAAACAATGCAAATGATTAAGGGAAAATAAAATGAATCAATATCTAGAGTCATTTTGCGATATTTTTGCGGAAGCCATTGAACGTTACAGGTTTGATGTATCTGCAACTGATGAAGATACTATCGTACTTGCTCAGAAAACTTATCAGCTAAAGTTCGTTATGTGGCGAGAGGCGGTTGAAGTCAGTTTTTGTGAGTTAAAAACCGATAATAGTGTTCTGGTATACAATGTGAGAGATTTTATAATTACACAAATGAAGGATGAAGATCGCGCTATACCAGAAAACGCTGTGCAGCCTGGGTGGAGTGAGGTTTATAAACGAAATATATGCAGTCTCTATCATTTTTCAAATGCTTTGAAACATCGACTTCCATCAATGTTGAAAGGAAATATGGATTGGCTGGAGTTATACGAAAAATCAGAATGGTATCGCGAACCGAAATATGAAAACCGCTGTATCTAACGTCATATAAAAAAGACGGTTTAATTTATAAAAAGGAATTTAAGAAGTATGGATGATGATTCATTTATGAGGGGAATTATGTTTCGCATTGATTTCTCTATGGGTGAGAGGAGCTTTTATCACATAAATGGTTGGGCGTTTGCTCAATGCTCCAGGACAGCCCCTTACGATGAGAAAAGGTAATTGCTTCGAAATATAATTGGTTTGCATTGTCGCTTGCTTTCTATTGAGCAACACCCCATGCCATCCTGCAAACAAAAAAAGACGACAGTGAGGATGTCGTCTAAAGGTATTGCGTGTTCGGACCTCTCGGGCTAGGGGCCTTCGCGTTATGATATCGTCATGCGATAGCCAGGCGCAGGCCCAGCTCATCGGGATAGGGGTTAAAGTAGTTTTGCGTCAGGAGATAATCGTCCGGATGCTCGGCCAGATAGTGCTTTAGCAGCGTCAGCGGCGCGAGGATCGGTAATAATCCGGCGCGATAGTGCAGGATCACTTCACGCAGCTCCAGGCGTTGGCGCGCGTTGAGCTGGTCGCGGAAATAGCCCTGAATATGCATCAGCACGTTGGTGTGATTTTTGCGTGAGGCGGGCTGTTTCAGAATCGCCATCAGCTTTTCCCGATAGGCTTCGAAAAAAGCATCCAGATCTTTCCACTCATGCATCGATGCCACGAACGGCCCAATCTCACGGTATCCGGCTTGATTGTGTGCCAGCAGTTGCAGCTTATAGCGGCTGTGATAGGCCAGAAGCGCACGGCGCGTCAGACCGCTGGCGCGAACGGCGTTCAGCTCATGAAGGGCAAAAACGCGCGCGATGAAATTCTCCCGCAGCACCGGATCGTGCAAGCGTCCGTCTTCTTCCACCGGCAACCACGGATATCGCGCCATCATGGCGGCGGTAAAAGTGCCGCTCCCCTCCTTCGCGCCTCGATTCCCCGCTTCATCGTAAATTCTCACCCGCTCCATACCGCAACTCGGCGATTTGGCGCAGACGATAAATCCATCCAGATTCGCGATTGACGGTAAATACTGCGCGGCGAAATCCGCCATTTTATCGGTCACATCGTCATGCGGAGCATGGGTAAAGCGCATGCGAATATCGCCTACAGGTGTTTTCACCAGGCGCAGCGCCGGGCGTGGGACGGGCAGGCCGATCGCCATCTCGGGGCAAACCGGTTTGAACGTCACCTCTTTAGCCAGCGCGTCCATCACAAAACCCATCCGTTTGTGGCCGCCATCAAACCGCACGGCCGATCCGGTCAAGCATCCGCTGATGCCGAGTACGGGTTGATTGTTCATGACGTCACCTCTGGCTACCTGTTTTGGGCTGATGAAAACAGTATAGCCAAAACTTAGACAAATGTGTTTTATTGTCTAAGTTTTTATGATGGTTTATTTAATTTTTCTTAACAATCAATGAGATTGTGGCGTTTATTTTTGGTCATAAACGCCACGCATTGCTCAGCTTCCTTTGTACGTGGAGTAGCCGTACTGGCTCAGCAACAGAGGGATGTGCAGTTTTTCATTGGTGCGGGTGACGGTGAATTGCACCGGGATCTCCGGGAAGAAGGATTCCAGCTTTTGGCTGCGGAAGTATTCGCTGGTTTTGAACGTCACTTTGTAAACCCCTGGCTGCATATCCTGCTCCTGCGGATAAAGCGATTTAATGCGTCCATCAGGGTCGGTTTTCGCGCTGGCCAGCGTGGTCCAACTGTTCTGCTGCTGCTTTTCCAGCGTGACGGTGACGTCGGGTGAGGGTAATCCGGTTTGCTGATTAAGAATGTGCACGCTCAACGTGCCGACTGGGGCGCTAAACGCCGCCGGAATGAATGCCAGAGAAGAGAGAACAATAAGGCCAGAAAGCTTATTCATGTTGATATCCTGTCAGATGAAAATAACAGGAAAAATTTAACACTCTACGGGAAAAATAATATTCAACTTTCCGTGATAACTGGTGAGGCGGTTATTTTTACAAGGTGACCACTTCGAGGAAATTAACCTGTTCGCGCCATTTCTCTATTTGTTTTTTACGCGCAATGGTTAATTTACCGCTGGTGATCAGCAGCCATTGGCGTTCGGGAAACATTTCAGGTGCCAGCGCCGCAGGCGACAGCGGAAGCACATCGATGCGATGGCCCTGGCCGGTGCGCTTCAGCGCTTCGAGCCAGATTTCACATGGGTCGGTGAGGTGCCAGCCGGTCAGCAGAAAATTGTCGCCTCGTGCTTTACGGTCGCCTTCCAGACAAAACGAGGTGTAGGAAATAATAATACCGTCCAGCACTTCGCGCAGTGTCATCATGGTCGGGGTGTTGGCCGAGACAGAACTGCGCAGCGGTCGCAGGACTTGGGTCACCAGTTCCGGACGCGGATATTCACGACCCGCATCGTAAATCAGCTGGCGTAGCGATTCGATTTTGCCTTCTCTGAGCCGCTGGAGCATCGACTCCTGCAAGGTGACCCAGTTGTTGGTCCGGCGTGCGCCAGGGCGCGCCAGCAGCGGTTTAACTTGACTGACGGGCACGCCTTTTTTCACCCAGTCGAGAATTTTGAGCGCCTGTTGCACATCGTCATCGCTGTAAAGACGATGCCCGCCATCGGTTCGCAGCGGTTTTAGCAGGCCATAGCGGCTCTGCCATGCCCGAAGCGTGGTGGCGTTGATTCCGCAAAGTCTGGCAAATTCGCCGATGGAGTAAGACATGTGTACGCCCGATCAGAAAGATTAGTCTCAATATACTACGAATATTCGTCGGCTGAATGAAGAGCCTGACGCGTGCACTACACTTATACCCGTCATACTTCACGTTGCAGGGGCGCTGGCCGTCCTGCAACTCGAATGATTAAGGGTTGATATCCCACGAGCATATGAAAGGAGTTCACATGAAGCTATGGCCCGTTTTGACAGGCGTTGCGATCGCCTTGACGCTGGTTGCCTGCCAATCCCCGACGCCACCGAAAGGCGTAAAGCCTATCACCCACTTTGACGCCGGGCGTTATCTGGGCAAATGGTATGAAGTTGCCCGTCTGGAAAACCGCTTTGAGCGCGGACTTGAGCAGGTCACCGCCACGTACGGTAAGCGCAGCGACGGCGGGATCAGCGTGCTCAACCGGGGCTACGATCCGGTGAAAAATAAATGGAACGAGAGCGAAGGTAAAGCCTATTTCACCGGCGAGCCGACCACCGCCGCGCTGAAAGTCTCGTTCTTCGGACCGTTCTACGGCGGCTATAACGTGATCGCGCTGGACGATGAGTACAAATACGCGCTGGTGAGCGGGCCGAACCGCGACTATCTATGGATTTTGTCGCGCACGCCGACCATTCCGGACGCGGTGAAGCAGGATTACGTGAACATCGCTCGCGGTCTGGGGTTCCGCGTCGATCAGCTAGTGTGGGTGAAGCAGTAGCCTAACGCGCGGCGTCATTTCGTGCTTTTTTCGTAGGGCAATGACGCGGCGCGTAGATAGACTTCCGTTTAGGGTCAAACGGGAGATAACGAGATGAACTGGCAACCTTTTCGCGGTGACGCGCCAAAAAACATGACGATTTTTAGCGCATCATTTCCCGATATTAGCGATCAATGGCCGATGAAAGACGACGTTGTCAGAGAGATAAACGCGCTCAATCAGGCCATGAAAGCTAACCCACAGCTCTTGCCGCCGTTGCTTGAGGAGGGCGAGAACGGGTTGCCAATGCTGACTCCGCAACATGCCTGGTCAGAACAGGCGTATCGCACGCGTCCGGCAATGGCTGCCTGGCGCGCACGGCTTGTGCCTAAGGCGTTAGCGCTGTTTGTGGTGCAAAATCCGCTAGAAGAACGGCTGCCGGAAGGCACCAAAATGGACAGCGAAAGCCGCCAGTGGTTTATTCACGCCAATGATGCCATCGGGGTGCGCTCCCGTGCGCAGGTGCTGGCCGCACTGGTCGAAAAGTACATTCACAACGATATCGAAAGCGACTGGATAAGCCTGGCGAGCGGCGCGGCGATCCCGGTGCTGGAGGCGCTGCGTACCGCAAAACTGGACGGGCAAAAAGTCCATCTCACGCTCGTGGATAACGATCCTGTCGCCTTGCGCTGGGCCGAGACCATGGCGGCGCAAGAGGGGCTAAACGTCGGGGAGCAGCTGACGCTACTGAATCGGCATCTTGTTCATCACCTGATCCGCAACGACGATCTGCTGCTTGAGCTGGGCGAGCATCAGGCCGAACTGGTGGACGCGCTGGGGATTTTCGAATATTTCAACGATACCGACGCGGTGATTTTCCTGCAACGCGCCCTGCGCTTGGTCAAACCCGGCGGGGCAGTTATTGTGTCGAATATGCTCACGACCAGCCCGCAGATTGATTTTATCCTCCGCTGCATCGGCTGGGCGCCCATCTTTCCGCGCTCGCTACAGCAGTTGCAGGATATTCATATCGCGGCGGGGATTCCGCCGGAGAACGTGACGGTGATTGTCCCGAAAGACGGGGTGTATGCGGTGATGGAGGTGAGGGTTTGAGCGTGGGAAGTGCTATGGGGACATGCTGCTCAGGTAGTGGTTCCGTTCACTTTACGAGTCGTGTTTCTCTGTTGTACGTGAACCCGTGAACGTGCCAGCGTGGCTCAATCGCCACCACCCCGGTGACCCCAGCTCCCAGCGAGAAAATCGCCGCTTCACAGTGCATTCATCTTATTCCTTCCGGCTGACGGGGACGGGCGCATGCAACGTCCCTGTATGTCGCGCCCTCGACGCACATCCTTGTACGTCGCCCCTACCTCCAGTTAACGACTCAGCGATTTACAGCCGGACCAGGACGTCGCTGTAATTTATACGCCGTTTTAACAGTGAGTTAGTTGTAAAAATCTGCGCGGGCGTTTCCCTCTCCTTTTCAGGGAGAGGGAAACGCCCGCACCGACCCTAATGAATACCGACCAGCGCGCCTTCAATCCCTTTCAGCTTCGCCTGTGCCTCTTTAAGCTCCCCCCGCAACCGCTGTTCCTGCTCGTTGTAAGCCACCAGAACGATGCACCCGTTCATGACTTTTACCGTCACCTGTTGCCCTGTTTCAAACCCGGCGGCACGCAGCCATTTGCCGGAAAGAATAATGTTTGGCGTGGATTTGTCAGAAGCGTGCGGGCGATATCCCACAATTAACGAGCGCTCGGTTCCGGTTTCTGCCGCGTCTGGGGTAGAATGCGGATCAGCCATAATCAACTCCTTGATAGTTGGTGAGGTTAGCTCTCGTCTAGTATTGCAAGTACTAGGCGAGGGCGTTTAAACCTCAGGTGATCGTGTGTTAAGGTACGTACCTGAGTTGTGATATCTTGCTCTTGCAGGTACGTACATGTCAACGGCGAAACGTGATACCAATAAGTCCAAATCTGGAAAAGCCCCGACTTTCCAGATGCGCATTACCCCTGAGTTAAAGGCGCAGTTTGAGGCTGCGGCTAAAGCTGAGGGGATGAGTTTGGGTAATTGGTTAAAAACCTTGGCTCGTAAAGAATTAGAAAAAATAGATTTAAAAAATAATAATTCAAAGGTGTAACTTATGTCAGATATAATTAAAAAGCAGTTAAGAATAAAATCTTTGAAACGTGATTCATTACCTAATCTATGGCGCGATACCACCAATCAAGATTTTATTGAAATACTTTCTAGAAGTACTACGCGAGAAATATCATCGCTTTTTAGCTGTATGAATCCATCCTCAATTAACAATACAATTGATTTTCTGCCTGCCGAGATTATAATTTATATATTTGACTCTTTACATTCAAATACAGTAAACAAAATAATTACCGCGTGCAATGATAAAAACTTAAGAAAAATTGTGGCCTCGCTAGACGCAGATATGTTTGAAAATATTTTGCTAAAATGTAACCAGTCCCCTAGAGAAAAATTAATTAGTATTCTTCCAGAAAATGAGAGATCTTTGTATAAAAAAAACACAAGATCTTCAAATGATATCAACTCAAATGGTTACTATTCATCACCTTCGTTTGAAAACTCACTTAAAAATAGTATTATTGAGCGCATAAGAGATTTAGAAGAAAAAGAGACAATTCTAGAAAAGAATTATAAGCAAAAAGAATATAATCTTAATGGAAAAATTAAATTAACTGAAGATAAGTTAAATGTTATAAATGAACAAATAATAAAAAAACAGAAAGAGCTAATCAGTGAAGAAATAAATTTGAATGAGCGTGTTACTTTTTTAAATAATGAGATTGCTAAATTAGTAAAAGAACAGGAAACATTGCAGCAACAAAGGTTGGAAATAAAGTTTCCTGAATATGTTGACACAGCAGTTAATGGATTGAAAACTAAAGGCGATTACTTTGATAAGAAATCTTTTTGGTGGAATATTCAAGGTGGAGCAGCACTTGCCGTTGCTATTTTAGCAGCGGTTGTTACTTTCATTTATGGCGGATATCAGTTCAATCATGCAGCTAAAGATAATATTGACTGGTTGTTTTTCACTTTTTTACTAATAAAAGGACTGATAATTATTACGTTACTTGGTGCTTGGGCAAAGCATGCTTTCAACGTAGCTAATGCTTATGTTCATGAGTCTTTAAAAAGAAGTGACCGCATGCATGCTATAAGTTTTGGTAAATTTTATCTGGAGGTTTATGGTAACAAGGTTGATCAGAGAGAAATGAAAGATATATTTGAGAATTGGAATATAAATTCTGATAGTGCTTTTGTAAAAATAAAGGAATCTGATTTTTCTTTAAAACAACTGGATCAAATAACAAATATCATGGATTCAATCAGGAAAATTAAATATCCCGAAGCTAAATCTTAAAATGGAAATTTTATTGAAGATTTAAGTTGGACATAACTAATAAAGGATTAGAGATAGGACTAATATCAAATATTGGCGGAAGATCACAGGAGTCGAACCTGCCCGGGAACGCTGGCGTCCCCAACTGGATTTGAAATCCAGCCACCTCACCGGAGATGACGATCTTCCGCGCCTCGATTGCTACATGGAGGCGGAGCGCAGTATAGCTACTTTCAATCGTTTACCCCATCCTTTCGCACATATTTTTCACGTCTCTTTTGATCTGCATTAACTCATTTACCTTAAATCTTAAGAAAATCCTTAGGTTATCTCTTTGTGCAGCGAGTTTTACCGCGATCACAAAAAAGAAGAATCGTAAGTTATTAACCAGAAAACAGAATACCTGCTCTATCAGGGATGGTTTACAACGTCTGTAACCGGTCTAAGCGCCGCTACAGCGTTAAAGGATTAAAACAATGAAGAGCGAAGTCTTGTCTGTTAAGGAAAAGATTGGCTACGGCATGGGAGATGCCGCCAGCCATATCATCTTTGATAACGTTATGTTGTATATGATGTTTTTCTATACCGATATTTTCGGTATCCCTGCCGGGTTTGTCGGCACCATGTTCCTGCTGGCGCGCGCGCTGGATGCGATTTCAGACCCGTGCATGGGCCTGCTGGCCGACCGAACCCGCAGCCGCTGGGGAAAATTCCGTCCGTGGATTTTGTTTGGCGCGATTCCGTTTGGTCTGGTTTGCGTGCTCGCCTACACCACGCCGGATCTCAGCCTGAACGGCAAAATGATTTACGCCGCCGTCACCTACACGCTGCTGACGCTGCTATATACCGTGGTCAACATTCCTTACTGCGCGCTCGGCGGCGTCATTACTAACGACCCGACGCAGCGCATTTCCCTGCAATCCTGGCGCTTTGTGCTGGCGACGGCGGGCGGCATGCTCTCCACGGTGCTGATGATGCCGCTGGTGAATCTGATTGGCGGCGACGACAAGGCTCTGGGCTTCCAGGGCGGGATCGCCGTGCTGTCGGTGGTCGCGTTCCTGATGCTGGCGTTCTGCTTTTTCACCACCAAAGAGCGTATCCAGGTGCCGCCGAGCACCACGTCTATGCGCGAAGATCTGCGCGATATCTGGCATAACGACCAGTGGCGCATCGTGGGAGTGCTGACCATTCTCAACATCCTCGCGGTCTGCGTACGTGGCGGGGCGATGATGTATTACTGCACCTGGATTATCGGCTCGCCAGAAATCTTCGTCGCGTTCCTGACCACTTATTGCGTCGGCAACCTGATCGGCTCCGCGCTGGCCAAACCGCTTACCGACTGGAAGTGCAAAGTCAGCGTCTTCTGGTGGACCAACGCCCTGCTGGCGGTGGCGAGCGTGGCGATGTTCTTCGTGCCGATGCACGCCACGATAATGATGTTCAGCTTTATCTTCGTGATTGGCGTGCTGCATCAGCTGGTGACGCCAATTCAGTGGGTCATGATGTCCGACACCGTGGATTACGGCGAATGGACCAACGGCAAACGCCTTACCGGGATCAGCTTTGCCGGGACGTTGTTCGTGCTGAAGCTGGGCCTGGCGCTCGGCGGGGCAATGATCGGCTGGATGCTTGCAGGGGGCGGTTACGATGCCGCAGCCAAAACGCAAAACAGCGCCACCATCAACATTATTATCGGCCTGTTCACGCTGGCTCCGGCGCTGTGCTACGTGCTGAGCGCGATTGTCGCCAAGCGCTATTACACCCTCAAGACCCCTTTCCTGACCAAAATCATGGGCGAGCTGGCGCAAGGCGCGCGCCGCAACCAGCAGGAATTTGACGACCTGCCGGTCAGCAAAGAATTACAGAACTAAGAGGACGAAAGATGAAAATCAGTGATGGAAACTGGCTTATTCAACCGGGTCTGAACGTGACCTATCCGGTGCAGGTGTTTGACGTGGAGCAGCAGGGCAATGACCTGGTGGTATATGTAGCGCCACGTGACGTGCGCGAGCGCACCTGGCAGCTCGACACCTTGATGTTTACGGTGCGCCTGTTTGCTCCGCAGGAAGGGATTGTCGGCGTGCGCATTGAGCATTTTCAGGGCGCGCTGGATAACGGCCCGCATTATCCGCTCAATGTTCTGAAAGACGTCAACGTGCAAATCGACAACAACGCCGATTTTGCCGAGCTGAAAAGCGGAAACATCAGCGTGCGCGTGACCAAAGGGGAATTCTGGGCGCTGGATTTCCTGCGCGACGGCCAGCGGATTACCGGCAATCAGCTGAAAAATAACGGCTACGTTCAGGACGGGAATGCCGATCGCAACTACATGTTTGAGCGCCTGGATTTAGGCGTGGGTGAAGCGGTGTACGGCCTTGGCGAGCGTTTTACCGCGCTGGTGCGTAACGGCCAGACCGTTGAAACCTGGAACCGCGATGGCGGCACCAGCACCGAGCAGTCGTATAAAAATATTCCGTTCTACCTGACGAACCGCGGCTATGGCGTGCTGGTGAACCATCCGGAGAACGTGTCGTTCGAAGTGGGTTCCGAAAAAGTCTCAAAAGTGCAGTTCAGCGTGGAAGGCGAGTATCTGGAATATTTCGTGATCGACGGACCGACGCCAAAAGAGGTGCTGAACCGTTATACACAATTTACTGGCCGCCCGGCGCTGCCGCCCGCGTGGTCGTTTGGCCTGTGGCTCACCACGTCTTTTACCACTAATTATGACGAAGTGACGGTGAACAGCTTTATCGACGGGATGGCCGAGCGCGACCTGCCGCTGCACGTGTTCCATTTCGACTGCTTCTGGATGAAGGCTTTCCAGTGGTGCGATTTTGAGTGGGACCCGGTGACGTTCCCCGATCCCGAAGGAATGATTCGCCGCCTGAAGGACAAAGGGCTGAAGGTCTGCGTGTGGATTAACCCGTATATCGGCCAAAAATCGCCGGTGTTCCAGGAACTGAAAGAAAAGGGCTATTTGCTGAAGCGCCCGGACGACTCGGTGTGGCAGTGGGATAAGTGGCAGCCGGGGCTTGCGATTTACGATTTCACAAATCCAGACACCTGCAAATGGTACGCCGACAAGTTGAAAGGCCTGGTGGATATCGGCGTCGATTGTTTCAAGACCGACTTTGGCGAGCGTATCCCGACCGATGTGCAGTGGCATGACGGCTCCGATCCGCAGAAGATGCACAACCATTATGCCTACATCTATAACAAGCTGGTGTGGGATGTGCTGAAAGAGACGGTCGGTGAAGATGAGGCGGTACTGTTTGCCCGTTCCGCCTCTGTGGGCGCGCAAAAATTCCCGGTGCACTGGGGCGGCGACTGCTACGCCAACTATGAATCGATGGCGGAAAGCCTGCGCGGTGGGCTGTCCATCGGCCTGTCGGGCTTTGGCTTCTGGAGTCACGATATTGGTGGATTTGAAAATACCGCGCCTGCGGATGTTTATAAGCGCTGGTGTGCGTTCGGGCTGTTGTCGAGCCACAGCCGCCTGCACGGGAGTAAATCCTATCGTGTGCCGTGGGCGTACGATGACGAGTCGTGCGATGTGGTGCGCCATTTCACGCAGCTGAAATGCCGGATGATGCCGTATCTGTATCGTCAGGCGGCGCTGGCTCGTGAGTGGGGTACGCCGATGCTGCGCGCCATGATGCTGGAGTTCCCGGACGATCCGGCGTGTGATTATCTCGATCGCCAGTACATGCTGGGTGATTCCATCGCGGTCGCGCCGGTCTTTACTGAGGCGGGCGATGTGCAGTTTTATCTGCCGGAAGGCCGCTGGACACATCTGTGGCATAACGACGAAGTGCAGGGCAGCCGCTGGCATAAACAGCAGCACGACTTCCAGAGCCTGCCTGTTTATGTGCGCGAAAACACGTTGCTTGCGCTCGGCAATAACACCCAGAAGCCGGATTATGCGTGGAACGACGGGACGCAATTCCAGCTGTTTAGCCTGGGCGATGGATGCACGGCGATAAGCGAAGTGCCTGCGGCGGACGGCTCGATAGTGTTTACGCTGACGGCTTCTCGTGCTGGTGACAAAGTGACGATTAACGCTGAGGGTGAGGCGAGAGGCTGGTCGATTTGTCTGCGTAACGTGCAGCGGATCGGCGGCGTGACTGGCGGTTCTCAGGCCGGAAGCGAGTGGGGCGTGGTGGTGAGTGCCCAGGGAAATGAGGTGGTGGTTACGCTGTAGTATTGCGTTTTTCCTTTACCCTCACCCTAACCCTCTCCCTAAGGGAGAGGGAATTGTTAGGTGCGGTCTGATGCAGAGAAAGAAACCGCAGCTTGGTTCGGCTTTTTCCCTTCTCCTTAAGGGAGAGGGGATTGTTTGGTAGGGTTGCAGCTGAAACAACGGCTACGGCTGGCTCCGGTTTTCTCCCTCTCCCTCAGGGAGAGGGCTGGGGTGAGGGTGGAACCGTTGGCTGTGAAGTCGTGCTCACCTGGCCCGCCGTCATCGTCTGCTCCACCTTCTGTTTATCCATATTCACCGCGCTCAGCTTGCCGTTCACCGTGGGTTTCAGCGGTGCTTTCGCCTGAATGCTGCCGCTGGCGGTGAGTTGCACGTTGCCGTCACCCGCGATCGGTAATTCAGGCCAGCCCCACTGTTGCAAAATTTTAAACGGTACGCCGCGCCCGCTCAGGCTGACGGTAGTCTGGCGTGGCGGCAATTGCGAAACCGCCGCCGTGGCTTCCAGAATCCCTTTCTCAGTGAATGCACTCAGCTCCGTGATGTTCACCGCTGAAGCGTCGGCCGCGAGAGCCAGCGACGGGCGACGCACATCCACGCGGTTAAAGGTCGCCGCCGCGCCATTCAGTGTGGCATTGCCGCCCCAAATGCCCCACTGGCGGTCTTTCGCCAGGCGCAGATTTGCGCCGTAGCCGTCGAGCGAGGTGATTTGCCACGGGAACGTCGGGTCGATATCAATCACCAGATTTCTGCTCAGACCGAATTTTTTCAGCGTCACCGCGTTGAGCCATTCCGGGAGCGGGTCCATCCACAGCGTTTTCCAGTTCTGCGGCAGGGTGTATTCCAGGCCTGCCACGGCGACATCATCCAGCACCAGCGCTTTACCGTTACGCAGCCAGTTGCCGGACGTGCGCACCATGCCGCCTTCCCAGCGGGAAGTGAACTGACGCAGCGCGATGCCCTGCGGGCCGAATTCTGCATTCAGAATCGGGTCGAAAAGATGCAGCGACCCGTAGATAAACTCGCTGGCGTTCATGGATAAACGCCCTTCCTGCGTCTGCCAGTCGCCTTTGCTCAGCGTCAGATTGCGCAGACTTAAATCGAGATCGGTGACCGCCCAGTCGGGGCCTTGCAGACGTGCATCGGTGACGTCGAGACGGCCCACCTGCAACGACGGTAGCGTGGTGATCGGGGCAAAGAGATCCAGAAGCGATTTGTCACTTTGCAGGCGAATATCGTTGAGCCGCAGGGTGTCGATAACCCAACCGCCATCAGCGTTGCGCCGCGCAGTGCCGGTGAGCGATCCGCGTGCCATATCCGCACCGATGGTGCTCAGAATCACTTCTTTACCGTTGAGATCGCCCTGAATGAGCACGTTGCTGGCAGGCACGCCGTTGAGCGTGAGCGATCCGGCGCTCATCTGAATATGCGCTTTTTTACCCAACACGTTGCCCGCTTCTGGCTGCCATGGGCTCAAGCCGCCGGTGACTTTTTGCGCGCTCAGGTCCCACTCGGTATTCGGGCTGTTAAACGCCATATTATTCAATTGCAGGCGGTCGGCCTGGAAAGGCAGCGGCGCAGTCTGCGGGGAGAGATTTAACGTGCCGTCGCGCAGCGTGATGGTATCCATATGCAGCGGATCGGTGACCTGGCGGCTGCTCAGGCCGATATCGACAGTTTTGGCAACTAACGTTGCGGGTTTGCCGTCGCGGCCAAAGGTGACGTTTTCCAGAATGATGTGTGAAGGCGATGAAAAGCGGTGATCCATCAGGTCGAAGTTCAGCTCGTAATCGGTATTCACCGTGACCCAACTACTGACCTGAGCCGCGCCCCAGCGGGTTTGCACCAGAATATAGAGGGCCAGGATTACGATCAGTACCGCAATCAGAATCCAGATGAGCAGCTTTCCAATAAATTTCATGGTCTTCCATCCCGTCAAACGCACATAAAGGAGTTATGCACGATTTATGCGCAATCCTCAAGGCGGGAATGGTGTATTTAGATTTCACGGCAGGCCGTTAATGCCTGCCGTGAAGGAGAATCAGTTCTTTTCAGGCGGGAAAACGAGGTTCAGAACGATAGCGGTAATACCGCCCGCGGCGATGCCGGAGGAGAGCAGGTTTTTCACCCAATCTGGCGCGAACTGCAGGATCAGCGGCTGCTGAGACACACCCAGACCGACGGCCAGGGACAGCGCGATAATCATGATTGCGCGGCGGTTCAGGGGCTCACGCGACACGATACGCACGCCAGAAGCCGCGATGGTGCCGAACATCACAAGCGTAGCGCCACCCAGAACCGGTTCCGGAATGTGCTGCACAAAACCACTCACCGCCGGGAACAGGCCGAGCACGATCAGCATCAGCGCAACCACAAAGCCCACATAGCGGCTGGCTACGCCGGTCAGCTGGATCACGCCGTTGTTCTGGCCGAAGCAGGAGTTCGGGAAAGTATTGAACACCGCAGAGACGAATGAATTCAGACCGTTCGCCAGCACGCCGCCTTTCAGACGCTTCATGTAAACCGGGCCAGAAACGGGCTGCTCGGAGACGTCAGAGGTCGCCGTGATATCGCCGATGGTTTCCAGAGAGGTGATCATAAAGACCAGCATCAGCGGCAGGAGCAGGTTCCAGTCGATGCCCAGGCCGTAATAGAGCGGCGTTGGCACCATAATCAACGGGCTGTTAGTTGACGCGGTATTTTCCGGCAACATGCCCAGCGCCCACGCCATCAGATACCCGGCGGCCATGGCGATCACCAGGGAAGCCACGCGCAGGTATGGGTTACGCTGACGGTTAAGCAGAATAATGATGGCCAGCACAACGCCCGCGAGCAGCAGATTTTTCGGTGCGCCAAAAGTGTTGTCGCTCATCGCCGCGTAGCCGCCACCGATGGACGTCAGGCCCACTTGAATCAGCGACAGGCCGATAATCATCACCACCACGCCGGAAACCAGCGGTGTAATAACGCGGCGCGCCATGTGCAGCACGCGGGAGATAACCATTTCCGTGCAGCTTGCCAGCATCAGCGTGCCGAACAGCGCCGCCATCATCGTGGGGACATCCGCGCCGCCGGTTTTGAGTGCCGTTCCGCCCATAATCAGCGGTGCAACAAAGTTAAAGCTGGTGCCCTGAATGGAGAGCAAACCCGATCCCACCGGACCCCAGGCTTTAATCTGAATAATCGAGGCCACACCGGAAGCGAACAGAGACATGCTGATAATGTGCTGGGTATCCTGCGCCGGGAGTCCAAGCGCCTGACAAATCAGCAGCGCCGGGGTGATCACCGCCACAAACATCGCCAGCAGATGCTGACAGGCGGCGAACAGAGTCTGCGCCAGCGGGGGGCGATCTTCGAGGCGGTAGATTAATTCACTGTTATGCTGAATCTGCGCAATCGGTTGCGCATCTTGAGACTCTATGGCGTTAGCGGACATCGGTGGCAATCCCACGGTGGAAAAGCGGGCATTTTATCTGACCGGATGGTAAAAGCAAACGGTTGCGAGCGAAAAAAGAACCAAGACTAAACGCTAACCATTTTGCGTGAGATTTGACGACGAGTAAGGGTTATCTGCGCATCAATGATATGTGCGAAGAATCATTTTGGGGCAGACGTGTGTTTTCAGTGGGCAGAAAAAAGCCCATCCGAAGATGGGCTTGAGGGATTACAGACGTTCGACTTCGATAGTCACTGCAGTGTTGATGTTACCGCCGACTGCGTCCTGACCCTTGAGCTGCACCATCTGCAGGCCAAAAACGGTATCAGTGGTAGCCGGTATCAATCCTGTGTTCACTTCCACAGGTTTGTTATCCGCATCGAAAATACCGATCGCGACGCCTTTTGCGGCTGTCGTGTCAGTCAGGCTGTTTGCCAGCGCGGTACCGTCGGCGCTGTCCGCCGTGCCGGAAAAGCGATAGGCAATTTTGCCCTGGTCAACCATTGCTGCGCATTCAGCACGACCATCTATTGCCAGGTGAACCGTGATTGGTGTCGTGGCATTATCACCTTGCTTAATCAGCGTCTCCGGCAGTTCCAGCAAGGAAATGGAGCTTTCACTTGGCAGAATACTGCAGAAAAAGGGTTGATGGCTGAGCTTGCCGCTGATATCAACAGAAGCGGAGACATCGTCCGGATTGGTATTTGCCATTGCAGGGCCGACCGAAATCAACGCTGAAATGGCTAAGCCTGCTAATAATCGTTTAGTCATTTTCTTTCCTTAATATGACAACCGTGAAGTCTTGAGATTAAAGACGCTCAATTTGCACTGTCATGTTTGTCTGTACATTACCCGCTTTAACTCCCTGGTTTTTCAACTTAACCAGCGTTAAATACAACGGGAATGAAGCAGTAAGGTTGGTTGGGTTAGTACCAGCGTTGGCATTCTCAAGAAATTTAGAGACCGTCACATTTGGCGTCAGGATATTATTATTTATATCAGTCAGCTGGATGCCAATCCCGGATGCGGCATCGCTTCCGGTATTAGTATTCGCAAGCGTAGAGCCATCGATATTATCTGCCTGACCTAAGAATTTCAGGCCAATTTTGCTGTAGTTCTCTTCTGCGTCGCAATGCTCGCCACCGAGTTGAATGTACATATGGCTATCAGCTTGTGAAGCGCCATCAGCAGTGCCTTGGTCTGGCAAATGGGTGTCAGTGTGAGTGAGGTTGATAACGTATTGACTCATTAATACGGTACAACCACTTTTTGCTGTTTCCAGTCGACCATAAATAGTCATTCCATGAGGAGTATAACTATCCGGTTCCATAGCAGCGGCTGAGCCGGCCATGATTAAACCACTCAGGGCTAATGATAATGCTAATTTCTTCATTATTTTCTCTCTCTATGAAGAATTGGCTATTAAATATGCCCAACCGTCGGGCATATTACAGGCGTTATTAAAGGCGAACGATATCGATGGTTAAAACAGTCTTCAGATCACCTTCTACAGGTGTTTGACCGTTAAGTTTAACCATTTGTAAGCCAATCGCACCGCCATCTGATGTTGCTTCAAGTTGGGTATTATTGACGTCGTAGGGCTCGTTAGTTTTGGGATTAAACAACGCAATGCCCACGCCTTTTGCTGCACCTTCTCCGGTGAGGGTATTTGCCAGCGTAGTACCGTCAGCCGTATCTACCACACCGCGTAACTGCAACGCGACTTTGCCGAAGCAATAATTTACTTCACCCGTTGTCGGAATAACAGAATAAGCGAGGTTCGTTGGCTTAGTTGCACTCTCTCCCTGAGTGGGGAGCGATTCAATATCGCCATCAATCTGCATGTAGGAGCTGCCGACAGTGACAGTACACCCGGAATAACCTTTTGCAATCATGCCATTGATTTCAACACCGGCCGAATGGTCGGTCGCCTGAACAGCGCATGCCATAAACAGTGATGAAAATGTAAAAGCAATAAATGTTTTTTTCATTGCCACATCCTTTTAATTTATACGTAATCCAAATATAACTACAGGCGGACAATGTCGATGGTTAAACTCGCCGCTACGCTGCCTACAACTTGCGTTTGATTTCGCAATTTAACAAGTTGCAAACTAAAGCTGCCAGAATTTGATTCATCCAACGTCATTAAGCTTGAGTTAATACTCAGAGGTGCGTTGTTGCTATCAAATAATCCAATGCCCACACCGCTTGCTACTGTGTCGTCGGTATGAACGTTGGCGAGCGTGGTACCATCGGCATCATCTGCCGTTCCACGTAATTGCAATGCAATTGGACTGCTGCAGCCACCCACGGAATAGGTCACTTCCGTTGGGTGTGTCGCTTTTTGTCCCTGAGTCGGTAAGCTTTCAATAACACCTTCGAGCTTAACCACACCCGTATGCCCATAGAGGCCGGTAATATTAACGATACAGCCAGAGCTAATACCATTAACCGTACCGTTAATATCAAGCGTTGCAGAGTTATCTTGCGCCTGAACACTATTCGCCATGCACAGTGAAGCCACTGTCATCGCCAGTAATATCTTTTTCATTTCAATACCCGTTAATAAAGTTTGAAGCAAATAAGTGCTATTACAGGCGAACGATATCCAGGGTCAGAGAACCGTGCACGGTCCCTTCGACAGCATCCTGACCATTCAGCTTGACGGCCTGCAGATAAATCTGCCCGGTATTTGTGTTTGTAGTAATCTGGTTACTGTTAATAGTAATTGGGTCTAAGTTTTTATCGAACAAACCAATACCAATGCCTTTCGCAGCTCCAGGGGTGGTGTCGGAGTTTGCCAGCGTTGTGCCGTCAGCATTGTCTGCCTCACCATGTAATACCACCGCCACTTTACCGATGCAGCTTTCCGCGCTATTGGACATAATATTGTAGTCAAGCACGACTGGCGTGGTGGCATGTTCGCCCTGTTTCGGTAAGTCAGCCACCAGGCCACTCAGCGTAATGGTACTTTTCGAGGTAAATACGCTGCACTCGGTGTGGTCGCCATTAATTTGACCATTAATATTGACGGTGGTGGAATGATCTTGAGCCTGCGCGGCGCCAGCCATAAACAGTGACGCGACAGTCAATGCCATGAATGTCTTTTTCATTTCAATTTCCTTTTGTATTTAAAAATGAAATTTACTTACAGGCGAATAATATTCAGGGTCAGAGAACCGTCTACAGTCCCTTCAACAGGCACCTGGCCATTCAGCCTGACGGCCTGCAGGTAAATCTGTCCAATTTCTGAATCTACTTTAAGCTGGTTACTGTTAATCGTGATTGGTTTATAGTTTGCATCAAACAAACCAATACCAATGCCTTTTGCGGCCCCAGCGGTTGGATTTGAGTTAATCAGCGTCGTGCCGTCAGCGTCATCGGCCACGCCATTTAACACGATCGCAACTTTACCGACACAAGAACCCCCTTCACTGCCACTAATGCCGTAATCAAGCACTGCAGGCGTTGTGGCGTTTTGCCCTTGAATCGGCAAATCAGCCAGTTGACCGCTCAGGGTGACTGTGCTTTGTGAAGTCGTCACGGTACATTCCGTGTGATCGCCAACAATTGAACCATGAACAGTTACGGTTGCTGAATGATCTTGCGCCTGTGCTGCGCCCGCCATAAACAGTGAAGCCAAAGTCAGTGCCATAAAAGTCTTTTTCATTTCAATATCCTTTTGTGTTTTTAAATTAAGCGTTAATTACAGACGAACAATATCGATGGTCAGAGAACCGAATAACGTTCCTTCAACAGGTGTCTGGCCATTCAGTTTTACAGCCTGCATATACAGCACGCCAGTTTTCGCTTTTGGGGTAACCTGGTTATTATTAATAGCCAGCGGTTTATAGCTAGAATCAAACAAACCAAGGCCTACGCCTTTGGCAGCAGAAGCGTTAGGGTCGGTGTTTGCCAGCGTTGTACCGTCAGCGTTATCAGCTTCGCCATGCAGCACCAAAGCAATGCTACCGATGCAAGATCCCGCGCTACCGGATTCAATAGTGTAATCAATTGCTGCACCTGCAGTGGCGTCTTGTCCCTGCGTCGGTAAATCAGCTATTTTACTGTTGTTCAGTTCGACGGTACTTCTTAATGTCGTGACGGTACATTCATCCTGGTCGGGAATCACTGAGCCACTGATATTCACTGTTGATGAATTATCGTCAGCCTGCACTACGCCCGCCATAAATAGCGACGCTAGCGTCAATGCCATTAATGTCTTTTTCATTTCAACATCCCTTTGTGTTTCAAATAGAGCGTTATTTATAAACGAACAATATCGATGGTTAGAGAGCTATGTAACGTTCCCTCTACAGGCACCTGGCCATTAAGCCTGACCGCCTGCAAATAGATCGTATGAATATCTGTCATCGGGTTAATTTTGTTGTTGTTAATAGTGATTGGGCTAAAGTTTGAATCAAACACGCCGATACCAATGCCTTTAGCTGATTCAGGGCTGGTATCCGTGTTTGCCAATGTCGTGCCGTCGGCGTTATCGGCCTCACCATGTAATACCAACGCAATTTTATCGATGCAAGATTCTCCCTCACTGACGATGCTGTAGGTAAGGGATGCTGGGGCAATCGCATTTTCACCCTGAGTGGGTAAGTCCGCTAACTGGCCACTCAACGTGAGGGAATCTTTCGATGTTAAAACGCTACATCCCGTATTATCGCCAGTAATTGAACCATTAATACTGACTGTTGCTGAATGATCGTCCGCCTGCGCTGCGCCTGCCATAAACACTGAGATCAAGGTCAATGCCATCAATGTCTTATTCATTTCAACATCCCTTATGTTTATAAAAACTACAGGCGGTTAATCTGAATAGTCAGCGCACCCTGAACAGCACCAGCAGTGGCTTCCTGGCCGTCAAGCTTAACCAGATCCAGACCCAGGTGGTTGACTGCTGGTGCAGCAGCGGCAATCATCGTGTCCTGATTGATGACCAAAGGGGCACCAGTAGCTGAGTAAAGAGCAATGCCGACACCCTTCGCCCCATCCGTTCCTACGTTGGTATTCGCAAGTGTTGTACCGGTTGCGTTGTCAGCTGCGCCAAGGAACGAATAAGCAATTTTGCCTTGCCCAGCCATGGTGGTACATTCTTCGTCGCCAGCCAGGCTGATTTCAACAGTCTGAATTCCGTTTCTTGCGGTTTGGCTTGGTGTTGGTAATTTATCAATGTCACCCTGCAAAGTAACAACGGATGAACCCAATTTAACGGAGCAAGAGAACTCATGCGTGACGGAGCCGCTAACACTTAATGTTGCTGAAACATCATTAGGATTAACGTCTGCATGTGCTGCGCCAACCATAAACAGCGTAGAAATTGCCAGGCCTAAGAATGACTTGTTCATGAAAATATCCTTATAGTGAATTTAATGAAATAGGCGAAGCGTACTCACACAATGCGATTACGCTTCCTTATTTCTTGCGTGGTTAAAGATAGTTAATACGTAATGTTATTTGCGTCTTGACGTTGCCTTGAGAAATCTTCTCGTTTAAACGCGCATAACGAACGCTAATTGGTAATGCAAAATTACTTTGGTTCGGTAATGCAATTTCAACCGGGGTACCGGGAGTTAACGTGCTGCCGTTATAGAGCATTTCTACGCCAACACCGGTCGCGGGATTATCCTTGGCAATGTTATTAAATACAGACGGTAAGTCGGAATTATTATTGCCTTCAATATTAATGCTTGCGCGTTGAGTGTTGAGGCACAGTAGATTTATATTGGCCGGATAGGCGACTGATTTTTTCTGCTTATCAATGGTTGCTGCATCAATGGGCGGCAAGTCCACCTGGGGATTAACCATCTCGATAGAACAATGGGATTTTACCGGCAGTATTTTCAGCGCCAGATTCACCACCAGTGAATTATCATTGAGAGAAAGTAATGACGGCAATTGCACATTGGCTATGCCGCTCTTAATGATTCCCGTTTTGATCGCTTCCAGGCGTATTTTAATATCATCCGTTGTGATGGCATCTGCCGCGAGATCGCTCACCGGGCTGTTGAACGGCAGAACCCACTCTTTATGCGGATGATTCGGTTTGTCGAAGATCAGCGTAATACGCAGGCCAAGCCCAACGGAAGGGGTATTAAACACACCCGAGCCTGACTGCGTCGTGGTCATGCGACCCGCGAGCGTCTTTCTGACTTTATTTACGCATTCATTCGAAATGAGATGATGCGAACCGGTTAATTGTGCAAGCGATGCCTCTTTCTTATATAAAACGGTGCCCGTAGCGGCCGTTGCGCTTTGTGCGGGCAACTGAATAACTAAAGGAATCGTTAAGTTGCTTGCTTCAATAGGGGCCTGAAGGGCACACGCGCCCGCCAACGCATTGAACGTCACGCCTTGTAGTACTGCGACAAAGACCAGAGAAATGAGCTTTTTCATCGTATTAATGACATTCCAGTGAAAGTAATGTTATTGGCAGCGCTTTATCCTGCGTGTCTATTTCAAACGGAACGGAACAGGTCTGCTTATCACCCCATTTGAAACTGACAACGCCTTTCTCAGGGGCGGCGTTGACATACACCTGACCCTGATCGCCCACGTAATAGACGCTGTCACTGCCTTCAATACGTGCCCGTGCGCCAAACGGCAGGAATTCGCCGTTGTGTTTAACCGTCATCACAACTTTGCGACCGATAATCGCGGTGAACTGCGCAAGCACAACGGCGTCTTTGGTTGGGGTGACTTGCGTCGACGTACTGGCAAAGTCGACACTTTTGCTGGCACGCGTATCGATATTCAGCGGGTTGCGATGATATGTGCGCAGATCGGGAACAATCGCGTATCCGCGTGAGTCGGTCATCGTGTTCTGCCCGCCATCGAGCGTGACGTCCGGCGCGCCAGGAATCGCAACCAGCGCCATGCTGCCATTGGAATAACGCCCGGCGGTGATACCGTGGCGGTGAGCCACCAAATTACCGGACGCGTTCCACGAGACCGACTGGTGGTCATCACCATTCCAGGTCACATCGAGATCGCCGTAGCGACCTTGATAGTTCATGCCCGCAGAAGCGCTTTGCGTGGCAGACTGATCTTTTTGCGCAGAATAGGAGAGCTGGGTATTCCAGTTCAGATCCTGGCGATCGCCCACTTTTCCGCTCACCCCAAGCTGATTCGAGATATCACCTTCAAGCGCTGACATCGTGGTCAGGCTGACCATCGGCTGCGCTTTTGGGAATAACTCGCTGAAAGGAACGGACAGGGTCAGTGAGAGCTGTTTATCCCATTTGGCCACACTGTCATCACGCGTCATGCTGTACGCAAGGGAGAAACTGGCTATTTTGAACGCGCCATTCCAGCCCAACTGCCACATTCGGGACACCGTGTTGTCGAGATTCTCCGAACGGCTAAGCGTGGCGAAGAAACTGTGCTCATCGTTCACCGACTGGTTGACCGTCAGGTTGTATTCGCGGCGTTTATTCGAATCTCTAAACTCTTCACCAGAGTTAGCCCAGTCGCTGAATGACTGATACTTGTTCGCGTAAAAACGACTGTCCATCTGAATCTGAGTGTCCGATTCAGGAATGCTGTTGCGGTAGGTGAGTCGAACCATCTCGCCTTCCGTTTTATCCATATTCTCGTGGCTGCCCTTACTTTTGGTCACATCGACCGCGACGCCGCCTGCACGCTGTAAGTCAAAGCCCAAGCCCAGACTGAACGCACGGAATTTCTCATGGAACTGGCTGCCGCCATAAAGGGTGGTGCTGAGCGGAAGACCCAATGAAAGTGTCGACTGTAAAACTTCGGGTTTTTTCTCAACGCCAGACGAACTCGATAAATATTTACCGGCGGAGACGCTGTATTTCAGCTGCCCTGCGCGAAGAAGCTGCGGCACGTTCGAGTAGGACACCGTGCTGTGCGTTTCGGAGCCATCGGCTTCGGTGATGGTGACGTCGAGTTTGCCGCCGTTTGAGACCGACGACAGATCGGTGATAACAAATGGCCCAGCAGGAACGGAACGCTGATAAATGACGTTGCCATTTTCTCTGACCGTGACACGCGCATTGCTCTTCGCAATTCCGCGAATCAATGGGGCAAAACCGGTTAGCTGGTCTGGCGTCATCTCATCGTCTGAGCTGAGTTGAACACCGCGGATAAGCAGGCTATCGAAAATGTCACCAGGCGTGCTGGCATCACCAATGGTTAACTCGCCTTTCAGCGGACGAATGGCGGTTTCAACATAATTGCTGATGTTCTGCCAGCCCTCTTCTTTACTGGCCGTGGCGTTATTACGATAGCGCCAGCGACCAATATTGATACCGTTGGTGAGGTTGGCATAAAGCGCATCAGTCGTTTCGCTGCTGTGCTTGATGTATTGCTGGCCAGAGAGCTGATACATGGTAATTAATGCCGGAATACCATCGTCCCACTCTTCGGGTGGTACACCTTGCAGCGAATCGTCATGTAAAACGGTCTGAGGCAGGGCAATTTCTAATTTAAGCTTAGAGAAGTCGAAGTTGGATTTTGCGCCAGGGATCTGTTCTTCAATAGAGACACATGCACCTTTCAGTGCGTTATCTTCGGCTCCAGATTTGAGTTTACTCATATCCACTCCAAGCTTTTTATATGTCTCGAATGAGAGGCAGGCAACAAGCTGCTTATCACTGTTTGCCTCAAATCGGACACTGCTGACCAATACACTTTTCCCATTCACATCAATATGAACGGAGTAGGTACCCGGAGGTTGAAAACCCTGGCTGAGAAGTGCGGTATCGTTAATTACCGCATTCCCATTAACTGACTGTAATAAACCTGGATCAAAATGTTCACCTGACCAGGCCGATTGAGAGCACACTGCTGAAACGGCAAAAGGCATCAACCATGTAAATTTAACGCAGCGCATACAACCAACTAATTAATTAAAAACGCTGCGTAAAGGTATTAGACGCAATACCAAAGTCATTAAGCGCATTCCATTCAACATTTGAACCAGCTGCGGGAGCGTGTTTCAGCTTAAATGATTTACTACCGAACGGCTGAATAACCGTATTATTATCCACAACAGAAACCGGTATCGTCTCTTTGTCGCAGACAATATTATTCAGCACTAAATAGAAGGGTGAATCATTTTTGGCTGTAATTGTGCTGCCTGATTGTGACCAGTGTAATTGCTTCATTGCATCACCCTGATCGCCTTTCAGTCCCGCCGGTCGGAAAAAGAATTTAATACGATTGTTAATCGCCAGAACCATGCGGCTTTCAGCTTTAGATTCTTCATCATTAAGACCCGGCACGCCCTTAACGTCTAACCAGTAAAGACTTTCGCGGTCTTTCGGCAGGCCGTTACCTAAGTACATAATGCGAATAACGTTATCGCTGTGAGGCGCCAGGCGGAATAATGGCGGCGTCACGACAAACGGTAAATCTTTTTTGACCGTACTGTCACCCGCATCAAGCCATGACTGAATGAGATAGGCACGCTCTTCTGTACTGTGAATCGTCAGAGAAGCATCGCCTTCATTTTCTTTATAGACAAGGCGATCCACATTAAGGGTTAAAGAAGCATGAGATACACTTGACCATAAAAAAGTAGCCAGTATTGATGCGAGAATTGATTGTTTCATTTTTGACTCGGAATGCTTAATACAACATGATTGAATATAAGGCTTACAGGTTTTCTAACTGAACCGTTAATGATGACTGAACGTCACCCATGGTTGGGGTTTCACCCGTAAGTTTTACTAAGCGCATATAAATAGCGTAATTTCCATTGAAAACCGTCCAGGATGGAGCTAGCGTTTGGCTAAAGTCAATTGCGTGACCATAAGCATTATAGACCCCAACCCCTACGCCTTTTGCGGAAGTGTCAGCTGTTAAACTATTTAATAAGGTATTGCCTTCGGTTTTATCGGTATTACCGATAAACTTAAGGCCTGTGGTTTTACATTTATCGCCGACCATACGGATGCCAAGCGAATCAGTGTGGCTAACGTCTACGCTGTCACCACCTTGTGCAGGTAATGCGGAGACATTGACAGCTTTTAAGGCTAAGGCTGAAGAGCTTAATGATAATGCACAGGCAGACTCTGTATTATTAACGGTACCATTAATCTGTAAATCTGCTGAAGTATCTTGCGCATAAGCAGATGCACAGCTTGATATGCAAATAGCGGCTAATAATGCTATTCTTAGTTTCATTGTTTAAATCCCTTTGATATTTGCTTACTGAAAACACAGAAAACAACCGGTATTAAGAGTAGCTTAGGGAATTACTAATTTGAACTTTTAAGAATTCCAAAATTATACTTACGTATACAACTAATTAATAATAAGAAAGATATGGTTTATTATTATTTAAAATCAATTAATTATTGGATTGGGTAATCTTTTTACGGGCGGGAATGTCGGCATAACCATCAAGCATTGGAGTAGCGTTCAGTCTCTGGCATCCAGCGTTCAATCAAAGCAGTCGCCTGTTGGGGGTAGCGTTCATGAATGTGTCGCGCCAGCCGCTGAACTTCCGGAATCATTGCCTGATCGCGTAATAAGTCCGCGACTTTGAATTCTGCGTTACCGGTCTGGCGCGTCCCCAGCAGTTCGCCTGGACCCCGTATTTCCAGGTCCTTTTGGGCAATAACGAAACCGTCGTTGCTGTCACGTAACACTTGCAGACGCATTTGCGCAGTTTTGGAGAGGGGAGATTTGAAGAGCAGTACACAGTGTGAGGCTACCGCACCACGTCCGACACGACCCCGAAGCTGATGAAGTTGCGCAAGGCCCAATCGTTCCGGGTTTTCAATAATCATCAGGCTGGCATTGGGGACATCCACCCCCACTTCAATCACCGTGGTTGCAATCAGTAAATGCAATTCGCCCTGCTTAAAGCGCTGCATCACCTGCTGTTTATCAGCCGATTTCATACGACCATGCACTAGCCCGATCTGGAGTTCAGGTAGCGCCAGCTTCAGATCTTCCCACGTGACTTCTGCCGCCTGGGCTTCAAGCAGTTCTGACTCTTCAATTAATGTGCACACCCAGTAAGCCTGGCGGCCTTCCTGGGTACAGGCGTTGCGTACACGGTCGATAATATCGCTGCGACGGGTGTCAGGGATGGCCACCGTCGTGACTGGCGTACGGCCAGGTGGCAATTCGTCAATCGTCGAGGTATCCAGATCGGCGTAGGCAGTCATCGCCAGCGTGCGCGGGATCGGGGTGGCGGTCATGATCAACTGGTGTGGGTGAAACCCCTGCTGCAGCCCTTTTTCCCAGAGCGCCAGACGTTGATGGACACCAAAGCGGTGTTGTTCGTCAATAATGACCAGAGCAAGACCCTTAAACTTCACCTGCTCCTGGAAAATAGCGTGAGTCCCGACGATCATTTGCACCAAGCCGCTGGCAATCGCTTCTTGCTGTGCGATTCGCGCTTTGCCCTTTTGTTTACCGGCCAGCCAGCCAACTTCTACGCCAAGTGGCGCAAACCAGCTACGAAAGTTGTTGGCATGCTGTTCGGCGAGCAGCTCCGTCGGTGCCATCAATGCCACCTGTTTGCCGTGTGCGATTGCGCGTAAGGCAGCCAGGGCGGCAACCAGCGTTTTACCGGAACCCACATCACCCTGCACCAGGCGCATCATGGGTACATCTTGCGCCAAATCATGCTCAATTTCGGCTGTGACGCGTGCTTGCGCATGGGTGGGTTTAAACGGCAGTGAGGCCAGCAGCTTATCTTTTAAATCATCACGGGCGGTGAGCGGCAACGCATGAAAACGTTGCGCGCCAGCGCGAAGCGCCAGCATGCTCAGGTTATGGGCCAGTAATTCTTCAAGGATAAGACGCCGTTGCGCCGGATGTTGACCACTTTCTAAATCACTGAGCTGCAAAGAGGGAGGCGGACGGTGCAGGGTACGAATCGCTTCAGGCAGGCTCATCATTCCTTGCGCCAACTCAGGCGGCAGCAATTCGGTAATAGCGCAGGTATCAAGCAGTTCAAGGGCTTGATCGGTTAGTTTGCGCAGCGTTGCTTGCTTGATACCTTCGGTTGTCGGATAAACCGGCGTTAACGTTTCTTGTAATTCAGGAGTGGAGAGATCGCCCTGCACGCGATATTCCGGGTGGATCATCTCCGCGCCGAATTTACCGCGTTTTGCTTCGCCGTAGGCCAGTACTCGTCTTCCTGCAGCAAGACCGTTTTTCATTGCCGCACTGAAATTGAAAAAGCGCAGGGTGAGGATGCCGGAGCCATCGCTGATCTGGCAGGTCATCATTCGACGACCGCCAAAGGTGACGTTGCAGTTCAGGATTTCACCTTCAACCGTGGCATAAATACCGGGAAGGAGATCGCCGATGGCATAAAGCTGAGTGCGGTCTTCGTAACGTAAAGGGAGGTGAAGCAGGAGATCTTGTACGGTGTGCAGGCCGATTTTTGCGAGTTTGCTACTTTGCGCCGCGCCAACACCCGTCAGTGAATTTAGCGGGATAGCGTCCAGCAGGCGGCCCTTCATGATTTATCCTGCGTACTGCATTGTGGACCACCACTCAGCATCAACTTCGATTTCGCCCTGCGCGTTAACGTGGGGGTAGGGCAATTGCTTTTGCTTTGCTACGCGGGCGAGCACCGGATATCCGCCTTCAAACAACAATCGCTGCTGTTCTTCTTCTGGCAGCATGCTGTTTTTGCGTTCGTACATGCCTGCATTCTGACGTTGGCGCTGCGCCTCATAAAGGATTAACGCAGAAGCAACAGAGACATTCAGAGACTGAACCATGCCGATCATCGGGATAATGATGTCGCGATCGGCGAGATCCAGCGCTTCCTGGGTGATCCCGGTTTTCTCTTGTCCCATCAAAATACAGGTCGGGCGGGTGTAATCGATCTCACGAAAATCAACCGCTTTATCAGAAAGATGGGTGGCCAGGATTTGCATTCCGGAGGCTTTCAACTGCGCGACAGCCTCTGAAATCGTCGGGTGCGTTTTGACCGTCACCCAACTGTTGCTGCCGGCTGCACTGGACGCCATGGTACGCAGGCGATTGCCTGGCCAGACCGCGTGTACTTCATGTACACCCACGGCATCAGCGGTACGGACAATGGCAGAAACGTTATGAGGTTTATGGACCTGCTCCATACAGACCGTCAGATCGGGCTGACGTCTGGCGAGCATTTCGCAGATACGAGCATAACGCTGTGCATTCATCAGACTAGTTTCGGTTACGGGTGACTTTAATGACGTCTGGCATGACGCGAATTTTACGCATGATGTTTGCCAGATGCACACGGTCACGGGCAGTCAGACGGATAAAGGCGCTGTAAACGCGGCCATCTTTTTCTTCTGTATTCAGACTTTGAATATTGGAAGACGCCGTGTTGATTGCTGCCGTCAGGTTAGCCAGCGCACCCTGGTGGTTGAACATATCCACCTTAATTTCGGTGATGAATTCCTGCTCAGTCTCTTTATCCCACTCGACGGCCATAAACTTCTCAGGCTCTTTCTGATAACCACGGATGTTACGGCAGGATTCGTGGTGGATAACCAGGCCTTTGCCCGGGCTCACGTGCGCGATGATCGGGTCGCCAGGAATCGGTCGACAGCATTTCGCGAAGGTAATCAGTACACCGTCTGCGCCTTTGATCGGTAAATGACCGTGGCCCTGCGTGGTTGACTGTACAGAAGAGGCATCGCCTTGCTGCAGGTTTTTCGCCACGACAACACTCATCGCATTCCCGAGACCGATTTCTGCCAGCAGGTCGTCTAGTGCCGCGAGCTTCATTCGCTCCAGTTCACGCTGGATATTCTCTGGCGGGATCTCGGCAAGCTTACGACTGCCGCCCAACGCATGGTTAAGCAAACGGCGGCCCAGGCTGACGGAATCATCACGCTTGAGGTTTTTCAACAACTGGCGGATTTTGGCGCGCGCCTTGGAGCTCACGACAAAGTTCAACCACGCTGCGTTCGGGCGTGCGCCCGGAGCGGTGATGATTTCTACAGTCTGGCCGCTGGTGAGCGGTTGCGAAAGCGGATACGGCTGGCGGTCTACGCGTGCGCCAACGCAGGCATGACCAATATCGGTATGCACGGCATAAGCGAAGTCGACTGGCGTAGCGCCTGCGGGCAGTTCGACAATTCGCCCTTCTGGTGTGAAAACGTAAATCTCATCCGGGAAGAGATCGGATTTGACGCTCTCGATAAATTCAAACGAGCTGCCGGCGCTTTGTTGTAGCTCCAGCAAACTTTGCATCCAGCGCTGCGCGCGGATTTGCGCGGTCGTGCTGGTTTCACCGTGCTCTTTATAAGCCCAGTGCGCTGCAACACCCATTTCCGCCATTTGATCCATGTCTTCGGTGCGGATTTGCACTTCGACTGGCACGCCGTGTGGACCAATCATGGACGTATGCAAAGATTGATAGCCGTTCGCTTTTGGAATGGCGATGTAATCTTTAACACGACCTGGGCGCGGTTTGTAAAGGCTGTGCATCTGACCGAGAACACGGTAGCAAGTGTCCGAGTCATGGACGATTACGCGAAACGCGTAGATATCCATGATCGAGTGAAAACGCTGCTCTTTGAGCACCATTTTGCAATAAATGGAGTACAGATGCTTTTCGCGACCGCTGACGCGGCACGGTATTCCCGCTTCCTGTAAACGTCCTTCAATTTCAGAGAGGATCTTTTGAATCATCTCTTTACGGTTGCCACGCGCGGCTTTAACGACTTCTTTAATCACACGGTAGCGGTTTGGGTACAACGCTTCAAAACCCAGCTCTTCAAGCTCAGTTTTAATGTGATGAATACCTAAACGGTGTGCCAGTGGGCTATAGATTTCGAGTGTTTCGCGGGCAATGCGACGACGTTTGTCCGGGCGTAATGAGCCCAACGTGCGCATATTGTGGGTGCGGTCAGCCAGTTTGATAAGAATGACGCGGATATCCTGCACCATCGCCATGATCATTTTGCGGAAGTTTTCGGCTTGCGCCTCTTTCTTGTCGCGGAATTTCAGCTTATCAAGCTTAGAAACCCCTTCCACCAGTTCGGCAACGCTTTTGCCAAACAACTGTTCCATATCCTGGTAGGTGGCGGGGGTATCTTCGATCACGTCATGCAGGAGCGCAGCCATTAGCGTTTCGTAGTCGAGTTTCATCTCGGCCAGAATACAGGCCACCGCTACCGGGTGCGTGATATAGGGTTCACCGCTTGAACGTGTTTGGCCCTCGTGAGCGTCACGTGCAACGAGATACGCCTGCTGAAGACGTTTGATTTGGTCTTCTGGCAGGTAGTGTTGAATCAGCTGATTCAGGCTTTCAAACAGATACAAGGGCGACCCGCAGGTTTAATTAACGACGGCCTTCAGCAATGGCGGTTACGGCCTGCAGTTCTGCGGCTTCCTGCTCTTGCTGCTCCTGGCGCTCACGTACGTCGAGGATCTGGTTGGTGATCAGACCTTCTTCGATTTCGCGCAATGCGATAACGGTGGTTTTATCGTTTTCTTCTGGTACCAGTGGATCTTTGCCGCCGGACTGCATCTGACGAGCGCGACGCGCGGCGACCAGTACCAGGTCAAAACGGTTACCAATTTTCTCTACAGCGTCCTGAACAGTTACGCGTGCCATACTTATAGTGCTCCACAGATGAAGAAATGACTGGGCATGATACTGAATGTGGGTTCAGTCTGCCAACAGTTTGGTGATTAAAGCGTCATGTCGCTGCTTCTGGCGGCTCATACGCAGTCTTTCGGCGCGAATAATAGTCTTAAGATCGCCAAGAGCGGTATCAAAATCATCATTCACAATCAGATAATCATATTCAGCGTAATGGCTCATTTCTGCAACTGCCTGGGCCATACGTTTCGCAATAACTTCTTCGCTATCCTGACCACGTCCGCGAAGACGACGGTCCAACTCTTCTTTTGACGGCGGTAGTATAAAAATACTGCGAGCCTGCGGCATCTTACTACGGATTTGCTGGGCACCTTGCCAGTCGATGTCTAAGAACACATTGACGCCCGTTGCCAGAACCTGCTCGATAGTTTCTCGTGAGGTGCCATAGTAATTACCGAATACTTCGGCGTGTTCAAGAAACGCTTCTCTGCCAATCATCGTTCTAAATTCATCATGATTAACAAAGAAATAGTGTTCACCGTGTACTTCACCTGGACGCGGCTGACGCGTGGTGTGAGATACCGACACTTGCGTATCGTACAACGGTTGGGTTTTTAACAGTGCCTGAATCAGGCTGGATTTACCCGCCCCACTTGGAGCAGAAACAATATAAAGCGTGCCTTGAGCCATGAGAGTCTTTCGTATGTGTTAGCGATTAAGTCCTACATACGAGCTTATTATACACGTCGCCACGGTGTGACGTAGCCTTTGTCACACTTTTTCATTTGGATTGTTGATTTTTGCGTGCCGTTTTCCAATTTTCTTGTCCCTTTGCAGCCCCAAAAAATATTACATGGAATGCCCCTCGTAAAGTGCATCTTTGCGGGTAGTCAGACCCAAACCGGAACGTTATAACTTCCGCAAACCAGGGAGGATTAACGATGTGGAAATGGGCTGGCGTAGTCGTAATGGTGTGGAGTAGCTATGGAACAGCGATATGTCCTGCGTGGTCGCATGCCAAAGCGGAACAAGAAATTGCGGGGTTAAACGCACAGATTTCTCGCTGGAATGATGCCTACTGGCAGGAAGGTAAAAGCGACGTGAGCGATGAGATTTATGATCAATTAAACACCCGATTGAAACAGTGGCAGCAGTGCTTTAATCATGAGCCTGCGACAGAGGATATTCCTCCTGCTAACGGAACGCTGCGACACCCTTTTGCACATACGGGTGTGCACAAGGTTTCTGGCAAAGAAGAATTGCGGCAGTGGATGCATTCACGACGCGATTTGTGGGTGCAGCCTAAAGTCGATGGTGTGGCAGTCACATTGGTTTATCGCAAAGGGAAGTTGGTGCAGGCGATCAGCCGTGGTGACGGCGTGAAAGGTGAAGACTGGACCGCAAGAGTACAAGCTATCCCCTCTGTCCCTTTAAACGTGAAGGGCGTACTTTCCGAAAGCGTTCTGCAAGGGGAAATTTTTTTACGGTGTGAAAGACACATTCAGCAGCAGATGGGAGGGATGAACGCCAGGGCTAAAGTAGCTGGAATGATGATGCGCCAGAATAACAAGACGGTACTGGAAAATCTCGGCGTGTTTATTTGGGCCTGGCCCGATGGTCCACAGTCTATGCCGCAACGCCTTTCTGAACTCACCAAAGCTGGTTTTACCCTGACAGCGCAATATACGCGAGCAGTTAGCACGGCAGATGAGGTTGAAAAAAACAGAAAGGAATGGCTGACTTCCTCTCTTCCTTTTGTGACTGACGGCATTGTTGTTCGATCCTCGATTGAGCCAGTCGGTGAGCAGTGGTTACCGGGAGAAGGAGATTGGGTCGTCGCGTGGAAATATTCGCCTGTTTCGCAGGTAGCAGAAGTTAATGCTATTCAATTTGCGATTGGACGCACGGGTAAGATTTCCGTTGTTGCCGTACTGGAGTCAATACAACTGGATGACAAACGTGTGAAGCGCGTTAATCTCGGTTCTGTGAGCCGTTGGCAGGCGTTGGATATTGCGCCAGGCGATCAGATTTTGGTGAGTTTGGCCGGGCAGGGTATTCCGCGGGTAGATAAAGTCGTATGGCGTGGAAATGATCGAAAAAAGCCAGCACCGCCTGCATCGCAATATCACTCACTCACCTGCTTCTATGCTTCACCTGAATGTCTGGAGCAATTTTTTGCCCGACTGGTCTGGCTAAGTTCAAAGCAGATTCTCAATATGGAGGGATTGGGTGATTCGAGCTGGCGACTATTACATCAGACTTATCATTTTGAACACATTTTTTCCTGGCTGGCTGTAACGCAGGAACAAATAGAAAAGACATCAGGTTTGAATCCTGCACGACGTTTACAGCTATGGCATCGTTTCGAGCTTGCTCGCCATCATCCTTTCAAAAAATGGATAAAAGCGCTCGGCATACCCTTACCACAAGCCGCTGCCGACGCGTTGAGCGTTCATTCATGGCGCCAATTGCAAGACAAAGATGCGGTAAGCTGGAATCAGCTCCCCGGCATCGGTACAGAGAAAGCGCGAAAATTGGTAGAGTTTGTACACGATTCGCAGATCACACGTCTTGCCACCTGGCTTGGTGAGCAAGGTATTGACGGGTTCTAAAGCGAACCGGCCTTGGCTTTTCGCCATGGTGTGTGTCTGTCCGGCGAACTGAAGGTATCACGTAATTGATCGTAATCGAATATATGACGTCCGCCATCCATAACCGGGAATAACGTGGGTTGCTGATAGCATTTTTCCAGTACCGAACCGCAATTTTCAGTACCCGTAGAGATGCCAAGCCAACTGAGCATTAATTCATAGTTATTTGCCGTCGACCAGAAACCCGGAACCCAGCCCAACTGCCGTTTTTGACTGGAAATGGCTGGCTGGCTGTACCAGATAAATTGTGGAACTTCGTAAGCCTCTTTACTCGGATTACGTGAACCATGCATATAGATGGATTTCAGTTTAGGGTTTTTTTCTAACCCGTGATCTGAAAAATACAGAATCGAAGAGGCACTGCTTTGCAGGCGCTTGGCAACTTCGCCAATAAAGTAATCGGTAAAGCGAATTGCGTTGTTATAGCAATCTTCATATTTGTTGCCGGTATCAAGGATATCTGCAGATTCAGGGTAGCGGTCACACGCCATTTCATGGCTGCCGTTTATATGTAAAACGATGAATTTCCTACCGGGCTTCTTCAGCGCTTCGTCAAGCGCCGGTAGAAGCTCGGTATCATACTGAGTGTTGATCCACTGTGCTTTTTGACTGGTAGAGGCGATGGCAACAATATAATTATTGCTCTTTCCGGAGTTGCCTTGAGCACTGATCCATTCGGTGTAATAACCCGCTTTTCGCGCGATGTTGACGATATTATCTGCGAGTTTGTCGACGGTGAAATTATCCGGATCGGCTTTGCTTAATATCATCGGCACGGCAAGTACGGTAGCTGAAGCCGGGGCAATTGCATGCGCAAAAATCAGGGCATGATTTTTAAATGCAGACTCGACAGGTGTCGTATTCTGGGGAAATCCATAAAGCTGCATGTTGCTGCGACGGGCGGATTCACCCACTATCACGACATAGTTTTCGATGCCCGTCTCATGGTACTGCAGTGCGGGATAATGCACATTCTGTTGACCAATTTTCTCCGCCAGTGCGCTGTCTCGTCGCGCAATAATAAATTCAGAGCCTGTGTAAAAAGGAGTATTGGTCAGAATGCGTGAGCTAAGCGGATAGTAGACTTCAAGGTCTTTACGCTTTTTTAACCAGTTGGCCGTTGAGTACCAGCCCATATAGCCAACCAGTAAGATCAGTCCTACCCCTTTCGCGCGATCTCCGACGTTCTCACTGAGCGATTTAATGGCATACCAGGTGATAAAAAAGTAGGCGATGACAACCGGGAAAGTATGACCATATAGCCCCGACATACTCTTAGCCTCGGCAATATGGGTGGCCATGATACTCATGGCAAAAACGGTATTAAACTCGCTTTGGTAAACATCCCAGGTACTGAATGCGATCGCAAAATTGAGGGTCAGGGCTGCGGTAAGGATGAACGAAATAATTTTACCTGGGATGCAGCGATAGATTGCTGAGACACTCAATAAAAGCAGGCTGTTGCAAATCGCAATACGTACCGCAAAACGTGCTGGTTGCGTGAAGAACACTGGCCATAATTGAATAAGCACAGAGAGAAGCAGCAGAATCAGAAAATGGCTGCTGAGTTTTTTATTTATGGTGAGAACTGCAGCTTTTGCAAATGGCATCGATTCTGAACACAAATTTCCAGGCGGGGTAAACGAAAGGTATTATATTCGTTTTTCGCATTGGCATGGGACATCTAAAAGTGCTTTTTACGGCTGTTATGCGCCTTGCAAGAGCTTAGTGTGAGTCATGCGTGTAATGAAACACGGGAAGTCCTAACTTTAAGCGTAGTGCCAACATCCGCGCGGTAAAACCAAAGAGTAACGTTGCGATGACAACGAAATCAAGACTCGAGACATAATGTTGCAAAGCGATGTACAACACCGCAGAGGCAAAGGAAATGCCGGCATACAGCTCTTTCTGAAACACGAGTGGAATGCGTTTACAGAACATATCGCGCAGAACACCGCCAAAAACACCCGTCACAACGGCGGCAATAGAGGCAATGATCGGCCCTTCCCCCATATCGAGGGCAATTTGCGCGCCGATAATCGAAAACACCACCAATCCCACGGCATCCAGAATCAGGAACAAACGTCGCAAATGGGGCATTACCGGGGCGGCAATCGTGGTTAACACAGCGGCAACCGCGACGATCACCACGTACTCGGGATGTTTGACCCAGCCCAGCGGATAGTGGCCTAGTAGGATGTCGCGAACGGAGCCACCGCCCAGCGCGGTTGCTGTGGCGATAATAATAACGCCGAACGTGTCCATCCGACGACGTCCAGCGGCCAGCGCTCCTGTCATGGCTTCGGCAGTAATACCGACCAAATATAAAATGTGTAGCAGCATCTCTTCCCCCTGTTTGAGCGGGCTAGGGTAACGTTTTGCAGAACATATCACGATTTAGATTTTTTGTGCATGGCCATAAAAGAGATACTTTTACTCATGCACCTTTGCTTACATTAGAGCTTGTAGAGCGGTTAATGGATGTTTAGGCATTATTTTTTTTCATCATTAAAGATGTATTTCTGCTAACGCTACTCACTGCACAGCGAATGGTTGGGAAGAGTTAATCTGAAGCGATATTTGAGCCATCCTTACTCCGTGAGGCACAAAAAAAGCCATTGTTATAATGGCTTTTTTAGTCAGGCTTGGGAGTAAATGATGTTACTCAATGTTCTGAATCTGCTCGCGCATTTGCTCAATAAGCACTTTCAGTTCAATGGCTGACGTGGTGACTTCGGCGTTGATGGACTTAGATGCCAGCGTGTTCGATTCGCGGTTAAATTCCTGCATCATAAAGTCGAGGCGACGGCCAACGGCTTCTTTTTTCTTCAGAATATTGTACGTCTCTTTAACGTGAGCATCGAGTCGATCAAGTTCTTCCGCGACGTCAACACGCTGTGCCATTAGCACTAACTCTTGCTCAAGACGGGTGTTTTCCAGCTGAACTTCAGCATCTTCAAGTTTGGCAATCAGGCGTTCGCGCTGCCACTGCAGTACTTCGGGCATGTGAGCACGCACTTTGATGACTTCTGCACTGACACCTTCGAGGCGCTGTTCAATCATGCCTTTTAATGCCTGACCTTCAGTCTCGCGCGCTTCAATAAAATCATCCAGAGCCCCATCGAGCGCACCGAGGATTTCGGTGGTGATCGCGTCCAGGTCTTGCTCTCCAGCGGCCATCACGCCAGGCCAACGCAGGATATCAACCGGGTTGATTTCACCTTCATCGCTCTGCATTTTGACCCAGTTCGCGGCATTCACCAGCTGTTTAGCCAGTTTTTCATTGAGGATCAGCTCCCCTTGAGCGCTCGCATCGGGTTCAAAACGCAGGTTACATTCAACCTTACCGCGCGTCAGGCGAGCACGAATGCGCTCACGCACGACCGGCTCAAGGCTGCGAAACTGTTCTGGCATACGGAAATAAGTTTCCAGATAGCGCTGGTTCACCGAGCGCATTTCCCAGGTAGCGCTACCCCAGCTACCTTTGATTTCACGCCGGGCGTAGGCGGTCATACTGCGTATCATAGACATTCCCGTTTTTAGAGGAGAGATGGGGGATTATAGCTTTCGTGGCTTTCACAGGATAGGAATAAGCGACTTTAATCCGTATAATGCGCAGCCACATTCGTTTCAAGCCGGAGATATCATCATGCGTCCATCAGGCCGTAGCGCCAATCAGGTGCGTCCCGTCACCCTGACCCGTAACTATACAAAACACGCTGAAGGTTCCGTGCTTGTTGCATTTGGCGACACTAAAGTACTGTGCACTGCCTCTATTGAAGAGGGCGTACCGCGCTTTCTGAAAGGCCAGGGCCAGGGCTGGATCACGGCTGAATACGGTATGTTGCCGCGTGCAACGCATACGCGTAACGCCCGCGAAGCAGCGAAAGGCAAGCAGGGCGGTCGTACCATGGAAATCCAGCGTCTGATCGCTCGCGCGCTTCGTGCCGCTGTCGACTTGAAAGTGCTGGGTGAATTCACCATCACCCTGGACTGCGATGTGATTCAGGCGGATGGCGGTACACGTACGGCTTCCATCACCGGGGCATGCGTTGCACTGGCTGATGCGCTAAACAAGCTGATTGCCGCCGGTAAGTTGAAAAAGAACCCGATGAAGGGAATGGTTGCCGCTGTCTCCGTGGGTATCGTAAACGGCGAAGCACTTTGCGATCTGGAATATGTTGAAGACTCCGTAGCCGAAACCGACATGAACGTGGTGATGACCGAAGACGGTCGTATCATTGAAGTACAGGGCACGGCAGAAGGCGAGCCATTTACTCACGAAGAGCTTCTGACCTTGCTGGCGTTAGCCCGAGGGGGAATCGAATCTATTGTCACGACGCAGAAAGCGGCGTTACAAAATTGATGTAAGGGCGACGTTGTCGCCCTTTTTTTTGTCCGTAGAAAAGTCTTGAGGAGCGAATCCATGAAACCCTATCAGCGCCAGTTTATTGAGTTTGCGCTTAACAAGCAGGTACTTAAGTTTGGCGAATTTACGCTGAAATCCGGGCGTAAAAGCCCTTATTTCTTCAACGCCGGGCTGTTTAATACGGGGCGCGATCTGGCTTTATTAGGCCGTTTTTACGCCGAAGCGCTTGTGGATTCAGGGATTGATTTCGACCTGCTGTTTGGTCCTGCGTATAAGGGTATCCCGATTGCGACCACCACGGCGGTGGCGCTGGCGGAACATCACGATCGCGACGTGCCGTACTGCTTCAACCGTAAAGAAGCCAAAACCCATGGTGAAGGCGGCAATCTGGTCGGTAGCGAACTGCAGGGCCGTATTATGCTGGTGGATGATGTGATCACCGCAGGCACGGCAATCCGTGAATCGATGGAAATTATTCAGGCCAATGGCGCTTCGCTTGCTGGCGTGTTGATTTCTCTCGATCGCCAGGAACGTGGCCGTGGCGAGATTTCAGCCATTCAGGAAGTTGAGCGTGATTATGGCTGCAACGTGATTTCAATCATTACGTTGAAGGACCTGATTGCCTACCTGGAAGAGAAACCTGAGATGGCGGATCATCTGGCGTCGGTGCGCGCGTATCGGGAAGAGTTTGGCGTATAAGGCATTTAGCCCGGTAGCGTGACGCTGACCGGGCTTCTTCTCGTTTACTGCAGTTGCGCAGCCACGAGCGGCCAACGGGTGTCAAAATCATCCGTTGGGCGATATTTAAATTCACTGCGGACAAAGCGAGAAAGCATTCCTTCACAGAACGCTAACAGCTGTCCCGCCAACACATTTTCATCCGTGGTATAGCCTTCACCTTCACGCATTTTCTTTTCGCGCAAAACCTGGCGCAACTGGGCTTCAATGCGTTCGAAAAGCTGATTGATACGTCCCTGAAGCTTGTCCTGTTCAAACATGAGGGCATGCCCTGTCATGATTCGCGTCAGGCCTGGATTGCGCTCGCCGAAACCTAAAATCAGTAAAACAATCAATCGCAAGCGTGCGGTGGTGTCTTTTTCGTCTTTAAGAATCAGATTGATACGGGTAATGAGGCTGTCTTCGATAAACTCGATGAGGCTATCAAACATCCGCGTTTTGCTGGGGAAATGACGATACAGCGCCGCTTCTGACACGCCGACAGAGGCCGCCAGTTTTGCGGTAGTGATGCGTTGACTGCCATCGCTGGATTCAAGCATCAGAGCCAGAGATTGAAGTATTTCTTCGCGACGGTTCCTTTTCGCGGTTTGTTTTTCTGCCATGTTACAAAATACCCCTGAAAATAAGCGCCTGTCCGGCTGGCATCCACACAACGACCGCAAACAAGCGTTTGCGGTGTGTTATTGCATTATTACGCTGCGTGTTGCGTATCGTTGGGCTTATTTGCGCCCAGAGTGGCCGAAGCCGCCTTCGCCACGGTCGGTGGCATCGAAATCGTCTACCAGATTAAATTCAGCCTGAACCACAGGTACAAAGACCATCTGCGCGATACGTTCGCCCGGCTCAATCGTGAAGCTGTCCTGTCCACGGTTCCAGACAGAGACCATCAGCTGACCCTGGTAGTCGGAATCAATGAGCCCGACCAGATTGCCCAGCACAATACCATGCTTATGACCCAGACCAGAGCGAGGCAAAATCACCGCCGCCAGTGAAGGGTCTGCAACGTGAATCGCAAGACCTGTCGGGATCAGCGTGGTTGCGCCTGGCGCCAGCGCGACGGCCTCATCGAGACAGGCTCGCAGGTCAAGACCGGCGGAGCCGGAGGTGGCATAAGTTGGCAGCGGAAATTGCTGGCCAACACGCGGGTCCAGAATCTTAACGTCGATTTTTTTCATCATAACGGGTAACGATCTCGTCCAGTAATTGTTGGCCCAGGAGTTCCTTGCGCTCAAGCGGTAAGACTTTATCTCCATCCTGCCAGAAAAGGTGTAATGCATTGCTGTCGCTGTTAAATCCTTGTGTCGCCAGCGAAACATCGTTCGCGCAAATCAAATCGAGATTTTTGCGGGTCCGTTTTTGCCGGGCGTATTCTTCCACATTATTTGTTTCGGCGGCAAACCCAACGACGTAAGGTCGATGGCTTTTTAGTGCGGCAACACCAGCGACGATGTCAGGGTTTTTCACCATTTTTATCGTTAATTCATTGCCTTGCTTTTTAATCTTGGCATCAGAAATAGTCTCGGCGCGGTAATCGGCGACGGCCGCGCAGCCGATAAATATTTGCTGCATCTGCGCGTGCGCTTGAACGGCCGCTTCCATTTCCAGCGCGGTCGTGACATCAATGCGTTGCACAAAAGGTGGCGTGGCTAATGACACCGGCCCGCTAACCAGCGTGACCTTTGCTCCGCGTTTTGCTGCCGCGGCGGCAATGGCAAAACCCATTTTCCCGGAGCTGTGGTTCGAGATGTATCGCACGGGATCCAAGGGTTCACGTGTTGGACCGGCAGTAATCATGATGTTGAGATGTTGCAGATCGTTGACAGGCGCAAAATGCGTGGCGGCCATATCGACAATGGCAAGCGGATCGAGCATACGTCCTGGACCTACGTCCCCACACGCTTGGCTCCCGCTGTCGGGACCCCAAATGAGCAAACCACGTGATGCCAGAACCTCAAGATTATGTTGGGTCGCGGCATTGCGGTACATCTGCTGGTTCATCGCTGGCACGACGGCGACAGGTGCGGGCGTAGCCAGACAAATCGTTGAAACCAAGTCGTTGGCCATGCCTGCTGCAACGCGAGCGATTAAATCCGCCGTTGCGGGAGCGAGAATAACCAGGTCTGCCCATTTGCCCAGTTCAATATGGCCCATTGCGGCTTCTGCGGCCGGGTCGAGCAGGCTATCGGATGCCGGATACCCTGAAACGGCTTGTAGGCTTAACGGGGTAATAAACGCCTTACCGCCTTCCGTGATCGCGACCCGCACCTCCGCCCCGCGATCTCGCAAGCGGCGCACCAGGTCTGGCGCTTTATACGCAGCGATGCCGCCGCTCACGCCAAGGACGATTTTTTTGCCAGCCAGGCTCATCATGATTCTTTCCTGTTGGGTTTATCCAGAGGGAAACATTTTATCACAATACGAAAATCGACGTAAAAATGTGCGTGGTCCACTTTGCGAGGCGCTACGCAAGAACGAAAAGTCCCCGTCGAGTGGCGAGGATTCCTGTGTCAGCATAATGAAAGCAAAACAGGGAGAAGGGACATGGATGACGAGTTGACGCTTTTGCCGCGGGAGAAAATGCTGAGTTTTGGTATCACCTCACTGACGGATGCAGAGTTACTGGCACTTTTTTTGCGCACCGGTACATCAGGAAAGAGCGTGTTTGTATTAGCGCAGGAGCTGTTACAGCATTTTGGGTCACTGCACGGATTGTTGAACGCAAATCTGGACGAGTTTCGGTATGTCGAAGGAATCGGGCTGGCTAAATATGCGCAGCTTAAGGGCATTGCCGAGCTCGCCAGACGCTACCATAGCGTGCGGGTACTTGGCGATAATCCGCTGTTAAGTCCTGAAATGACGAAAGATTTTCTGCAGAGTCAGCTCTCTGATGCAGAACGTGAAGTCTTCATGGTGATCTTTCTCGATAATCAACATCGGGTGGTAAAACACAGCCGCATGTTTTCGGGAACATTGAGGCATGTTGAGGTTCATCCGCGAGAAATTGTGCGAGAAGCGATAAAAGTGAATGCAGCCGCCGTGATCCTCGCGCATAATCACCCTTCTGGTTGCGCTGAACCGAGTAAAGCCGACAAAGACATCACCGAACGTATCATTAAATGCTGTCAATTCATGGACATTCATGTACTTGACCATTTTATTATCGGTCGCGGAGAGTATGTTTCTTTTGCCGAACAGGGTTGGATTTAGACCCTTTCTCGCGATCCATCGGGATCTTTGTCTGTTCGGGACTTGAGCACATCGTCGAGTCAGCGTATACTACGCCACCTTTGAGAATCTCGGGTTTGGCATTTGGGCCTGGCAATCGAGAGTTCACTTAGAACCGCGATGACCGGGCTGTAAAGCCTGACGAGGCGCCGATACCCCATACGAAGCTCGAGCTAATTTGATTTTTGGAGAATAGACATGTCCCGAGTCTGCCAAGTTACTGGCAAGCGTCCGGTGACCGGTAACAACCGTTCCCACGCACTGAACGCGACTAAACGCCGTTTCCTGCCGAACCTGCACTCTCACCGTTTTTGGGTTGAGAGCGAGAAGCGTTTTGTCACCCTGCGTGTATCTGCTAAAGGTATGCGTGTTATTGATAAGAAAGGCATCGATACAGTTCTGTCTGAACTGCGTGCCCGTGGCGAAAAGTACTAAGTACTTAAAGAGGAAATAAATCATGGCTAAAGGTATTCGTGAGAAAATCAAGCTGGTTTCTTCTGCTGGTACTGGTCACTTCTATACCACCACGAAGAACAAGCGTACTAAACCGGAAAAACTGGAACTGAAAAAATTCGATCCAGTTGTCCGTCAGCACGTTTTATACAAAGAAGCTAAAATCAAATAATTTTAGATTCCTTGTAAAGAAAAACCCCGCAATAGCGGGGTTTTTTGCATTCTGTGTCTCTCAATGGAGGAAACATGCCTGAATTACCTGAGGTAGAAACCAGCCGTCGTGGTATCGAGCCGCATCTGGTGGGCGCGACCATTCTTCATGCTGTCGTGCGTAATGGTCGTCTTCGCTGGCCCGTTTCCAATGAGATACATACCCTGAGCGATAAGCCGGTTCTGAGCGTGCAGCGCCGCGCAAAATACCTGCTGCTGGAGCTACCCGACGGCTGGATAATCATCCATCTTGGGATGTCCGGGAGTTTGCGTATCCTCAGTGAAGAGTTACCGGCCGAAAAACACGATCACGTGGATTTGGTCATGAGCAACGGCAAAGTGCTGCGCTATACCGATCCGCGACGCTTTGGTGCATGGTTGTGGACCAAAGAGCTTGAAGGGCACAACGTGCTGGCGCATCTCGGCCCAGAGCCGCTGAGCGAGGCGTTTAACGCTGAGTACCTGAAAGCGCGGTGCGCCAAAAAGAAAACGCCGATCAAACCCTGGCTGATGGACAACAAGCTGGTGGTAGGGGTTGGGAATATCTATGCCAGCGAGTCGCTTTTCGCAGCCGGGATCCATCCGGACAGGCTCGCCTCGTCGCTCTCAGAGCAAGAGTGCGAGATATTGGTGAAAGTCATCAAAGCTGTTTTGCTGCGCTCAATCGAGCAGGGCGGGACGACGCTGAAGGATTTCCTGCAAAGTGACGGTAAGCCGGGGTATTTTGCGCAGGAACTGCAGGTGTATGGCCGTAAAGGCGAGCCGTGCAGAGTGTGCGGGACGCCCATCGTGGCGTCGAAACATGCGCAGCGCGCGACGTTTTACTGCCGCCAGTGCCAGAAATAAGTTATTTGAGCTTTTCCATCAACGCCTGGTGAACGTTCGCAGGCAGAAAATGCGTCACATCCCCCGCGTGGCGCGCCACTTCTTTCACCAGTGATGATGAAATAAACGACCACTCTTTTGACGGCATCAGAAAGACGCTTTCCAGCTCCGGCATTAAATGACGGTTCATGTGCGCCAGCTGCATCTCATATTCAAAATCAGCCACGGCGCGCAATCCACGAATCAGAATATTGGCCTGCTGCGCGCGGGCGAAATTCGCCATCAGATCGCTAAAGCCCATCACCTCAACATTCGGCAGGTGTTGAAGCGCGGTGGTGGCGAGCGCGACGCGCTCTTCTAAATCGAACATGGGTTTTTTGCTGGGGCTGGCAGCAATCGCCAGAATCACGCGATCAAACATGCTGGCAGCACGCGTAATGATATCAATATGACCGTTAGTGATGGGATCGAAGGTACCCGGATAAATCGCTTTTGTGCTCATGGCTCACGTTTCTCTGAGTAGCCGCGGTTTAACGCCCACAGCTCGGTATATTTGTTAAAAGTATACTGTGCATTCACCACCGCCAGTAACCAGCCTTGTTTGCCGTCCAGGACACCGCCGCGCAGCAGCAGTGTTTTCAAAAATGCCCCTATCGTATGCGTAAAGATTCCCGTCAAAGAGGTCTTCTTGCCGCGCTGGTGGCGTTCTTGTGCCCAGGCCGTGGCGTAGTCGAGTTGCTTGCGCTGGAAGCTCGCAAAATCCCGGCAGGTGAGATGCAGGAGATCGCCGTTCAAAGCAATGACCTGCGCCTGATGACAATCGAGAGATTCGTGGACCAGATTGGCGTTGTACTGATAGCGATCGCGCTCATAAAGGCGCATCACGCGGTCAGGATACCAGCCGCTGTGACGCATAAAGCGACCCAGGAAATAGTTGCGGCGAGCAATGCTATACACCGCGCCAGGCTGCGGCGAATTCAGTACGGTTTGAATGGCTTGCTGGAGTTCCGGCGTGATGCGCTCGTCAGTGTCGATCATCAGCACGTAGTCGCCCGTGGCAAAAGACTGCGCGCGCTGACGCTGAATGCCGTAACCCTGCCAGTCGGTATCGATGAAGACTTTCACGCCTGCGGCACGGGCGATTGCAACCGTATTGTCCTCGCTTCCGGAATCCAGCAGGACAATTTCGTCAGCCCAGGCAACGGACGCGAGGCAGTCCGGCAGCAGGTCGGCAGCGTTTTTGGCGATCATCACGACCGACAGACGCGTTGACATTAATGGCTCCGCTGCGGCAAGTAAGGCTGTAGAAGTTGCAGCAGACGGGTCAATGCGCCCTGATTCTGATGCAGCACTTCAACGGCATGGCGACCGTACCACAGACGGTAATCTTCGTCGGTGAGCAGGGTTGAAACCTCTTTCACGACAGAGTCTGTATCGCTCACGGTAATCAAGCCATCGGCTTGCTGCAATTTGGCGCAGATATCTTTGAAGTTAAAGATGTGAGGACCCATCAGCACAGGAATGGCATGTGCGGCAGGCTCCAGCGGATTGTGTCCGCCGCGTTCAACCAGACTTCCACCCACGAACGCCAGATCGGCAATGCCGTAGAGCAGCATCAGTTCGCCCATTGTGTCGCCAATCACCACCTGAGTGCTACCCGATGGGATCTCGCCGGTGCTGCGCAGCGTGAAGCTAAATCCGCCTTTCTGCACCAGTTCACGGGCATCCTTAAAGCGTTCGGGATGACGCGGAACCAGAATCAGCAGTAAATCCGGGAATTTTTCGAGCAGTTTGCGATGCGCCTGCAGAATAATCTCTTCTTCGCCATCGTGGGTACTGGTTGCGATCCACACTTGACGGCGTGGTGCCCACTGGCGGCGTAACGTGAGGGCACGCGCCGCGAGTTCTGGCGTGACGGAGATATCAAACTTAAGGCTGCCGGTCACAGCGAGCTGATTACGTTTCAGCCCAAGGGAGATAAAGCGCGCGGCATCTTCTTCGTTTTGGGCGGCAATCAGCGTAATTTTGGACAGCAGGCGACGCATGAATTTACCCAGCTTGCCATAGCCTTTCGCGGAGCGTTCAGACAGGCGGGCGTTAGCCACCACCAGCGGAATTTTGCGGGCATGCAGGGCGGAAATCATATTCGGCCAAAGTTCGGTTTCCATCACAATCACCAGCTTTGGACGCACGGTGTTGAGGAAGCGGTTCATGGCGCAGGGTAAATCATAAGGCAGATAAACGTGATGCACGTCTTTGCCGAACGCCGACAGCGCGCGTTCAGAACCCGTTGGCGTCATGGTGGTGACGGTAATTGGCAGATAGGGATAACGGTGGCGCAATGCACGAACCAGCGGGATGGCCGCCAGCGTTTCACCGACGGACACGGAATGCAGCAGAATACCGTCCGGCATAACTTTATTACGACAGTAGCCATAACGTTCAGCCCAACGTTTTCGATACGCAGGCGCTTTACGGCTACGAAGCAGCAGTCTTAGCCACACCAGCGGCTGAATAATGTAGAGCAGAGCGGTATACAACAATTCCAAGCGATTATCCGTTTTTCAGTTTCAGCGGGCAAATTCTAAGCATTTAGGCCGTTTAAAGCTATCTCTTTGGCATTTTAGCTCACTTGTCTGCCTGCGTTACATTCGTTCAACGATAAAAAAACGGGCAACTGTTTGCCCGTTTGATAACTTGCAGATTAACGCTCTGCTTCAGGGAGCGCATTCAAGTGGTAGGTCACACGCTCCGACAGGCCACGAATATCACCGCCTGTGATGAAGAAGCTGTCATCTTTCTGATTCGGGTTGCTGACAGAATAGCCCAACATTTTATTGATAAGCGTCGCAACCTGATAGTGGTTCAGCGGGACTTGCGGGCTGATCGCATTCATTGAATACGCCGGATCGTTGCTGAAATAGAGGAACGGCACTTGGGCAATCGGCATTTCTACGACAGAATGACCAAACAGCCCGCCGTCGCCCACGCGTTCTCCGTGATCCGAGGTGATGAACACCAGCACCGGCAGCTTGGATTTCGCCATCGTAGTGCGGATGGCAGACGCCAGCTCTTTATCGTACAAACGCACGGCATCGTCGTACTCGTTCTTCTTCTGCTCAACGTCATTACTCAGACGCGGCGTCGAGAACTTCGCAAACCCCTGCGGGATATTTCGCTCATAAGGGATATGCGGTGCACGGCTGTTCAGCACCATCAGGAACGGTTTGTTCCAGTCCAGCGTGGCTTTCTCGACAGATGGCGTGAGTACGACGTCTGCGCCTACATCCGGAGCCGGGCGAATTTGCGTATCTTCCCACAGATCAATGTCGTGGATACCGATCCAGTTGCTCAGTCCTTCCAGACCTTGCGCCGAAATAAAGGCGGTCTGATAACCCTGTTTTTTCGCATTCGCAAAGATATTGGTCGACTTAGACTTGTACGCACCGTAGTTATCCGGCTCGCGTAGGTTATTCACCAGCATAGGAATGGCAACACGCGTCGACACGGCGTTAGACACCACAAGGCGTCCTGTCCCCTGATATTGTTTCAACAGGGCTTTCAGCTCTGGCGTGGTATCGCGCTCATAGCCCAGCGCGCTGACGTGATGCGGGTTAAGGCTTTCGCCAATCGCCAGGATGATGGAGTACTTGCCTGCCTGCGTTCCCTCAACCGGCGTCACCTGGTAAGGTTCGTAATGGGTCACGCTCTGGTTTTCGCCAGACAGGGCTTCCGGGATCAGACGAATGGCGCTATAGCTCATGGCTGACAGCCCGTTGCGCAGTAAAGAGTGGCGCAGGTCGGGGTTAAACTTGTACATCTGCCCATCGATGGCCTTGTAAAACTGACCCGCGAACATAACGACGATAGCGAGCAAGCAGGGCATCGCGAGCCATTTATGCCACTGAGGTGCCATGCGACGGGTGAAGACCAGTGCAAACACCACCGCCAGCACCATGATCGCGAAGAAGATCCCCAGCGATCCGAGACTGTCGGTGATTCCGCTGGCAATGTCTTTGGTTTCGACAAACGCAAGCCACACTTCGCTTGGGCCATAGAACTGGCCGTAAAACTGGTAATAGATCGCTTCTGATATCTGCACAATAAACGTGACGGCCAGCAGCAGGCGCGTGACGAAGAAACGCGCGCTGACAGCAGCCAGCAGTGAGATGATCAGATACAGCGAGATATCACCGGCTTTCGGTTGATATACATGGTCTTTTAACAGAATGATGATTTCAGAAAGTGAAAACAGCACCAGGAAAGCCAGCGTCAACACTACTGTCCGCAGGATATTGCGGCGTAGTGGGAGTGATGATTGTGCAGATGTTTTGAACATGTTCAGACTCAATCTAACTCAGAACTTTTTAGTTAACGGACGAATCGCTTTACCTAAACCAAAGCGAAGTGCGCGAACCAGCGTGGGGCGATTGTGCAATCCTTTACGCCAACAATCCTCAAACAGGGCAAACCAGCGAGCGGCAACCGCTTCACGCGAATAAACCTGCAAACGTTTTTCTCCTTGCTCACGCATCTGGCGATACAGTTCAGGAGAGTTTTTGAGTCGCATAATGGCGTCAAACGCTTCGTCAGGATTTTTTGCAATCAGATAATCTAGCTCGCTTTCACGAATGGCGCGGTAAGACGGTTCGTCATCACACACCATCACGGTTTTGCCCAGCCAGTTATTGATTAATTTACTGGCGGGTTTGCGCGCAAGCTTGTGGTCGTGCGACTTACGGAAACTGATGCAAACATCAACGTCCTGATAATTTGTCCAGTTATCAAATGAAATGCGCAGTTCAATTCCCTGCTCGGCCAGGCGCTGTTTAAAATCGCCTTCACGGTATTCTTGCGGAAAGCTGTCAACGCGGCCGAAAAACGCCACGGTTTTCACCGTTTCATCATTACGCACGCGTGGCTTCACGCCTGGCTGCGGCCAGTACGGCACGAAAATGCGATTACTGTGCCCGTCAACTTCAGGGTTCTGATCAACAACAATATCGGCACCCACAACCGGAGGGCGATCGGCACGTGCAACGACGGTAAATCCGCGCCATGGTTTAACGCGAGAGCCGAAATCATCATTGTGCATCAGGTTGATAGCATCCGGCCGGCATTCGGAGCCAAACGAACATTCAATATCGTCCCCGTAGTAGTGTTTCAACGCCAGCGTGGTTTGAAATGTCCAGCCGCCGCGTCCACCGCAATAGAAACGCTCAGGGATGTCATCCGGATTAACGCGGTTATCCAGCAGCGTCTGAAAATCTGCGTAGTTTTTCGCGATGAAGTCTGCGCGGGAAACCGCGTGGAGTTTGAGTTTGCTCATAATGTCCGTTAGCCGAGAATTTTTTTAAGACGGAAATAGCGACGTCCTAAACGCCAGCGCTGGCGGAAACCGCGCGCATTTTGCCAGATCATAGACCAGATACCGCGATCAAAAAGCTCGCGCGTGATCTCGCGCTTTTTCGCCATATCTTCAATGTTGTTGATGCTGTGCAGAATGCCTAAGCCTTCTTTCGCGATTTGCCACTGGCACGCCGGTACACGTTTTACCTGATCCGGATGGCGCTTGTTGATCGCATCCAGCATCTCCAGGATTTTCATATAATGCCGAGAAGAACGCATACGCGTGTCGTCCGTGCCAGGCGTATGTGAAACCGAGGCAGAATGAATCAGATAATCGTAATACACTTCATCAACATACTGTACGCGTTTGGCGGTCAATAACACTTCCGTTGTCCACGGAATATCCTGGTGACGCAGGCCATGCTCAAAAGTGAAACCCTGCTCTTTGATAAAAGCGTGACGGTAGATATTGAGCCAGGTGACGTGTAAGAACTTACGCGATTCAAGTGCCATTTGCAGCCAGGTTGGGCCATCCAGCACACCGGTTGACGTCAACTTGTCAGAGGGGAAAATCTTTTTCGACGGACGCCCGTCATCGTAAATATAGGTGCCGTTACAGGTCGCGACATCCAGTTGACCGGCGAAAGCCATTTCAAGCAGACGAGGATACATCCCGGGATAGATAACATCGTCGATATCCGGAAAGGCTACATACTCGCCTTGTGCGACAGCAAGGCCCGCATTACGTGCCGCTGATACACCGCCGTTCTCCTGGTCAATAACCTTGAAATCGCCAAATTCGCTGGCGTAGCGGGCGATAATCTCAGCGGAACCGTCAGTCGAACCGTCATTAACAATGACGAGTTCCAGGCTGTCCAGATTCTGCTTCTTAATGCTGTCAAAAAAAGCACTCAGGAAGAATTCACCATTATACACAGCGACAATGAGGCTTAATTGAGGCGTTCCAGACATGCTTACTCCGTATTATTCCGCGCTGATGCAGCGATAAACGTTTTTAACGGTAACGTGCGATGGCATTTCGACAGCCGACAGGCTAAAGAGTTCTGACGACAGGCGAGCGCCAACGGGTATTCTGTTTGGCGCTCGCTATAGGTTCTCAGGAAAGGGTTTCTTTATCTTTTGCCGTGCGTTGCGCGCACATGCCGATAAGCAGCCCGGTCAAGAGCATATATTGTTCCAGGTAATGATCTTTGAGGTTGTGATCGACCATGGTTCTGGAGAAGAAGCCGATTGTAAACAGCAGCAAGAACATCCCCACCATCGTGTTACCGTGGCGGAATTCACGCCAGCCGACGTACCAACAACCCGCCAGCAAAATCAGCCAGCCCGCAATCCCTGCAATGCCATTCTGGATACCAAATTCAATCAGACCGTAATGGCTGTGTGGAATATTAATCCGGTTATCCTGAGTATCACGACGCAGTACGTAGCGGAACGCTTCTTTGCGCGGTCCCATGCCTGCGGGATGTTCAGCGACCAAACCCCAACCTTGGCGGAAGAAACTGGCGCGACAACCGTTGGAATGGTCCATCTCCCGGCCTAAATTGTTGAGCGGCACAAGCCCGTTCGTTTTGTTGTAGCAGAAGCTGGTAAAGGGAGCATTCCAGCCGGCGATCGCATCACTCTCAAGGCTTTGCCAGCGAGGGTCAGTTTTCCAGGATGCGTATCCCAGCAATGCGGAGGCGATAATGATAGCAATCAAAATACTGCCCGTAAGCACCACGCGACTGCGTCGCATGCTGTGGAAGCTTAACAACACGAAGGTCGAGAACAGGCTACCCACCAGGCCGATAGTGCCCCAGCGAGTATCGACTAATGCAGTACAGACCAGGTTGCAGACTAACATCAGCGCCAGGACTGAGGTTTTCAGGCGTAAAAAACGCTGGTGCAGCAAGCCGCGCGCTAACAGTTCCGCCAGAATAAAACCGGTGATCATATTCACCTGGAAACTCATGCGCGTGCGGTTAAAGACAATCCGCGTTTCACCCCAGTGAATCACACCGTCACGCCAGTAGAGCCAAATCGTATCCAATAAATGGATGCACACGACGCCCCAGAAAAAGAGAACGACCAGCGTGAAGAATCGTGCGGCAGAAATCGAGGGTAACTGGCTTTGAAGAGTGGGTAAGAGGACCAGGCCTGCGCAGAAAAGTAAAACCGGTCGCAGCCATTGCCCGTCCCAGGTCGACACCATCTCTTTAATATCAGGCGTGACAAAAAAACCGTTAATCAGGATATAAAAAGTTAATACCCATATCGCAATGAGCACGAACTTAATTTTACTGAAGTTAAGGTTTTTTTTCGCTGAGGATGAGCTGAAGAAAAGACCCAGCGTGACCACAACGATGGGATAGATCAGGCCATTGCGATGAAATGGAAGCTGGTCATTAGGTATTGGCCAGACAAAACACAAAGCCAGTACAGACAGGGCTAAAAGGCCCGTCAGGATGTTACGAGTATTTGTCATATTTATGGTACTGGTTAAGAATTTCGGCTTTTAAACCGGTTAGTTAACAACGCTGTACGTTAATTCCACGGATATCCGGAGGGAATAAAAGCCAGAGAAAATTACCACAGAAGCCCTAACTACAGAAGGACAATGTTTGTAAGCAAGAATAATCCGCTAATTTTAAGAGGGGCCTGACTTTGTACATTATACCGCTGACAGCGTATATAATGCCTTGATTAGGCAGCGTTCAGCCCATCAACAGGAAATTTATGCACATTGTTCACACTGAAGCAGACGGCGGCAAAGGCGGGCAACCATTACGAATTATTAATGAGTCGCTCGGGCTGATTCAACGCGGTCATCAGGTGACTATTCTCTGCCCGGAAAGCGCGCCGTTGCACGCGTTGGCAAAGAATGCCGGGCTGACAGTCGTGACCATGCCATTAAGGCGTAAAAATCTCAAAAACCTGCAATTACTCCGCCACTGGCTCAAACAGCATCGCCAATCTATTGATGTCATCAATAGTCACAATTCAGCCGATACCTGGCTGGTGGCACTCGCTAACCTCACGCTTTCGAATCCAGTACCGCTGGTGCGTACGCGCCATGCATCGGGTGTGCCGCGCAAAAACTGGACAACCCGTTGGTTGTTTCGCAACGCGTGTGCCCACATCGTGACGACGGGTGAAGCGCTCCGCCATCAGGTGGCGGATATCGGCGTTCCGATGGCGCAAAGCACGTCAGTACCGAGCGGCGTCGATACGCAACGCTTTCATCCGGCGGATAAACAGGATGCCAGAGAGCATTGCGGACTTTCGCAGGATGATTTTTGGCTCGGCGTGGTCTCGCATCTGCGTCCGAACAAAGGCCATAGCGTGTTGCTGCGCGCGCTGGCAAAGATCGACAATCCGCGCATCAAGCTGGCAATTGTTGGGGAAGGCCCGCATAAAGCGACGCTGGAACAAGAAATTGTGGCGCTGGGATTACAGCAGCGCGTGCTGATGGCAGGGCATCGCAGCGATCCTGAGCGCTGGTTCCCGGCGTTTGATATCGCCCTGAGTCCGTCGCACGACATGGAAGGCGTTCCGCAGGGCGTCTTGCAATCCCTGGCATCGCGGATAGCCACCATTGCCACCGACGCGGGTGGAACCGCAGATGCGGTGATCAATGGTAAAACCGGGATTTTGATTGCTCAACGTGATGAATCTGCGCTGCAAGATGCGATCGTCAAACTGTATGACGATGCGGATCTTCGCGAGAAACTGGCGCAGCAAGGATTCGATTACCTGTGCGCCCATTTCACTCGCGAGTGCATGCTGGATGCGATGGAGAAAGTCTTTTCCGATGCGGCTCAGCGCAGCACGTCGCGATAAAGTGCCTGCAACTCTTTAGCCATACGATCCAGGGTGTAAGGTTCTGCGGTGGCGCGCGCCGCCGCAGAATAGCTAACGCCCTGTTCGCGGCCTCTTAACCATTCGCCGATCGCCTGTTGATAACCTTTGTTATCCAGCGCGTCACGCACCCAGCCGTTTACGCCTTCCTCAATCCACTCTGCTGCACCACAACCGTGGCTGGTTAATAGCGGCAATCCACAGGCCAGCGCTTCAACGCAGACATTCGGGAAGGGATCGTAAAGTGTAGGTAAAATCAGGGCATCGACTGTGCCGTAAACTTGACGCACATCCGCGACGGGTCCCAGGAAACGCACGCGTGAAGCCACGCCCAGCGTTGCCGCCAGCTTTTCGAATTTGCGTGCGTGTTTATCGCGACCCGCGATCAACAACCAGACATCCGAATGCGGCACAATCGCACGTAGCGCTGTCGCCACACCTTTTCGGCTAAATCCTGAACCGACATATGCCAGCACCGGTGCAGTATGCGGAATGCTCCACGCATCACGCTGCGAAAACGCGCAAACATCCGGGCTAAAATGGGCGGTATCGACGCCGTTATAGATAACGGTCAGCTTGTCGTCCGGCAAGGCGAAACGGCGGGCGATGTCATCGCGCACCATCTTCGAATTACAGATCACTTTTCGCAGTTGCGGATGGGTAAACATCTGCGCTTCTGCCTGCAAAATGTAGCGGTGATAGCGACTTAGGGACTGCGCCCAGCGCGCCAGCGGCGACAAAATGCGGCTGTACTGCTCAAGCCAGGTGGCATGCACGCCGTCGCCCGCGCGGAAAATCGTGGCGCCCGGAATTCGCTCATGACTTTGAACGATGTCGAACCCGGTAAACTGCGCGGCGGCGGCCTCGGCAAAACCCGATTCGCGGCTCAGACGATTGCGAAAGGGCGGATTCACCGTCAGCGTCTGCCAGCCTGCGGCGTCTTCCCACTGGCGCGCGATCAGCGTGACGTCGAGTTCGGTGTCCTGCGCCAGCACGTTGAGCGCGCGAGAGACAAAGCGCTCCGCACCGCCGTTGGGATTGTAAGTCTGTCGAACGATCGCCAGCTTCATGAAAGGGTTTCCAGCAGCATCGTATCGATCGCGCTCAAGACCTGCTGCGGGGTAATCGCCGTGATGCAGTCGGAAACGCCTCCGTCACCGCAGCCTGCTTTGCCGCAAGGCTGGCAGGTAAATCCGGCGGTAATCACGCGATAATTCACGCCCCACGGTGCCCATTTTATTGCCCCGGTCGGGCCAAAGATGGCGACGGTTGGGGTGCCAACGGCGCTGGCGAGGTGCATCGGCATGGAGTCCACGCCAAAGTAAACGCGCGCGTGTTTCATCAGCGCGCCGAGCTCTTTCAGATTGAGTTGCCCGCTTAAATCAAAGACAGGGTGAGTGAGCGCGGCGCGCAGCTCATCCATGTAAGCCGACTCTTCTTTTGACGGCGCAGCGGAAAGAATGATCGGCAGCCCGCGGGACGCGAGATTATTGATTGTCGCCGCCAGCTTATTGATTTCCCAGGCCTTGAACATCCAGCGCGAAGTGGGATGCACCAAAATATACGATTTTGAGGTTAGCCCGAATTCCGCCAGTTTCTCGGCGATTGACGCTTCCGCCGCATCGCCGGGGACAAACAGCGTATGTTTATCTTCATCACATTGCGGGTGAATACCGATGCGACGCAACGCGTCCAGGTTCACTTCCACCATATGACGGCTGTTGTCCTGAATGGCGGGATACAGCGTCGTAAAGGATTTCACCCAGCGACGGCGCGCCAGCCCGCTGCGTTTGTCCGGTTTGAAACCCACGGATACGCGCGGTTTTAGACGACGCGCAAGACGCGCACCGTGCCAGTGTTCAGTCAGGTTAATCAGCACGTCGTACTGGCGGCCTTTGAGGGTATTCACCAGCGCACGATACAGACGGAACTGCTCAAACCAGCCTTTCTTGCGCCAGTTACGGCCTATCGTATGTACCTGATCAATATGCGGATGGCTGGTGAGCATCGCCTGGGTGTCGTCATACACCAGAGCGTCAACTTCGACGTCCGGCCAGTTTTTTTTCAATACGGTAAAGACCGGAGAGGTCAGCAAAACGTCACCGTGGTGGCGCAGCTTGATGATCAGCACGCGCTTGGGTGGACGCTCCGCTGAGAAAAATTCAGACATAGGCTCTCTCTGCTGCCAGCAAAGGCTCTAATTGCGCATAAACCGCAGTGGCGCTGAGCGTGCTCAACTGCGAAGAATTTTCAGGGCGGCAGATATATTGATTTTTTCCGTAGCCGCCAATCAGACCCGGATCCGTTGGGCCGTAGAGCGTAATATTAGGACGATCCAGCGCAGCCGTCAGGTGGCTGAGGCCGGTATCAACCGACACCACCGCCGTTGCGCCCGCCAACTCCTGCGCCACACCATCCAGCTTCATGCGAGGCAGAACGTCAACATAGTCAAAGCCGTCCGCCAGGCGTCTGGCGCGCGCCTCTTCATGCGGTGCCCCCCATGGAAGTTTGATGCGTATATCGGATTCGCTGAGCAAACCAATCAGCTCACGCCAGTGTGATTCCGGCCAGTGCTTATCGTCACGGGTAGTGGCGTGGAGGAAAACTAAGTAAGGCTGGTTGTCTTGCGACGCACCACGCAGGAAATGCTGCGAAATAGCGTAATCACCCTGAGCTTCAGGTTTGTGATAACCGAGGCTTTTGGCGAACAATTCGCGGGTGCGTTCGACAGCGTGCTGCTGCTTGCTGATGCGGTGGCGGCGGTTATAGAACAGGCTCGCCAGCGGCTCGCGCGCGCTTTGCCAGTCCATACCGTGCTTCACTCCGTGCGCCAGACGCGTCACCAGCGCGGCGCTTTTTACCAGCCCCTGCGCGTCGATAATCGCATCGTACTGCTGAGCCTGTACCGCCTCGCGAAAGGCTTTGCGTTCGGCTTTCACCGGCGCGGAAAACCAGGCTTTACGCCAGCGGCGAATCGCCACCGGGATCACGCGGTCGACCGCTTCATGCCAGGTCGGGATTTGCGCGAAGCCTTCTTCCACGACCCAGTCAAAACGGATACCAGGGATGGCACGCATCGCATCCGTCAGCGACGGCAGGGAATGCAAGACGTCGCCCATTGAAGAGGTTTTAACGATCAGTACCCGCATTCGTTATCCTTCTTCGCTCAACAGCAGATCGTTGAGTTCGTCGAGGACGCGCTGCGGCGTAATGTCGATCAGGCTCTGGTGATAGCCTTCGGCGGCATCACCTTTTCGCACTTTGTGATAGCCCGTGATCAGGCGGATGACGCGAGCTTTGTGCGACAGCGGCGGGGTGAAGTCCGGGCTGCTTGGGCCATAAAGCGCGACCAGCGGGCGATTGAGCGCCGCCGCAACGTGCATCAGACCGGAGTCATTCGTCACCACCGCTTTACAGGCGGCCAGTAAAATCACCGCCTGTTCGAGCTGCGTTTGACCGGCCAGATTACGACACCAGGCCTGCTGTTCATTGCTCAGCGTCGCGAGGATTTCGTTGCCCGCTTCGTGATCTTTCGCCGAGCCGAACAGCACAATCTGATAGCCTTCGTCGATCAGCTGTTTGGCTAATTCGGCGTAGTGATAGTGCGGCCAGCGTTTTGCCGGACCGAACTCTGCGCCAGGGCAGAAACCAATCATCGGGCGTTCTGAAGAGAGGTTAAAGGCATTGCAGGTTTGCGATTTTTCGCCTTCATGCACCTGCAACTGCGGCCACAGCAGCGGCTGCGGTAAATCTTTCGCCGTGCGCATCACGCCTTTATCGTACGCCAGAGCAACATAGCGCTCGACCATCAGCGGCCAGGCCTCTTTATCCAGCACGCGCGCATCATTCAGCAAACCGTAGCGCATTTCGCCACGCCAGCCGGTACGGTGCGGCACGCCCGCAAAGAAAGGCACGAGAGCAGATTTAAAGGAGTTAGGCAGCACGTAAGCGCGGTCGTAACGTTTCGCACTCAGAATGTGACCCAGCTTGCGGCGTTGACCGATCTCCAGCGCCCCGTGGCCGAGCGGCATCGGAATCGCTTCATTCACTTCCGGCATGCGCGATAAAAGCGGACGGCACCACGCCGGTGCCATCACGTCAATGATCGCCTGGGGATAGCGCGCCTTGAGCGTGCGATAAAGACTTTGCGACATCATCATGTCGCCCACCCATGACGGGCCGATCACCAGTATTCTCATTCACTTCATCCTTCAAACTGTCTCTGCGTTGGCTGCTTTTGTTCACCCCCGTTACATCGTTATCCAATGCGCCCGGGGATTCACTCAGTTGCGATTCAGCCAGGCCATATATTCCGCTACGCCTTCGGCGACAGTCTTAAATGGCTTGTCGTAACCGGCAGCACGCAGGTTGGTCAGGTCTGCTTGTGTGAATGCCTGATAGCGGCCTTTCAGTTTTTCCGGGAACGGAATGTACTCGAGGCTGTCTTTTTTATGGAAGGCCAGCGCGGCGTCAGCCACGGCCTGGAAGGATTCTGCGCGGCCTGTGCCCAGGTTAAAGATGCCGGATACACCGTTTTCCCAGAACCACAGATTGACCGCTGCCACGTCGCCCACGTAGACGAAATCGCGCTTAAAGCCGTCGCTGCCTTCGAACAGTTTCGGGGTTTCGCCGTTGTTCAATTGGGTATTCAGATGGAAAGCAACGCTCGCCATGCTGCCTTTGTGACCTTCGCGCGGACCATAGACGTTGAAATAGCGGAAGCCAACGATTTGAGAGTTCGCTTCTGGCAGAATTTGACGCACATATTCGTCGAACAGGAATTTGGAGTAGCCGTACACGTTCAGCGGCTGCTCGTATTCGCGGGATTCGATAAAGTCAGACGTACGCCCGCCGTAGGTGGCAGCGGAAGAGGCATACAGGAACGGGATTTCGTGTTCCAGGCAGTAGTGCAGCACTTCTTTAGAGTACTGATAGTTGTTATCCATCATGTACTTGCCGTCCCACTCGGTGGTGGAAGAGCATGCGCCTTCATGGAAGATGGCTTCGATTTCGCCGAACTCTTCACCCGCCATAAGCTGGATCAGAAAATCTTCTTTATCCATGTAGTCGGCAATGTTCAGATCCACCAGGTTTGCGAACTTGGTGCCATCTTTCAGGTTGTCTACTACCAGAATGTCGGTGATGCCTTTGTCATTCAGGGCCTTGATAATATTGCTGCCGATAAAGCCTGCGCCGCCGGTAACGATGATCATAACTGTAACCTTTGAAGTGTGGAGTCCGGGGACAATCCCGGACGCTAATATTCATATCATATCATTAGTATGGCGACCCTTCAGCCATTCACCGATATGCACTTCATCCTTCAAGCTGCCTCTGCGTTGGCTGCGCTCAGAAACCCCGGTCACATAGTTATCTATGCTCGCGGGGATTTCTTCGCTTGCCGCCTTGATGCAGCTTGAATGATTTTGTTTATATGCAATAAATGCTACACGTGATTTATGCTGCAAAAACGAGAACTCATGATGCGTCATCTCGTATCGACGTATAGGTTTGGGTAATATGTGCCGAAATTTGCCGAGTCTGGAGAATTGCAATGCGTGGTGATTTTTACAAACAGTTAAACAGCGACCTGGAAACCGCTCGCGCGGAAGGGTTGTTCAAAGAAGAACGTATCATCACTTCTGCGCAGCAGGCGGATATCACCGTCGCTGATGGCAGCCATGTGATCAACTTTTGTGCGAACAACTACTTAGGTCTTGCGAATCATCCTGAGCTGATTGCTGCCGCTAAAAAGGGTATGGACACTCACGGCTTCGGAATGGCCTCTGTGCGCTTTATCTGCGGTACGCAGGACAGCCACAAAGTGCTTGAGAAGAAGCTGGCCGATTTCCTCGGCATGGAAGATGCGATTCTCTACTCTTCCTGTTTCGATGCCAACGGCGGTCTGTTCGAAACGCTGCTGGGCGCGGAAGACGCGATTATCTCTGATGCCCTGAACCACGCGTCCATCATTGACGGCGTGCGTCTGTGCAAAGCGAAGCGTTTCCGCTACGCCAACAACGACATGCAGGAGCTGGAAGCACGCTTGAAAGAGGCCCGTGAAGCCGGTGCTCGCCATGTGCTGATCGCTACCGACGGCGTGTTCTCGATGGACGGTGTGATTGCCAACCTGAAAGGTGTGTGCGATTTGGCCGACAAATATGACGCGCTGGTGATGGTCGATGACTCTCACGCGGTTGGTTTTGTTGGCGAAAATGGTCGCGGTTCCCACGAATACTGCGACGTGATGGGCCGGGTAGACATCATCACCGGTACGCTGGGCAAAGCGCTTGGCGGCGCATCCGGCGGCTACACCGCCGCCCGCAAAGAAGTGGTGGAGTGGCTGCGTCAGCGCTCGCGTCCGTATCTGTTCTCCAACTCTCTGGCCCCGGCTATCGTCTCTGCCTCTATCAAAGTGCTGGAAATGGTCGAGTCCGGCGCTGAACTGCGCGCTCGCCTGTGGTCCAACGCCCGTCTGTTCCGCGAAAAAATGAGCGCGGCGGGCTTTACGCTGGCGGGTGCCGATCACGCGATTATCCCCGTGATGCTGGGCGATGCGGTTGTGGCGCAAAACTTCGCGCGTGAGCTGCAAAAAGAGGGAATTTACGTCACCGGGTTCTTCTTCCCGGTGGTGCCAAAAGGTCAGGCGCGTATCCGCACCCAGATGTCTGCGGCGCATTCACCTGAACAAATCGAGCGTGCGGTTGAAGCCTTTATCCGCATCGGCAAACAACTGGGCGTGATTGCCTAAGGACGTGTGATGAAAGCGTTATCCAAACTGAAAGCCGAAGAAGGGATTTGGATGACCGACGTGCCGGAGCCGGAAGTCGGTCATAACGATCTGTTAATCAAAATTCGCAAAACCGCGATTTGTGGCACTGACGTGCATATTTACAACTGGGACGAATGGTCACAAAAAACCATTCCGGTGCCGATGGTTGTCGGTCACGAATATGTCGGTGAAGTGGTTGGCATTGGCCAGGAAGTGAAAGGCTTCAAAATTGGCGATCGCGTTTCCGGCGAAGGCCACATCACCTGCGGCCACTGCCGTAACTGCCGTGGCGGACGTACTCACCTGTGTCGTAACACCGTTGGCGTAGGCGTGAACCGTCCGGGCTGTTTCGCGGAATATCTGGTGATCCCGGCGTTTAACGCCTTCAAGATCCCGGACAATATTTCTGACGATCTGGCGTCCATCTTCGATCCGTTTGGTAACGCGGTTCACACGGCGTTGTCCTTCGATCTGGTCGGCGAAGACGTACTGGTGTCCGGCGCTGGCCCAATCGGCATTATGGCCGCCGCCGTGGCGAAACACGTTGGTGCGCGTAACGTGGTGATCACCGACGTTAACGAATACCGCCTGTCGCTGGCGCGCAAAATGGGAGTCACCCGCGCGGTGGACGTCTCCAAAGAGAACCTGAACGACGTGATGGCCGAGCTTGGCATGACAGAGGGCTTCGACGTGGGCCTGGAAATGTCCGGCGCGCCGCCAGCGTTCCGCTCGATGCTGGATACCATGAACCACGGCGGACGTATCGCCATGCTGGGTATTCCGCCGTCAGATATGTCGATCGACTGGAACAAAGTTATCTTTAAAGGTTTGTTCATCAAAGGCATATATGGTCGTGAGATGTTCGAAACCTGGTACAAGATGGCGGCGTTGATTCAGTCTGGTCTGGACCTGACGCCGATCATTACTCACCATTTCGGGATTGATGATTTCCAGAAAGGCTTCGACGCGATGCGCTCGGGCCAGTCAGGAAAAGTCATTCTGAGCTGGGATTAAAAAAGAAAGCGCCTTCGGGCGCTTTTTCGACTCTTTCACACTTTTCACATCTCTTATCGGCTTATTTGGTCTTTTTCTTCGCTTTTTTACCCACACGCTTATAAAGTTTGTTTAACATTCGTTTACTTTTACAGCGCCTATGCTCAAGCTTACCGTTTGTTTATTGACCTGTAATTCAGCGCGCTTGCTGCGCGAGGTTATGCCTCCGTTACTGACAGTGGCGGACGAATTTATCGTGGTGGATTCCGGAAGTACTGATTCGACTCTGGCTATCTGTCGAGAGTACGGTCTTTCTGTCCACCATCATCCTTACGCGATGCACGGCGCACAGATGAATTATGCGATTGATTTGGCAACGCATGATTGGGTGCTGTGCATGGACAGCGACGAAATCCTGGATGCCGAAACGGTCGATTTCATCCTGGCACTGAAAGCGGGCGAAGCGCCTCCGGTCAACTGTGCCTGGCGTATTGCGCGTTACTGGTATGTGCTTGGCGAAGAAGTGCGAACGATTTATCCCATCTCCTCACCGGATTATCCGGTGCGTCTGTTCAATCGCACTCGGGCGCGATTCAATCACCGTCCGGTCGATGACAAAGTTGAAGGCAATGTGCAGGCCACCAAAATGCCGGGACGCGTGCGGCATGACACGTTTTACACGCTTCATGAAGTCTTTAATAAACTGAATAGCTACACGTCGCGGCTGGTGAAATACCAGAAAGTGAGGCCATCTATTGGGCGCGGGGTGATCAGCGCAACGGGTGCATTTTTCAAATGGTATCTGTTCAGTGGCGCATGGCGACAGGGGAAAGTGGGGATCGTGACGGGGCTGTACGCGGTCTCATACAGTTTTTTGAAATATTTTAAGGCCTGGTATCTCTATCAGGATAACGAAAAAGAAAAGTCCACGGCGGAAAAGCCAGTGGACTCTCATCTCATCGAATGATGACTGACTGCAATGAATTACGCCTTTCTATCCCAACCCTGCCATTGATGCTGGACGTATTTCACCAGTGAGCTTTGGCCCACGCTTTCGCCGATCACCGAGAAGAATCGGGTGGCATACACCGGTTCCAGCGGCTGTTTTGGCTTGCAGAGGCTCACACCCTTGAACGGATTTCGCGGTTTTGTCGCTGGGTTTGTGCCTGGCGGCGATGACGTATCGGGCCGTGAGGTATCTACTTGCGGCTCGTTGAGTAGATCGCTCGGGCGTACCAGCGTGATATCCGACGGAAGCGTTGGCAGCATTTGCTGCAAGACGCGCACGGTGGACGGATGGGGATGCCCAATCGCGATAGCCGACCCGTTGCGGCGTGCGAGCTGAACCGCACGATTGAACTGAGCGCGAATATCCGCGTCGTTCTGCGTGTCGTCCAGGAAGACTTTGCGCTTAATCACCTTCACACCGGTGCCCTGCGAGGCGCGCAGAGCCTGGCTATTGCCAATGGTCATGCTGTCGAGGAAATAGAGATTGTAGCGCTCCAATGCCTGCATCACTTTTTGCATTCCAAACAGGCTCGACGTCATCGCGCTGCCCATGTGGTTATTCAGTCCGACGGCAAAGGGCACTTTTCCGTAAGCATCGCGAATAATGCGCTCGATCTCGTCGCTGCTCATGTCCGGGCGTAAGGTGTCTTTTTCCAGCGGTTGTTTACTGAGCGGCGCCATCGGCAAGTGGATCAGCACTTCGTGCCCGCTATTATGGGCTTTGGTCGCCATTTCGCGCGCATGTGGGGCATTGGGTAACACGGCAACGGAGATGGCAGTGGGCATCGCCAGCACCTGATTCTCGTTGTGTGGGCGATAACCGAAATCATCAATGACGATGGCAAGTTTGCCTGCGTAAACCGGTGAAGCCAGCGCCAGCGCGCTGATGACGGATAAAACAAGACGACGAAATTGAAGCAAAACTTATCTTCCCAACCACGGCTGTGGATTGACCGCCTGACCCTGGCGACGAATTTCGAAATAGAGTGACGGGCGGCCCTGACCGCCACTACTGCCCACAAGGGCGATGGGTTGTCCGGCACGGACCTGTGTGCCTACGCTGACCAGTGCGCTCTGGTTATAGCCGTAAAGACTCATGTCGCCTTTGCCGTGTTCAACCACCACGACAAGACCGTAACCCTGCAGCCAGTCGGCGAGGATCACGCGGCCATCGGCGATGGCTTTGACTTCGCTACCTTCGGAGGCACCAATAACGATACCCTTCCAACGTAGCTCACCCTGCAGTTGTTCGCCATAGCGATGCAGAATCGAACCACGTACGGGCCAGAACGCTTGTCCGCGAGGGGCACCAAGGCCGCCGGTACGCGAGATGAGCGAGCGCTCGCTTTCGGTCGGTTTATAGGTTGAACCTTTACGCGACGCTTCTTGCTGGCGATCTTTTACGGCCTGCGCTTCACGGGCTTCTTTTTCGGCCCGGGCTTTGGCTGCCGCTTCGGCACGCGCAATGCTGTTACGCAGTTTGGATTCGTTGGCACGCATTTCACCCAGCTGCGTCTGACCTTCCTGAATCGATGACTCCAGACCGGAAAGCGTTTTCTTACGCTCGTTCCGCGCCTGTTCTAGCTTCGCCTGTTGCGCCTGCTGATCGTAAAGCAGGGTCTGCTGCTGGCTTTGCTTCTCTTCAAGCTCCGCTTTCTGGGTGTTGACCTCTTCGCGCGTCTGCTTAAGCTGCGCGATGGTCTCCTTGCGAGCCTGGTTCAGATAACCAAAATAGGCCTGCAAACGCTGGCCGCGCTGGCTCTCTTCACCGCTGAGAATCAACTGAATACCGGTATGCTCACCCTGACGGAATGCCGCATCAAGCTGAGCGGCAAGATTACGTTCCTGGGCGTCACGCTGGCGTTCAAGTTTGGCAATCGACGCATTCATTTCATCGATTTGCTTATTGAGCAGCGAAAGGGTGTTTTGCGTTTCGCGTAATTTCCGCGCGGCGGCGGAAATGGCTTCTTCCTGCTGTTTTAACTGCGCAAGCAGTGAAGCGCGTTGCTGTTGCTGCTGGCGAACCGCGCGCTCTTTCGCGGCGATATCGGCCTGAATCGATTTGAGCTGATCGCGATCGTCAGCGTGGGCGGATGTGGCGCACAACAATACGCCAGCGCTAAGCGCGCTGGCGTAAAGCAAAGGTCTGACTGAAAACCGTAGCGGCTTCACGACCCATGTGATTGAAAAAATCGCCTTTCCCCTCATGGGGAAGGATTATTCCACGATGAACAGCGGCTTGCCAGTCATCTCTTTCGGGATTTCCATCCCCATCAGCGTCAACATGGTGGGCGCGATGTCAGAAAGCTTACCGCCTTCCACCGCTTTCAGAGATTTCTCACCCACATAAATCAGCGGAACGGGCAGGTTTGTGTGCGCCGTATGCGCCTGGCCGGTCGACGGATCGCGCATCTGCTCAGCGTTACCGTGATCGGCGGTGATCAGCAACTGACCGCCAACGGATTCAACGGCTTTGGCAACTTGCTCAACACAGTGGTCCAGGGTTTCAACCGCTTTCACTGCTGCTTCCATCACGCCGGTATGGCCAACCATATCGCCGTTAGGATAGTTACAGATAATGGTGTCGTATTTGCCACTTGTGATTGCCGCGACCAGTTTTTCAGTCAGCTCAGCAGAGCTCATTTCTGGCTGCAGATCGTACGTCGCCACTTTCGGGGAGTTAATCAGAATGCGGTCTTCGCCTTTGAACGGCTCTTCTACGCCGCCGTTAAAGAAGAAGGTCACGTGCGCGTATTTCTCGGTTTCGGAAATGCGCAGCTGCGTTTTGTCGTGCTTCGCCATCCACTCGCCAAGGGTGTTTGCCAGTGAAGCTGGTGGATATGCGCACGGCACTTTGATGTCAGCGGCGTATTCGGTCAGCATGATGAAGTTGAGGTTCACCACTTTCTTACGGGCGAAACCGTCAAAATCAGCATTCACGAATGCACGGGTGATTTCACGCGCACGGTCGGCACGGAAGTTCATGAAGATCAGCGCATCGCCGTCTTCCATAGCGGCGTCAGCCTGGCCTTCAGCACGGATCACGGTTGCTTTCACGAATTCGTCGTTCTCGTCACGCGCGTAAGCGGCTTCCAGACCGGCAACGGCGGTATCAAACTGGAACTCACCTTTTGCCATGGTCATCAGGTCATACGCTTGCTCAACGCGATCCCAGCGGTTATCGCGGTCCATTGCGTAGTAACGGCCAATGATCGAGGCAACACGGCCTTTGCCCAGCTCGGCAAATTTATCTTCAAAGGTTTGCAGGGAAGATTTGGCGCTGCGCGGTGGGGTGTCGCGACCGTCCAGGAAAGCATGCAGGTAGATTTTTTCTGCGCCGCGCTCGGCTGCCATTTCTACCATCGCCAGGATGTGATCTTCGTGGCTGTGAACGCCGCCCGCAGAGAGCAGACCCATAATGTGAACCGCTTTGCCTGCGCTCACGGCTTTATCGACAGCACCGGTCAGCGTAGGGTTGGAAAAGAACGTGCGTTCTTTAATTTCAACATCCAGACGGGTCAGGTCCTGATAAACAATGCGGCCCGCACCCAGGTTGACGTGTCCGACTTCGGAGTTGCCCATCTGGCGATCTGGCAGACCCACTTCCAGGCCGGACGCATCGATCAGGGTATGCGGACGTTGTGCCCACAGCGCATCCATTACCGGGGTTTTTGCGTTGAAAATGGCATTATCCTGGCTGTCTTCGCGATAGCCATAACCATCCAGAATCACCAGTACCATAGGTTTTTTAGAAACCGACATTGCGACATCCTCATGCTCAAGAGACAAAAAATTTGCGTAATTTTACTACAGCTGAATCGATAAAGTAGCCTCGGAAGATCAAAGAATACGTAGGGACAGGGGCCATGAAGGCGATTTTGCATTATTTTTTTCGTGGCATGCCGCAGAAAATGGATTAGCTTATTCCCGCTGGCTGTATTTGCCACACCGCACAGGTATACTCCTGTCCTGGTTTTTTTTATCACTACGTCGGGAGTTGTTACCCCCCATGCAAGAAATTATGCAATTTGTTAGCCGCCATCCGGTACTGAGTATCGCGTGGATTGGTTTACTGGCAGCTGTGCTGTTCACCACTTTCAAAGGCCTTACTTCTAAAGTTAAGGTTATCACTCGTGGCGAAGCAACGCGTCTTATCAATAAAGAAGACGCCGTCGTTGTGGACCTGCGTCAGCGTGATGATTTCCGTAAAGGTCATATTGCAGGTTCTATCAACCTGCTGCCTGCTGAAATCAAAGCAAACAATGTTGGTGAACTGGACAAGCATAAAGCGCAGCCGATTATCGTTGTCGACGGTACCGGTATGCAGGCGCAGGATCCGGCCAGCGCGCTGATCAAGGCGGGTTTTGAAAAGGTATACGTGCTGAAAGACGGCGTCTCCGGCTGGAGCGGCGAGAATCTGCCTTTAGTTCGCGGTAAATAAGAGGAACGACGTTATGGCCAATATCGAAATGTACACCAAAGCGACCTGCCCGTTCTGCCATCGCGCGAAAGCGCTCCTGAGCAGCAAAGGCGTCACCTTTCAGGAACTGCCTATCGATGGCGACGCGGCAAAACGTGAAGAGATGATCAAACGTAGTGGCCGTACGACGGTTCCGCAGATTTTTATTGATGCGCAGCACATTGGCGGCTGTGATGACTTGTATGCGCTTGATGCACGTGGTGGGCTTGAACCCCTGCTGTAAAAGCGTTTTAGGACAATTAAAAAGGGTATTTCCATGTCAGAACAAAACAACAACGAAATGAGTTTCCAGATTCAGCGCATCTACACCAAGGATGTCTCTTTCGAAGCGCCAAATGCGCCGCATGTTTTCCAGAAAGATTGGCAGCCAGAGGTTAAACTTGATCTTGATACTGCGTCTACCCAACTGGCAGACGACGTGTATGAAGTTGTACTGCGTGTGACCGTCACCGCCTCGCTGGGCGAAGAAACTGCATTCCTGTGCGAAGTACAGCAGGGCGGCATCTTCTCCGTGGGCGGCATTGAAGGTAATCAGCTGGCGCATTGCTTGGGTGCATACTGCCCGAACATTTTGTTCCCGTATGCTCGCGAATGCATCACCAGCCTGGTATCCCGCGGTACATTCCCGCAACTGAACCTTGCGCCAGTTAACTTTGATGCGCTGTTCATGAACTATCTGCAGCAGCAAGCTGGCGAAGGTACTGAAGAACATCAGGATGCCTGATGAGTACAGTTAATGCGTCAATGACTGTGATCGGTGCCGGCTCGTACGGCACTGCTCTTGCTATTACCCTGGCAAGAAATGGTCACGAAGTGGTGCTTTGGGGCCACGATCCTAAACATATCGCGACGTTACAACACGATCGCTGCAATGTTGCGTTCCTTCCTGATGTTCCTTTTCCTGATTCGCTGCACCTCGAAAGCGATCTCGCTACGGCGCTTGCTGCCAGCCGCAATATCTTAGTTGTCGTGCCAAGCCATGTGTTTGGTCAGGTGCTGCACCAGATCAAGCCGCTGATGCGTGCTGATGCGCGTATCGTGTGGGCAACGAAAGGACTGGAAGCGGAAACGGGACGTCTGTTGCAGGATGTGGCCCGTGAAGTGCTGGGTGACGATATTCCGCTGGCGGTGATCTCCGGACCGACGTTTGCCAAAGAGCTGGCCGCTGGCCTGCCGACGGCAATCTCTCTGGCGTCAACCGATCAAACCTTCTCCGACGATCTCCAGCATTTGCTGCACTGCGGCAAAAGCTTCCGCGTCTACAGCAACCCGGATTTTATCGGCGTGCAGCTGGGCGGCGCGGTGAAGAACGTTATCGCGATCGGCGCGGGTATGTCTGACGGTATCGGCTTTGGCGCGAATGCGCGTACGGCATTGATCACCCGTGGACTGACCGAGATGTCGCGTCTTGGCGAAGCCTTAGGCGCCGATCCTGCCACCTTTATGGGTATGGCCGGTTTAGGCGATCTGGTGCTGACCTGTACCGACAACCAGTCTCGTAACCGCCGCTTTGGCATGATGCTCGGACAGGGCATGGATGTGATGGGCGCGCAGGAAAAGATTGGTCAGGTGGTTGAAGGCTATCGCAATACCAAAGAAGTTCGGGAATTGGCGCACCGTTTTGGTGTCGAAATGCCAATAACCGAGGAAATTTATCAGGTATTGTATTGCGGAAAAAATGCGCGCGAGGCAGCATTGACCTTATTAGGTCGCTCACGCAAGGAAGAGCGCAGCAGTAGCTAATGCAGGGAAACGTTGTCGCCCAACGGCACGGCCAGCAGAGACTGGCCGGTCGTCTAATTACGCCTGGAGTATGCAATGCCGTGTGAAGAACTGGATATCGTCTGGAACAATATTAAAGCCGAAGCCCGGGCTTTAGCCGACTGCGAGCCTATGCTGGCCAGTTTTTACCACGCGACGTTACTCAAGCATGAAGATCTCGGCAGCGCCCTGAGCTATATGCTCGCGAACAAACTCGCTTCTTCAATCATGCCCGCCATTGCCATTCGCGAAGTCGTTGAAGAGGCGTATGCCGCCGACCCCGAAATGATCGCTTCTGCGGCCTGTGATATTCAGGCCGTGCGAACGCGCGACCCGGCGGTGGATAAATACTCCACGCCGCTGCTGTACCTCAAAGGTTTTCACGCCCTGCAGGCTTACCGCATCGGCCACTGGCTGTGGAACGAAGGCCGTCGTGCGCTGGCTATTTTCCTGCAAAATCAGGTTTCCGTGACCTTCCAGGTGGATATTCACCCGGCAGCGAAAATCGGTCGCGGCATCATGCTCGACCACGCCACCGGCATTGTTGTCGGTGAGACGGCGGTTATCGAAGATGACGTGTCCATTCTGCAATCCGTGACCCTTGGCGGTACGGGCAAAACCAGTGGCGATCGCCATCCAAAGATTCGCGAAGGCGTGATGATTGGCGCGGGCGCGAAAATTCTCGGCAATATTGAAGTCGGACGTGGCGCGAAGATTGGCGCAGGTTCTGTTGTGCTTCAACCCGTTCCACCGCACACCACCGCCGCAGGCGTGCCAGCGCGAATCGTGGGCAAACCCGAGAGTGATAAACCGGCGATGGATATGGATCAGCATTTCAACGGCATTCACCATACCTTCGAGTATGGTGACGGTATCTAGCTTCTGAGCACGGCGCCGGCATATCCCAGCTGGCGCCAGGCTTCATACACCACGACCGACACCGCATTAGACAAATTCATGCTGCGGCTGTCCGGCATCATTGGAATACGGATTTTTTGCTCAGCGGGCAGAACATCCAGAATAGTGGCTGGCAGGCCACGCGTCTCCGGACCAAACATCAGATAATCGCCTTCCTGATAACTCACTGCGCTGTGCGCCGGTGTGCCTTTGGTCGTCAGAGCAAACATGCGCTGCGGATTTTCCGCTGCCACAAAGGCCGCGTAATCGTGATGGCGAACGACGGCCGTAAATTCATGATAATCCAGTCCCGCGCGGCGCAGGCGTTTGTCGTCCCACGTAAAGCCCATCGGCTCAATGATATGTAGACGAAAACCGGTATTGGCACACAGGCGAATGATATTGCCGGTATTAGGCGGAATTTCTGGTTCGAATAGTACGATGTTAAGCATGCTGTCCCCTGGAGCCTATCCCGTTAGGCTCTGAAAAATACGGGGGCAGGATAGCAGAATCTGCATCTTTTCTCCCTCTCCCTGTGGGAGAGGGGTGGGGTGAGGGCAACAGACGACCACAACACTTAAGCGGCCGTTCCCTGCGCCAGCGGTGCCAGCCCCGAAGGAATTCGGCTCAACTCTTGTACCAGCGAGTCTTTGCTGATTTCACTGATGGTCTTCGCACCGGTCAGGGTCATCGCCACTTTCATCTCTTTTTCGATCAGGTTCAGCAGATTCGCCACGCCCGCCTGGCCATGCGTCGCCAGCGCGTACAGATATGCACGGCCCAGCAGCACGCTGTCTGCGCCCAATGCAATCATGCGTACCACGTCCAGCCCGTTACGAATGCCGCTGTCGGCCAGGATCGCGATATCACCTTTGACCGCATCGGCAATTGCAGGCAGGGCGCGTGCAGAAGAGAGCACGCCGTCCAGCTGGCGTCCACCGTGGTTCGACACCACAATCCCATCTGCGCCAAAGCGCACCGCATCGCGGGCATCTTCCGGGTCGAGGATCCCTTTGATCACCATCGGACCATCCCAGAATTCGCGGATCCACTCCAGGTCTTTCCATGAAATCGACGGATCGAAGTTATTTGCCAGCCAGCCAATGTAATCCTCAAGCCCGGTTGGCTTGCCGAGATAAGCCGAGATATTCCCCAGATCGTGCGGGCGGCCGTTAACGCCGACATCCCACGCCCATTGCGGATGCGTCACCGCCTGCCAGTAACGACGCATCGCCGCATTCGCACCGCTCATTCCGGAGTGTGCATCGCGATAACGCGCGCCCGGCGTGGGCATATCGACGGTAAACACCAGCGTTGAACAACCCGCCGCTTTGGCGCGCTCCAGCGCGTTACGCATAAAACCTCGATCGCGCAGGACGTACAGCTGAAACCACATCGGGCGCTTGATGGTGGGCGCGACTTCTTCAATCGGACAGACGGAAACGGTCGAAAGCGTAAACGGGATCCCTCTTGCATCCGCTGCTGCTGCCGCCTGGACCTCGCCACGGCGTGCGTACATTCCACACAACCCCACGGGCGCAAGGGCTACGGGCATCGACAGCGTCTCGTTGAAGAGTTTTGTCTCAAGGCTCAGATCGGACATATTTTTCAGCACGCGCTGGCGCAAAGCCACCTCTGACAAATCTTCTACGTTGCGACGCAGGGTGTGTTCCGAATAGGCCCCGCCGTCAATGTAGTGGAACAGGAACGGAGGCAGGATGCGCTGCGCCGCTGCGCGATAGTCACTGGCTGCGGAAATAATCATGCGTTGTTCTCCCTGGAAATATCATGATCGCCTGGCAGGCGGGTAATACGCGCCTGTCGGGCCTGATCTTCATCGAATCGTTTAATGGTGGTGTGCACAAAACCCAGATGCGCCATCATTGCTTTGCGCGCGGCGTCGGCATCACCGGCCAGAATGGCGTTCAGCACCGCTTCGTGCTGTTCGGTCAACTGTGCGAAAACCGGCGGCACCAGATACATGCGCTGGCGGCTCTGCTTAACGGACGATTGCAGCAGATCGAAAAACCCGCGCATGGTTTGCAGCAGCACCACGTTGTGTGAGGCTTCGGCAATCGCCAGATGAAAGCGGACGTCAGCCTGCGAGGCGATATCCGGGTCGCTGCTTTGCGTGGCTTCAAAGCAGGCTTTGAGCTTCTCCTTGTCGCTGTCCGTAGCGCGCATCGCCGCATGCCAGGCGGTGCTGGTTTCAATCGCGTGGCGCGCTTCCAGAATGTCGAAACTGTAATCGGGGTCGTTCTCCATCAGCGTCTTCAGCGGCTGGACGATGTTTTGCTCGGACCAGTCGTCGTGCTGCCAGCGCACAAACGTCCCGCCGCCACGACGACTCAGCAGCACCCCTTCGCTGGTCAGCGTCGCTAGCGCTTCGCGCAGTGAATTACGCGACACGCCAAGCTGGGCGGCCAGCTGGCGCTCGGCGGGCAATTTCATGCCCGCTTCCAGCTGTAGTTCTTCAATCAGCGCCCGCACGCGAGAGGCGATCTCGTCGGACAGGCGTTTGGGCATCACTATCATGGAATCATCCAGGTTAAGACGTAAGCCTGCAACGTAGTGATAACGCCGACCATGCAGGTGAAAATCAAGCTGTGTTTAACGGTAAAGCGGAACAGATCCGACTCTTTCCCGACCAGTCCCACCGCGGCACAGGCAATGGCGATGGACTGCGGAGAAATCATCTTGCCCGTTACGCCGCCCGTGGTGTTAGCGGCGACTAAGAGTACGTCCGATACGCCAATCTGCTGAGCGGCGGTCGCCTGCAAAGCGGCAAACAGTGCGTTTGATGACGTATCCGAACCGGTCAGGAACACCCCCAGCCAGCCGAGGAACGGCGAGAAAAAGGTAAACGCATGGCCAGTGTGGGCGAGCGCTAATGCCAGCGTTGATGACAGGCCGGAATAGTTCGAGATAAACGCGAATGCCAGCACCATCCCGATGGAGTAAATCGGCAGCGCCAGTTCCTTCAGCGTGCTGGCAAAAGTCTGTATCGCCGCTGCAGGCTTCATGCGTAGCCATACGATGGAAAGGATAGCGGCAAACAGAATCGCCGTGCCAGTGGCGGAGAACCAGTCGAATTTATACACCGCAGCATACGGCGTGGCGGCGTGAACCACGGGCGGCATACGCGCCACCATTTTGTCGAGGAACGGCACGGAGATGTTGATCACCATGTCATACAGTGCGCCGCCTGGGGCGAACAGCGCTTTAAACGGTGGCACGCTCCACAGGGTGACGGTGGCCGTCAGAAACAGGAACGGCGACCAGGCGCGAACAATCTGCCCAACGGTGTAATTCGTGCGTGCCAGCGTTTGATCGACTTGTGACGCACCCATATCGCCAAAGCGGAAGACGCGCACCGGCTGCCAGCGTCGCAGGAACAGGGTAAGACACACCAGCGACACCAGAGACGAGATAATGTCCGGCAGTTCCGGACCAATGAAGTTCGAGCTGAGGTACTGCGCGATGGCGAATGAGCCGCCTGCGACCATAACCGCAGGCCAGGTCTCTTTTACACCACGCCAGCCGTCCATAATCGCCATGATCCAGAACAGCACGATAATGGTCAGGAACGGCAGTTGGCGACCCACCATTTGGCCGATTTCGAAGCTGTCCAGGCCGGTGACCTGTCCGGCAACCAGAATCGGGATGCCCATCGCGCCAAATGCCACTGGTGCCGTGTTAACGATCAGGCACAGACCTGCCGCGTACAGCGGATTAAAGCCCAGCCCCACCAGCAGTGCAGCGGTAATCGCCACCGGTGCGCCAAATCCTGCGGCCCCTTCGAGGAAGGCCCCGAAGCAGAAGCCGACGATCAGCATTTGCAGGCGTTGGTCCGGGGTGATGGACAAAATCGACGAGCGGATAATGTCAAACTGCCCGGTTTTCACCGAGATTTTATAGACAAATACCGCGGCAATAATAATCCACGCAATGGGCCACAGACCGTAGAAGAAGCCATAGATGACGGACGCCAGTGCGCGATCGACCGGCATTTTGTAGAACAACAGCGCTACCGCGAGCGCGATAGCGACGGTATACGTCGCGGCCAAATAGCCTTTCAGCTTGAGCTTAATCAGGGCGAAGAAAAAGAACAGGATCGGTAGCGATGCGATCAGGCTAGACAACCAAATATTCCCGGCCGGATCGTAGTTTTGTTGCCAGAGGCTCATTGCAGGTCTCCTGTGGACCACACGCTCAGCGTCGCGGTGAGTCTATGCTCATCTCGGCGTCACATTGAGTGTAAAAGTGGTCCTGCCAATAGTGTGATGTAGGGTTAATGACAATGAATGGTTAATCAAATGTTATGGGTAGGCAATGGGTTTGTGAGCGGAATTTGCGGGAATGTGAAGCGTTGTACGATTAGAAAGGGGATTGGTTGGGCCAATTTAACGCGGAGGCAGTTTGATACTCTCACTCCCACACTCTCCCACGTGAGAGGGATAAGCCAGGTCAAGAGCAGTGCTCGGATCGTGCTGGGGAAGGTCTTGAACAATTCCCTCTCCGGTGGGGAGAGGGAAAATATTAGAACGCAGTCTTACAGAAACCCGTCATCTCTTGCAGGCCCATTTCACGGCCCAGCTCAGTCATCGGGTGTACGACGACCAGACCGCGCGCGCTTTTCTTCAGCTTGCCCAGGTCGGCTTGTTCTTTTTTGGTGATCGCACGGCGATGCGGCATGCCCATCAGCTTTTGTGCTTCTTTGCTCAGCTTATGGCCTTTAACAGCGCGCAGACGCTCGATTTCGCCTTCGAGTTTCTCTTTCTCTTTTTCAAGCTCTGCATATTTTTCGGCAGATTCAACAAGAGACATATCAGCCTGCTGGTGGCGGATCAGATCCAGACGGTCACTCAGGCGTTTAATTTCGTTCTTTTCGACTTCTTTCATCACATATAGCTCTAAAAACGGGGGAATTACAGGAAGGATACACCAATGTGCGCGGTCTTACTTCTGAAACGCTTTCTTTAAGCTGATTCGGGAAATCAGCTCAGTCAGGGAAAGGACCATTGTTGACCGCATAACCTGTTGATAACGAAGCTTTTGCATCGCATACAGCTCAGGATCGCTGTTATCGAAATGAGGAGCAGGCGGCAGCGCGGTGACGCAATGTAATTCGCCGAAAGGCCCAAGAATTTCGTCATCGGTAAAGGCGTATTCATTGCCGTCGTGATTTAACTCTTCGCGCAGCGCCATCAGCAATTCAGCATCTTCATATTCATGCCTGCTGAGCACGCCAAGGCCATAAATCAGCTTCAGGCGGACTGACAAATCGCCCAGCGGTCCGTCTCCGTCCAGTAACGGTTCTACAGCATATTTTACCGCGTAGTCGTCTTTGCGAAACACCTGAAGAACCAGAATATTGACCGCCTCAGTAAGTAACTCGACGGCAGCAATCAGGAAACTTCGTACGGTTTTGCCAGCATTCAGACGCTCAAGCACACGATTTTCAAAGGCCTGGGTTTGTTCCATTATTGCCTGCATATCTGACAATCTATCCATCGGGCGCAGGGTGACCTGCGCCAGAACCTGCATCATTATTTCGTCGCGTTGTATGCGTTAACCGCCTCCAGCACTACGTCACTCTTCGCTTCAAGACCAGAAAGCTGCGCCAGCGCATCTTGCGGGCCTTTGGTATCAATCAATTCTGCCAGCTCAATCGCCTGCGGATCTTGCTCGCTGCGATAATGCATGGCAGCGGCGATACCTTTCACCAAATTGGCGTGCGGCAAACCGTATTCCAGCGTGCCCAGCAGCGGCTTGATCAGACGGTCGCCCGCGCTGAGTTTACGCAGCGGCTGACGCCCAACGCGCTCAACGTCATCTTTCAGATACGGGTTTTCAAAACGACCGAGGATTTTCTGAATGTATGCCGCATGTTTCTCAGCATCAAAACCGTAGCGTTTGATCAGGACCGCGCCGCTCTCGTCCATTGCACCTTTTACCACAGCGCGGATTTTCTCATCGAGAATCGCGTCACGAATGGTTTGATGACCGGCCAATTTTCCGAGGTACGCGGTTATAGCATGCCCGGTGTTCAGCGTGAAGAGTTTGCGTTCGACAAAGGCCATCAGGTTATCCGTCAATTCCATTCCCGGAATAGCTGGCAGCGTGCCTTTGAACTGGGTTTTATCGACGATCCACTCGCTGAAGGTTTCAACGGTCACTTCCAGCGGATCGTTTGTTGCAGACTCGGATGGGGGAACGATGCGGTCAACGGCGGAATCAACAAAACCGACGTGCTCTTCAACCCAGGCTTTGTCTTCATCCGCCACGGCGGCCAGAACATGGCCTTTTAGTTGAGTCGTACCGCGCACCATGTTTTCACAGGCGATGATGTTCAGCGGCGTGTTATTGCCCTGTGCTTTACGTTTTGCGAGGCCTTTTGCGACGGCAGGGGCGATGCGCTCAAGCACCACCGGGCCAACGGCGGTGGTCACCAGATCGACGCTTGCGATCAGGTCTACAACGTCATCGCCAATGCTGCTAACAGCGTTGACGCCTGAGACGGTTTCGACCTGTTCGTTTTCGCCGACAACGTGAACATCGTAGCTATGACGGGCATTCAGGGCGTCGAGCACCACCTGATTCACATCGGCGAATGTTAGCGTAATGCCCGCGTCTGCCAGCAGTTTGCCGATAAAGCCACGACCGATATTACCTGCGCCAAAATGTAATGCTTTCATCGTATTAACCTTCATCAATGTTTTTACCCGAGAGGGCTGGGGTGAGGCTTTTCCCTCACCCTAACCCTCTCCCCAAAGGGAGAGGGGGCCAGGCAGAACTTATTTGTTCAGCAGAGCCAGAACTTCTTCAACGCTGGTGGTCTGTGACAGGCGCTCGATAACGCTTTCATCATCCAGCGCGTTTGTCAGGCTGGTAATCACCTGGATGTGCTCGTTGTTGCGAGCGGCGATACCAATCACCAGACGGGCGATATCGTCTTCTTCTTCACCAAAACGCACGCCATCAGGATACTGACAGAACACCACGCCAGTTTTCAATACGCGGTCTTTCGCTTCAACCGTACCGTGTGGCACCGCGATAGATTCGCCCAGATACGTTGGGGTCAGCTTTTCACGTTCCAGCATGGCATCAACGTATTCTGGCTCTACGTAGCCGCCTTTCACCAGTTGCTCGCCGGCAAAGCGAATCGCTTCTTCTTTGTGGCTCGCCGTGCGGCCCAGGAAGATGTTCTCCGCACCCAGTTTGAACAGGTGGCTATCGTTCGGATCAAAACTGTCTTTCAGGCTATCGCGAACTTTCACTTCGTTTTCGGTGTGACGCTGCGCTGCAACCAGACGTTCGGTCAGGCTGGAATACAGGCCGCTATCGAGGAAGTTGGTCAGCGAAATGTGTTGTGCCTGCGGAACCTGACGCATCGCACGCTCAGTCAGATCGCGGTGCGTGATGACCAGGTCAACGTCCCCCGGCAGGCTGTTGATGGCGCTGTTGGTCACGGAGATGTGGGTAAGACCCGCGTCCTGGACTTTCTTGCGCAGCACACCGGCACCCATGGCGCTGGAACCCATACCCGCATCGCATGCCACGATGATTTTACGCACATGGCTCAGGTCGTTAGAGACGTCGCCAGCAGACAGCGGCGTTGCAACACCTTTGGATTCGGACTTCATATCATGCATGCGACGGGTCGCCGCTTCGATATCGTCTTCTTCTTTCACTTTGCTGGTTTTCAGCAAGATGGCAGAGACCACGAAGGAGACCGCCATTGCGGCACAAATCGCTGCGATGTTAGCGAAGTAAGCGCCTTTTGGCGTCATCGCCAGTACCGCCAGGATAGAGCCTGGAGACGCTGGAGAAACCAGACCGCCACCCAACACGCTCAGGGTGAACACACCCGTCATACCACCGAGGATAACGGCCAGGATCAGACGTGGGTTCATCAGCACGTATGGGAAGTAAATTTCGTGGATACCACCCAGGAAGTGGATGATTGCCGCGCCGCCTGCAGACTGTTTCGCACTGCCGCGACCAAAGAACATATACGCCAGCAGAACACCCATACCCGGACCTGGGTTTGCTTCAATCAAGAAGAAGATGGACTTGCCGAGTTCATGAGACTGCTGAATACCCAGCGGCGAGAAGATACCGTGGTTAATCGCGTTATTGAGGAACAGGATTTTCGCCGGTTCAACAAAGATAGACGCCAGCGGCAGCATGTCGTGAACGACCATGAAGTTAACGCCAGCAGCCAGCACTTTAGACAGCACTTCAACCGCAGGGCCAATGCCGAGGAACGCCAGAATCGCCAGGATCATACCGATGATGCCAGCGGAGAAGTTGTTCACCAGCATTTCGAAGCCGGATTTGATTTTGCCATCAACCCAAACGTCGAATTTCTTAATCGCCCAGCCGCCCAGCGGACCGGCAATCATTGCACCGAGGAACATCGGCATATCCGCGCCGACGATCACGCCCATGGTCGTAATTGCACCGACCACACCACCACGGTCACCGCCGACCAAACGACCACCGGTAAAACCGATGAGCAGTGGCAGCAGATAAGTAATCATTGGACCAACAAGCTTCGCCAGGGTTTCGCTCGGCAACCATCCTGTTGGAATGAACAAGGCGGTGATGATACCCCACGCGATAAACGCGCCGATATTTGGCATCACCATGTTGCTGAGGAAACGACCAAAGCTTTGTACTTTGATCTTGAAATCGGATGACATAAAACACCCCTTCTTATGTTTACGCTTAGGCTTTCAGCCCGAGGTTTATCGTTAATGTGCGGCGGCAGAGGTTGCTGAGCCCTGTTCTGATGCTGTGAAATCTGGCACCGAATCGTTCAACTGTCCAGACAGTGAAAATTTGTGTGATCTGCATCACGCAAATGTAGGGGGGGCGGATAACATTGAGGTGATCGCCATCACAAAATGAGAGTATGAAAAAAATACAATGGAGAATAAAGTCGCTGATTAGGCATGTTAATGTGAAGTTGATCACATTTTATGATTTGGTGTTTGTCTCGTTATTGTGACTGATTTCACAAAATATTTTTATGCGGATTTCTCTTGATGCGATCGGCGGCAAACTCTGTATCGCTCTCCAGAGCCAGGATCATGTCACACGAAAAGCTAAACGAATTTCACCTCATAGGTTATGGCGAAAAGTGAAAACCTGGATTACGCTCATTATGTAAAGTTAAGTCTATTATTATTCATGATATATTTTGTCACGCTTATAAACTTGCATGGAGATATAACAAAAAACCATACTCCCCGGCTCTGAAATAATAAGTGCATTAGATTGTACTTAAAATGAATTAATTTGGTTGCGTACCATTTTATTAATTTAATGAGTTGACGTAGTTTTGAGTGAGGCAAATATGTTTTTAAACTATTTTGCGCTGGGTGTATTGATTTTCGTTTTCCTGGTTCTTTTTTACGGAATCATTGCCATCCACGACATCCCTTATTTAATGGCAAAAAAGCGTAATCATCCCCACGCTGATGCGATCCATACGGCGGGCTGGGTTAGTCTGTTTACGCTCCATGTTATCTGGCCCTTCCTGTGGATTTGGGCCACGCTGTACCAGCCAGAGCGCGGGTGGGGAATGCAAAATCACGCAGTGCCCGGCCCGCAGCAACCTGATGTTGATGCGCTTTCTAAACGCGTTGCCGACCTGGAACAGCGGCTTGCCGCCACGTCTACGCCCGCAAATAAAAATACGGCGGAGGGCTAAATATGGACCTGCTCATTATTTTGACTTACGTGGCGTTTGCCTGGGCAATATTTAAAATTTTTCGCATACCCGTTAATCAATGGACACTTTCTACTGCCGCATTGGGCGGGGTATTTATTGTCGCTGGTTTGATTTTATTAATGAACTACAACCATCCATATACTTTCACGGCGCAGAAAGCAGTAATTTCTATTCCGATTACCCCGCAGGTCACTGGGGTGGTGAGTGAAGTCACGGATAAAAATAATCAGCTCATTAAAAAAGGCGAAGTGTTATTTAAATTGGACCCGGTGCGCTATCAAGCCAGAGTCGACAGACTTAAAGCGGATTTAGTGACGGCGACACACAGTATTGATGTCCTGAAAGCCCAGCTTTCGGAAGCCGAAGCCAATACCACTCGCGTGTCTGCCGAACGCGACAGACTTTATAAAGATTTCCAACGCTACCTGAAGGGCAGCCAGGCGAAGGTCAATCCCTTCTCAGAAAGCGACATTGATAATGCGCGGCAAAACTATCTGGCGCAGGATGCCATGGTCAAAGCGTCCATCGCGGATCAGGCGCAAATCAAAAGTCAGTTAGACAGCATGGTCAACGGCGAGCAATCGCAAATTGTCTCACTACGCGCCCAGCTTACAGAAGCCAACTACAATCTCGAACAGACCGTGGTGCGCGCACCCAGCGATGGCTATGTCACTCAGGTGCTAATCCGTCCCGGGACCTACGCCGCTGCGCTGCCATTACGTCCGGTGATGGTGTTTATTCCGGAGCAAAAACGACTCATTGTGGCGCAGTTCCGCCAGAACTCGTTACTGCGTCTGAAACCGGGTGACGAAGCCGAAGTGGTCTTCAACGCGCTGCCGGGCCAGGTCTTCAGCGGTAAGCTCACCAGCATTTTACCGGTGGTGCCGGGCGGTTCTTATCAGGCGCAGGGCGCGCTGCAATCGTTAACGGTGATTCCGGGTACGGACGGGGTGCTTGGCACGATTGAGCTCGCGCCGAATGCGGATGTCGAAGCGCTGCCGGACGGCATCTATGCGCAAGTGGCCGTCTATTCCGACCACTTCTCTCACGTCTCGGTGATGCGAAAAGTGCTGCTGCGCATGACCAGCTGGATGCATTACCTCTACCTCGATCATTAAGGTTCTGCCTTTTTTCGTTGCCTGATCCATACTTACCCTTTTGGGTGAATCAAGGATCAGGCAATGAAACTCATCGGCAGCTACACCAGTCCATTCGTGCGTAAAATTTCGGTTCTCCTGTTGGAAAAAGGCATCACGTTCGAGTTTGTGAATGAGCAGCCGTACAACGCAGAGAATGGCGTGGCGCAGTATAACCCGCTGGGAAAAGTCCCGGCGCTGCTCACCGATGACGGCGAATGCTGGTTTGATTCCCCGATTATTGCGGAATATATCGAACTGCTCGGCATTGCGCCTGCGATGGTGCCGCGTGAACCGAAAGCAGCGCTTACCGTGAGGCAAATCGAAGCGCTGGCGGATGGCATTATGGATGCGGCGCTGGCGTCCGTGCGTGAGCAAGCGCGCCCTGCGGCGCAGCAATCCGAAACGGAGCTATTGCGCCAGCGGGAGAAAATCAATCGCAGCCTGGACAGATGTGAACAGCTTCTGGAAGACGGCAGTGTTAAAACCGATACGCTGAATCTGGCCACTATTGCCATTGCTTGCGCCGTGGGATACCTCAATTTCCGCCATGTTTCTCCGGGCTGGTGCGTAGAGCGTCCACTGCTGGTTAAACTCGCTGAAACGCTCTTCCAGCGCGAAAGTTTTGCCCGTACGGAACCGCCTAAGGCTTGATGCGGGTTATAACACTTCTCCTCTTTAGCCTGTACAATCCCTTTAGAAATTGACTCCCTCTCCCGTCGGGAGGGGGATAAAACCCCCACTTCCAGGCATGACAATGACGACTCATCATTCCCTCTACAGCCAGATACCTGCGTCCGATCGCCTGCTGCGTGATCCCCGCTTCACTCCCATTCTTGAACAGTTCGGACACACTCGCGCCGTCGCGTTGTTGCGTTTGTTACAGGATGAAGCGCGCCTGCATATTCAGGCTGAAAACGCATTGCCGCAGTGGTGTGCGGACTGGCCGCTGGAAGCAGAAAAGCGCTTGAAAGCGCAAACGCAGAGCGCGTTGCGCCCGGTCATTAACCTTACCGGAACGGTGCTTCACACCAATTTAGGTCGTGCACCGCAGGCTGAAGAGGCGATTGAGGCCGTCACGCAGGCGATGCGTTCGCCCGTGACGCTGGAATACGATCTGGATGGCGCTGGCCGTGGTCATCGTGACCGGGCGCTGGCGAGTCTGCTGTGCCAGATTACGGGCGCAGAAGATGCCTGCATCGTGAATAACAACGCGGCGGCAGTGCTGCTGATGCTGGCCGCGACCGCAAGCGGAAAAGAGGTTGTGGTGTCGCGTGGTGAATTAGTGGAGATCGGCGGGGCGTTTCGCATTCCGGATGTGATGCGCCAGGCCGGTTGCACGCTGCATGAAGTGGGGACGACGAACCGGACGCATGCGAAAGACTATCGCGCTGCGGTAAATGAAAACACCGCGCTGTTGATGAAAGTCCACACCAGTAATTATCAGATTGAAGGTTTTACCAAAACCGTTGAAGAGGCGGAGCTGGCAGAGATTGGCCGCGAGCTGAACGTGCCGGTGATTGCGGATTTGGGCAGCGGTTCGCTGGTGGATCTCAGCGTGTACGGCTTGCCGAAAGAGCCGATGCCGCAGGAGATGATCGCCGCGGGCGTCAGTCTGGTCAGTTTTTCGGGCGATAAGCTGCTGGGTGGTCCGCAGGCGGGCATTATCGTTGGCAAACGCGAACTGATTGAAAAGCTACAGCAGCATCCGCTGAAACGTGCGCTTCGCGCCGATAAAATGACGCTGGCGGCGCTCGAAGCCACGCTGCGACTGTATCTCCATCCGGAAAAACTGGCGGAACGACTGCCCACGTTGCGATTGTTGGCGCGCGATGCGGCGTCGATTCGCGCTCAGGCCGAGTTATTGCGCGCAAAAATCGCTGCGCATTTCGTGGCGTTTGACGTGCATGTTGAATCCTGTCAGTCGCAGATTGGTAGCGGCTCGCTGCCAGTGGATCGCTTGCCGAGCGCGGCGCTGACGTTTACGCCGCGCGACGGGCGCGGTAGCCAGCTCGAAGCGCTGTCATCTTGCTGGCGTGCATTGCCTACGCCCATCATTGGGCGCATCTATGACGGGCGGCTGTGGCTGGATCTGCGCTGCCTTGAAGATGAAGAACAGTTTCTGGAGATGTTGTTGAAATGATAATTGCCACTGCCGGTCATGTCGACCACGGGAAAACCACGCTGTTGCAGGCCATAACGGGTGTGAATGCCGATCGCTTGCCCGAAGAGAAAAAACGCGGCATGACCATCGATCTGGGATATGCCTATTGGCCGCAACCCGATGGCCGGATTCTGGGCTTTATCGATGTGCCTGGGCATGAAAAGTTTCTCTCGAATATGCTGGCAGGCGTTGGCGGAATCGACCACGCACTGCTGGTGGTGGCCTGTGATGATGGCGTGATGGCGCAAACGCGCGAGCATCTGGCTATTTTGCAATTGACAGGTAACCCGCAGCTCACGGTTGCGCTGACGAAAGCGGATCGTGTCGATGAGAGTCGTATTGATGAAGTCCGTGAACAGCTTCAGGCGACATTACAGGAGTACGGTTTTGCCGATGCGCCTGTTTTTGTCACGGTCGCTACAGAAGGGCTGGGAATCGACGAACTTCGTACGCATTTACAGCATCTTTCTTCGCGTGAGCAAACCCGCGATCATCGGTTCCGTTTAGCCATCGACCGCGCATTTACCGTGAAAGGGGCTGGACTGGTCGTCACCGGTACGGCGCTGAGTGGTGAAGTGAAAGTGGGGGACAGCCTGTGGCTGACGGGCGTCAACAAACCGATGCGTGTACGTGGTCTCCATGCGCAGAATCAGCTGTCTGAACAGGCGCATGCCGGGCAGCGTATCGCGCTGAACATTGCGGGTGATGCTGAAAAAGAACAGCTCAATCGCGGCGACTGGCTGCTGTCCGACGCGCCACCGGAGCCGTCCGAGCGCGTGATTGTTTCCCTGCAAGCCCATACGCCGCTGACGCAGTGGCAGCCGCTGCATATCCACCATGCCGCCAGCCACGTCACTGGCCGCGTTTCGCTGCTGGAAAACGATCTGGCAGAGCTGGTATTCGATACACCGCTTTGGCTGGCTGATAATGACCGACTGGTGCTGCGCGATATCTCCGCGCGGACCACGCTGGCAGGTGCTCGGGTAGTGACGTTAAATCCACCCCGTCGCGGCAAGCGCAAAGCTGAATATCTCCAATGGCTGGCGGCGCTCGCGCTGGCAGAGAATGACAAATCCGCCCTGGCGGTGCATCTCGATCGCGGTGCGGTAAATCTTGCTGATTTTGCCTGGGCGCGGCAACTGAGTGACGAGGGGCTGCGCCGATTGTCGCAGCAGCCCGATTTTATCCAGGCAGGTGTTAACTTACTGAACGCGCCGGTCGCCGCGCGCTGGCAGCGTAAAGTGCTGGCGACGCTTGCGACTTATCACGAACAGCATCAGGACGAACCGGGGCCTGGGCGTGAACGGCTGCGCCGTATGGCTCTGCCGATGGAAGATGACGCGCTGGTTCTGCTGTTGATTGAAAAAATGCGTGAAAGCGGCGTCATTCATAGTCACCACGGTTGGCTGCACCTGCCGGATCACAAAGCGGGCTTCACGCCTGAACAAGACGCGATATGGCAAAAAGTCGCGTCGTTATTTGGTGATGAGCCCTGGTGGGTACGCGATTTGGCCCAGCAGACGGGGACAGACGAGCAGCTCATGCGTCAGGTGTTGCGCCATTCAGCGCAGCAGGGGCTGATTACGGCGATCGTGAAAGATCGCTACTACCGTAACGATCGTATCGTGACGTTCGCCAATTTGATTCGCGAGTTGGATCAGGAAAAGGGATCGACCTGCGCGGCTGACTTCCGCGATCGGCTTAACGTCGGGCGTAAGCTGGCGATTCAGATTCTGGAATATTTTAATCGGATTGGTTTTACGCGTCGTCGTGGTAATGATCATCTATTACGCGATTCGTTATTATTTCCTGAGATAACGTCAGTCGATAATACAAATTAACAAAAAGATAAGTTTATCTACTAAATAATATATTTCGCAGGCTTAAAAATAAAAAGCCTGCGAATATCCACGCAAATTTACCTTTTTGATCATGTTTTTTATATTCCCCTTTTTGTATTGTGCCTTGAACATTAACCCCTTCGAGGTATTACTATGACTGCATCCGTATTTTATATTCCTTCGGTGAATATTATAGGCTCTAACTCATTAGTTAGCGCAATGGTCACTATGCGCGATTACGGCTGGCGTCGCGCGCTGATTGTGACAGACGCGGTGTTAAACAAAATGGGGATGGTCGCCGATATTCAAAAAGCGCTTCAGGAGCGCGATATTGTGAGCATGGTATTTGATGGCACGCATCCAAATCCAACCACCGCCAATGTTGCTGCCGGGCTGAAAATATTAAAAGAGAATAACTGTGATTGCGTTATTTCACTCGGCGGCGGTTCTCCACATGATTGCGCGAAAGGCATTGCGCTGGTGGCGGCAAACGGTGGCGATATTCGTGACTATGAGGGCGTCGATCGCTCGGCAAAACCGCAGTTACCCATGATTGCGATTAATACCACGGCGGGCACGGCATCCGAAATGACCCGTTTCTGCATTATTACCGATGAAGTGCGTCATATTAAAATGGCGATTGTCGATAAGCATGTCACGCCTGTTTTGTCCGTGAATGACTCTTCGCTGATGGTTGGCATGCCGAAATCCCTGACGGCCGCAACCGGTATGGATGCGTTGACTCACGCGATAGAAGCCTATGTGTCCATTGCCGCCACGCCGATCACCGACGCTTGTGCATTGAAAGCGATGACAATGATCGCCGAGAACCTGACGCATGCAGTAGAAGATGGCAGCAATGCTATCGCCCGTGAAGCAATGGCCTATGCGCAATTCCTGGCGGGTATGGCGTTTAATAATGCGTCTCTCGGGTATGTGCATGCGATGGCGCATCAGCTGGGCGGTTTTTACGATCTGCCGCACGGCGTGTGCAATGCGATATTGTTGCCACACGTGCAGACGTTTAACTGCAAAGCGGCGGCACCGCGTCTGCGTGATTGCGCCCAGGCGATGGGTGTCGATGTCAGTCAAATGACCGCAGAACAGGGTGCACAGGCGTGTATCGCAGAGATTCGCTCCCTGGCGCGTAAAGTGAATATCCCGGCGGGTCTGCGTGACCTCAACGTGAAGGAGGCGGACTTCCCAATTCTGGCGACCAATGCGCTGAAAGACGCCTGCGGATTCACTAATCCAATCCAGGCCACGCATGACGAGATTATGGCGATTTATCGTGCGGCGATGTAATCCGTGATTCCTGTCGTAAAGCTGTAAGCGGCTGGCGAAAAAATCGCCAGTCGTGACTACCCTTGTTAGACACCAACAGCAAGGAGACGGTCATGACGAATAATCCTCCCTCAACGCGTTTGCAGCCTGGCGAGTATGGTTATCCCCTCAAGTTAAAACCCCGGTACGACAATTTCATAGGCGGCGGCTGGGTTGCTCCCGTCGACGGCGAGTATTACTCGAACCTGACGCCTGTCACTGGGCAACCGCTGTGCGAAATCGCCAGCTCCGGCAAAAAAGATATCGATCTGGCACTGGATGCGGCGCATAAAGCGAAAGAGAAATGGGGGCACACCTCGGTTCAGGACCGAGCCGCCATTCTGTTGAAAATTGCCGATCGGATGGAGCAAAACCTGGAGCTGCTGGCAGCGGCTGAAACCTGGGATAACGGCAAACCGATCCGCGAAACCACCGGCGCTGACGTACCACTGGCTATCGACCACTTCCGTTATTTTGCCTCCTGTATTCGCGCTCAGGAAGGGGGAATCAGCGAGGTGGACAGTGAAACCGTTGCCTACCATTTTCACGAGCCGCTGGGTGTCGTGGGGCAAATTATTCCATGGAACTTCCCGCTGCTGATGGCGAGCTGGAAAATGGCTCCCGCGCTGGCGGCGGGCAACTGCGTGATCCTCAAACCGGCACGCTTAACCCCGCTGTCCGTATTGCTGCTGATGGAAATCATTGGCGACCTGGTTCCGCCGGGGGTGATTAACGTTGTGAACGGGGCAGGCGGCGAAATCGGTGAATATCTGGCGACCTCGAAGCGTATCGCGAAAGTCGCGTTTACCGGCTCCACGGAAGTGGGCCAGCAGATCATGCAGTATGCGACCCAAAATATCATTCCAGTCACGCTGGAGTTGGGCGGCAAATCGCCGAACATTTTCTTTGCCGATGTGATGGATGAAGAGGATGCTTTCTTCGACAAAGCGCTGGAAGGGTTTGCGCTGTTTGCCTTTAACCAGGGCGAGGTTTGCACCTGTCCAAGCCGAGCGCTGGTGCAGGAATCCATTTATGAACGCTTCATGGAGCGGGCTATTCGTCGGGTGGAATCCATCCGCAGTGGTAATCCGCTGGACAGCGTCACGCAGATGGGCGCACAGGTTTCGCAGGGGCAGCTGGAGACTATCCTCAATTACATCGATATCGGTAAGAAAGAGGGCGCAGATGTTCTGACCGGCGGGCGTCGAAAAATGCTCGAAGGCGATCTGAAAGATGGCTTTTACCTTGAGCCGACCATTCTGTTTGGCAAAAATGATATGCGCGTTTTCCAGGAGGAAATCTTCGGTCCGGTGCTGGCGGTGACAACGTTTAAAACCATGGAGGAAGCACTGGAGTTGGCCAACGATACGCAATATGGCCTCGGGGCGGGTGTCTGGAGCCGCAACGGTAATCTGGCGTACAAAATGGGGCGCGGAATTCAGGCCGGACGCGTCTGGACAAACTGCTATCACGCCTATCCGGCCCATGCCGCGTTTGGTGGATATAAGCAGTCGGGGATTGGGCGCGAAACGCACAAGATGATGCTGAACCATTACCAGCAAACGAAATGCTTGCTGGTCAGCTATTCGGATAAACCGTTGGGTTTATTCTAATTATCAGGTGAGGGCCGTCCATGGACGGCCTGAGAAATATGCGTGCGTAAGCTATTCAGAACGCTGTCCAGCACATACTGGACACGCCACGGCTGATACTCTCGCTTGCGGAAAATAGCGGTGAGATCGAGCCACCACTCCTCCCGGTGCGGGAAGCAGGGAACCAGCGTGCCTTTACTGATCTCCTGCTGCAGGCTCTCTTTCGGCGCGAAGACAATACCTAAATTATTCCGTGCTAATTCCAGCGCTGTTTGCGTATTATCGCAAATATAATTTCCGGTGACTTTGTAGTCGCGCACTTCATTGCTGTTATAAACACAAAATCGCCAAATATTGGCGTCATCAACCAGCATTGAATCAATCAAAATACAGGAATGATTAATTAAATCGTCTGGGCCTTGAATGGGATGTTGCTTTAAATAGGTTTCAGTGGCGAAAGCGGTCACGGAATATTTTGCCAGTACGCTGGCAACTAAATTTTCGTCTTTAGGCTGCGCGTACGTAATTAATATATCGCAATCATCCGGGAAGGATACGCCTTCGGCAAATTCGTTGCGATCAAGATTATACGTTTTTAAGGCGAGGCGAATATCCCCGATCTCTTCAATCTCATGTACGACGTGACGCGCGAGATACATGATGATTCCAGTAGGGGCATAAATCGTCACGCGGCCACTTTTTTCATGCTTATAATCAGCAATAAAATTAATGAGTTGGCTATTTTTATCCAGCGAAGCATTGATGTAAGGCACCAGCGCTTCGCCGAACTGAGTCAACGCCAGTTGTCGCGTCGTACGTTCAAATACTTTCAGCCCCACACGCATTTCAAAATCGGAAAGATATTTACTGACATTGGCCTGCGCCATGCCTAACAGGGCGGCGGCATCTCCGATACTGTGCGTTGCAGCAATGACGGAAATGATCTTTAACTCACGTGGTTTAATCTGTAAATTATTCATCGTGAACGGCCATTTATATGATTTTGTATATAATATTATACTATTTACGCCATTGCATTGATAAATTTGTAACCATTATTATTCGCCTGCTTCTTTGGCATTTAATGGATTACAGGGAATGAATATCAAAAAGAATTTACTTATCGTCGCAGCATTATTTTCTGCATCATCAGCCATGGCCGGTGAATTTTCACTGGGCGCCGGTGCGGTTTATAATGAATCGGCTTATAAAGGATATAACGAGAACGTTCTGGCAATTCCTTTAATCAGTTATGAAGGCGACAATTTCTACGTGCGTCAATTTACGGCGGGTTGGACGTTCTGGAAAGACAGCAAAAATGAATTAAGCCTGACGGCGTCATGGATGCCACTGCACTTCGATCCGGATGACAATGACGACCACGCGATGGCGCAACTGGACGAACGTAAAGCCTCTGCAATGCTGGGTGGTGCTTATTACCGCCATGAAAAATGGGGCAGCATGAAGTTTGCTGTCGCGGCGGACGCGATGGATGAAAGTGGGGGTGTGGTCGGTGAAATATCTTATTTCAAGCCGATTCGCATGGACAAACTGACACTCATTCCATCGGTTGGCGTTCTGTACTATGACGAAAGCTTTAACGACTACTACTACGGTGTTTCAGGTAAAGAGTCACGCCGCAGCGGCCTGGATCAATACACTGCCGGAGATAGCTGGAACCCTTACGTGGCGCTGGTTGCCAAATATCAGCTGACGGATAACCTCATTCTGAATGCCAGCGCAGCATATACCGTATTACCTGACGACGTGAAGAACAGCCCAATGATCGACAGGCAAGACAGCCTCGCGCTGATGACTGGCTTGAGCTGGCGTTTCTAAGCACTCAACATTTGTCCTCAAGGATGAGGGCAACACCATATTCAACCCGGTGGTGCTGCACTTACCCGATCTGCGAATTACAGCTTGGGTATGTTTAGCGCCACCGGGTTTTATTCATTCCACTCATTCTCTCGCTAACCAATGCTTTAGCCGATATGTTCACACGGTGGCCATCGCTTCTGGCATACGACCAGAACTAATGGCTGATACCACAAATCTGACGCCTTCCCCCTGTAGGATCAAAGCACCCTGGCGTGCTTTTCGGGCACTCTGGCTTTTTACCTGTTGCGCGGAGTAAGGGATGAACCGGTTTATCGTGGCGAATTCGGAAAAATGCATCGGCTGCCGGACTTGTGAGGTGGCCTGCGTCGTGGCGCATCAGCAAGAACAGGACTGCGCGCAGCTTTCTGCCGAGGCTTTTCTCCCGCGAATCCAGGTGGTGAAAGGGGATACCTTTTCCACGGCGGTCACCTGCCATCACTGCGAAGATGCGCCATGTGGGAATGTTTGTCCGACGGGTGCGATTCGGCGCGAACAGGGCAGAATAGCAGTGGACCAGCAACGCTGCATCGGATGCAAAAGCTGCGTGATAGCGTGCCCGTTTGGCGCGATGCGAGTGGTGGCGAACCACCACCGCGCGCAGGCGATCAAATGTGATTTATGTCATCACCGGGCACAAGGGCCTGCCTGCGTCGAGGCCTGCCCAACTCATGCCCTCTCTTGTGTTGACGTCGCCCAACTGCGCGCCGCGAGATTACAGTAAATTATTGAAATTCCACGTCACCGTTAGGCTGTAACGCCAGTCGCGGTTGCTGCTGTCTGACGGAACGTTGCCGACCGGACGCGCCGCTTCTACTGTGACGCTGTAGTGGCGATTATCACCCACCATCACCCCGGCAGCCACAGACGCTAATTGTTGATGGGGGAAACCGGTCTGATTAAACCAGGTTTGCGCTGTATCGGTTAAAATATACGGCTGTACGGTGGTAAGCCAGGTGCTCTCTTTGCGCATGTGCAGATACCGGAATTCGAGCTGTCCGCCGTAGCCATAGTCTCCGCTGGCTTCGCCATCCTGATAACCCCGACCAAAACGCTGCGCGCCAAAACTCACGCGTTCCGGTTCCGGTAAGTTGTTGTTTGACCACGCGCCTTCCCATGAAGTCGACAGTCGCCATTTTTCGTCGATGAGCCAGGCGGCATCCAGATACCCTTTCGACAGTGTAAAGTTGAGATCGGTGTTTTGTCCCGACACCACATCGGCTCCCAGATCGTTAAAACCCTGACGGACAACCAGTCTGCTGCTCACGCTGGCGGTGGTGAACTGATGCGCCCCGTTAACGCCGAATTCCAGTGCCGGATAGCGTGTGTGCTGGTTCTGGGGTTCCAGAGGGAAAGTGCGGTTGGCAATGCGCGCCTGCAAATCATAATCATCCTGCCTGTCGGTGTAGTCGAAACCGCCCGTCAGATTAAATTGTGATTTTTGCGTTAACAGCAGCGGGTAGCCAAAATTCACCCCGCCGTTGTACTGGGTTGATTTTTGTCTGGAATCGACAGTCACGTTATTGGGCAGAGACAGCAGCGGGGTAAAATCACGTGGTTTTTCGCGGTAATAGCTGCCTTTTAGCTGCAAAGTCAGCCCTTCATCATTCAAAAATTGTTGCCAGTTCAAACCGAGATACGTTTTGCGCGTGTCGCTGTCCAGGGGGATTAGCGTCGCAACACCAAGCTGATCGCCGTACGACGTCAGATTGCTGAGCGTGCCATTGACCATCATCAAGTCTTGCCCTTTACGCGTATCAACGGTCGATGAGATATCCCAGATATGCGGTTGATTGCCGGTGATTTGCATGGCGGCCGCGCCGTAAATATTGGTCGGCAAGCGGGCATTGGCCGTAACGGGCACGCCAGGCGTGCGGGTCATCAACATGCTATAGCGATCAAACGTGTCTTGCGTGAGCGGCTTTTCCTGCATGATTTTTGCTGCCAGCCGCTGCAGACGGGCCGCGATATTGGGGTTGTTACTCTTGATATCGCTGTGGGCCACATACCCCTCGACCAGCACGATTTTGATATTTCCCTGCTGGAAATTATTATCCGGCAGCCACGCGTAAGAGAGCGAATACCCGTCGGCTTTATAGCGTGCCGTGATGTCATTAACCAAGCCAATCAGCGTTTTGAGTGGCACGGTTTTTTTCGCGTAGGGACGAAAAGGTTCCAGCAGTTCTTTTAAGGGATAAACCGTCCCGCCAATAAACTGGATATGGTCAACCTGAATGGGCGTTTCGGGCGTGAGCCTGGATTCGGGTTTTTGGATGCTGGTTTTAGGCATCACCGCGGGTGTTGCAGGTGGTGCAGCCACCGTGGGTGAAGTTTGCGCGGGGTTATTAGGATCGACAATCGATGGCAGCGTATCGGCCCGCGCCATGCTCAACACAATCAGTCCGGACAGCGAATAGCGTAAAGTGTGTTTCATCGCGCAATCCCTGTTCTTTAAGCCCTAAGAGGCATTTTGCTGCGAAATGCGCCCCCATGCGGGGGCGCAGAAGGGTAACGCAATTACTGACGTTTCGGATTCAGCAGATTGCTGGTGAGTGAGTTAAGACCACCCAAAGGATTGGCGGTGGCGCCGTTTTGACTGGTGGTTGTTCCTGCATTTGCTGTTACCCCGGCGGTGAGCGTATTGAGCGTGGTATTCACCGTCGCGCCCAAGCCTGAGTTATTCGCCGTGACATTGGCATCCGCAGAAAGTGAACCCGTACCGCTGCTGGTGGACGAGGTTGGTTTCACCAACCCACCGACATCCGTGACGGTTTGCCCTGTGTTTTGCACAATCTGGCCGACACCACTTAACCCGCTATTACTGGTACTGATGTTGGTCCCCACGCCGCTGACGGTATTCCCCACCTGCGTCAGCAGGCCATTTACCGGCGTGCCAAGCCCGGTCGTGGTGCCCACGCCTTGTGTGACGCCCTGAACACCCCCGAGCGTTTTGTTGACCACCGTGGTGGTGTCTGTCGTCAGCTGTGTCACAGCGGGGCTACTCACGGCGCTGGTTAAACCGGTGCCTGTGTTGCTCACCAGTTGCCCGGTATTGTTCACAATGCTTCCTGTCAGGCCGGTTACACCGCTAATTGGCGTGCCAGCAGTTGTACCAGAAAGGTCCGTTCCGACGGTTGAAACCGTGTTACCCAGCGATGTCACGGTCGTGGTGACGCCTTTCACCGTCGTTCCTACCCCGTTGGCATTATCCGGATTACCGATGCCCGCTGTGACACCCGTTCCGACCGTTGATACCGCGCTCCCGACACCACTAATGGTGGTCGATACGGTAGAGGTTACGGGATTATCAGTAGGAAGCTGGCTGCCAAGCCCGTCAAGCGTTGAGCCGACGCTGGTGACGGTCTTTCCGGTATCGCTCAGCACGTTATTAATGGCGGCTGTAGAGGTGCCGCTATTTCCTGTGCCGCCACCGTCGCCACCTGTGCCTCCACCATTATTACCACCGCCAGTTCCACCGCCTCCGCTGCCTGTTCCGCCACTACCGGAACCATTGCTTCCTGAGCCGCCATTATTGGCGGTTGAGCCATCCCCGCTTCCGGACCCCGATCCGCTATCTGTCCCAGTAGTCGGATTGTTTTTTGCTGAGGAATGCGAGCCTCCGCCGCTTCCACTGCAGGCAGAAAGAGAAAATGCGAGCAGGACCGCGACAGCAATAACGCTGACGCGGCTAACGTTATTAGGTAGCATATGAATACTCCACTTAATAAAACGCCGAGCGGCGTATTAGTGAGTATATGTGGTATTTTCCGGGTTGCTTACGGGCAGTGACAATATCAATGGGCAGAAAGAATAAATATATTTTTGGCAAAATAATGGGAATATGCTTCTGGTAAAAGTAGTAATATTATCAGGATGTTAATTTAATTAATTGCTACTACACAATTTCCGGAATTAATACAGCGTAAATAAAATCATTCATTTTATAGATTAATCCTGGATAAAGGAGGTAATTGGCGAAAAGGAATATATTATATTTCCAATAAGACGATCATAAAAAATAAGGCTCATCAGTTGAAGAGCCTTATTTATCTGCTACTACTTTTCGCTCCAGGCGATTTCAATTTCTTCGGCAAGAATTTTAACACCGGCCTCGATCTTTTCTGGGTCCGGAACGTAATTCATGCGCATGCACTGGTGAGTGTGCGGCCACGGTTTATCCAGCCCCGGGAAAAAGTAATCGCCGGGCACCATCAACACGCCACGTTTTTTCAGACGCTGGTACAGCAGTTCGGTTGAAATCGGCAGATCTTTAAACCATAGCCAAAGGAAAATGGCTCCTTCAGGTTTATGAATAAGACAACGATCTTCCGGAAGATAGCGGCGAATGGTCGCAATCGTTTCATGAACGCGCTGATAGTAGAACGGTTTAATCACATCATTTGACAGGCGCAGCAGATCGTTACGCTTAATCATTTCGCTCATCATTGCCGGGCCAATACCACCAGGTGCCAGGCTGATAATTCCGTTCATGTTGGTAATAGCGGAGATGATTTTTTCATTGGCAATAATAATGCCGCAGCGGCTGCCCGGCAGGCCAAGTTTAGACAGGCTCATACAAAGGACGATATTCGGGTTCCACAGCGGCCGCGCTTCGCTAAAGATAATGCCCGGGAATGGCACGCCATAAGCATTATCGATCACCAGGGGAATGCCGTGCTGATTCGCCAACGCGTCCAGCTTCATCAGCTCTTCGTCTGTGATGACGTTTCCCGTTGGGTTGGTCGGCCGCGACACACAAATCATGCCGGTCTCTTCACCAATGTGCAGATGTTCAAAATCGACGTGGTATTTGAACTGACCTTCCGGCAACAGCTCGATATTGGGACGCGCGGAGACAAAAAGATCCTCCTCCAGCCCGGAATCGGCATAGCCAATATATTCAGGGGTCAGGGGGAAAAGCACTTTCCGGGTCGTACCGTCTGCGCGTCGTCCTGCGAAAAGATTAAACAAGTAGAAAAATGCGCTCTGGCTGCCATTTGTCAGTGCAATATTCTGTGGTTCGATATCCCAACCCAGTTCATCGCGCAGCATGTTTGCCAGAAGAGACAGCAGCTCAGTTTTCCCCTGCGGGCCGTCATAATTGCAAAGTGCATCAGCGGCTTTGCCGTTTTGCAACATCTCCGCCAGCAGATCCTGAAAGTATTCATTCATGGCCGGGATTTGCGCCGGGTTTCCGCCGCCGAGCATGATAGCGCCCGGTGTGCGCAGGCCGTCGTTGAGATCCTCCATCAGGCGGGTGATGCCTGAATGGCGGGTGAATTTGTCGCCGAAAAGTGAAAAGGTCATAGCAGGTGATCTATCGTACTTATTCTAAGAGTGCGTCACCATAACGCTACAAATGCGCAGGTGCAAATCGTGAAAGGCAAGACGAATTATTGTTTTATGTTATGGATTGCTGATTGGGTGGTGGATTATTCTAAATGCGTCTCCGCTCTTTTTAGGCGCGGAGACGGAACGGTTTACTGATTTCCCGCCCACACCACCATCACTTTGTCGGTCTGGTGCTGACGGGTAAAACCGTAGCCCTGCTTCAGGGATAGCGTGGTTTGCGTGCCTTCGCCAATCGATGGATGACGGGCACGGAACTGCCCCAGTATTTGCCAGTGAGCGACCGTTTGTGCCTGACTGCCCGACACCTCTTGCCAGTTCATATCAGAACGCGTTCCCTGAAGCGGATCGGAACCGGTTGGACCGAACGGGCGTTCAGATTCGTCGCCGTAGTATATTTGTACGGCACCTGGCGCGAGCAGCAGCAGTTCGGCTGCACGTTGGCCACCTTCGCGGAACAGGCGGGTATCGTGAGAAGAGAGATAGCTCAGCACGTTATAGCCTTGCAGTTTTTCGGCCATTTGCTGCCAGGTTAGGTCCATATCAGCCAGACAATCGACCGCTTTTGCTGCCTGCTCCTGATAATCAAAATTGATCATGGCGTCGAAACCATGGCGATAATAGTCGCTTTGCATGACACCGTGGCCCCATGATTCGCCGGTCATCCAGAACGGAGCATCATCGAGCTTTTGGTCCGGATGGGCTGTTTTCCACGCTTTCAGCGCCGCAGAAGCCTGTTCTTTCAGCTGTTGCCAGCCCGCCATTTCGACATGTTTAGCGGTATCAACACGAAAACCATCGATGCCGTAATCGCGAACCCATTGACTCAGCCAATGGGTTAAATAATCGCGCGGGGTATAACCGGCGATGGCTTTGGCGTGCGTGTCCGGCTTATGCCGATAGAAATTTGGCAGGCCGGAAGGCGCAGTGGATTCCGTTTTGAGATCGGGTAAGAAGGCCAGCGACATGGTCAGATCATCGAAACCAGGGTTGTCGTAATCGCCAATGTCGGTGCGGATCCATTTTTTACCCCACCAGTTTTCCCATCCCGCTTTATCGCTAAAATTAATGTAATCATTAAAGCTGTGCCAGCTTTGCCCCGCAGCGGGCTTCCAGTCGGTCCAGCGCTCACCCAGCGTTTTTTTTAGTTCATCACCCTGCACATACAACGCACCGAACTGATACTCCTGCATATCTGCAAGCGTGGCGTAGCCGGTGTGATTCATGACCACATCGAACAGAATGCGTATCCCGCGCTTGTGTGCCTCGTCGACCAGATGGCGTAAGTCGTCCTCCTGACCCATGTTCGCGTCGAGTCGGGTCCAGTCCTGCGTGTAATAGCCGTGATAGGCGTAATGAGGGAAATCGCCCTTGGTTCCGCCGCCGACCCAGCCATGAATTTGCTCTAGCGGCGAGCTTATCCACAGCGCATTGACGCCCAGATTTTGCAGATAATCCAGTTTACTGGTGAGCCCTTTGAGATCGCCGCCGTGGAAAGTCCCAATTTCCTGCATGTCGTCTTTTTGGCGGCCATAGCTGTTGTCGTTTGACGGATCCCCGTTCACATAGCGGTCCGTCAGGACGAAATAAACGGTGGCGTTTTGCCAGCTAAAGGGCGCCGTTTTTTCGGTTTCGGCACGCTCAAGCAACAGAAGGCCATTGCTGTTGGCGGCAGGCTGAAGGGTGATTTTCCCTTGCTGAACCATAGCGGTTTGCTTGCTGTAGAAGTCCCGTACGACTGAGCCTTCCGGGAACGTGTTCGTCACGTCGAGGGTGAGGGGCTTGCCGTCCCATTTAGGACATTGTTGAGTGACGTTCGTAACAGGTTTGTCGGTGACACTTTGCACGGTGATCATGAGCGTGGGTGTACCGGAGCGCGTATCAATGCGCATTTGGTACTCCCCTTCGCGGAATAAGCGCCATTGCGGCGGGGTTCCTTCGCACGGTTTAAGCGAGAGCATTTCGTTGAGCTTTATTGCTTCGGTTGGCTGCCAGCACGCATTGTCAAAACTGAGCGTAAGAGGGCGCGTACCCTTCGCGAGCGTTGCATGGCCTGTGAAAAGTCCGGTCCCTTCAGCATTAAACGCAGAGAAACCGGGGGATGACCAGCCAGCGTTTGCCATCGCGGGTAAGAGCAAGAGGGCTAAAGCGGAGCGTTTCATTCCTTTTTCCTGTTGTGGCTATTTTAACCAGTTTGCCACCAGGTGTATGCGCAGGACTCCTCCCCAGACGCGATCTTTCAGGTGGAGGGGTGAGGATGAGTGATCTCGCGCAAAATTAAGCTGTTATCTGCGATATCGCACACAATTTTGTAGAAATGATGCTTATGTGAGCAAGTTTCAGGTGACATAGTTTCGGAATTAGACTATTTCTTTGGATGCTCTGAAAGGTTATTTTTGCTATGATTTGAGATTCCGCTCTCAATTTTGTGAAAAAAATAAAGGGTTGGAACACAAATATCCGACCAGGAGACCTAATGATATCGACTCCCATACGACGATTTGGGGCTACGATACTCATGTTGCTCACCGTGACTTTTTCAGGTGAGGTGCTTGCTAAAACGCACACGGATACAACGAGTAAGAAAGCCCACGTCATAAAGACGACGACAACGAGCAGTAAGAGTAAGGTTAGCAGTAAGAAAGAGTATTCTCGCAATAGTGTTAAGAGTAGTTCACTGCCTGATTTGCGAAAATACCCTTCCGGGACACCAAGAAAAAAAGCGTTTCTCCGGACGGTAATGCCTTATATTACGAGTCAAAATTCTGCGATTACCGCGGATCGTAACTGGTTGATCTCGAAACAGTACGCCAGCCGCTGGTCGCCGACCGAGCGTACGCGTCTGAAAGAGATCGCTAAACGCTACAATGTGAGCTGGAACGGGAATACACGTCGTGTACCGTGGAACTCACTGCTTGAGCGTGTAGACATTATTCCAGGTAGCATGGTGGCGACAATGGCTGCTGCGGAGAGTGGTTGGGGGACATCAAAATTGGCCCGCACCAACAATAATCTCTTCGGTATGAAGTGCGCCAAAGGCCGCTGTAACAACGCGCCAGGCAAAGTGAAAGGGTATTCGCAGTTCGAATCGGTGAAAGATTCAGTGAATGCCTACGTGGTGAATCTGAATACGCATCCGGCGTACGCTTCATTCCGTAAATCACGCGCGCAATTGCGTAAAGCAGACCAGGAAGTTACGGCGAGCACGATGATTCACAAGCTGAAAGGTTATTCCACCCAGGGACAGAGCTACAACAATTACTTGTTTGCAATGTACCAGGATAACCAGCGTTTAATCGCCGCCCATATGTAATCCATTAAAAGGCCTTCCATCGAAAGGCCTTTTTCTTTACTCAGCCAGCGCTAAATCAGCACCTCGCTGTACCGCTCCCGATACTCTTTCGGCGTGGTGTCATAATCTTTTTTAAACACCGAATAGAAATACTGTAACGATGGGTAGCCGCACATCTGCGAAATCTCGTTGATCGACAATGACGTCGACACTAACAGACTGCGCGCTTTTTCCAGTTTTTCGGCGTGAATGACCGCATGAATCGTTTCCCCGACCTCTTCTTTAAAACGCTTCTCCAGATTCGAGCGAGAAATGCCCACGGCATCCAACACCTGATCCACTTTGATGCCCTTGCAGGCATGGTTACGGATGTAGTGCATCGCCTGAATCACCGCGGGATCGTTTAAAGAACGGTAATCGGTGGAGCGCCGTTCCACCACACGGACCGGTGGCACCAGCAGACGCTGCAGCGGCAGGGTTTCGTTATCCAGCAATCGGTGAAGTAATTTCGCGGCCTGATAGCCCATCTGACGCGTTCCCTGCGCCACTGATGACAGCGCGACGCGTGACAAATAACGGGTTAACTCTTCGTTATCGATGCCAATGACGCACAGTTTTTCAGGAACCGGAATGTGCAAATGGTCGCACACCTGGAGTACATGACGCGCACGCGCGTCTGTGACCGCAATAATGCCGGTTTGCGGTGGCAGCGTTTGCAGCCAGTCGGCCAGACGGTTTTGCGCGTGCTGCCAGTTTTCAGGTGCCGTCTCGAGCCCTTGATAAACGACGCCACGATACTTTTCCTGGGCCACAATCTGACAAAAGGCGTGTTCGCGCTCCATCGCCCATCGCTTACCGCTGGAGGCTGGCAAACCATAAAAGGCAAAGCGGTGAACACCTTTTTCTTTTAAATGCAAAAACGCGCTTTCGACCAGCGCGTAGTTATCGGTCGCGATGTAATGTACCGGGGGATATTTTTCGGGCGAGTGGTAAGAACCGCCGACGCCCACAATGGGGACGTCGACATCGACAAGCATTTTTTGGATATCGGGGTCATCAAAATCTGCGATAACCCCATCGCCTAACCAGTCTTTAATCGTCTCGATGCTGGCACGAAAATCTTCTTCTATGAAGATGTCCCATTCGGATTGCGACGCCTGCAAATATTCACCCACGCCTTCCACGACCTGACGGTCATAGGCTTTGTTGGCATTGAATAACAACGTAATGCGGTGACGCTTCTCAAACATGGCTTATCTTTCCCAAATTTGTGGTTCTCAGGCCCGTTGCTTGGTTGCGGAGTCCATCCAGACCGCCAGCAACAGAATGGCGCCCTTAACGATATACTGCCAGAAGGTCGGCACGTCCATCATACTCATTCCGTTATCCAGCGACGCCATAATAAATGCGCCCATTACGGCGCCGGCAACGCTACCGATCCCGCCTGCCAGGCTGGTCCCACCGATGACACAGGCTGCGATGGCGTCCAGTTCGGCAATGTTCCCGGCAGACGGCGAACCGGCCCCCAAACGTGAACTCAGAATTAGCCCAGCAATCGCCACCATCAGGCCATTGATCGCAAACACCGCCAGTTTAGTCCGTTCGACGTTAATGCCTGACAGACGTGCCGCTTCGATGTTGCCGCCGATGGCGTAGATACGGCGACCGAAAGCCGTGCGCGTGGCCATAAACATCCCTGCCAGTAACAGCAGCGTCAGAATCAACACCGGCGTTGGAACGCCACGGTAATCATTCAGCAACCAGATTGCGCCCAGCACAATCACCGCCGTTAATGCCTGGCGTCCGACGACAGAGGTTGATGCGGGTGCGGCGAGTCCCAATGCTTCACGGCGCATACGCGCACGCCATTGCCAGGCGATAAACGCCATGAGACCGATGGCACCGAACGTAAAGCCAAGACCGTCAGAGAGATAGCTTTGGCCAATTTGCGACATGGATGCGCTGGTGGGGGAAACGGTCGTGCCGTTGGTGATCCCAATCAGGATGCCGCGAAACGCCAGCATCCCGGCGAGGGTGACGATAAAAGACGGTACTTTTCGGTACGCGACCCACCAGCCGTTCCAGGTGCCCAGCAGAAGACCGAGCACAAGCGTCACGACGATGGTGAACGGTAACGGCCAGCCTAGCCAGACGTCAAAGATGGCGGCAACGCCACCCAGCAATCCCATCATCGAGCCCACCGAGAGGTCAATCTCAGCAGAGATAATGACGAAGACCATACCGACTGCCAGAATGCCGGTGATCGCGGTCTGGCGCAGCAGGTTAGAAATATTACGCGCGCTCAAATACGAGCCGTCGGTCATCCAGGTGAAGAACAGCATGATGGCGATTATGGCCGCGATCATGACGAAAACCTGTAAATTGAGCGCCTTGAGTCCCGAGAACGCACCGGGCGTGTGAACGGAGACTTTAAGATCAGACGGGTTGCTTTTCGACATGGCGTTCGCTCCTCAGGGCGGCTTCCATCACCTGTTCCTGCGTCAGGTTTTGGTTATTCAAATTGGCTTTCAGTTTGCCTTCGTGCATCACAAGAACGCGATCGCTCAGGCCGAGTACTTCAGGTAGCTCAGACGAAATCACAATGACGGCAATGCCCTGCTGTACAAGCTGGTTAATCAGTTTGTAGATTTCGTATTTCGCACCGATATCGATCCCGCGAGTGGGTTCATCAAGAATCAGGATGCGAGGATTGAGCAGCAGGCAGCGGGCCAAAATGGCTTTCTGCTGATTGCCGCCGCTCAGTCGGCCAATCGCCAGTTCGGGTGAAGAGGTTTTGACCTTGAGGCGGGCGAGGGACTGGAGAATACACTGCTGTTCGGCAGCATCGTCCAGGCTGCTCAGCGGACCGGAAAACTGATCGAGTGCGGCCAGCGTGATATTTTTCCCGACCGCCATCACCGGCACGATGCCGTCTTTTTTACGGTCTTCCGGCACCATTGCAATACCGAGCGCAATCGCCTGCTGACAGTTATTGATCTGCACAGGTTGCCCGTCGATAAAAATTTTTCCCTCCCAGCGCCCAGGCCATACGCCGAATAAACACTGCACGGCTTCGGTACGCCCAGCGCCGACCAGTCCCGCAATCCCGAGGATTTCCCCGCGGCGCAGTGAGAAAGAGATATCGTTAACGCGTTTGATATGACGATTGACCGGATGCCAGGCGGTGAGATTCTCGACGCGCAAAATTTCATCGCCCGTGGTGTGGGGTTCGTTTGGATAAAGGGCGGTAAGTTCGCGGCCCACCATCATTGTGATGATGTCATCTTCGCTCATGCCTGCTGCGGCGCGGGTGCCAATGTGCTGTCCGTCGCGGATCACGCAGATGGTGTCCGATATCGCTTTAACCTCGTTAAGCTTGTGCGAAATATAAACGCAGGCAATGCCGTGGTTTTGCAGGTCGCGGATGATGTTTAACAGTACCGCAGTTTCCTGTTCGGTAAGGGATGCCGTCGGCTCATCCAGAATCAACAGGCGCACCTGTTTATTAAGTGCTTTGGCTATTTCAACCAGCTGCTGCTGGCCTAAACCCAAATCGCCAACACGCGTGTCAGGTGAGATAGCCAGGCTGACCTGCGCCAGCAGTTTTTCACAACGCAGCGTCATGGTGTCGTAATCCAGCACCCCGTGACGCGAAAGCTCAGCACCGAGAAAAATATTCTCCAGCACGGTCAAATTCTTCACCAGCGCGAGTTCCTGGTGAATGATGGCAATACCTTTACGCTCGGTATCGCGAATATGAGTCGCTTGCAGCGTCTCTCCGGCAAATACGATTTCACCCTCGTAGCTCCCGTGCGGATAAATACCGCACAGCACTTTCATCAGCGTGGATTTTCCAGAGCCATTTTCACCACAGAGCGAGACGATTTCGCCGGGATTCAAGCGCAGGCTCACATTGTCGACGGCTTTCACCGCGCCAAACGCTTTGGTGATGCTTTTCATTTCCAGTAGATAAGACATAACTGCTCCACAAGACCCGAAGGAATACCCGTACAAGTCGGCACGCCCCTGCAGAACAGGGGCGTGGCTGGATTACAATTGACTCTTACTGTGGAAACCGTCTTTCACAACGGTGGCATCAATGTTGTCTTTGGTGACTTCAATCGGCGTCAACAGACGAGCGGGTACGTCTTTCAGGCCGTTGTTTAATGAGGAGTCTGCCTTAGGCTGTTTTCCATTACCCAACTCAACGGCAATTTCAGCTGCCGTATTCGCGAGTTCAGTGATTGGCTTATAAACCGTCATGGTTTGGGTGCCATTAAGAATACGTTTTACGCCAGCCAGATCGGCATCTTGTCCTGAAATAGCGACTTTACCTGCCAGGCCTTGTGCGCTCAGGGCCTGAATGGCCCCACCGGCTGTTGCATCGTTTGACGCGACGACCGCATCAATTTTGTTATTGTTAGCGGTTAAGGCGTTTTCCATAATTTTGAGGGCGTTTTCAGGCAGCCAGCCGTCAGCCCATTGATCGCCTACGATTTTAATTTTTCCGTCATCAATATACGGCTTGAGCACTTTCATTTGCCCTTCGCGGAATAATTTTGCGTTGTTATCGACTGGTGAGCCACCCATCAGGAAATAATTCCCTTCAGGCACTTTTTTGATCAGACTTTGCGCCTGAATTTCGCCGACTTTTTCGTTATCAAAGGAAATATAAAAATCGATATCGGCATTATTAATCATACGGTCATACGCCAAAACTTTAATGCCTTCTTGCTTGGCTTCTTTCACAACATTACTTAAAACCTGACCGTTGTAAGGAATAATAACCAGCACATCAACGCCGCGGTTAATCATATTTTCGATTTGCGACATTTGTGTTTCTTCATTGCCGTTAGCCGACTGTACAAAAACAGTTGCGCCAAGAGATTCTGCTTTTTTAACAAAAATATCGCGATCTTTTTGCCAGCGCTCAAGACGCAGATCGTCGATAGCCATTCCGATTTTGACTTCTTTCGCATGGCCCGCAACGCTTGTCAGCAGCAGCGAAGCGCAGATTGTCAGGCACAGGTTTCTTATCTTCATAATTATTATTACCTTTTTCTGTAGGGTAGAGATTCAGAGAGAAAAGGATGATTCTTGTCAGATACGCAGCAAATTCTTAACGGGTAACGACAAACTAGCAATTACAGATTTTTATCTTCTCATTACGATATTTGGTTTATTTGCGAATTTATGACCGTGATCTGATTTTAAAATGCACAGCTTATTCATTACACATCATTCTGGAATAATCACAGAGAAATCGTTTGCTTGCGTATTATTTTTTTTGGGAGCCAGCGCACGTTTGTGTATTCTCTCAATACCAGTGTGAAATAACGTAATTGAGCAAATCACAATGAATATTCACTATTAGTTCCAGTATCGGTTATTTGCCGCACCTCTTGATTATGGAGTTAAATATGCAAGCTTATTTCGACCAACTCGATCGTGTTCGTTACGAAGGCCCGAAATCCACTAATCCTCTCGCATTTCGTCATTACAATCCCGACGAGCTGGTGCTGGGTAAGCGCATGGAAGATCACCTGCGTTTTGCTGCCTGCTACTGGCACACCTTCTGCTGGAACGGTGCGGATATGTTTGGCGTCGGTTCTTTTGACCGTCCGTGGCAGCAACCCGGCGAAGCGCTGGAGCTGGCGAAGCGCAAAGCGGATGTCGCGTTTGAGTTCTTCCACAAGCTGAATGTGCCGTATTACTGCTTCCACGATGTCGATGTTTCTCCGGAAGGGGCCTCGCTGAAAGAGTATCTGAATAACTTTGCGCAGATGGTCGATTACCTGGGTGAAAAACAACAGCAAAGCGGCGTGAAACTGCTGTGGGGCACGGCGAACTGCTTTACCAATCCTCGCTACGGCGCGGGTGCGGCGACCAATCCGGATCCTGAAGTGTTTAGCTGGGCGGCAACGCAGGTCGTGACCGCGATGAACGCCACTCACAAACTCGGCGGTGAAAACTATGTGCTGTGGGGTGGCCGCGAAGGCTACGAAACCCTGCTTAACACCGATCTCCGTCAGGAGCGTGAACAAATCGGCCGCTTCATGCAGATGGTGGTGGAGCACAAACACAAAATTGGTTTCCGTGGCACGTTGCTCATTGAGCCTAAACCGCAGGAACCGACTAAACATCAGTACGATTATGACGTGGCGACCGTCTACGGCTTCCTCAAACAATTTGGTCTGGAAAAAGAGATCAAAGTGAATATTGAAGCCAACCACGCAACGCTGGCGGGGCACTCTTTCCATCACGAAATTGCGTCTGCTATCGCGCTGGGCATCTTTGGCTCTGTCGATGCCAACCGTGGCGATCCGCAGTTGGGCTGGGATACTGACCAGTTCCCGATCAGCGTCGAAGAAAATGCGCTGGTGATGTACGAAATTATCAAAGCGGGCGGATTTACCACCGGCGGCCTGAACTTTGACGCCAAAGTCCGCCGTCAAAGTACCGACAAATACGATCTGTTCTATGGGCATATTGGCGCAATGGATACCATGGCGCTGGCGCTGAAAGTGGCGGCCCGCATGATTGAAGATGGCGAGCTGGATAAACGCGTTGCGAAGCGTTATGCCGGTTGGAACAGTGAGCTGGGCCAGCAAATTTTGAAAGGCCAGTTATCGCTTGCTGAGATAGCGAAGTACGCTGAACAGCACAGCCTGGCACCGAGCCATCAGAGCGGTCATCAGGAATTGCTTGAAAACCTGGTGAATCACTACCTGTTCGATAAGTAATCAGCATTGCCCGGTGCCCCATTACCGGGCTTCTCTTTTAAGGAGTCACCGCATGTATATCGGGATTGATCTTGGCACGTCGGGTGTGAAAGCCATTCTGTTAAACGAACAGGGCGATGTGTTGGCTACGCAAACTGAAAAGCTGCATGTCTCGCGTCCGCATCCGCTATGGTCTGAGCAAGATCCTGAAGAGTGGTGGCAAGCGACGGATCGCGCCATAAAAGCGCTGGGCGAACAGCACAGCTTACGGAACGTGAAAGCGCTGGGCATTGCCGGGCAAATGCACGGCGCGACGCTGCTGGATAAAGACCATCGCGTTCTGCGTCCGGCTATCTTGTGGAACGACGGTCGCTGCGCGGAGGAATGCGCCATTCTCGAAGAGCGCGTGCCGACTTCTCGCGAGATTACCGGCAATCTGATGATGCCGGGTTTCACTGCGCCAAAACTGCTGTGGGTGCAACGTCATGAGCCTGAGATTTTCCGTCAGGTCGCAAAAGTGCTTCTGCCAAAAGATTATCTGCGTTTTCGTATGACCGGCGACTTTGCCAGCGATATGTCGGACGCGGCAGGCACCATGTGGCTGGATGTTGCTCAGCGCGACTGGAGCGAAGCGATGCTCAGCGCCTGCGAGCTCACGCGCGAGCATATGCCTGCCCTTTTTGAAGGCAGTGAAATCACGGGAACCCTACAGTCATCTCTTGCCGAGCGCTGGAATATGCCCGCGGTGCCGCTTGTTGCGGGGGGCGGGGATAACGCGGCGGGTGCCGTCGGCGTTGGAATGGTTGATGCGGGCCAGGCAATGCTGTCGCTGGGCACATCGGGCGTCTATTTTGCCGTGAGCGACGGTTATCTTAGCAACCCGGAAAGTGCCGTTCACAGCTTCTGCCATGCGTTACCGGGGAAATGGCATTTGATGTCGGTCATGCTGAGTGCCGCTTCATGCCTGGACTGGGCCGCGAAGCTCACGGGTTTTGACGATGTCCCGTCGCTGATCGCTGGCGCACAACAGGCTGATGAAAATGCGGGTGCCGTGTGGTTCCTGCCGTATCTTTCGGGTGAACGTACCCCGCACAACAACCCGCAGGCGAAGGGGGTTTTCTTTGGCTTAACGCATCAGCACGGTCCGGCGGAACTGGCACGCGCAGTGCTGGAAGGCGTGGGCTTTGCGTTAGCCGATGGTATGGATGTGGTGCACGAATGCGGAGTGAAGCCCCACAGCATTACGCTGATTGGTGGCGGCGCTCGCAGCAGCTATTGGCGGCAGATGTTGGCCGATATCAGTGGATTACAACTTGACTACCGCACCGGTGGCGATGTGGGTCCCGCGTTGGGAGCCGCGCGTCTGGCGCAAATCGCAATGAATCCAGCAAAACCGCTCGCGCAGCTGTTGCCGCAATTACCGCTGGAGCAAGAGCACCGCCCGGATTCCGTGCGTCATGCGCATTACGCTAAACAGCGCGACGTGTTCCGCAAAATCTATCAGCAACTTCTGCCATTGATGTCGTGATCCAACATTGTCCCGATGCGGCGTGAGGATGTCCTTTTTTGGTCTTCTCGTCCGCGCTTCTCCTCGTCAGTATAGGGTTACACCCACTGGCGAGGAGAATCACCATGTCACGCACCGCGTTACTTAACATCGATACACAGCAATCATTCCATCACCGTGAATACTGGCAGGAAAAAGGTTTCGCTGAGTTCCAGCAGGCGATGCTGGGACTTATCGAAGGCTGTGAATCTCGTGGCGTCCCCGTTGTTGATATCTTTCACGTAGACGATACCGGCCCGTTCTCACTGGAAAGCGGTTTCGTTGAGCCTATGTCCTTTTTACGTCATCAGCCTGCGGTGGTTTTCCAGAAACATGTCCATAATGCTTTTACTGATACCGGCCTTGATCATTGGCTGCGTGAGCGGGATATTAATCACCTGATCATTTGCGGTCTGCGGACTGAGCAATGCTGCGAAACCACGGCGCGAGTCGCGTCAGATTTAGGCTATGCCGTCACTTTCGTCAGTGAAGCCACGCTGACATTCCCGATGACGTACAAGGGCATTACGCTGGATACAGATGACCTTCGCCATCGTACTGAAACGGTGCTGGATGGGCGTTTTGCAGAAATCAAAACCGTAGCGGAGACGCTGGAGTCACTTTGAAGAGTACCGATGTCTGGTTTGTGATGTTGCCGGGAATATTGTCGCTGGACATGACCGGCCCGGCCGAAACCTTTGCGTTGGCGGGCGATGCGTTTCGTCTGCATTTCGTTGGTCCGCAGCCAGATGTGCCGACATCCATAGGCCTGACGATGAGCGGTATCAAACCGTTACCGGAAACGCTGCCGGAAGGAAGCCTTCTGGTTTTGCCGGGCGTCAGCGATTCCAGTCATCAGTTTTCATCACCTCAGGCGCTGAGCATTCAGCATTGGCTGATGCGCTTGCAGCCTGAGATCCATCGGCATCGCATTACCGTGATGTGCGTCTGCTCCGGCGCGCTACTGGCGGCGAAATCAGGTCTACTGGATGGCAAACAGTGCACGACTCACCACGACGTCATTGGCCGTCTCCGTGTCGCAGCACCAGGTGCGTTGATCAAAGAGAATCGTATTTTTGTGCAGGACCAAAACATCTGGACCAGCGCGGGTATTACGTCGGGAATCGATCTGGCGTTGCATATGATTAACCGCCTGTGTGGGCCAGAAAAGGCCTTGGCGGTGGCACGTGAAATGGTGGTTTGGTTTCGGCGTTCAGGAGACGATCCGCAGCTTTCGCCGTGGCTGCGTTATCGCAATCACCTGCATCCGGCCATTCATCGTGCGCAAGATGCGCTGACGGCGGAGCCGCAAAAGGGCTGGCAACTGGCTGATATCGCAGATCTGGCACACGTGAGCCCACGCCATTTAACCCGACTTTTTCAGGAACATTTAGGCATTAGCGTGCGCGATTACCTGGAACAGCTGCGACTGGCGGTTGCTGAACAGTGGCTATTGCAAGGACGCGGCGTTGAACACGCGGCAACGGCGGCTGGATTTTCGTCACCGCGTCAATTTCATCGCGCCAGGCAGCGTATCGTTAGCTGACAAAGCGGCGCGTATCGACTCGCTGTAAAAGCATCGACAGGAGCAGGCTGATCAGCAGCGTGGCGGTGAAAATCCACACGATGTCCAGCAGCGGCCAGCTTTTAAACTCAACGCCTCGCGTGCGCAGGGCGTGGATCACCAGCGCGTGAAAACCATAAATCCCAAGTGAATGGCGTGAAATCAACCCCAGCACTGGGAGTGGACGTGCGTTCAGTGTGTTTTTCACCAGCGTGAGCAGAGAAACTGCACAGATAAAGACCATCGGACCGCAGTACAAATACCAGGTATCGGCAAAATTCCCACGCCAGCGCAACTCATGTAACGTCCCACGAGAAATCACAAAGACTGCGGTGATAAACAGCGCGGCACAGAGCCAGGTCAACCATGATTTGCGCGTGTCCATCATTCCGATTGCGCGCCCGAGCATGCCGTAAATCACGTAGTAAAAGGCGTCGCCATTGATATAAAGATTAATGGGCAGCCACTCAAAACCGCCAATTTTTTGCGAGACAGTATTTGGGTTGGCGAGCACGCCAATGACGATCATCAGCGCCAACAGCATTTTGCCCCCCACGTTTTTTACCTGAATCAGCGGCGACACCAGATAAATCACGACGATGGCGAAGAAAAACCACAGGTGATAGAACACGGGTTTTTGCAGTAAATTTCTGAGCGACAGTTCGCCGTTAATCGACGTAAAAAGGGTGATATAGAGCAGCGCAATAGCGCTGTAAAACAGCAAGCACAGCCCGATGCGCAAAAAATGACGCGGCTGCGCGCTGCGCTCGCCAAAGAAGAGAAATCCGGAAATCATGAAAAACAGCGGAACGCTGACGCGGGACGCCGAGTTGAGAATATTCGCGACGTCCCAGTTTACTGGGCTGATACTGTGGGCGTTGGTGATATACCAGGTGGTGGTGTGAATCATCACCACCATCAAACAGGCTATTCCTCGCAAATTATCAATCCAGTTAATTTTTGACTGCATCAGTTCCTCTGTTTATGCGGTAAATATGTTCTGACTCGTATTGTGTTCCAGCCTCTCACTGGATAAATCTGAGTTTGAATTATCGGACTTGTGTGAACATCGTGCTATTCGCAAAATGCGGGGCGATAAACTATAAAAGCTCTACAACTAAAAATAACAGCCAGAAACCACGGCGGTAATAAAAATGATGATGAAGCGTGCTGCGTCACTGATTGTGATCGTAATGCTTGCAGGATGTAGTTCACAAGAAGAGGCGCCAGCGCAAAGAGCGCAAAAAAGTAAAGTCAGCCCGGAACGCTCATTAAATATGGAGGAACTGTGCAAGGATCAGGCCGCGTATCGGTACAACACAGGTACGCAAAAAATTGATGTAACCGGGTTCGAGCAATTTCAGGGCAGCTATGAAATGCGTGGGTATACCACGCGTAAAGAGAGCTTTGTCTGTTCTTTTGATGCGGAAGGGCAGTTTTTACACCTCTCCATGCGCTAACGCGCCTGCGTTATAGCTGACCAGTGCGCTTGCTGCACTGGCTTAACGTCTTATTTCCCAATTTTCCCTAAACAAACCCGTTTCGTACTGTATATCTTGCAGTCAGCGGGTATACTGATCGCTTCCATTCAAAACACACGTATCCAGCACGAAATACTATGCAAAAGTTTGATACCAAGACCTTCCAGGGCCTGATCCTGACATTACAGGATTACTGGGCTCGTCAGGGCTGCACCATCGTTCAACCTTTGGACATGGAAGTTGGCGCCGGCACTTCACACCCAATGACCAGCTTACGTGCGTTGGGGCCAGAACCGATGGCAACGGCCTATGTGCAGCCATCTCGTCGTCCGACCGATGGTCGTTATGGCGAAAACCCAAACCGCTTACAGCACTATTATCAGTTCCAGGTGGTGATTAAACCTTCACCGGACAATATTCAGGAACTGTATCTCGGCTCCCTGAAAGAGCTGGGCGTGGATCCAACTATTCACGATATTCGCTTCGTGGAAGATAACTGGGAAAACCCTACGCTGGGTGCCTGGGGCCTTGGCTGGGAAGTGTGGCTGAACGGCATGGAAGTGACGCAGTTCACTTACTTCCAGCAGGTTGGCGGTCTGGAATGTAAACCGATCACCGGTGAAATCACCTACGGTCTGGAACGTCTGGCAATGTACATTCAGGGCGTAGACAGCGTTTACGACCTGGTCTGGAGCGACGGCCCGCTGGGTAAAACCACGTACGGTGACGTGTTCCATCAGAACGAAGTGGAGCAATCCACCTATAACTTCGAATACGCGGATGTGGACTTCCTGTTCACCTGCTTCGAGCAGTACGAGAAAGAAGCGCAGCAACTGCTGGCGCTCGAAACGCCACTGCCGCTGCCAGCCTATGAGCGTATTCTGAAGGCCGCCCACAGCTTCAACCTGCTGGATGCCCGTAAAGCCATCTCCGTGACTGAACGTCAGCGCTACATTTTGCGTATTCGCACGCTGACTAAAGCCGTTGCAGAAGCTTACTACGCATCCCGTGAAGCCCTTGGCTTCCCGATGTGCAACCGAAATAAATAAGAGGCGGCCATGTCTGATAAAACTTTCCTGGTGGAAATCGGCACTGAAGAGCTGCCACCAAAAGCCCTGCGCAGCCTGGCGGAATCCTTTGCTGCGAACGTAACGGCTGAGCTGGATAACGCTGGCCTGACGCACGGTAAAATCGAATGGTTTGCTGCTCCGCGCCGCCTGGCGCTGAAAGTGGCGAATCTGGCTGCTTCTCAGGCGGATCGCGAAGTTGAAAAACGCGGCCCGGCAATTTCCCAGGCGTTTGACGCCGAAGGTAAGCCGAGCAAAGCGGCAGAAGGCTGGGCGCGCGGTTGCGGTATCACCGTTGACCAGGCCGAGCGTCTGACAACCGATAAAGGTGAGTGGCTGCTGTATCGCGCGCACGTGAAAGGCGAAAGCGCAGAAGCGCTGCTGCCAAACATGATTGCGACGTCGCTGGCTAAACTGCCGATCCCTAAACTGATGCGCTGGGGTGCGTCCGACGTGCACTTTGTGCGTCCGGTTCACACTGTGACCCTGCTGCTGGGCGATACCGTTATTCCGGCAACGATTTTGGGAATTCAGTCCGACCGCGTGATTCGCGGCCATCGCTTTATGGGCGAGCCGGAATTCACCATCGACAATGCCGATCAGTATCCGCAAATCCTGCTCGAGCGCGGTAAAGTCATTGCTGACTACGAACTGCGTAAAGCAAAAATCAAAGCGGACGCTGAAGAAGCGGCACGCAAAATCGGTGGTAACGCCGATCTGAGCGAAAGCCTGCTGGAAGAGGTGACCTCTCTGGTCGAATGGCCAGTGGTTCTGACGGCGAAGTTTGAAGAGAAATTCCTCGCGGTTCCGGCTGAAGCGCTGGTTTACACCATGAAGGGTGACCAGAAGTATTTCCCGGTTTACGCGAATGACGGCAAACTGCTGCCGAACTTTATCTTCGTGGCGAACATCGAATCCAAAGATCCGATTCAGATTATCTCCGGCAACGAAAAAGTGGTGCGCCCGCGCCTGGCAGATGCGGAGTTCTTCTTTAATACCGACCGCAAAAAGCGTCTGGAAGATCACCTGCCGCGTCTGCAAACCGTGCTGTTCCAGCAACAGTTGGGTACGCTGCGCGACAAGACCGACCGTATCGCGGAGCTGTCCGGCTGGATCGCACGTGAAATCGGTGCCGATGTGAATCACGCTACCCGCGCAGGCCTGCTGTCCAAATGCGACCTGATGACCAACATGGTGTTCGAGTTTACTGACACCCAGGGCGTGATGGGCATGCACTATGCGCGTCATGACGGCGAAGCAGAAGATGTGGCCGTTGCGTTGAACGAACAGTATCAGCCGCGCTTTGCGGGTGATGACCTGCCGTCTAACCCTGTTGCGTGTGCCGTCGCGATTGCCGACAAAATGGACACCCTCGCGGGTATCTTCGGTATCGGTCAGCATCCGAAAGGCGACAAAGACCCGTTTGCGCTGCGTCGTGCCGCGCTGGGCGTGCTGCGCATCATCGTTGAGAAAAACCTGTCTCTGGACCTGCAGACTCTCACCGAAGAAGCGGTGCGTCTGTACGGTGACAAGCTGACCAACGCAAAAGTAGTCGATGAAGTGATCGACTTTATGCTGGGCCGCTTCCGCGCCTGGTATCAGGATGAAGGCTATACCGTCGACACCATTCAGGCGGTTCTGGCACGTCGTCCGACCCGTCCGGCAGATTTCGATGCGCGCATGAAGGCGGTTTCGCATTTCCGCACGCTGGAAGCCGCGTCAGCACTGGCTGCGGCTAACAAACGCGTATCCAATATTCTGGCGAAATCCGACGAAACGCTGAACGAGCGTGTTAACGCCGCGACCTTGAAAGAGCCGGAAGAAATTGCGCTGGCACTGCAGGTAGTGGTGCTGCGTGACAAGCTGGAACCGTTCTTCGCTGAAGGGCGTTATCAGGAAGCGCTGGTGGAACTGGCCGAACTGCGTGAAGTGATTGATGCCTTCTTCGAGAAAGTGATGGTGAATGTTGAAGATAAAGATCTTCGCATTAACCGTCTCTCTATGCTCGAGAAACTGCGCGAATTATTCCTGCGCGTCGCGGACATTTCGTTACTGCAGTAATTTGTGTCACGTTAAAAAACCCGCCTCTGATGGCGGGTTTTTTTATGATTAAACGCGTTGTGGCAAATCTGTTTATCGTCTGGGTTAACCGGCGAAATATGTGGTGTTATAAGACGTTATAAACACAAACCCCCGCAATAGCGGGGGAAGATAACAAGCATTTTTTTAAATCACTACGCGCTAAGCGTTGGGGTCGCCTGTATCAGACGCATCAGCTTTAACTCGGTCATAGAGGGTTTAACACGTTTCGATTCCCACTCTTTCACCGTCGCGACACTGACACCCATTTCTCTTGCGAAATCAATAGGCTTCAGCCCTGTCCCTTTCCGCAACTGCTCGAATTCTGTAAAGGGATTGGATTTTTGGGTCAGGATAACGGTTTGCGACAGATCCTTAAAAACGATTTGTTCCAGGCTGGTTAACAGCTCAAACATTGTATCTTTAGATTCCATTAAGAACTCCTCATAAATCACACAACAGGATCATGAACTTCATAGAGCTTGTTAAGAATAGCTCTTAAAGGAGGTGAGGGATCGTCACGGGTGTGATTAATCGTGCGGTAAGTATTGCCTTGCTCGTTTCAGCAAAGCGGATAGTTATGCTAATTACCTGATTAATCATAAGCAGGCTTCGAATGGTATTTTTTTGTAAATCGTCAGAAAGAAAGTGGCAATAGCCGTTTTGCATGAAAAGAGTATCTTGCGCGGCTGACCTGGACTATTCTTGTCAACGTCAGGCACGCCAGTGCCAGTGTGTGCTTTTTGGGTGAAAGGAGTAATAAAATGGCGACAGGAAAGTCCTGCTCTCGCTGGTTCGCGCCTGTTGCGGCGTTGTTGATGGTAGTTAGCCTGAGTGGGTGTTTTGATAAAGAAGGCGATCAGCGCAAAGCGTTTATCGATTTTCTTCAGAATAACGTGATGCGCAGTGGTGAGCATTTACCAACGCTGACTGCGGATCAGAAAAAACAGTTTGGCCCCTTCGTTTCCGATTACGCCATCCTTTATGGTTATTCACAACAAGTGAATCAGGCAATGGATTCAGGCCTTCGTCCCGTTGTGGATAGCGTCAATGCGATTCGTGTCCCGCAGGATTACATGACTCAGCGCGAGCCTCTTCGCCAGTCTAACGGTGCGCTTGGCGTGTTGAGCCAGCAGTTGCAGAATGCAAAAATGCAGGCTGATGCGGCGCGCTCTGCGCTGAAACAGGGTGAAGACCTGAAGCCTGTATTCGATAAAGTGTATGAGAAAGTGGTGACTAAGCCTTCTGATGCGATGCAGCCGTTGATTCCAGCCGCGCAGATTTTTAGTCAGCAACTGGTCCAGGTGGGTGATTTTATCTCTCAGCAGGGTACCCAGGTGAGTTTTGTCTCTAATGGCATCCAGTTCCCGACGTCTCAGCAAGCCAGTCAGTACAACACGCTGATTGGGCCGCTAGCCTCGCAGCACCAAGCCTTCAGCCAGGCATGGAGCTCGGCGGTCACGGCCACCGAATAAATAAAAGCCTCGCAGAATGCGGGGCTTTTTTTATTAATTACAAAAATAATGCTTGTCATTCGAGTACCACCCAAGTATAACTATGTTCGTCGGTTTGTTCACAGACCTAAAGCAGTTTAGTTAAGCAGTCCAGATGAGTTATCTTAGATACCCTTCGTAGTGACCCTTCCTCTATCGCTTAAAAATCTGTAACACATTCCATCATCGCGCCGGAAGGCAAAACAAATATTTAAAAGGTAAAATCTATGTCTGGTAAAATGACTGGTCTGGTAAAATGGTTCAACGCTGATAAAGGTTTCGGCTTCATCACTCCTGACGATGGCTCTAAAGATGTATTCGTACACTTCTCTGCTATCCAGAACGAAGGCTACAAATCTTTGGACGAAGGCCAGAAAGTTTCCTTCACCATCGAAAGCGGCGCTAAAGGCCCAGCAGCTGGTAACGTTGTAAGCCTGTAAGCTTCCAACTCAGCAGCAAAGAATTTAAAAACCCGCCTCTGGCGGGTTTTTTTCGTTTAGGCGTTAACGTGTGGATTCACACAGTTTTTCTCAACGTTGCCGTTGAGAGCATTGATCAGATTATCCACGGCAGTAGCGGCCATGTTGTAGCGGGTTTCATGCGTGGCGGACCCAATGTGCGGCAGGGAAACGACATTCGACATTGTCAGCAGCGGGGAATCAACCGGCAGCGGCTCTTGCTCAAACACGTCCAGACCGGCGGCGTGGATCTCACCCTTTTGCAGTGCCTCAATTAACGCTTTCTCATCGACGACCGGCCCACGACCGGCATTAATGAAAATCGCCGATTTCTTCATTTTCTCAAATTCTGCTTTACCGATCAGATGATGCGTCTCGTCCGTCAGCGGCAGGATCAGGCAAACATAGTCAGCTTCCTGTAGCAGCGTCTCTAACTCGCAGTAACGCGCCTCGAAACGCTCTTCCGCTTCGCTGTGATGACGGCGGGCGTTGTACAGAATCGGCATGTTAAAACCGAAATGCGCGCGCTGGGCTAACGCCAGCCCAATACGCCCCATCCCGACAATCCCCAGCGTTTTGCCATGCACATCCACACCAAACCAGTCGGGACCAATACTTTTCGTCCATTCGCCCGCTTTTACACGCTCAGCAACTTCTACCACCCGACGCGCCGTGCTCAGAACCAGCGCCATCAGCGTATCTGCGACCGTTTCGGTCAGCGCATAAGGCGTGTGCATGAGCAGGATTTTGCGTGTGTTGAGGGCATCAACGTCAAAATTATCGTAACCGACTGAAATGGTGGACGTCGCACGAAGCTTCGGCATTTTTTCCAGCAATGCGGTATCCACTTTTTCGCTTGATCCCAGTAATCCTGCTGCGCTGGCGAACGCGTCAGCATGCTCCGCGACGGTCTCTGGATTAAGATTCTTCATCTGGGTGACGGTGAAGTGCTCCTCAAGACGTTTTTGCAGATCGTCGGGCAAGGTTTTATACAAAATGACGGACGGCTTCATGCTAATCTCCGTTGATGTTAAAGGGTTCAGGCGTGGCGTGCGCCAGCAGGGACATGTTGATTATTAGCAGGCTTAACAATCAAAGTAAGCCACACTGAAGCGAAAAGTGCCACCCCCATAAAAATGTACGAGGCGGACGGGCTGCCGGTCGAGCCGTTCAGATAACCCACAAACCACGAGCCAAAGAACGACCCCAGCGCACCCATGCTGTTGATGAGTGCCATCGCGCCGCCCGCAACGTTACGCGGAAGCATCTCGGGAATGATGGCAAAGAAAGGACCGTAAGGCGCATACATCGCGGCGCCCGCAATCACCAGCAGGGTGTAAGAAATCCAGAAGTGATCAGGCCCAACCGCCCATGACCCAATAAACGCGAATGCGGCAATCAGCAACAGCGGCCAAACGAAAAGCTTACGGCTTTGCAGTTTGTCCGATGCCCATGACACCACAATCATCGCGATAGTCGCTGCCAGATAAGGCACGGATGACAGCCAGCCCACTTCCACCATGCCAAGGTTTTCTCCGCCGCTACGAATGATGGACGGTAGCCACAGCACAAATCCGTACACACCAATACTCCACGTAAAGTACTGCATGCACAGTAGTATCACGTTGCGGGAGCGGAACGCTTCGCCGTAGTTACGTACCGGTTTCAGCCCTTGTTGCTCTTTCTCCAGTTCCGCCTGAAGCGCGGCTTTTTCACTTTCGGAGAGCCATGTCGCCTGAGACGGTTTATCTTTTACCAACACCCACCAACAGAAGGCCCAGATAATCGCGGGGATCCCTTCAATGATGAACATATGACGCCAGCCGAACGATTGAATCAGGTAGCCAGAGACCACGGACATCCACAGTACCGTGACCGGGTTACCGAGGATCAGGAAAGTATTGGCGCGCGAACGTTCGGATTTGGTAAACCAGTTGCTGATATAAATCAGCATTGCCGGCATCACGGCGGCTTCGACCACGCCAAGAATAAAGCGAATGGCGGCGAGTGCCGGAATGTTGTTAACCATGCCGGTGAGCGACGCACAGGCTCCCCACAGAATCAGGCACACGAAGATCAGTTTGCGCACGCTGCGGCGCTCGGCATAAATCGCGCCCGGGATCTGGAAGAAGAAATAGCCCAGGAAGAACAACGCGCCTAAGAGAGAAGAGACCCCTTTGGTTATGCCCAGGTCTTCGGTGATCCCTGCGGCGGAAGCGAAACTGAAATTCGCGCGATCGAGATACGCCAGGCTGTACGTGATAAACACGATCGGCATGATGTACCACCAGCGTTTGACTGCATTGGTCGATTTGTTCATAGACTTGCCTCTGTTGTTGAGGTGACTTCCGCCGCTGTATGTAGGGTACGCGGGGCTGTGTTTTTAATTAGCGGTGGCGAGGATTTATTCCCCTAATGCTTCCCGCGTCGGTAATCCTTCGCTGTCGCCCTGAACCTGAATGGCGAGCGAGCCGATTTTGTTACCGCGGGCGACGGCCTTAGGTAACGTTTTCCCTTCGAGTAACGCGCTTATCACCCCGACAGCGAAACCATCGCCAGCGCCGACGGTATCGACCACATTCTCGACGTTTATCGCGGCAACGGTCCCTTGTTCACCTTCTGCCGTCTTGAACCATGCGCCATCGGCTCCCGTTTTCAGCACCACGGCTTTCACACCTTGATTTAGATAAAAATCGGCGATGGCTTCGGGGGAATGCTCTCCGGTCAAAATCATCCCTTCTTTTACACCAGGCAAAACCCAGTCAGCCTGGAAGGCGAGGTGATTGAGTTTACTGATCATCTCGGCCTCACTTTTCCACAGCACCGGGCGCAGATTGGGATCGAAGGAAATCGTCCTACCCTGCGCTTTCATGGTGCTGGCTGCCTTGTCGAGCAGTTCATACGAACTGCACGACAAGGCAGCCGCGACACCGCTCAAATGCAGGTGTCGTGCCGACGAGAAATAATTAGGGTGATAATCGGCAATAGAAAGATGGCTGGCCGCCGAGCCTTTACGGAAATACTCCACAATGGGATCGGTTCCATTTTCAACTTTGGATTTTAACTGGAAACCCGTGGCGAAACGGCTGTCGAGCGTGACGCCAGCCGCGTCGATACCCTCTTTTTTGAGCGAATCCACGACAAACTGACCGAAGCTGTCGTCGCCTACGCGGCTGACCCAGCCGACGTTCATACCCAGGCGCGCCAGTCCGGTCGCAACGTTGAGTTCGGCGCCTGCCACGCGTTTGATAAAGTGTTCAACGGCGCGCAACTCACCCGTTTCAGTGGCAACAAACATCGCCATGGCTTCACCGATGGTGATGACGTCCAAAGTCTTAGACATGGCGTGGCTCCTCGCGCAGCAGGTTGACATAATGGCGGGTCACCGCGGCTAAATCCGGACCTTCCAGCGGAAATTCAATACCGCGCGGCGCATCTGCGGGGAGTTGATCCAGAAGCGCCATCCAGCGCGCATCGGCGTTATCCGGCGCGATAGCGCGGTAGTGTTGATTATGCGGGATTGCCGCTTTGACGTGGATATAGCTCACGGCAGGGGCCAGAAGACGTGCGGCTTCCTCAGGCGAATCGCCCACCCACAACCAGTTACCCGTATCGAACGTCAACGTGACGGGTAATTGCATTACCCGACAGGCCGCTTTGAATCGCTGCATGGGTGCCAGCTGGCCACAATCGGTTTGATCGTTTTCGACCACAAGCGCCATGCCGCTGTCATTGAGTAATTCACGTAGCGCTTCCAGCGGCTGTTTATCACGGAAATGGCCCAGAGAAACCTTTAACCACAGGGCATTCAACGTGTTGGCTTCAGCAAGATAACGCGGCAGATCCGGGTTAAGCGTTCCATCGGGCATGAGCAATGCGGCTGGCGCGGAGTAACAGGCCAGCAAGCCAAGCAGCTCGATAGATTGGGCCAGCATCGGAAGGGTTTGCAGCTCTTGCTCGCTGAACAATTCGCGACGTATTTCGACGCCATCTGCGCCACCCGCTGCGATGACGGGCAACATGGCCCGCTGACCGCCTGCCTGACGTACCTGATCCGCACCGTATGCAGCGGTCACGACGATAATTTTTCTGCCCATTGGCTAACTCTCCTTCGTAGCTGATAGTTATCACGCTAGATGGAACCGGTTCCAAAAGAAAGCCCAGGGTGTTGAATTTATGATCGCCATCACGAAGGGGATTTAGCGGGACGTGGAACCGCGCACGATCAGCTCGCCAGAGAAAACTTGCTCGCGAACGGCGTCCGTCATGCCTTCAATACGGCGCACCACCTGTTCTACGGCGGCATAGCCAATCTGCCAGGTCGGCTGTTTTAGCGTGGTAATCCCCACGCCCGCCAGCTCGGCCCATTCCAGTTCGTCAAAGCCTAGCAGACCGATATCGCTCCCCCAGTGCAGGCCAATCCGTTTGAGGGAGCGCGCCACCTGGAGCGTGAGTGCGCCATTGGCAGAAATCACGGCTTTACGCATTCCGCGATGGCGGGTGTGAAATTGACGCAGCGTGTTATCCATCTGGTCGGCTTCATGCAGTGGGATTTCAGCATTCTCGGCGATCACGCCGGGATAACGCGCCAGGGTCGCACGAAAAGCGCTGAGGCGATCGCGACGGGTATTGACCATTCCCAACGGTTCGCTCATAAACAAAATCGCTTCAAAACCCTGCTCTATGAGGTGTTCCGTGGCGGTCGTGGCGGCCTGAGTGTTATCCAGCCCGACGACATCGCAGGCAAATTCCGGGATTTTGCGGTCAATGAGTACCATCGGAAGCGCAGACTGCTGAAGACGGTTTAGCCCCTCTTCGCGCATACCCACGGCATTAACCACGATACCTTCCACCTGATAGCTGCGCAGCAGGTCGAGGTAGTGCAATTCCTGATTCAGCTCGTTATTGGTATTACACACCAGCGGTGTGAAGCCTTTTTCGCGGCACGCGGCTTCGATACCGCTCAGGACATTGACGGAGTAGGGATTGGTAATATCGGCGATTATCAGGCCGATGAGGCGAGTACGACCATGCTTTAGCCCGCGAGCCATGAGGCTTGGTCGATAATCGAGTTCGGCAATAGCCTGTTCAATACGGGCCAGCAGCGCGTCGGAAAGCAGGTGTTTCTCGCCATTTAGATAGCGTGAAATACTGGTTTTACCTGTTTTTGCGGCTTTCGCCACATCGCTGATGGTGGACCGTGTTGATTTGCTCATCGCTGATTTCTCTGAATTAAGTGAGAACACCTTAACGTGAAAATCAGCGATGGCAAGTGCTTCATATCGGATGATACAGGCGGCGGAGGCCTCATCCGCCCCTCTCCCAACGGGAGAGGGAAAAACAGTAAACTTACTGAATCGGACTGAGGGTGATCTCAACGCGACGGTTCTGCGCTTTGCCTTCTGCCGTGTTGTTGCTGGCGATTGGATTTGCCGGACCCATCCCGCTGGTGCGGATGCGGTTGGCGGCCACGCCCTGGGTGATCAGTGAGCTGGCAACGGAGTCCGCACGCTGCTGGGACAGGCGCATGTTAAGATCCTGGCTGCCGGTGCTGTCGGTGTAGCCGATCACGTTCACCGCCGTTTTACTGTACTCTTTCAGAACCATTGCGACGCCCGTCAGGGTATTTGCCCCTGCAGGTTTCAGCGTGGCGCTGCTGCTGTCAAAGGTCACATTGCTTGGCATGTTCAAAATGATGTTGTCGCCATTTCGCGTCACGCTCACGCCAGTTCCCTGCATTTTGTCACGCAGTTTTGCTTCCTGAACATCCATGTAATAACCGGCACCGCCGCCCAGTGCCGCACCGGCAGCTGCACCAATCAGCGCACCTTTGCCGCGATCTTTCTTGGATGAGGAGAGCGCGCCAACACCGGCACCAACCAGTGAGCCGATACCTGCGCCAATGCCGGATTTACCCGCTTCACGCTCGCCGGTGTAAGGGTTTGTTGTGCAGCCAGAAACAGCCAGTGCGCCACTCACCAGAGCGGCAATAACCAATACGCGTTTATTCATCTTATTTCCTTAATCCTTTTTATTCTTTGCCACGACGGACGTGGCGGTTGATTATGACGCCCAGTTATGCAGAAAATTCCGGGGATAACTCTGAAATTTGTGTCAAACCATAAACGGCCTCAAAGAAGGCCGTGAAACCTGCAACAGGCAACCCAGGAGCGCACGCTTTGACCACCTCAATAAAAACCATTCTGACCGCAGCCCACTGGGGGCCGATGCTGGTTGAAACCGACGGCGAGAACGTGCTGTCTTCACGCGGGGCGCTGCCCACTCATCATCCCAACTCATTACAAACCGCGGTGCGCGATCAGGTGCACAGTAAAACCCGCGTGCGCTGGCCGATGGTGCGTAAAGGTTTTTTAGCCTCGCCGGATAATCCGCAGGGCGTGCGTGGGCAAGATGAATTTGTACGCGTGAGCTGGGACGATGCGCTGGCGCTGATCCACGGACAACACAAACGTATCCGCGACAGCTACGGCGCCTCGTCTATCTTTGCTGGATCCTACGGCTGGCGCTCCAACGGCGTGCTGCATAAAGCGGCGACGCTATTGCAACGTTATATGAGCCTGGCGGGCGGCTACACTGGGCATCTGGGCGATTATTCGACCGGGGCGGCTCAGGCGATCATGCCGTATGTCGTGGGGGGCAACGAGGTGTATCAGCAGCAGACGAGCTGGCCACTGGTGCTGGAGCATACGGACGTCGTGGTGTTGTGGAGCGCCAACCCGCTTAATACGCTGAAGATCGCGTGGAACGCCAGCGATGAGCAGGGCATTGCCTATTTTGACGCGCTGCGTAAAAGCGGTAAGCGGGTGATCTGCATCGATCCTATGCGTTCCGAAACCATGGATTTTCTCGGGGAGAGCGCCGAGTGGATCGCGCCGCATATGGGCACAGACGTCGCGATGATGCTGGGTGTGGCGCATACGCTGGTGGAAAACGGCTGGCATGACGCCGAATTCCTGGCGCGCTGTACGACCGGATTTGAACAGTTCGCCGCTTACCTGACCGGTAAATCTGACGGAGTGGCGAAAACCGCTGAATGGGCCGCAGAGATTTGTGGCGTTGATGCCGCTAAAATCCGCGAACTGGCGGCGTTATTCCATCAAAATACCACCATGTTGATGTCTGGCTGGGGAATGCAGCGTCAGCAGTTTGGCGAGCAAAAACACTGGATGCTGGTGACGCTTGCCGCGATGCTCGGCCAGATTGGTACGCCGGGCGGCGGTTTTGGCTTGTCGTATCATTTTGCCAACGGAGGGAACCCGACTCGTCGTGCGGCGGTGCTGGCCTCGATGCAAGGTTCGGTGCAAAACGGGATTGATGCTGTCGATAAAATTCCGGTTGCACGCATCGTAGAAGCGCTGGAAAAACCTGGCGGTTTTTATCAGCACAACGGCTTGGATCGGCATTTCCCGGATATTCGTTTTGTCTGGTGGGCGGGCGGCGCAAACTTTACCCATCATCAGGATACTAACCGCCTGATTCGCGCCTGGCAGAAGCCTGAGCTGGTGGTCATTTCAGAGTGCTTCTGGACCGCCGCGGCAAAGCACGCAGACATCGTGTTGCCAGCGACCACCTCATTTGAGCGTAACGATCTGACCATGACTGGCGATTACAGCAATCAGCACATGGTGCCGATGAAGCGTGTGGTCCCCCCGCGTGACGAAGCGCGTGACGATTTTGAGGTGTTTGCAGCGTTGAGTGAGTTGTGGGAGCCGGGCGGTCGCGAGCGCTTCACGGAAGGCAAAACGGATCTGCAATGGCTGGAGACGTTTTACCAGATTGCCGGGCAGCGCGGTGAATCACAGGGCGTAACGTTGCCGCCGTTTACAGAGTTCTGGGAAGCGAATGCCATTTTTGAAATGCCGGAGAGCGAGCAGAACGCGCAGTTTGTCCGTTTTGCGGATTTCCGCCGTGACCCGCAGAGTCATCCGCTAAAAACGGAAAGTGGCAAAATCGAGATCTATTCGCAGCGTATCGCCAGTTTTGACTATGCCGATTGCCCGCCCCATCCGATGTGGCTTGAGCCCGACGAGTGGCACGGCAATGCGCAGCCGAAACAGCTACAGGTGCTGTCCGCGCATCCGGCGCATCGTCTGCACAGCCAGCTTAACTACTCGTCATTGCGCGAACAGTATGCCGTAGCGGGACGTGAGCCAATCACCTTGCATCCGGATGACGCCATCGCGCGTGGAATTGCCGACGGCGATGTGGTGCGGGTCTGGAACGCACGCGGACAGGTGCTGGCGGGAGCGGTGGTCAGCACGGGAATTAAACCTGGCGTGATCTGTATTCACCAGGGCGCGTGGCCCGACCTGGATCGCGATGAGGGCGGGATCTGTAAAAATGGCGCGGTGAACGTGTTAACCAAAGATCTCCCCAGCTCGAAGCTGGGGAATGGTTGCGCGGGAAATACGGCGCTGGCCTGGGTGGAGAAATATCAGGGACCGGAACTTACGCTGACGGCGTTTGATCCGCCTGCCAGCTCATAATCCACGTCGGGTGCTGAGTCTCTTCCTGCCAGGCGCTGTCTTCAATGCGAAAACCCTGAGCATGGTAGAAATTCACCGCCCGACTGTTTTTTTGGTAAACCTCAAGGCTTAAGTACGGGTACGCCTGCTGAACATGCTGAATCAGCGCGTGCCCGATCCCTTTCCCCAGATGGGGAGTGGCGACAAACAGCGCACCGATAAACTGTAACTGCATGACGCTGATAAAGCCTCTGACTTCGCCAGACTCTTCCCAAACCCACGTTTCTGCTGACGGCAGGTAAGCATCACGGACCAGCGCTTCGCTTTCAACCCAGTACTGCGCATCGATAAACGGATGCGCATCGGTGGTACTTTCCAGCCATAAACTCAGCAGCGGCGCGGTGTCCTCACTTTGCCATTTGCGAATCATGTTGTCCTCCAGGATGGCAGAAGCAGCCCGTCACATGATCGTTGACCAGGCCGCACGCTTGCATGAAAGAGTAGCAAATTGTGGTGCCAACAAATTTGAATCCACGTTTTTTCAACGCTTTAGAAAGGGCATCGGATGCAGGCGTGGAGGTGTCGATTTCAGCCAGCGTCGCAGACTGGGTGATCTTCGGTGTATGGTCGACAAACGACCAGACAAAATCTGAAAAAGGTTCGCCGTTTTCTTCCATCGCCAGGTAAGCGCGTGCGTTGCCGATAATGGCCTGAATTTTACCGCGATGACGGATGATACCGGCGTCCAGCACCAGTCTTTCGACGTCTTCTTCCGTCATCGCTGCCACGCGTACCGGGTCGAAATGATGGAAGGCGTTGCGGTAATTTTCCCGTTTTTTCAATACGGTAATCCACGATAATCCCGCCTGTTGGCCCTCCAGGCAGATCATCTCAAAGAGATTCTTGCCGTCTTTTTCCGGCACGCCCCACTCTTTATCGTGATAATCGATATAAAGCTGATCCTGGCTTACCCATCCGCAACGTTGCATAGGTTATTTCCCTTATTGATTGTGAATCCGTAAATATTCAGCCAACCTGGCTTGACGTGAGTGTTAAAAAGACAATATTTAATTAAGGGTTATGCCCTCATACCTCTTCTTAAACAATGACAAATATCGCCGAACTCGGCTCTTTCTGGAGTCGCTTTGATGATGATAAAAAAAATCAGTGGTCGCCATGCTGCTTCTGGCCTGGTGGGTGTATCAGTCTGCGTGTTTTTTTGTAGCACAGCCTCTGCCTGGCAACAGGAATATATCGTTTCAGATGCGCAAAGTCATACGACAGAACGCTATACATGGGACGCCGATCACCAACCGCGGTATGACGATATTCTCGCGGAGCGAATTCGCTCTTCGCAGAACGTACCGGGGCTGGCCCTGAATATGCCGGATAATTACCCGGCGGAATCGGCGAGCACCTTGAGCGTGGGGTTGAACATGCCTGTCACCCGGAATACCACAACCGGGCCGGTGGCGGCGTGGCATTACGATGGTTCAACGCAAATGATGTACAACGAGTTTGGTGATAACGGCAGCCCAACGTCGCTCACCGATCCGCTCTGGCACGCCAGCGTCAGCACGCTTGGCTGGCGGATGGATACCCGTGTGGGCGATTTACGGCCCTGGGCGCAGGTGAGCTATAACCAGCAGTTTGGCGATAATCAATGGAAATCCCAGTCCGGGATGAGCCGACTGCCGACGTCCATGCAGTATAACAACTGGATGGACGTGACGGTGGGGGCCGACGTGCTGCTGTATCCTCACCTGGCGGCGTATGCGTCGCTTTCCCAGGCGGAGAGTACGATGACCGGCGAGGACTATCTTTATACTCTTGGCGTGAGTGCGAGATTCTAAAATCATTACTTCTGCTAACGCTTCTTTAACATCTTAAACACAATCACAGCAGGGCCTGTGGCGATAGCAGTCACTAACAAATGCACGTTACGCAATCCGGCAAGGTCATTCATTCCTGATTTCAGGCATTTCATTCCGTCTCTACTGCATTTCATGCCGTTTCTCCCCTGGCAATAAAGGGATTTGTATATCGTTGTCTGCAGCGAATTCCCTTAATTTCTCTTGCAGGACAACTGCCATGAACACATCAACCTATAACCGTACTCGTTGGCTGACACTCTTCGGCACCATCGTGACGCAATTTGCGTTGGGATCGGTTTATACCTGGAGCCTGTTTAACAGCGCGCTGTCCGACAAGCTGGGCGCACCAGTCAGTCAGGTGGCTTTTTCCTTCGGCTTGCTGAGTCTGGGGTTAGCGATTTCGTCTTCCGTCGCCGGTAAATTGCAGGAGCGTTTCGGTGTTAAGCGCGTGACCATGGCCTCCGGCATTATGCTAGGCGTGGGCTTTTTCCTGACTGCGCATTCCAACAGCCTGATGATGCTGTGGCTCAGCGCGGGCGTGCTGGTCGGTCTGGCGGACGGTGCGGGCTATCTGTTGACCCTGTCCAACTGCGTGAAATGGTTCCCGGAACGTAAAGGGTTAATCTCCGCATTCTCAATCGGTTCTTACGGGTTGGGTAGCCTTGGTTTTAAATTCATCGACTCGCATTTACTGGAATCTGTCGGTCTGGAAAAGACGTTCATGATCTGGGGCGCGATTGTGCTGGTGATGATTCTTTTCGGCGCTACGCTGATGAAAGATGCGCCTCAGCAGGCCGTCAAAACGGTGAATGGCGTGGTGGAAAATGACTTCACGCTGGCACAGTCCATGCGTCAACCACAGTACTGGATGTTGGCCGTGATGTTCCTGACCGCCTGTATGAGTGGCCTGTATGTCATCGGTGTGGCGAAGGATATTGCGCAGGGGATGGTAAAACTGGATGTGGCAACCGCAGCCAATGCAGTGACGGTCATTTCCATTGCTAACCTGTCGGGCCGCCTGGTGCTGGGTATCCTGTCTGACAAAATCTCGCGTATCCGTGTCATTACCATGGGGCAGGTCGTATCGTTGGTCGGTATGGCCGCGCTGCTGTTCGCGCCTCTGAATGAAATGACCTTCTTTGCCGCGATCGCTTGTGTTGCCTTTAACTTTGGCGGCACCATTACCGTGTTCCCGTCTCTGGTGAGTGAGTTCTTTGGCCTGAACAATCTGGCGAAGAATTACGGTGTGATTTATTTAGGGTTTGGGATCGGCAGCATTTGCGGCTCGCTTATCGCGTCGCTGTTCGGTGGCTTCTATGTGACCTTCTGCGTGATATTTGCCTTGCTGATTATCTCGCTGGCACTGTCCACCACGATTCGCCAGCCGCAGCGCGAAGTCTATAATGAGGCGCATGCGTAAATAAACGCCGATAAAGGCCGGGCTTCCGGCCTTTTTTAACGATGAAACCTAAGGCAAACTTAAGGTTGTAGAGCTTTAGTTTGTTTTTTTGTAAATATCCGCTTCAATCACACACTCTCCTGCCACTTTTTTCTTTCGCTGTGGTCTACTTACCACGCTTTAGACATTTCTGATATTGGATTCCTGAGCGCATATATAGTCTGTTCACTTTAGATACGAAGTGAAGCGGGGTTACTCTCCCTTTTTCCGGGTTGAATGCATGAAATACATCAAATCGATGACACAACAAAAGCTGAGTTTTTTGCTGGCGTTGTACATCGGCCTGTTTATGAATGGTGCTGTTTTTTTCCGTCGGTTTGACGGTTATGCACAAGATTTTACTGTCTGGAAAGGAGTCTCAGCAGTCGTTGAATTGGTCGGCACCGTTTTGGTGACGTTCTTCCTGTTACGCATGCTCTCGCTCTTTGGTCGACGCATGTGGCGCGTTCTCGCCTCGCTGGTGGTCGTCTTCTCTGCGGGTGCCAGTTATTACATGACTTTCATGAACGTGGTCATTGGCTACGGCATTATTGCCTCGGTCATGACGACGGACATTGACCTCTCGAAAGAGGTGGTTGGTCTGCACTTTATTCTCTGGCTGGTGTGCGTGAGCGCGCTGCCGCTGCTGTTCATCTGGAGCAATCGCTGCCGCTATACCTTGCTGCGGCAAATGCGAACGCCTGGGCAACGCATCCGCAGCGTCACGCTGGTGGTGCTGGCGGGTTTGATGGTCTGGGGACCGATTCGCCTGCTGGATGTGAAGCAAAAATACGATGAGCGTACCTCTGGCGTGGATATGCCGAGCTACGGCGGTGTCGTGGCCAACTCCTATCTTCCTTCAAACTGGATTTCGGCGCTCGGCCTTTACGCCTGGGCGCAAGTCGACGAGTCAGCCGACAATAAATCGTTGAAGAATCCTGCCAAACAATTTACTTACCAGGCGCCTAAAGACATCGATGATACCTATTTTGTCTTTATTATCGGTGAAACGACGCGCTGGGATCACATGGGCATCCTTGGCTACGATCGCGACACGACGCCGAAACTGTCGCAGGAAAAGAACCTGATCGCCTATCGCGGATACTCCTGTGATACCGCCACGAAACTCTCTCTGCGGTGCATGTTTGTGCGCGAGGGCGGGGCGGATGATAACCCTCAGCGTACCCTGAAAGAGCAGAACGTCTTCTCCGTGCTACGCCAGCTTGGGTTTACGTCCGATCTGTACGCGATGCAGAGCGAAATGTGGTTCTACAGCAACACCATGGCGCAGAACATTGCTTACCGTGAGCAAATCGGTGCCGAGCCGCGTAACCGGGGTAAGAGCGTGGATGACATGCTGCTGATTGATGAAATGAAGAATTCGTTGAACGGCAATCCTGATGGCAAGCATATGATCATCCTGCATACCAAGGGTTCGCACTTCAACTACACGCAGCGTTATCCGCGTAACTTTGCTAAATGGACGCCGGAATGCGTAGGCGTGGATAAAGACTGCACCAAAGATGAGTTGGTTAACTCGTTTGATAATTCAGTGATGTATGTCGATCACTTTATTGATAGCGTGATTGATCAGGTGCGCGATAAGAAAGCGATTGTGTTCTATGCCGCAGACCATGGTGAGTCCATCAATGAGTTTGAGCATTTGCACGGTACCCCGCGCAAGATGGCTCCGCCAGAGCAATTCCGTGTGCCGATGATGGTCTGGATGTCAGATAAATATCTGGAGAACCCGGATAAAGCGAAAATGTTCGCCCAACTGAAAAAAGAGGCCGACATGAAGGTGCCACGTCGTCACGTTGAGCTGTACGACACGATTATGGGTTGCCTCGGTTATACCTCTCCGAACGGCGGGATTAACGAAAATAACAACTGGTGTCATATCCCTGATAGTGCAACAAAAGCCACTCAGTAACCGGTCTGGCGAGTTTATCGCCGATCGAATGGCTTTTTCATGATAAAGGATTGACGGGAGCGCACCCCAGCAGTAAGATGCGCTCCGCATTCGGCGAGTAGCGCAGCTTGGTAGCGCAACTGGTTTGGGACCAGTGGGTCGGAGGTTCGAATCCTCTCTCGCCGACCACATTTAAAAAAGGGCTAACCGTAAGGTTAGCCCTTTTTGCATTCTGCGAGCTGAAAAGGATGAGAACCTCCGGGGAAAGAGGTTCGACTCCAGCGGAGCGAGAGAACGTTGCGTGAGCAACGGTCCGAAGTCCGACAGGACGGCCTCCATCATCAAATTTTTACACCCGCGAAATTAAAAAATCATTCACTCTGAAAATGTAAAATTAAAATCCATAACATGTTGTTATTAAAGTTAATTTTCATTACAGAATCAGCATTGTATATTCTTTCGGCAGCGGTAAAGTGATTCCTGGAATGTCTTTGAAAGGAATTCACATATGGATTTTGCAGATGCCATTGTCGACACCGGGCAATCACGCTACAGCCTGCACATTAACGACAGCCGGGTGGAACCTGATGTTCTGCGCTTTCGTGGGCGCGAGGCCCTGAGCGAACCTTTTTCCTGGCGTATTGAGTTCACCACAACACAACACGATATTGACGGTGCGGACGTACTGAAGAAATTTGCCACTCTGCGTATGCGCAGCGGTAAAACGGTGGAGGGCATTATTACCGGCTTTGAAGCGCTGGGCACCAGTGCTGACCAGTCACTCTATGCCGTCCGCCTTGAATCCCGCCTTGCCCTGCTGTCTCACACCCGCCGTTGCGCCATTTACCAGAATGTCTCTGTACCTGAGCTAGTGGAATCGCTCTTGCGGGCGCATGGGCTTGAAGGGAGTGATTTTGAGTTTCGCCTTGAGCATGTCTATCCAGTCCGTGAACTGATTACTCAGTGGCGCGAAAATGACCTTCAGTTTATTCAGCGTCTGCTCTCCGAAGTGGGGATAGGGTTCCGTTGTAGTTTTAATGAATCCAGCGGGCTGGATACGGTCATTTTTGCCGACAGCCAGCTTTATTACACGTTTAATGTCGCGCTACCTTTTAAAGAGCCAGCCGGGCTATATGACGGCGCCGAGGAATCCGTCTGGGGCCTGCGAACGTGGCATAAGGTCGTCACCGGGCAGGTGCAGACCCGCAGCCACAATTACCGTGATGCCGCCATGCCGATGGATTCCGTCGTCGCCGTACGCAATGAGGCCGCAACCACCGGGGAGCATTACCGCTATGGCGATAATTTTCTGGCGGCCGGCGACGATCAGCCCACCGCTAAACCGAAAACCGAAAGCGGTGCGTTTTATGCCCAGCTTCATCATGAGCGCGAACTGAATTATTCCGCCCGGTATCATGTTTTCAGTAACGCCTCACATCTGACCCCTGGACAGGTTCTGGAAACGCCCGGCAGCGGGCTTGAGGATTTGCGCGAAGGGATGGTTATCACGCTCACGACCTTTATCGCCTCACGTGGCTCGCGTCTTCATACATCGGTCTGGGGCATCCCTTACACCGAGCGCTACTGCTTTCGCCCGCCCGCCATCCCGCGCCCGGAGATTTTTGGCACACTGCCTGCGCGGGTGGAAAGCCGCGATATTCATGATCCGTATTCTCACCTTGATGAGATGGGGCGTTACCGGGTAAAGCTGGACTTCAGCCGAGAAGACGCCGAACCGGGATTCAATTATCTCTGGATTCGCCAGGCGAAACCCTACGCCGGAGACACTTACGGGTGGCATATGCCGCTGGTGGATGGCACGGAAGTGGGCATTGCCTTTCATCACGGCGATCCCGATAAACCGTATATCGCCCACGCCTTTCACGACTCAAAACACGCTGACGTGGTGAACCGTGATAACCGCAGCCAGAACATTCTGCGCACGGCGGGCGCCAATGAGCTTCGAATGGAGGATAAGCGGCAGGAAGAACACATCGCCCTGTCCACGCCCTTTGGCGCAACGCAGCTTAATCAGGGGCACATCACCGACGCAGAGGGAGAACAGCGCGGCCACGGCTTCGAACTGCGTACCGACGAGTACGGTGTGATACGTGTGGCAAAGGGTCTGCTTATTACCGCAGATGGCCAGCAGAAAGCCGTGGGTGACATGCTGGATAGGGACACTGCCCTGCGCGAAATTGAATTCCTACAGCAGCAACTCAAAGCACTGAACTCTGCCGCCGCACAGGCGCGGGCGCTGGAAGCGGATATTGCCAGCCAGAAAGCGATGTTTGCCGAACGCTTCCGCGAACTGCAAGAAATGATCCATTTTCACGGCCCCGAAGGGGTGGCATTTACTAGCGGTGAACACATGCAACTGGCAGCCACGGACAATATCGCCGTCAATGCGGGTGGGGATATCAGTACCGGATCAATGGGCAATACGACCCTGCTTGCCGGAGAATCCATCGGCCTGTTTGCCCATACGGGCAAGCTGAGCCTGATTTCGGCGGAAGGGCCGGTTCAGGTTCAGGCGCAAAACGGTGCGATACACCTGAGTGCAGAGCAGAAAATCAGTATCACCAGCCTGAGCGAAATTCTTTTCCAGGGCAAAAAGCGCATCACGCTGATTGGCGGCGGCAGCTACCTGAAAATCGAAGCCGGAAAAATCGAGTACGGCACAACGGGGACGTATACCCGCAAGGTTAAACGCTTTGGCCTCTGCGCCCCTTCGGCAATGCCGCTGGATTTACCCGCGATGGGAAACGCCCCCAAACAATATATTTCTATTGCCAGCGGAAAGGGCTGCGAGAAAACCAGTAAGCCAGTATTTAAATTCATTCCGGAGGAAGAAGAATAATGGCAAGAGAAGATCATTATGTGCCCATATTTCCGGAAGCGGATGTGATGCCCCGTAAATTTGATGGCCTGCTGGGCTGGTCGGCTGACTGGCGTTGTGTGGTTGACCCACAGGAAAAACCGCTGACGCTGGACAGCAGCGTATCACTTAACCCATCGGCCACTGAGATGACGGTACAGTTTGGCGACTCGCTCAGTGAAATAGCGCAGGACCATGGCTGCACCGTAAAAGATCTCGCCCAGCTGAACCATCTCCGCGACACGTCACTTATTTTCCCGGGACAAATCCTGAAACTTCCCGTTCGTCACTACAGCATGACCCCGACAGAGCTCGCCAGCCTGGCAGCACAGGCTGATACCTCCTGTACGCTCTCCTTTGCTTTTGAGGATTTGATCGAAAAGCCGCTACAAAAGTTTAAGGTCAGAATCGAGTCGGCGGCGGGTGATGTTTTCGAGTCGGTGACGGATGAACTGGGTAAGATTCAGGATTATGTCATGGAGCAAACGGGGGCAATCCGCGTCTTTGTGAAAGGTGCGCACGGTGTTAAGGAAGTGGCAAACTTTATCCCGTCAGAGGGCAAAAGCAGTATAAGGCTGACCAGCCCAAAAGTGCGGGTAAAGGGCATAACCGAACCCATTAAAGACCGTGCGGGGCGAATTGATCTTGATATACACCCGGTGAACACCGTCGTCAGTGGACGGGATAGCAAGGGTAATCCTGTTATCCAGATAAATCACACCTGCCCGAACAAATATGATCTCCTGTTAGGACGAAATGTGGATTGCTGGGATCAAATAATTGCCGCCTCAGAGCGCAGCGGGATTATTCCGCAAAGTATCGGAGCGGTCATTAATGCTGAATCCGCTCAGATTAACAATGTCTGGAATAAGGAGTCCGTTGCGGTAAGCCGGGAGAAAACAAACGCTGCGAAGGCATTAAAAGAACAGCAGGGAGAATCAGCCGAAGGCGTTGTGATTTATGCCAGTTCAGCCGCAGGCATGACGCAGTTTTTAAATGCCACTTGGCTGGATGAAACCTTTCGTGAGGGAACATATCTGAACGAGCAGGCCAGAGCGAGGGGCGTATTGGCAAATAAACCCAAACTGGATGTGCTGGGCAATATTGAATATCACCCGAAAACCCATCAGCAAATTATCCTGCCAATGTTTGAGGCAGCGCCGGATACCTGGTTAACAAAACAACAGATTATCGATAATCGATTGCTCAGAGGGATAACGCCTTATCCACCCCATGCCACAAAAGCGCTTCAGGCATGGCTTAATCTGCGTTTTGAGCCGGAGTTTATCATTATGGCGGCGGTGGATTACGGGCTGTATAACCTCGCTCAGCTACAGGCTGCGGGCTACAGTGTGGATACGCTGAACGATGCGGCAAAAGCCAAAATATTTTATCTGGCGCACCATCTTGGGCTGGGTGATGCGAAACGTTTTATCAGAAAAACTATTACTGAGGAAAATGCACATAAATTACTGGTGGCGCAGATTGGGGCGAAAAAGGCGGCCACTAAGGCATCAAAAAATAGCAATAGTTATGTAAAAGGGCATCGGATGTGGTTATCAGAATATATTGACAGGAATATTAGACTGGAAAAATTCTATTGCCCGAAAATAGAGTTTACAGTAAAACAAGAGTCAGGTGGTTTAGAAAGCGTGATAGAAAAAATAAAGGGAGATGCAAAATAATGATTTTACGTGCTATGGTTGCATTTTTGATGCTTGTATCTACTGTGTCATATGCTTTTGAAAAATGTCCGGAGGATGCAACAACGTGCTCTATCACAACGCTGGGTAAACTGGAATATATTTGGGGGCAAGAGGTAAAAGACAAACAATCTCGAATTTTACTTAATGGGGTGGAGGTTTTCAAAAATGACAGCAACCAAATTGGCGAGGAACCCAACGGTGATGGATTTGTTCTTGATAAAAATAACAATATCAGTAAGTTGGTTATTTATTATTATCTCAACACACCTCAATATATAAAAAACGATCCTAAATATGGGGGTTTATATCGATATGTAGCATATCGATTATTCGATTTTTCGGGTAAAGAGGTTGCAATCTCAAATGAGTTTTACCCACCTGCGGATTATGATGCACCGCTAAAATGGGTTTCCTGGGGACAAAAAAACTCTGTTATTGCCTTTGATGATGGCTCTCGCTTCAAATATGAAAAGGGTCATGTGACCATGATTGATGATGGAACAAAAACCCGCGACGATAACTGATCGTGTTAGGGCGACTGAATAGCCTTATCCGCCTAATGCATTAAAGGCGGATAAGGCATGGCTTAATCTGCGTTTTGAACCGAAGTTTATCATTATGGCGGCGGTGGATTACGGGCTGTATAACCTCGCTCAGCTACAGGCTGCGGGCTACTGTGTGGATACGCTGAACGATGCGGAGAAGGCCAAAATCTTTTATCTGACGCACCATTTGGGGCTGGCAGATGCGAAACGTTTTATCAGAAAAACTATTACTGAGGAAAATGCACATAAATTACTGGTGGCGCAGATTGGGGCGAAAAAGGCGGCTACTAAGGCATCAAAAAATAGCAATAGTTATGTAAAAGGGCATCGGACATGGTTGTGTAAATACATTGATGACCATATCAATCTTGGAACTTTTTATTGTCCCAAAATAGAGTTCACAGAAAAACAAGAATCAGGCGGTTTAGAAATCGTGATAAAAAAGATAAAGGGAGGTTCAAAGTAATGCTTTTACGTGTAATGACTTTATTTCTTATTCTTTTTTCTGCCGTATCATATGGCTTTGAAAAATGCCCGGATAGCTCAACGGAATGCGATAATACAGCATTGGGTAAACTAGAGTATATTTGGGGTAAAGGGATGGAAGATAAGCAATCGCGCATTTTATTGAATGGGAGAGAAATATTTAAAAATGACAGTAATCAGATAGGTGGAGATATTGAAGGATGGACTTTAAATAGTAAGAATCTCGTAAGTAAAGTGGTTGTTTTTTATGATTTTAACACCCCGAAATTTATAACGACCCACCCTAAGTATGGAGATTTATATCGATATAGAGCATATCGGCTATTTGATTTTTCAGGTAAGGAGGTTGTGATCTCAAACGAATTTTACCCACCTGCGGATTATGACGCACCGCTAAAATGGGTTTCCTGGGGACAAAAGAACTCTGTTATCGCCTTTGATGATGGCTCACGTTTCAAATATGAAAAGGGCCATGTGACCATGATTGATGATGGAACAAAAACCCGCGACGATAACTGATCGTTTTGTGGCGACTGAATTGCCTTATCCGTCTTATGTATCAAAGGCGGATAAAGCATGGCTTAATCTGCGTTTTGAACCGGAGTTTATCATTATGGCGGCGGTGGATTACGGGCTGTATAACCTCGCTCAGCTACAGGCTGCGGGCTACAGTGTGGATACGCTGAACGATGCTGAGAAGGCCAAAATCTTTTATCTGACGCACCATCTTGGGCTGGCAGATGCGAAACGTTTTATCAGAAAAACTATTACTGAGGAAAATGCACATAAATTACTGGTGGCGCAGATTGGGGCGAAAAAGGCGGCCAAATCAGCTAAAGATTATGGGAGTTATGTTGAGGGGCATAGAGTGTGGTTGCGTAAATACATTGAAGACAATATACAATTGGATAAATTTTATTGTCCCAAGATGGAATTTACAGAAAAGCAAGAATCAGAGAATTTAGACATTGTGATAGAAAAGATAAAAGGAGATGCCATACAATGATTTTACGTGCGATAATTTTATTATTAGTACTGGTTTCTGCCGAGTCATACGCATTTGATAAGTGTACTCAAAGACAAAGTTGTGATAATACAACATTAGGCAAGCTAGAGTATATTTCGGGGAATAGTCATAATGACAGACAATCTCATGTTTTATTGAATGGGAAAGAAATATTTAAAAATGATAGCAAAAAAATAGATTCAGATCTCGAAGGCTGGGTTTTAGATAAAGAAAATTTTAGAAGCAAACTAATTATTTTTTATGATTTTAACACCCCGCAATATATAAAAACCGACCCTAAATATGGCGATTTATATCGATACAGAGCATATCGGCTATTTGATTTTTCAGGCAAAGAGGTTGTGATTTCAAACGAGTTTTACCCACCCGCGGATTATGACGCACCGCTAAAATGGGTTTCCTGGGGACAAAAAAACTCTGTTATCGCCTTTGATGATGGCTCTCGCTTCAAATATGAAAAGGGCCATGTGGCCATGATTGATGATGGAACAAAAACCCGCGACGATAACTGATCGTTTTGTGGCGACTGAATTGCCTTATCCGCCTCATACATTAAAGGCGGATAAGGCATGGCTTAATCTGCGTTTTGAACCGGAGTTTATCATTATGGCGGCGGTGGATTACGGGCTGTATAACCTCGCTCAGCTTCAGGCTGTGGGCTACAGTGTGGATATGCTGAACGATGCGGAAAAAGCCAAAATACTTTAGGTAAATTGGAATATATTTGGGGCAAGGCTTTAAAGATGAGTAATCTCGAATTTGACTTAATGGGATGGAGATCTTTAAAAGTGACAGCTACCGAATAACGCTGAACAAGATTTGTTTTATTTAAAAAAGTTGGTTATGAACTTGTTTCAAGTCCTCTCTTGCCGACCACATTTAGAAAAAGGCTAACCGCAAGGTTAGCTTTTTTTGCATTCTGCGAGCTGAAAAGCATTCGCTAAATGTGCAACTCGCCATCAAGCGATGGTTTTGCGTTAAGGACTTACCTATGGCAACTTGTTAAAACAGACCTTACCTCTCGTTTACCCCTGCCTGTTAACGCTTTTGTGACATAATCCATTGTATTTTTTTATATATAGATTGATCTTTTTTCGCGTTGCTTATGGATAACCTCAGCATTTTCCGCTGTGCGTTTTAACGTTCATGGCATTAAGTGCTCAGATATTCACCATTCTGTAAGAAAATTTACGCGATATGAATAAATGTTAATCACTGATTGTTGCGAAATATGAAGAGGTTTGTGCTGCAAGATGGCGAGTAGCATAAATTTCCCTGCTGAAAATAGATGCCTGGAGTTTTTTTAATCTTTGTTTACCGTTTCTCACCCTCAACGTAAATCCCCGTCACCTGTATTGACGTTTTCACATTCTATTGACAGATTGTAGGGCACGAGGGGCATTTCAGGGACGATCTGCGCTGCAACTCTGTCGCTCTTCTGAAAGGATTCTCCATCCCTTATAACGCCTTCGGGCATCACCGACCGGACCGGGTAAATAATAAATAAAGGTCAGGCGGCGTAACACAACAAAGCAAAACATCACATTGGAGCAGAATAATGAGTATTTCCTTGAAGAAGTCAGGGATGCTGAAGCTTGGTCTGAGCCTGGTTGCTCTGACCGTCGCGGCAAGCGTAAATGCGAAAACCCTGGTTTACTGTTCTGAAGGCTCGCCGGAAGGCTTTAACCCACAGCTCTTCACCTCTGGTACCACGTACGACGCAAGCTCTGTGCCTATCTATAACCGTCTGGTTGAATTCAAAATCGGTACTACGGAAGTGATTCCGGGTCTGGCGGAGAAATGGGAAGTCAGCGAAGACGGCAAAACCTATACCTTCCACCTGCGTCAGGGCGTGAAGTGGCAGGACAGCAAAGAGTTTAAACCGACTCGCGATCTGAATGCCGACGACGTTGTGTTCTCCTTTGATCGTCAGAAAAATGCCCAGAACCCGTACCATAAAGTCTCTGGCGGCAGCTACGAATACTTCGAAGGTATGGGCCTGCCAGACCTGATTACCGAAGTGAAAAAAGTGGACGATAAGACCGTTCAGTTTGTTCTGAGCCGTCCGGAAGCGCCATTCCTGGCTGACCTGGCAATGGACTTCGCGTCAATTCTGTCGAAAGAATATGCGGATAACATGCTGAAAGCGGGCACGCCGGAAAAAGTGGATCTGAACCCAATCGGTACCGGTCCATTCCAACTGCTGCAATACCAGAAAGACTCACGCATTCTGTACAAAGCGTTCGAAGGTTACTGGGGTACTAAGCCGCAGATCGACCGTCTGGTCTTCTCCATCACGCCTGACGCTTCCGTGCGTTACGCAAAACTGCAGAAAAACGAGTGCCAGGTTATGCCGTACCCGAACCCGGCTGATATCGCTCGTATGAAGCAGGACAAAAACATCAATCTGCTGGAGCAGGCTGGCCTGAACGTGGGTTACCTGTCCTTCAACACCGAGAAGAAACCGTTTGATGACGTGAAAGTACGTCAGGCGCTGACTTACGCGGTAAACAAAGAAGCGATCATCAAGGCGGTTTATCAGGGCGCAGGCGTTGCCGCGAAGAACCTGATTCCACCAACGATGTGGGGTTATAACGACGACGTTAAGGATTACACTTACGACGTTGAGAAAGCGAAAGCACTGCTGAAAGAAGCCGGTCAAGAGAAAGGCTTTACCGTTGAGCTGTGGGCGATGCCTGTACAGCGTCCATACAACCCGAACGCTCGCCGCATGGCTGAGATGGTTCAGGCTGACTGGGCTAAAATCGGCGTTCAGGCCAAGATCGTGACCTACGAGTGGGGCGAGTATCTGAAGCGTGCTAAAGCCGGTGAACACCAGGCGGTGATGATGGGTTGGACCGGGGACAATGGGGATCCGGATAACTTCTTCGCGACCCTGTTCAGCTGTGATGCAGCGAAACAAGGCTCCAACTACTCTCGCTGGTGCTACAAGCCGTTTGAAGACTTGATTCAGCCGGCACGTGCGACCGAAGACCACAACAAGCGTATCGAACTGTACAAACAGGCTCAGGTAGTGATGCATGACCAGGCTCCGGCGCTGATCGTGGCTCACTCCACCGTGTACGAGCCAGTACGTAAAGAAGTGAAAGGCTACGTGGTTGATCCACTGGGCAAACACCACTTCGAAAACGTATCGGTTGAATAATAAATAGGGTGTCCCCCTCTCCCATTGGGTGAGGGTCGGGGTGAGAGGGATTTAACCGTTCCTCTCACCCTTATCGTCTCCCTGAGGAGAGGATATTTACATTTGTGAGCAATAAAGACGTCACGCTTTTGATGGTGCGTCATTACAGAGAATCCGGGTTATGTTGCAGTTCATCCTCCGACGTCTGGGACTTGTCATCCCCACGTTTATCGGTATCACCCTTCTCACTTTTGCCTTCGTCCATATGATCCCCGGCGACCCGGTAATGATTATGGCAGGTGAGCGTGGTATCTCCCCTGAACGCCATGCGCAGCTGTTGGCCGAACTCGGCCTGAATAAGCCGCTGTGGCAGCAGTACCTCAATTACATTTGGGGCGTTCTGCACGGTGATTTAGGGATTTCGCTGAAAAGCCGTCTTCCGGTGTGGGACGAGTTTGTGCCGCGTTTTAAAGCGACGCTTGAGCTCGGTGTCTGCGCCATGATGTTTGCCGTCGCTGTCGGTATTCCAGTCGGTGTACTGGCCGCCGTTAAGCGTGGATCTATTTTCGATCACACCGCCGTTGGCCTCGCGCTGACCGGGTATTCCATGCCTATCTTCTGGTGGGGCATGATGATGATTATGCTGGTCTCGGTGCAATGGAACCTGACGCCGGTTTCCGGGCGCGTCAGCGATATGGTCTTCCTGGACGATTCGAATCCGCTTACCGGCTTCATGCTGATCGACACCGCCATTTGGGGTGAAGAGGGCAACTTCATTGATGCCGTCGCGCACATGATTTTGCCCGCGATTGTGCTGGGGACCATTCCACTGGCAGTTATCGTGCGTATGACGCGTTCATCCATGCTGGAAGTGCTGGGTGAGGATTACATCCGTACCGCTCGTGCCAAAGGGTTGACCCGTATGCGCGTCATTATCGTTCACGCCTTACGTAACGCGATGCTGCCGGTGGTGACCGTTATCGGTCTGCAGGTGGGGACATTGCTCGCTGGCGCGATTTTGACCGAAACCATTTTCTCCTGGCCTGGCCTGGGGCGTTGGCTGATCGATGCGCTGCAGCGCCGTGACTATCCGGTAGTGCAGGGCGGCGTGTTGCTGGTGGCGACGATGATTATCCTCGTCAACCTGCTGGTCGATCTGCTTTACGGCGTGGTGAACCCGCGTATTCGTCATAAGAAGTAAGGGGCCATCATGTCACAAGTTACTCAAAATAAAGTTGTTGCTGCCCCGGCGCCTATGACGCCGCTGCAGGAATTCTGGCACTACTTCAAGCGTAACAAAGGCGCAGTGGTTGGTCTGGTGTATGTCATCATCATGCTGATCATTGCGGTTTTCGCGAATTTCCTGGCACCGTATAACCCGGCGGATCAGTTCCGTGACGTGCTGCTTTCCCCGCCAGCCTGGCAGGACGGCGGCACCTTTGCGCATCTTCTGGGAACGGATGATGTAGGCCGCGATGTGCTATCTCGCCTGATGTACGGTGCGCGTCTGTCGCTGCTGGTCGGCTGTCTGGTGGTAGTGCTGTCGCTGATTTTGGGCGTTATTCTCGGACTGGTTGCCGGTTACTTCGGTGGTCTGATCGACAACATCATCATGCGTGTGGTTGACATTATGCTGGCGCTGCCAAGCCTGTTGTTGGCCCTGGTGCTGGTAGCGGTGTTCGGACCCTCGATAGGTAACGCGGCGCTGGCGCTGACGTTCGTCGCGTTACCGCACTATGTGCGATTAACCCGAGCGGCGGTGCTGGTCGAAGTGAACCGCGATTACGTCACCGCGTCTCGCGTAGCGGGCGCGGGCGCAATGCGTCAGATGTTCGTCAATATTCTCCCGAACTGCCTTGCGCCGCTGATCGTTCAGGCGTCGCTTGGTTTCTCTAACGCCATTCTCGATATGGCTGCTCTTGGCTTCCTGGGCATGGGTGCGCAACCGCCAACACCGGAGTGGGGCACGATGCTCGCCGATGTGTTGCAGTTCGCGCAAAGCGCCTGGTGGGTCGTCACCTTCCCGGGTCTGGCGATTCTGCTAACGGTGCTGGCATTTAACCTGATGGGTGATGGTCTGCGTGATGCACTTGATCCCAAACTGAAGCAGTAAGAGGCACGAGATGGCGTTATTAAATGTAGATAAATTATCGGTGCACTTCGGTGACGTTGGCTCCGAATTTCGTGCCGTAGACCGTATCAGCTACAGCGTGAATCAAGGTGAAGTGGTCGGCATTGTCGGTGAGTCTGGTTCCGGTAAATCGGTCAGTTCGCTGGCGATCATGGGATTGATTGATTATCCAGGCCGCGTCATGGCGGAAAGCCTCGAGTTTAACGGCCAGGATCTGAAGCGTATCTCCGAGAAGCAGCGCCGCCAGTTGGTGGGTGCCGAAGTGGCGATGATCTTCCAGGACCCAATGACCAGCCTGAACCCTTGTTACACCGTCGGTTTCCAGATTATGGAAGCGATTAAAGTGCATCAGGGCGGCAATAAGAAAACCCGTATTCAGCGTGCAATCGACCTGCTCACGCAGGTAGGGATTCCCGATCCGGCCTCACGTCTGGATGTTTATCCGCATCAGCTCTCGGGCGGGATGAGCCAGCGCGTGATGATCGCCATGGCGATTGCGTGTCGACCAAAACTGCTGATTGCCGATGAACCGACGACGGCGCTGGATGTAACCATTCAGGCGCAAATCATTGAACTTCTGCTGGAGTTACAGCAGAAAGAGAATATGGCGCTGGTTCTGATTACGCATGATTTGGCACTGGTTGCAGAAGCGGCGCACAAGATCATCGTGATGTACGCCGGGCAGGTGGTGGAAACCGGAAGCGCGAATGCGATATTCCGCGCGCCGCGTCACCCGTATACGCAGGCGCTGCTTCGCGCGTTGCCAGAGTTTGCTCAGGATAAAGCGCGTCTGGCGTCACTGCCGGGTGTCGTCCCGGGCAAATATGACCGCCCGACGGGTTGTCTGCTGAATCCGCGCTGTCCGTATGCAACGGATAAATGTCGTGCCGAAGAGCCAGAACTCTTCACGCTGAATGACGGTCGTCAGTCTAAATGTCATTACCCACTCGATGATGCCGGGAGGCCTACACTATGAGTACGCAAGAGGCCGCCAAACAACAACTTTTGTTGAAGGCCATCGACCTGAAAAAGTATTACCCGGTGAAGAAGGGGATTTTCGCCCCTGAGCGCTTGGTCAAAGCATTGGACGGGGTGTCATTTACCCTCGAGCGCGGCAAAACGCTGGCCGTGGTGGGTGAGTCCGGCTGTGGTAAATCAACGCTAGGCCGTCTGCTGACGATGATTGAAATACCTACCGGTGGCGAACTGTATTATCAGGGTCAGGATCTGCTCAAACATGACCCGGTAGCGCAGAAACTGCGTCGCCAAAAAATCCAGATCGTGTTCCAGAACCCGTACGGTTCGTTGAACCCACGTAAAAAAGTGGGACAGATTCTGGAAGAGCCGCTGCAAATTAACAGCACGCTCAATAAAGAGCAGCGCCGCGAAAAAGCATTAGCGATGATGGCGAAAGTGGGGCTCAAAACCGAGCACTATGATCGCTACCCGCATATGTTCTCGGGTGGACAGCGCCAGCGTATCGCGATTGCACGTGGGTTGATGTTGGATCCCGATGTAGTCATTGCGGACGAACCTGTTTCTGCACTCGACGTGTCTGTACGTGCGCAGGTACTGAACCTGATGATGGATTTGCAGCAGGATCTGGGTCTGTCGTACGTGTTCATCTCCCATGACCTGTCTGTGGTCGAGCATATCGCCGATGAAGTGATGGTGATGTATTTGGGTCGTTGCGTGGAGAAGGGGACGAAAGATCAGATCTTCAATAATCCTCGTCACCCGTATACGCAGGCGCTGCTCTCGGCAACACCGCGCCTGAATCCGGATGAGCGCCGCGAGCGTATCAAGCTGACCGGCGAGCTGCCAAGCCCGCTGAATCCGCCACCGGGATGTGCGTTCAACGCCCGTTGCCGTCGTCGCTTTGGACCGTGCACGCAGTTGCAGCCACAGTTGAAAGAGTATGGCGGTCAGTTGGTTGCCTGCTTTGCGGTCGACCAGGATGAAAACGGCGAGAAGCCGCAAGCATAATGCGTAAACAAAAAAACCGGCGATAATCGCCGGTTTTTTTATGTCTGCACATTTGCTATTTCCGCAACCGCACCTGGTCAACGGCGTGATTCTCACTCTTGGTCAGAATCAGGCTGGCGCGCTCACGTGTCGGCAGGATGTTCTCTTTCAGGTTCACGTAGTTGATCTCATTCCAGAGCGCGGTAGCGACATTGACGGCTTCGGCTTCGGAAAGCTGAGCGTAGTTATGGAAGTAAGAATCAGGATCGGTGAATGCCCCTTCGCGGAACTTCAGGAAGCGGTTGATATACCAGTTTTGCAGCAGATTCTCGGGTGCGTCGACATATATAGAGAAGTCGACGAAATCGGAGACAAAGACATGGTGCGGGTCATGGGGATAATCCATGCCGCTTTGCAAAACATTTAACCCTTCCAGAATCAGAATATCTGGCTGGGCAACAGTTTTATCCCCATCGGGGATACGATCGTAAATAAGGTGAGAGTAAACCGGTGCCGTGACGTTCGGCGCGCCTGACTTCAGATCGGAAACGAATTTCACCAATCGATGCATATCATAAGAAAGCGGAAAACCTTTCTTCTTCATTAGACCGCGTTCTTTTAACACCTCATTCGGGTGCAGAAAGCCGTCAGTCGTTATCAACTCCACGCTGCGATGTTCTGGCCAACGGCTTAACAGTGCCTGCAAGACGCGTGCGGTGGTGCTTTTACCTACCGCTACGCTGCCTGCAATGCTGATGATATAAGGAATACGTTGCCCATTGGTACCAAGGAACTGTTCCAGTACTGCCTGGCGGCGCAGGTTGGAGCTTATATAGAAGTTAAGCAAGCGGGACAGGGGCAGATAAATCTCGGCAACTTCTTCCAGCGACAGATCTTCGTTTATCCCTTTTAAACGCGCGATTTCACCTTCCGTGAGCGTCATGGGAACCGAATCACGCAGGGCGGCCCACTGGCTGCGGTTAAATTGAAGATAAGGTGTCATTAACGATTGCTCTTTTTTGCTCATAAGCAGGCTTCTGTGAACCATTTATCTGCACATTTACGAACTGTCGCAGGTAATAGCCCATCACTTAGTAGTTAATTTTGGACAATGGGCAGGAGGTTAACACCAGATGACGCGAATAATAAGAAAAAATATAGGCGAGTAACGCCGAACGCGGAGGGCATCACGGTACGCTTTAACGGTGTATTTGGGCTCGCAGTGCTGAAGATTTAGCCTGCTTTGCATGAAATAACAGCGTTTTTCCCTGTTTGCGCACAAAATGTGAGCGAATGAACAATTTATGCAATTTTTTAGTTGCATGACTGCCCATGTCTCCATAAAATGCGCGCTACTTGATGCCGACTTAGCTCAGTAGGTAGAGCAACTGACTTGTAATCAGTAGGTCACCAGTTCGATTCCGGTAGTCGGCACCATCAAGTCCGGTGGGGTTCCCGAGCGGCCAAAGGGAGCAGACTGTAAATCTGCCGTCACAGACTTCGAAGGTTCGAATCCTTCCCCCACCACCACTTTCTGGCAGCGTAATCGCCGCCTGAGCTGGCTAAAACATTAATCAGCTCAAACATAAAAAGAGAGAAATCTCTTTTTTGTTACAGAAAGAACTGGGTAGCCGAGTTTCAGGATGCGGGCATCGTATAATGGCTATTACCTCAGCCTTCCAAGCTGATGATGCGGGTTCGATTCCCGCTGCCCGCTCCAAGACGTGCTGATATGGCTCAGTTGGTAGAGCGCACCCTTGGTAAGGGTGAGGTCCCCAGTTCGACTCTGGGTATCAGCACCACTTCACTTCTCCCTCCCGTTTCTCTCTGTTAACTTTTAAAAAACATTCAACAGTTCAGGCATTTTGCCTGGTTGATGTGGTGATATCACCGATTTATCCGTGTCTTAGAGGGACAATCGATGTCTAAAGAAAAGTTTGAACGTACAAAACCGCACGTTAACGTCGGTACTATCGGCCACGTTGACCATGGTAAAACAACGCTGACTGCTGCAATCACTACCGTTCTGGCGAAAACCTACGGTGGTTCTGCTCGTGCATTCGATCAGATCGATAACGCACCAGAAGAAAAAGCTCGTGGTATCACCATCAACACTTCCCACGTTGAATATGACACCCCGTCCCGCCACTACGCACACGTAGACTGCCCGGGCCACGCCGACTATGTTAAAAACATGATCACCGGTGCTGCTCAGATGGATGGCGCGATCCTGGTTGTTGCTGCGACTGATGGTCCTATGCCACAGACGCGCGAGCACATCCTGCTGGGTCGTCAGGTAGGCGTTCCTTTCATCATCGTGTTCCTGAACAAATGCGACATGGTTGATGACGAAGAGCTGCTGGAACTGGTCGAAATGGAAGTGCGTGAACTTCTGTCTCAGTACGATTTCCCAGGTGATGATACTCCAATCATCCGTGGTTCTGCTCTGAAAGCGCTGGAAGGCGAAGCAGAGTGGGAAGCTAAAATCGTTGAACTGGCTGGCTACCTGGATTCTTACATCCCGGAACCAGAACGTGCAATCGACAAGCCATTCCTGCTGCCAATCGAAGACGTATTCTCCATCTCCGGCCGTGGTACTGTTGTAACCGGTCGTGTAGAGCGCGGTATCGTTAAAGTTGGCGAAGAAGTTGAAATCGTTGGTATCAAAGAGACTGCTAAGTCTACCTGTACTGGCGTTGAAATGTTCCGCAAACTGCTGGACGAAGGCCGTGCTGGTGAGAACGTTGGTGTTCTGCTGCGTGGTATTAAACGTGAAGAAATCGAACGTGGTCAGGTACTGGCTAAGCCAGGCTCAATCAAGCCGCACACCAAATTCGAATCTGAAGTTTATATTCTGTCCAAAGATGAAGGCGGCCGTCATACTCCGTTCTTCAAAGGCTACCGTCCACAGTTCTACTTCCGTACAACTGACGTGACCGGTACCATCGAACTGCCAGAAGGCGTAGAGATGGTAATGCCTGGCGACAACATTCAGATGGTTGTTACCCTGATCCACCCAATCGCGATGGATGACGGTCTGCGTTTCGCAATCCGTGAAGGCGGCCGTACTGTAGGCGCTGGCGTTGTAGCTAAAGTTATCAGCTAATCGCTGATAACATTTGACGTAATGCGCATTAAAAGGGCATCATTTGATGCCCTTTTTGCACGCTTTCGAACCAGAACCTGGCTCATCAGTGATTTTTTTTGTCATAATCATTGCTGAGACAGGCTCTGTAGAGGGCGTATAGTCCGAAAAGCTGCAGTGCATTTCGGCTTGGCTCGCCTCGCAATCGCGGGGTGAAAATGTTTGTAGAATTCTTCTGACAGGTTGGTTTATGAGTGCGAATACCGAAGCTCAAGGGAGCGGTCGCGGCCTGGAAGCGATGAAGTGGGTTGTTGTGGCCGTGCTGCTGATCGTGGCTATCGTTGGCAACTTCCTTTATCGTGACATGATGCTGCCGCTGCGTGCGCTGGCCGTAGTAATTCTTATTGCTGCAGCGGGTGGTGTCGCGCTGTTGACGACAAAAGGTAAAGCGACAGTTGCTTTTGCCCGCGAAGCGCGAACCGAAGTTCGCAAGGTCATTTGGCCTACTCGCCAGGAAACATTGCACACCACGCTGATCGTGGCAGCGGTGACTGCTGTAATGTCACTGATTCTGTGGGGACTGGATGGTATTCTGGTTCGCCTGGTCTCCTTTATCACTGGCCTGAGGTTCTAAGATGTCTGAAGCCCCTAAAAAGCGCTGGTACGTCGTTCAGGCGTTCTCCGGTTTTGAAGGCCGCGTAGCCACTTCGCTGCGTGAGCATATCAAATTACACAATATGGAAGAGTTGTTTGGCGAAGTCATGGTCCCGACTGAAGAAGTGGTCGAGATCCGTGGTGGCCAGCGCCGCAAAAGCGAGCGCAAATTCTTCCCAGGTTACGTGTTGGTCCAGATGGTGATGGACGACGCAAGCTGGCACCTCGTGCGCAGCGTACCACGCGTAATGGGCTTTATCGGCGGCACATCCGACCGTCCAGCTCCAATCAGCGATAAAGAAGTTGATGCGATTATGAACCGCCTGCAGCAGGTTGGTGATAAGCCGCGTCCTAAAACGCTGTTTGAGCCGGGTGAAATGGTTCGTGTTAGTGATGGTCCGTTTGCTGACTTTAACGGCGTGGTTGAAGACGTGGACTATGAAAAGTCCCGCCTGACAGTTTCCGTTTCTATCTTTGGTCGTGCGACCCCGGTAGAACTGGACTTTGCCCAGGTCGAAAAAGCCTAGTAGCCGAGTAAAAAAGCGACGATTTAATCGTTGCACAGGGCGCGAGATTGGAATACAATTTCGCGCCTTTTGTTTTTATGGGTTACGCCCGTAAAACGAATTTTATCACGGGGAGCCTCATCGAGGCGCTATAACCCAATTAGAGGATTTTAGAATGGCTAAGAAAGTACAAGCCTACGTTAAGCTGCAGGTTGCAGCTGGTATGGCAAACCCGAGTCCACCAGTTGGTCCAGCACTGGGTCAACAGGGCGTTAACATCATGGAATTCTGCAAAGCGTTCAACGCCAAAACAGAATCCCTGGAAAAAGGCCTGCCAACTCCGGTTGTCATCACCGTTTACGCTGACCGTTCTTTCACCTTCATTACCAAGACCCCGCCGGCAGCAGTTCTGCTGAAAAAAGCGGCTGGTATCAAGTCTGGTTCCGGTAAGCCGAACAAAGACAAAGTTGGTAAAATTTCCCGCACTCAGCTGCAGGAAATCGCGCAGACCAAAGCTGCCGACATGACTGGTTCCGACATTGAAGCGATGACTCGCTCCATTGAAGGTACTGCACGTTCCATGGGCCTGGTAGTGGAGGATTAAGAAATGGCTAAACTGACCAAGCGCATGTCCGTAATTCGTGACAAAGTTGATGCGACCAAACAGTACGACATCACCGAAGCAATCGCACTGCTGAAAGAACTGGCTACTGCTAAGTTCGTAGAAAGCGTTGACGTTGCTGTTAACCTCGGCATCGATGCTCGTAAATCTGATCAGAACGTTCGTGGTGCAACTGTACTGCCAAACGGTACTGGCCGTTCAGTCCGCGTAGCTGTATTTGCTCAGGGTGCAAACGCTGAAGCTGCTAAAGCTGCAGGCGCTGAACTGGTAGGTATGGAAGATCTCGCTGATCAGATCAAGAAAGGCGAAATGAACTTTGACGTTGTTATTGCTTCCCCGGATGCAATGCGCGTTGTTGGCCAGCTGGGCCAGGTTCTGGGTCCACGTGGCCTGATGCCAAACCCTAAAGTTGGTACTGTAACCCCTAACGTTGCTGAAGCGGTTAAGAACGCTAAAGCAGGTCAGGTTCGTTATCGTAACGACAAAAACGGTATCATCCACACTACCATCGGTAAAGTGGACTTCGACACCGAAAAATTGAAAGAAAACCTGGAATCCCTGCTGGTTGCGCTGAAAAAAGCGAAACCTACTCAGGCTAAAGGCGTGTACATCAAGAAAATTAGCCTGTCCACCACTATGGGCGCAGGCGTTGCAGTAGATCAGGCTGGCTTGACTGCTGTAGCAAACTAATACCTTTACGTGGGCGGTGGATTTGTCTACAATCTTCCCCCCATGTTTGCTAACAAAAGTTAGCAGGTAAAAGAATTGTTCGTTGGAGCCTGGCCTGATCCAGGCCTCCGTCGAAGACCGCAGGTGTCTCGCAAGAGGCTTAATCCCCTGCGTAGACGGTGACAGAACGCTAAGATTATTTCTGATACTCTGGCTTGTTTCTGCTCACCGTATTAAGACGCTCTTTTCTTTGAGAAGAGTGAAGTGAGTTCCAGGGCATGAGCCCTGGCAAACATCCAGGAGCAAAGCTAATGGCTTTAAATCTTCAAGACAAACAAGCGATTGTTGCTGAAGTCAGCGAAGTAGCCAAAGGCGCGCTGTCTGCAGTAGTTGCGGATTCCCGTGGCGTTACTGTGGACAAAATGACTGAACTGCGTAAAGCAGGTCGCGAAGCCGGCGTATACATGCGTGTTGTTCGTAACACCTTGCTGCGCCGTGTTGTTGAAGGTACTCAGTTTGAGTGCCTGAAAGACGCGTTCGTTGGTCCGACCCTGATTGCATATTCTATGGAACACCCGGGCGCAGCTGCTCGTCTGTTCAAAGATTTCGCGAAAGCGAATGCAAAATTTGAGGTCAAAGCCGCAGCCTTTGAAGGTGAGTTGATCCCGGCATCGCAAATCGATCGCCTGGCTACACTGCCGACCTACGAAGAAGCAATTGCACGCCTGATGGCAACCATGAAAGAAGCTTCGGCTGGCAAACTGGTTCGCACTCTGGCTGCTGTTCGCGATGCGAAAGAAGCGGCTTAATAGCCGTTATCTTTATAAAGCCTTCGCTTACGTATAAACTTATTCTGATTTTCAGGAACAATTTAAATGTCTATCACTAAAGATCAAATCATTGAAGCAGTTGCAGCTATGTCCGTAATGGACGTTGTAGAACTGATCTCTGCAATGGAAGAAAAATTCGGCGTTTCTGCTGCTGCTGCTGTAGCTGTTGCTGCTGGCCCAGCTGAAGCTGCTGAAGAGAAAACTGAATTCGACGTTATTCTGAAAGGTATTGGCGCGAACAAAGTTGCAGTTATCAAAGCTGTACGTGGCGCAACTGGCCTGGGTCTGAAAGAAGCTAAAGACCTCGTTGAATCTGCTCCAGCCGCTCTGAAAGAAGGCGTGAGCAAAGATGACGCAGAAGCACTGAAAAAATCTCTGGAAGAAGCTGGCGCTGAAGTTGAAGTTAAATAAGCCAACCCTTCCGGTTGCAGCCTGAGAAATTAGGCTGATGGCTGGTGACTTTTTAGTCACCAGCCTTTTTGCGCTGTAAGGCGCCAGTAGCATTTCACACTGTTTGACTGCTGGCTGTCCTGACAATGCTTGTTTCTATCGACGTCTTAATATACTGCGACAGCCTGACGGGCTGTGTAAATTGCAACGAAATGGTTTAAGCGTGATAGCAACAGGTATTGCGGAAAGTATTCAATTTTCCGATCAACAAAATGGTGTTGCACAAACTGTCCCTCCGTCGGGCAGATGGGTCGACTTGTCAGCGAGCTGAGGAACCCTAATGGTTTACTCCTATACCGAGAAAAAACGTATTCGTAAGGATTTTGGTAAACGTCCACAAGTTTTGGATATACCTTATCTCCTTTCTATCCAGCTTGACTCGTTCCAGAAGTTTATCGAGCAAGATCCTGAAGGGCAGTATGGTCTGGAAGCAGCTTTCCGTTCCGTATTCCCAATCAAAAGCTATAGCGGTAATTCTGAGCTGCAATATGTCAGCTACCGTCTTGGCGAACCGGTATTTGACGTTCAGGAATGTCAGATCCGTGGTGTGACCTATTCTGCACCGCTGCGCGTGAAACTGCGCCTGGTTGTCTATGAGCGTGAAGCGCCGGAAGGCACCGTTAAAGACATCAAAGAACAAGAAGTCTACATGGGTGAAATTCCACTCATGACTGACAACGGTACTTTCGTTATCAACGGTACTGAGCGTGTTATCGTTTCCCAGCTGCATCGTAGCCCGGGCGTCTTCTTTGACAGCGATAAAGGTAAAACACACTCATCCGGTAAAGTACTGTATAACGCACGTATCATCCCTTACCGTGGTTCATGGCTGGACTTCGAATTCGATCCGAAAGACAACCTGTTTGTCCGTATCGACCGTCGTCGTAAACTGCCAGCAACCATCATTTTGCGTGCGCTGCAATACACCACTGAGCAGATTCTTGATCTGTTCTTTGAGAAAGTTATCTTCGAAATTCGCGACAACAAGCTGCAAATGGAGCTGTTGCCGGAGCGTCTGCGTGGTGAAACCGCCTCGTTTGATATCGAATTCGACGGCAAAGTGTATGTGGAAAAAGGTCGCCGTATTACTGCGCGCCACATTCGTCAGCTCGAAAAAGATGACATCAAACTGATCGAAGTTCCGGTTGAATACATTGCCGGGAAAGTTGCCGCAAAAGATTACGTTGACGCTTCAACTGGCGAACTGATCTGCCCAGCCAACATGGAGCTGAGCCTGGATCTGTTGGCTAAGCTGAGCCAGTCTGGCCACAAGCGCATCGAAACGCTGTTCACCAACGACCTGGATCATGGTGCGTATATGTCTGAGACTATACGTGTCGACCCAACCAGCGATCGTTTGAGCGCACTGGTCGAAATCTACCGCATGATGCGTCCTGGTGAGCCGCCAACTCGCGAAGCAGCTGAAAACCTGTTTGAGAACCTGTTCTTCTCTGAAGACCGCTACGATCTGTCTGCGGTTGGTCGTATGAAGTTCAACCGTTCTCTGCTGCGCGATGCGATTGAAGGTTCCGGTATCCTGAGCAAAGAAGACATCATCGAAGTGATGAAGAAGCTCATTGATATCCGTAACGGCAAAGGCGAAGTGGATGACATCGACCACCTCGGCAACCGTCGTATCCGTTCCGTTGGCGAAATGGCGGAAAACCAATTCCGCGTTGGCCTGGTACGTGTAGAGCGTGCGGTGAAAGAGCGTCTGTCTCTGGGCGATCTGGATACCCTGATGCCTCAGGATATGATCAACGCCAAGCCAATTTCTGCAGCAGTGAAAGAGTTCTTCGGTTCCAGCCAGCTGTCACAGTTTATGGACCAGAACAACCCGCTGTCTGAGATTACGCACAAACGTCGTATCTCTGCACTCGGCCCAGGCGGTTTGACCCGTGAACGTGCAGGCTTTGAAGTTCGAGACGTACACCCGACTCACTACGGTCGCGTATGTCCAATCGAAACGCCTGAAGGTCCAAACATCGGTCTGATCAACTCCTTGTCCGTGTACGCACAGACAAACGAATACGGCTTCCTCGAAACGCCGTATCGTAAAGTGACTGACGGTGTTGTTACCGACGAAATCCATTACCTGTCTGCTATCGAAGAAGGTAACTACGTCATCGCTCAGGCGAACACCAACCTGGACGAAGAAGGTCGTTTCGTTGACGATCTCGTTACCTGCCGTAGCAAAGGCGAATCCAGCTTGTTCAGCAATGATCAAGTGGATTATATGGACGTTTCGACCCAGCAGATCGTTTCTGTTGGTGCGTCTCTGATCCCGTTCCTGGAACACGATGACGCCAACCGTGCATTGATGGGTGCGAACATGCAACGTCAGGCGGTTCCGACTCTGCGCGCTGATAAGCCGCTGGTTGGTACCGGTATGGAACGTGCTGTTGCCGTTGACTCCGGTGTAACTGCGGTTGCGAAACGTGGCGGTACCGTTCAGTACGTAGATGCTTCCCGTATCGTTATCAAAGTTAACGAAGACGAGATGTACCCAGGCGAAGCGGGTATCGACATCTACAACCTGACCAAATACACCCGTTCTAACCAGAACACTTGTATCAACCAGATGCCATGTGTGTCTCTGGGTGAGCCAGTTGAGCGCGGCGACGTGCTGGCTGATGGTCCGTCTACCGATCTCGGTGAACTGGCACTCGGTCAGAACATGCGCGTAGCGTTCATGCCGTGGAATGGTTACAACTTCGAAGACTCCATCCTCGTCTCCGAGCGTGTGGTTCAGGAAGATCGTTTCACCACGATTCACATTCAGGAACTGGCATGTGTGTCCCGTGACACCAAGCTGGGGCCTGAAGAGATCACTGCTGATATCCCGAACGTGGGTGAAGCTGCGCTCTCTAAACTGGATGAATCCGGTATCGTTTACATCGGTGCAGAAGTGACCGGCGGCGACATTCTGGTTGGTAAGGTAACACCGAAAGGTGAAACCCAGCTGACGCCAGAAGAGAAACTGCTGCGTGCGATCTTCGGTGAGAAAGCGTCTGACGTTAAAGACTCTTCTCTGCGTGTACCAAACGGTGTTTCCGGTACGATCATCGACGTTCAGGTCTTTACTCGCGATGGCGTAGAAAAAGACAAACGTGCGCTGGAAATCGAAGAGATGCAGCTGAAGCAGGCTAAGAAAGACCTGTCTGAAGAATTGCAGATCCTCGAAGCTGGCCTGTTTAGTCGTATCTACGCGGTGCTGGTCTCTGGTGGTGTTGAAGCTGAGAAGCTTGACAAACTGCCACGCGATCGCTGGCTGGAACTGGGCCTGACCGACGAAGAGAAACAAAACCAGCTGGAACAACTGGCTGAGCAGTATGACGAACTGAAACACGAGTTCGAGAAAAAACTCGAAGCGAAACGCCGCAAAATCACTCAGGGCGACGATCTGGCACCAGGCGTGCTGAAGATTGTTAAGGTCTATCTGGCCGTTAAACGTCAGATTCAGCCTGGTGATAAAATGGCAGGTCGTCACGGTAACAAGGGTGTAATTTCTAAGATCAACCCGATCGAAGATATGCCGCACGATGCTAACGGTACGCCGGTAGATATCGTACTGAACCCGCTGGGCGTACCGTCTCGTATGAACATTGGTCAGATCCTCGAAACCCACCTGGGTATGGCTGCTAAAGGTATCGGCGAGAAAATCAACGCCATGCTGAAGCAGCAGGAAGAAGTCGCGAAACTGCGCGAGTTCATCCAGCGTGCGTACGATCTGGGCACAGATGTTCGTCAGAAAGTTGACCTGAACACCTTCAGTGATGATGAAGTTCTGCGTCTGGCTGAGAACCTGAAAAAAGGTATGCCAATCGCAACGCCAGTCTTTGACGGTGCGAAAGAGTCTGAAATCAAAGAGCTGTTACAGCTGGGTGGCCTGCCGACTTCCGGTCAGATCACTCTGTTCGACGGTCGTACTGGTGAGCAATTCGAGCGCCAGGTTACCGTTGGCTATATGTACATGCTGAAACTGAACCACTTGGTTGATGACAAGATGCATGCGCGTTCTACCGGTTCTTATAGCCTCGTTACTCAGCAGCCGCTGGGTGGTAAGGCTCAGTTCGGTGGTCAGCGCTTCGGTGAGATGGAAGTGTGGGCGCTTGAAGCATATGGCGCGGCATACACCCTGCAGGAAATGCTTACCGTTAAGTCTGATGACGTAAATGGTCGTACCAAGATGTATAAAAACATCGTGGACGGCAATCATCAGATGGAACCGGGCATGCCGGAATCCTTCAACGTACTGTTGAAAGAGATCCGTTCCCTGGGTATCAACATCGAGCTGGAAGACGAGTAACTCTCGCTCAAACAGGTCACTGGTGCCGGCGTAATACCCGGCACCAGATTGTGCTAACTCCGACGGGAGCAAATCCGTGAAAGATTTATTAAAGTTTCTGAAAGCGCAGACTAAAACCGAAGAGTTTGATGCGATCAAAATTGCTCTGGCCTCGCCAGACATGATCCGTTCATGGTCTTTCGGTGAAGTTAAGAAGCCGGAAACCATCAACTACCGTACGTTCAAACCTGAGCGTGACGGCCTTTTCTGTGCGCGTATTTTCGGGCCAGTAAAAGACTATGAGTGCCTGTGCGGTAAGTACAAGCGCCTGAAACACCGTGGTGTGATTTGTGAGAAGTGCGGCGTTGAAGTGACCCAGACTAAAGTGCGTCGTGAACGCATGGGGCACATCGAGCTGGCGTCTCCGACTGCTCACATCTGGTTCCTGAAATCTCTGCCGTCCCGTATCGGCCTGCTGCTGGATATGCCGCTGCGCGATATCGAACGTGTTCTGTACTTCGAATCTTATGTGGTTATCGAAGGCGGTATGACGAATCTGGAACGTAATCAGATTCTGACCGAAGAACAGTATCTGGACGCGCTGGAAGAGTTCGGTGACGAATTCGACGCGAAGATGGGTGCGGAAGCGATCCAGGCCCTGTTGAAAAACATGGATCTGGAGCAAGAGTGCGAGCAGCTTCGTCAGGAGCTGAACGAAACTAACTCCGAAACCAAGCGTAAAAAGCTGACCAAGCGTATCAAACTGCTGGAAGCGTTTGTCCTGTCTGGTAACAAGCCAGAGTGGATGATCCTGACCGTTCTGCCGGTTCTGCCGCCAGATCTGCGTCCATTGGTTCCGCTGGATGGTGGTCGTTTTGCGACGTCTGACCTGAACGATCTGTATCGTCGCGTCATTAACCGTAACAACCGTCTGAAACGCCTGCTCGACTTGGCTGCGCCTGACATCATTGTACGTAACGAAAAACGTATGCTGCAGGAAGCGGTTGATGCCCTGCTGGATAACGGTCGTCGTGGTCGTGCGATTACAGGTTCTAACAAGCGTCCTCTGAAATCTTTGGCCGATATGATCAAAGGTAAGCAGGGTCGTTTCCGTCAGAACTTGCTCGGTAAGCGTGTTGACTACTCTGGTCGTTCTGTTATCACCGTAGGCCCATACCTGCGCCTGCATCAGTGCGGTCTGCCGAAGAAAATGGCACTGGAGCTGTTCAAACCGTTCATCTACGGCAAGCTGGAACTGCGTGGTCTTGCTACCACCATTAAAGCTGCGAAGAAGATGGTTGAGCGTGAAGAAGCTGTCGTTTGGGATATCCTGGACGAAGTTATCCGCGAACACCCGGTACTGCTGAACCGTGCACCAACTCTGCACCGTTTGGGTATCCAGGCATTCGAGCCAGTACTGATCGAAGGTAAAGCTATCCAGCTGCACCCGCTGGTTTGTGCGGCTTATAACGCCGACTTCGATGGTGACCAGATGGCAGTACACGTTCCACTGACGCTTGAAGCTCAGTTGGAAGCGCGTGCGCTGATGATGTCTACCAACAACATCCTGTCACCTGCGAACGGCGAGCCAATCATCGTTCCGTCTCAGGACGTTGTATTGGGTCTGTACTACATGACCCGTGACTGTGTTAACGCCAAAGGCGAAGGCATGGTGCTGTCTGGCCCTAAAGAAGCTGAGCGTATCTATCGCGCAGGTCTGGCCTCACTGCATGCGCGTGTCAAAGTGCGTATCACTGAATATGAAAAAGATGCTAACGACGAGTTCGTTGGTAAAACCAGCATTATCGACACTACCGTAGGTCGTGCGATTTTGTGGATGATCGTACCGAAAGGTCTGCCTTACTCTATCGTCAACCAGGCGCTGGGCAAGAAGGCAATCTCCAAAATGCTGAACACCTGTTACCGTATTCTGGGTCTGAAGCCTACGGTAATCTTTGCTGACCAAACGATGTACACCGGCTTTGCTTATGCAGCGCGTTCAGGTGTCTCCGTTGGTATCGATGACATGGTCATCCCAGCCAAGAAAACTGAGATCATTTCTGAAGCGGAAGCGGAAGTTGCTGAGATTCAGGAGCAGTTCCAGTCTGGTCTGGTAACCGCAGGTGAGCGTTACAACAAAGTTATCGATATCTGGGCAGCGGCGAACGATCGTGTTTCCAAAGCGATGATGGATAACCTGCAAACTGAAACCGTAACTAACCGTGACGGCGTGGAAGAGCAGCAGGTTTCCTTCAACAGTATCTACATGATGGCCGACTCCGGTGCGCGTGGTTCAGCAGCACAGATTCGTCAGTTGGCAGGTATGCGTGGTCTGATGGCTAAGCCAGATGGCTCAATCATCGAAACGCCAATCACCGCGAACTTCCGTGAAGGTCTGAACGTACTCCAGTACTTCATCTCCACGCACGGTGCGCGTAAAGGTCTGGCGGATACCGCACTGAAAACGGCTAACTCCGGTTATCTGACTCGTCGTCTGGTTGACGTCGCGCAGGATCTGGTTGTGACCGAAGATGACTGTGGAACTCACGAAGGCATCCTGATGACTCCGGTTATCGAAGGTGGCGACGTCAAAGAACCACTGCGCGACCGCGTTCTGGGTCGTGTAACGGCTGAAGATATCATCAAGCCGGGTACGGCTGATATCCTGGTAACACGTAACACGCTGCTCGATGAGCAATGGTGTGACCTGTTAGAACTCAACTCTGTTGATAGCGTGAAAGTACGTTCCGTAGTAGGTTGCGAAACTGACTTTGGCGTCTGTGCACACTGCTATGGTCGCGACCTGGCTCGTGGTCACATCATCAACAAAGGTGAAGCAATCGGGGTTATCGCGGCACAGTCTATCGGTGAGCCGGGTACACAGCTGACGATGCGTACGTTCCACATCGGTGGTGCGGCATCTCGTTCCGCTGCTGAATCCAGCATCCAGGTGAAAAACAAAGGTAGCATCAAGCTCAGCAACGCGAAGTCTGTTGTGAACTCTGCCGGTAAACTGGTAGTGACTTCTCGTAACACCGAGCTGAAACTGATCGACGAATTCGGTCGTACCAAAGAAAGCTACAAAGTGCCTTACGGTGCGGTAATGGGCAAAGGCGATGGCGAGCAGGTTGCAGGCGGCGAAACCGTTGCAAACTGGGATCCACACACCATGCCAGTTATCACCGAAGTGAGTGGTTTCATTCGCTTCACCGATATGATCGACGGCCAGACGATTACTCGTCAGACCGACGAACTGACCGGTCTGTCTTCGTTGGTTGTTCTGGATTCTGCAGAACGTACCGCGGGCGGTAAAGATCTGCGTCCAGCGTTGAAAATCATTGATGCCAACGGTAATGATGTTCTGATCCCAGGCACCGATATGCCTGCTCAGTACTTCCTGCCAGGTAAAGCGATTGTTCAGCTCGAAGATGGTATCCAGATCAGTGCGGGTGACGCTCTGGCGCGTATTCCTCAGGAATCCAGCGGTACCAAGGATATTACCGGTGGTCTGCCACGCGTTGCTGACCTGTTTGAAGCACGTCGTCCGAAAGAGCCTGCAATCCTGGCGGAAATTACCGGCATCATTTCCTTCGGTAAAGAAACCAAAGGCAAACGTCGTCTGGTTATCACTCCGTTAGACGGTAGCGAGCCTTACGAAGAGATGATTCCGAAATGGCGTCAGCTCAACGTGTTTGAAGGTGAACGTGTAGAACGTGGTGATGTGGTTTCCGATGGTCCAGAAGCTCCACACGACATTCTGCGTCTTCGTGGCGTACACGCGGTAACGCGTTATATCACCAACGAAGTACAGGACGTTTACCGTCTGCAAGGCGTTAAGATTAACGATAAGCACATTGAAGTTATCGTTCGTCAGATGCTGCGTAAAGCAACCATCGATAGCACGGGAAGCTCTGACTTCCTGGAAGGCGAGCAGGTGGAATACTCTCGCGTCAAGATTGCGAACCGCGATCTGGAAGCGAACGGTAAAGTGGCGGCGTTGTTCTCCCGTGACTTGCTGGGTATCACCAAAGCGTCTCTGGCAACCGAGTCCTTCATCTCTGCTGCCTCGTTCCAGGAGACCACTCGTGTCCTGACCGAAGCTGCTGTTGCGGGCAAACGTGATGAACTGCGCGGTCTGAAAGAGAACGTTATCGTGGGTCGTCTGATCCCAGCGGGTACGGGTTATGCGTACCACCAGGATCGTATGCGTCGTCGTGCTGCGGGCGAACTGCCAGCTGCACCTCAGGTCACTGCGGAAGATGCTTCTGCAAGCCTGGCAGAACTGCTGAACGCAGGTCTGGGCGGCTCAGACAACGATTAATCGTGCTTTGAGCTAATAAAAAACCCGCTTCGGCGGGTTTTTTTATGTCTGAAAAAGGGAGAAATAGATTATTTGAGCAGCGGCAACCGGCGATAGAGCTCGATCATGTCACCTGCCAAATCCTGAATCACCATCGCATTCATCAGGTGATCCTGAGAGTGGACGGTAATCAAATTTACCGGAAGTTTCCCTGTTCCCTCATCCAGCCCAATAAGCTGAGTCTGGATAACATGCGCATGTTTGACATACTCGCGCGACTCTTCCATCGCTTTTTCGGCTTCGTCAAACTCGCCTTTGCGTGCCAGTTGCAATGCCGTCAGCGCAGCACTGCGTGCAGCGCCAGCGTTTACCAGCAACTCCATGATGGTTGTTTCTAAATCTTCCATTCATTGCTCCAGCAGTTTAAGCGCTTTTTCAAGGACGACATCGCCTTTCATCATGCCGTAATCCATCATATCGATCACCGCGACCTGTTTACCCAGCGGTTCAGCCTGAGCCTGAAGCTTTGCCAGTTCGTATTTTACCTGTGGCCCCAGTAATACGATGTCGGCTGTGGCGATATAGTCTTTAAACTCAGCTACCGGAACGGCTTTGATAGTGACTTCAACGCCTTTTTTTTGCGCGGCGTCTTTCATACGCTGAACCAGCATGCTGGTAGACATCCCGGCAGCACAACACAAAACGATATTCTTCATAGTCAGCCTCGATCTATATGTGTTTAATGATAATTATCCCGTGCAGACGGCTTCAACAACCGCTTTACCCCGATTGTGTGTCAGGCATCACAAAGAAATCTGAATTCTATGAAACCGGTTTCAATTTTGGCCCGGCAGGAAATTTCTCTTCTGTTACGGGCTTAGCATAAGGTGGGTTGGTCACGCGTAAGCAGGGGCTGGATGGTATGCATTTATCCTGGTTTGACTATAATCAAAGACCTTGATGAAGCTTGGTTGAATAAATTGCTTTCTGACTACTGTCAAAAAAAACATGTTATTAAAAACAGTATTGACTTGGTTTTGGAAATGCGTAACTTAGTACTCAACAGCAGAGAAATGGTAGTTTGCTGTTTATCCAGGAAGTATGAGTTGAGTATTACTGGGGATTGCGATGAAGGCCACGAAGTATTGTTTTTTGGGATAGCTGATGTGAGATAAACCAATATTCTTGCTTCGCTAGTGCTTTAAAGGCCACGTAGTTGATAGATGAAATCGCAAAGTAGTGAAGAAAGTGCGACGATGTAAGGCCATGTTTTATAGTACTATTTGCGGTAATTTTTTTGATAAAGTATCGCAACAGCAGTAAGGCCACGCATCAAAGAGTATATGTCGCGATGGGGAGTGTACTTGTTTAAGAAGCCACCCTTGAGTTCTATTATCAGGCTGGCGGAATATGTATCACGGTAAATAGAGGAGCATTTTCGTTAGTATCAGTATCCAATATTATCTGTAATAAACGTGTACATTTGTAAGTAGTACCATTAGCAGTAAATACACTTAAGTCAATTAATGTTAAATCTGAAGTTCGTAGTACCATAAAAGCCCTGGCTGCAACGGTCAGGGCTTTTATCTGTAGATTCAATAAGATCCCGCCTTTGAAAAACATGTCTTCCGTTTCGCTTGCCAGCGACTTTGTGTTGTACGATTCCTGATCAGTTCAAAATTAATCCTTGCTTAATAAATCAAACCAAGCCTACTATGCGTCATCGGTTTGGAACACAGACCTTATGAAAGCAGTTTTAGTAAAGCAGTCCTCAGTTCAAGCGTTATCCTAGATACCCCTTCTTCATGAGCCTCCTCCTAAGTGCCGCATAAGTTAAATTCTGAAAAACAGGCCAAGTTCGCCGCGTGAGTGGCCCTCAATAAGAAAGGAAATATCTATGTCTAACAAAATGACTGGTTTAGTAAAATGGTTTAACCCTGAAAAAGGTTTTGGCTTCATCACTCCTCAGGACGGCAGCAAAGATGTATTCGTACATTTTTCAGCAATCCAGAGCAGCGATTTCAAAACCTTAGACGAAGGCCAGAAAGTGGAGTTCTCAATCGAGAACGGCGCTAAAGGCCCGTCAGCGGTTAACGTTATCGCGCTGTAATCGCCGATAATCTCGCTAACGCTTACAATAGCGATGAAGGCCAGAGCCTGAGTAGATAAGTGACAGTGAATAAAAAACCCGCCATGGCGGGTTTTTTCGTTTCTGGCGTCCGTTACGCGGAGGCAGGGCGAAACGAGGAAGAACTTTTCGCCCTGGTCAGCATCCGTTGCTGACGGCATAAGAGTAGAAAATCTCACGTCGTCGGACAATCACTTGCTCGCGGCCTTACGAGTCGCTTTGTAAAATTTCTCCGCCGTTGCACAGCATTTCAACGAAGCTGCGAGGCGCGCCCAAGCCAGCTATCCCAGTCTTTCCACACTGGCTGTAACCCTTGTGCCATAAGCGCCTGTGCAACATCTTCAGGACGACGGCCATCATGAGGGGAAAATTGCTCCAGCTCAGGATGCTCATCGGCGTAGCCCCCCGGTTGTGTTTTCGAAAACGCGCTGACGTTATTAATCGCCAACGGAATGACCCGATCCCGAAATTCGGGCGATTCCCGCGTGGATAACGATAATTCGACATCCGGAGCCAGCAAACGAAATGCGCAAATGGCCTGTACCAGCTGTCGTTCATCCATGATCGATGCCGGCTCGATACCGCCAGTGCAAGGGCGTAGGCGAGGAAATGAGATCGAATAGCGGCTCTGCCAGTAATGTTGCTGAAGCCATAGCAAATGCTCCGCCACCATATAGCTGTCCACCCGCCAGCTGTCTGACAACCCCGTCAATGCGCCGAGACCGATTTTATCGATTCCTGCGCGCCCGAGCCGGTCAGGCGTCTCCAGGCGGAAAAAGAAATCCTGCTTTTTACCCTTCAGGTGATGCTGAGCGTATATTTTTTCGTGATACGTCTCCTGATAGACCATCACGCCGTCGAGGCCTAACGTTTTAAGCTCTGCATATTCATCCTCAGACAGCGGCTGGACTTCCATCTGCAATGAAGCGAACTGGCGGCGAATAGCCGGGAAATGACGCCGAAAATAGTCCATCCCCACTTTTGCCTGATGTTCCCCTGTCACCAATAAAAGATGCTCAAAACCCATTTCGCGGATCGCCGCGCACTCACGTGCGATCTCGACGTCATCAAGAGTTTTACGCTTGATACGGTTGCTCATCGAAAAACCGCAATAGGTACAGTCGTTGGCGCAAAGATTGGAAAGATAGAGCGGCACGTAAAAACTGACCGTATTGCCAAAGCGTTGCCGAGTCAGCTGCTGGGCACGTTGCGCCATCGGTTCCAGATATGCACCGGCGGCGGGGGAGAGCAGAGCCATCATGTCTTCGCGGGTGGGATGACGCGCATGCAGTGCACGCTCAACATCTGCAGGGGTTTTGCTGTTGATCCGCAGGCGAATATCATCCCAGTTGAGTTGCCGCCAACGTTCCACAAAGGTGCTCATGAGTACGCCTCCAGAAATCCGGTTAGCGGGCTGCTGGCCTGCGCCTGAGCGCGGCGAGACCCTGGGCCTGATTGCCGCGCCAATGCGCCCGCTTCCACTGCCAGACGGAAGGCGCGCGCCATCATCACTGGATCGTCCGCCACGGCAATCGCTGTATTAACCAATACCGCGTCTGCTCCCATCTCCAGCGCCTGTGCCGCGTGGCTTGGCACGCCGATACCGGCATCGACCACCACAGGAATGGTGGCTTGTTCGATAATGATTTCCAGCATCGCTCGGGTTTCCAGCCCCTGGTTTGAACCGATAGGCGCGCCGAGCGGCATGACCGCCGCGCAGCCCACTTCTTCGAGGCGCTTACACAGAACGGGGTCCGCACCGCAGTAAGGCAAAACGGTGAATCCCTGTTTGACCAGCAACTCAGCGGCTTTCAGCGTCTCGATAGGATCGGGCATCAACCAGCGCGCATCCGGGTGGATTTCCAGCTTCAGCCAGCTCGTGCCCAGCGCCTCGCGCGCCAGGTGTGCGGCAAAAATCGCCTCTTCAGCGGTCTTTGCACCAGACGTATTGGGTAGCAGCGTCACACCGGCCTCCAGCAGTGGTGCAAGGATGGCATCATTATGATTGCGCAGATCCACGCGCTTCATTGCCAGGGTCACCAGTTGGCTGCCGCTCTCGCGGATGGCGCTCACCATCAACTGTGGAGAGGCGAATTTTCCTGTACCGGTAAACAGATGAGAATCAAAGGTTTTATCAGCAATACATAACATGTCAGCCTCCCGCAATGACCTGAAAAAGCAGGATCTGATCGCCGTCGCGCACCTGCTGAAGTCCCCACTGCTCACGCGGCAGGATCTGTTGATTGAGTGCCAGCGCCACGCCAGGTTTTAGCTGCTGCAACTGGTCAAGCAGTGTGGCGACGGTTAACCCGTCCACACACTGCATCGGTTCGTCGTTAAACAGAATTCGCATGATGCCCCCCGCAGACACGACATCCGCTGGCGCGTTGCAACGCCAACTGACGCCAGCTCCCGACGCGGGCATCAAAAAGCCGCAGCGTATTGCGTGGGGTTTCCATACCGCTCAGCAGCTTGATGGCCTCAAGCGCCTGCAAGGTCCCCATCACGCCGACCACCGGGCCGAGAATACCTGCCGTGCGGCAGTTACGCTGCGGCTCGTCGTCATCTGACCACAGGCAGCGATAACAGCCTTGCGTCCACGGGGGCGTCAGCACCATGAGCTGCCCGCCAAAACCGACTGCGCTGGCGGTAATCAGCGGCGTGTTGAGGGCAACGCAAGCGGCGTTTATCGCCTGACGTGCGGTCATATTGTCGGTGCAATCCAGCACCACGTCGGCACGATCAACTTCGTGGCGAAGGGCTTCGCCTTCGAGCTTTTCCTGTAAGGCGATAAGCTGAATATCAGGATTCAGTTGGGCGAGCCGCTGCTTTGTCACCTGTGCTTTTGGCTGGCCGAGATCGTCCATCGTGAACAGGGTTTGCCGTTGTAAATTGCTCAAATGGATATCGTCATCGTCGGCTAAGACCAGTGTTCCAATACCCGCCCCCGTCAGATATTGCGCCGCCGGTGCGCCTAGCCCGCCAAGGCCGATAAGCAACACCCGACTGGCGAGCAATTTTTGCTGTCCGTCGATGGCGATATCTTCCAGCATGATCTGACGGCTGTAGCGCATAAAGTCGCTGTCATTCATCGCCCGCTCCTGCCAGTTGCAATAACTGTGCTGTGGCTACCTGCCAGTCGGCGGCCTGCGTAATCGCGCTGACCACAGCCACACTCCCGACGCCGGTTTTCAGTACCGCAGGGACACGTTCAAGGCTGATGCCGCCGATGGCGACGGTTGGATAATCAGCCAGGCGTTCAATGTGGCGCGTCAGTTGCTCAAGACCCTGCGGAGCAGAAGGCATCTGCTTGGTTTGTGTTGGAAAAACATGGCCGAGCGCGATATAGGATGGGCGCGCCGCTAGCGCCACGTCGATCTCCATATCGTCATGCGTAGACACGCCCAGACGTAAACCGGCGTTGCGAATGGCGCTCAGATCGGTGGTTTCCAGATCCTCCTGACCCAGATGCACGCCATAAGCCTGATGCTGGATCGCCAGTTGCCAGTAATCGTTGATAAATAAGCGAGCGCCATAACGGCGTCCCAGCTTAATGGCATTTGCCACGTCGGGCTCAACGTCTTCATCGCATTTGTCTTTGATGCGTAGCTGGAGCGTTTTCACACCGGCCTGAAGCAGTCGCTCAATCCACACCACGCTGTCTACTACGGGGTAAAGGCCTAAGCGAAAAGGGACGGGCGGAAAATCGGGCTGATACATTATGCCTTCTCCTTTTTAAGGTAGATTTCGCCACCTTTCGCGCGGAAGTTTTGTGACATATCGGCCATACCCACTTCGATAGCCTGTTTCGCGGCGTAATCGCGCACTTCCTGGCTGATTTTCATCGAGCAGAATTTTGGCCCGCACATCGAGCAGAAGTGCGCCACTTTGCCAGATTCTTGCGGCAGGGTTTCGTCGTGATACGCACGGGCGGTGAAGGGGTCGAGCGCTAGGTTAAACTGATCTTCCCAGCGAAATTCGAAACGCGCTTTAGACATGGCGTTATCGCGGATTTGCGCGCCCGGATGGCCTTTCGCCAGGTCGGCGGCGTGAGCGGCAATTTTATAGGTAATTAATCCCTGTTTTACATCTTCTTTGTTGGGTAAGCCCAGGTGTTCTTTTGGCGTGACGTAACAGAGCATCGCGCAGCCAAACCAGCCGATCATCGCGGCACCAATCCCTGATGTGAAGTGGTCGTAGCCCGGCGCGATATCGGTCGTTAGCGGTCCCAGCGTGTAGAACGGCGCTTCGTGGCAGTGCTCCAGCTCTTCGGTCATGTTGCGGCGAATCATCTGCATCGGGACGTGGCCGGGACCTTCGATCATCACCTGCACGTCATATTCCCACGCGATTTTAGTTAGCTCACCCAATGTGTGCAGTTCGGCAAATTGCGCTTCATCGTTGGCATCGCGAATGGAGCCAGGACGCAACCCGTCGCCCAGCGAAAGAGACACATCGTAGGCCGCACAGATTTCACAAATTTCGCGGAAGTGTTCGTAGAGGAAATTTTCCTGATGATGGGACAGGCACCACTTCGCCATAATGGAGCCGCCACGCGAGACAATTCCGGTCAGGCGTTTGGCGGTCATCGGCACGTAGCGCAGCAGTACGCCTGCGTGAATGGTGAAGTAATCGACGCCTTGTTCCGCCTGCTCAAGTAACGTGTCGCGGAATGCTTCCCAGGTCAGATCTTCTGCGATCCCGTTGACCTTCTCCAGCGCCTGATAGATCGGCACGGTTCCGATAGGAACGGGGCTGTTTCGCAAAATCCACTCGCGGGTTTCGTGGATGTAACGCCCGGTCGAAAGGTCCATGACCGTGTCCGCCCCCCAGCGTGTAGACCACACCAGCTTTTCGACCTCTTCTTCGATGGATGATGTAACGGCAGAGTTGCCGATATTGGCGTTGACCTTTACCAGGAAATTACGGCCAATAATCATTGGCTCCGATTCTGGATGATTAATATTGGCGGGGATGATGGCGCGACCAGCGGCCACTTCATCACGTACAAACTCCGGCGTGATGTTCTCCGGCAGACGCGCGCCAAAACCTTCGCCCGGATGCTGGTGGCGAAGCACTTCGCTGTGAATCCGTTCACGGCCCATATTTTCGCGAATGGCGATAAATTCCATTTCCGGGGTCACAATACCCTGGCGCGCATAATGCAGCTGCGTCACGCATTTGCCTGATTTCGCCCGCTTTGGCGTCAGCAGACCGGTAAAGCGCAGTTCATCAAGACCATCATCTGCGAGGCGTTCTTTGGTGTAGGCGGAGCTGCGAACGGTGAGCGCTTCGCTGTCATTACGCGCGTCAATCCACGGCTGCCGCAGTTTTGCCAGCCCTTGCTGAACGTTGATGGTAACGTCGGTATCACCATAGGGACCGGAGGTGTCATATACCGGCACCGCTTCGTTATCCTCAAACTGCGGATTTTCTTTGCTGCCGCCGAGAAGCGTAGGGCTGAGCTGGATCTCACGCATGGGTACGCGGATATCAGCCTGTGAACCAGAAATATAAATACGTTTTGAGTTCGGGAAAGCGGTGCCTTCGAGCGTATCGATGAAGTGTTGTGCTTGTGCGCGCTGTTCGCGGCGGGTCAATTTTGCAGACATAGCTCATTCCAAAATAGTAAAGGAAGTGGCTTGTCAGACGACGGATGAAGCAAGAGGTGATCGCCCAGAGGCGATACAACAGCAGATTGACTCTTGTTCCCTTCGCAGGTATTAGCCTGATCAGGTTCCGCGGATCCCGAATTAACGGTCTCAGCCCGGCTTACGCACTGGGCACTCCGACAAGAAATTTACACTCCATCCTTCAAGCTGCCTCGTTATTGGCTGCCTTCATTCACCCCGGTCACTTACTGGTGCAAGCTCCCGGGGATTCACTCAGTTGCCGCCGCGATGCAGCATGAATGATTTCGTGTAATACCCCCTCGTGAGAGGGGCGAATATTTGTAAACTACGCGTTAACGATGAATAACTCAAGCTGGCCGCGCGACGTTATCTTCGTTGCTGGCCTTTAAATTGTTGTCCAGCGCGAGGGCAATCAGCTTGTCTTCCAGCGTAAAGCGTCCTTCCAGGGCTTCGCCGAGATCGGACAGCGCCTGCTGAAATTCCAGATAGTTATCCTGGTCGATCGCATTTTCGAGCGTGGAGTCGTAATAATCCATAATCTGCTGGGTGTTTGCTTCCAGCTGCGGGTAGAGTTTTGTCGCCGCTAAATACGGATTCGTCCCTTCCATTTCACGGATAATACGTTCATAAATATTGAAATGGCCGTCGGAAAGGTAATCCACCAGACTCTGACAGAAATTATCCAGCGCTTTTTCGTTCAGGCGCATATAGGATTCTTTGCCAGGCTTAATGCCAACCAGATTATAGTAAGCAACAAGCAATTGTTTGCGCACGTGCAGCCAGCGATCGACCAGTTTATTACTTCCTCCAACGCGCTCTGTCAGGCTTTCTAGCTGGTTTAGCATGTTTGACTCCGCAAGGTTAAGGTTAAAAGCTGCCCGCCTAAATTTGTAAGAATATTGTTATCAACATGCCTGTGAAGCGAAGGTAGTGCAATAGATATGGATCGTATAATTGAAAAATTAGATCGTGGCTGGTGGATCGTCAGCCATGAACAAAAATTATGGTTGCCCGCAGGGGAGTTACCTCATGGCGATGCCGAGCAATTCGATCTTGTGGGGCAACCCGCATTAAAGATCGGTGAATGGCAGGGCGATGCAGTGTGGTTGATCCAACAGAATCGCCGTCAGGATATGGGATCGGTGCGTCAGGTGATGGATCTTGATGCTGGCCTGTTTCAGCTGGCCGGGCGCGGTGTGCAGTTAGCTGAGTTCTATCGCTCGCATAAGTTCTGCGGCTACTGCGGTCACGCCATGCATCCGAGCAAAACCGAGTGGGCGCTGTTGTGCAGCCACTGCCGTGAGCGCTATTACCCGCAAATTGCTCCCTGCATCATCGTTGCGATTCGTCGCGATGATTCGATTTTACTGGCGCAGCACGTCCGCCACCGTAACGGTATTCACACGGTATTGGCTGGATTTGTTGAGGTCGGCGAAACGCTGGAGCAAACCGTCGCGCGTGAAGTGATGGAAGAGAGCGGGATTAAAGTCAAAAATCTGCGTTACGTTACCTCTCAGCCATGGCCTTTCCCAATGTCACTGATGACGGCCTTTATGGCTGACTATGACAGCGGCGACATCGTCATCGACCCGAAAGAGCTGCTGGAAGCAAACTGGTATCGCTACGACGATTTACCACTGTTACCGCCACCGGGCACCGTGGCGCGTCGCCTGATTGAAGATACCGTGGCAATGTGTCGGGCCGACTATGAAGTCTGAATGACGTGATACACTAGCGGCAAGATGCTTAAGGAACCTGCAAAATGACCGAACTGAAGAACGATCGTTATCTGCGTGCGCTGCTGCGCCAACCCGTTGATGTCACCCCGGTGTGGATGATGCGCCAGGCAGGTCGCTATCTTCCGGAATATAAAGCGACGCGAGCGCAGGCGGGCGATTTTATGTCGCTGTGCAAAAACGCAGAGCTGGCCTGTGAAGTGACGCTTCAGCCGCTGCGCCGTTTCCCGCTTGATGCGGCGATCCTTTTTTCAGACATCCTGACCATCCCGGATGCGATGGGTCTTGGTTTGTATTTCGAAACGGGCGAAGGCCCGCGCTTTACCTCGCCGATCAAGAGCAAAGCCGATATTGATAAGCTGCCGATTCCGGATCCGGAAGGTGAACTGGGTTACGTGATGAACGCGGTGCGCACCATTCGCCGCGAGCTGAAGGGCGAAGTACCGCTGATTGGTTTTTCCGGTAGCCCGTGGACGCTGGCGACCTATATGGTCGAAGGCGGCAGCAGCAAAGCCTTTACCGTCATCAAAAAGATGATGTATGCCGAGCCGATGGCCCTGCACGCGTTGCTGGATAAGCTGGCGAAAAGCGTCACGCTGTATCTCAATGCGCAGATTAAAGCGGGCGCGCAGTCGGTGATGATCTTCGATACCTGGGGCGGCGTGCTCACAGGACGTGATTATCAGCAGTTCTCTCTCTACTACATGCACAAAATTATCGATGGCCTGCTGCGTGAAAACGAAGGTCGTCGTGTGCCGGTGACGCTGTTCACCAAAGGCGGCGGACAATGGCTCGAAGCGATGGCGGCCACCGGTTGTGATGCGCTGGGCCTTGACTGGACCACCGATATTGCCGATGCGCGTCGTCGCGTGGGCGATACCGTCGCGCTGCAGGGCAACATGGATCCGTCGATGCTTTACGCGCAGCCTGCACGTATCGAAGAAGAGGTAGCGTCTATACTTGCAGGTTTCGGCCAGGGCGAAGGCCACGTCTTCAACCTGGGCCACGGTATTCATCAGGATGTACCGCCAGAGCACGCTGGCGCGTTTGTGGAGGCGGTGCACCGACATTCTGCCCAGTATCATCTGTAAGGAGTTGTTATGGATCTCGCGTCGTTACGCGCTCAGCAAATCGAACTTGCCTCGTCAGTGATCCTTGAGGATCGTCTGGATAAGGATCCGCCGCAGCTGATCGCCGGTGCCGACGTTGGATTTGAACAGGGTGGTGAGGTGACGCGGGCAGCGATGGTGCTCTTGAAGTATCCATCGCTGGAACTGGTTGAATATAAGGTGGCGCGAATCGCCACCACCATGCCGTACATTCCAGGCTTTCTCTCCTTTCGTGAATATCCCGCGCTGCTGGCAGCGTGGGAACAACTCTCGCAAAAACCCGATCTGCTGTTTGTGGATGGTCATGGGATCTCCCACCCGCGTCGTCTGGGCGTCGCCAGCCATTTTGGTTTGCTGGTGGATGTCCCAACAATTGGCGTGGCGAAAAAGCGCCTGTGTGGGAAATTTGAACCCCTTTCCGCTGAGCCGGGCGCGCTGGCACCGTTGATGGATAAAGGCGAGCAGCTGGCGTGGGTCTGGCGCAGCAAAGCGCGATGCAATCCGCTGTTCGTAGCGACTGGGCACCGCGTGAGCACGGACAGTGCCCTGGCGTGGGTGCAGCGTTGTATGAAAGGTTACCGTTTACCAGAGCCGACGCGCTGGGCTGATGCGGTTGCATCGGCGCGCCCGGCTTTTATTCGTTGGCAGGAAATTCAACCTTGATTCAGGTAAACTGCCGCTAATTTCCGATTCGAGACATCATCATGTTACAAAACCCGATTCATCTGCGCCTTGAGAAGCTGGAAAGCTGGCAGCACGTGACCTTTATGGCTTGCCTGTGCGAGCGCATGTATCCCAATTATGCGACGTTCTGCAAGGAAACCGAATTTGGTGAAGGCCAGATTTATCGCCGTATTCTTGATCTGATTTGGGAAACACTGACGGTTAAAGACGCGAAGGTGAACTTTGACTCTCAGCTCGAAAAGCTGGAAGAGGCGATCCCGTCGGCGGATGACTACGATATGTATGGTGTCTATCCGGCGATCGACGCCTGCGTGGCATTGAGTGAACTGGTGCATTCGCGTTTAAGCGGTGAAACTCTGGAGCATGCCATCGAAGTAAGTAAGGCGTCGATTACCACCGTTGCGATGCTGGAAATGACGCAAGAAGGTCGTGAAATGACCGACGAAGAGCTGAGAGTGAACCCGGCAGTTGAGCAAGAATGGGACATTCAGTGGGAAATATTCCGACTTTTGGCCGACTGCGAAGAACGCGATATTGAACTGATAAAAGGCCTGCGCGCGGACTTACGCGAGGCGGGTGAGAGTAATATTGGTATAATTTTTAACCAGTGAGACAATAAAACGTGATTTAACGCCTGTTTTGTCGCACCTCTACTCTTCCCTTCTGCCCCCCGTCTGGTCTACATTTGGGGGGCGAAAAAAAGTGGCTATCGGTGCGTGTATGCAGGAGAGTGCTTTTTTGGCATTTTCGTCGCACTCGATGCTTAGCAAGCGATAAACACATTGAAAGGATAACTTATGAACAAGACTCAACTGATTGATGTAATTGCGGACAAGGCTGATCTGTCTAAAGTGCAGGCTAAAGCTGCACTGGAATCCACCCTGGCTGCTATTACTGAGTCTCTGAAAGAAGGCGATGCTGTACAACTGGTTGGTTTCGGTACCTTCAAAGTGAACCACCGCGCTGAGCGTACTGGCCGCAACCCGCAGACCGGTAAAGAAATCAAAATTGCTGCTGCTAACGTACCAGCATTTGTTTCTGGTAAAGCACTGAAAGACGCAGTTAAGTAAGCCGCGTGGCAGTGAACAGTTTTAACAAGGGGGCGGTTTCGCCCCTTTTGTCTGTCTGGCGCTCAACGTTGGCGCTGGCAGGCGTGCTGTTGCTTTCGGCCTGCAGCCATGATTCCGCTCTGCCGCCCTTCACCGCGAGTGGATACGCGGCCGATCAGGGTGCGGTGCGAATCTGGCGTAAAGACGTCAATGGTGAAGTCCATCTCCTTTCTGCATTCAGTCCGTGGCACAAGGGCAATACCTCTACAGCGGAATACCGCTGGCAGGATGATGCGCTGTCGCTGATTGAACTCAATATCTACAGTAAAACGCCTGAACACATTCGTGTCCGGTTTGATGGTCGCGGCGAGCTGAGCTTTATGCAGCGCGAAGTTGACGGCCAAAAGCAGCAGCTCTCAAGCGATCAAATCGCTTTATACCGCTATCGCGCCGAACAAATCCGCCAGACCAGCGATGCGCTGCGTCAGGGACGCGTTGTGCTGCGCCAGGGGCGCTGGCATGCCGATGGCACGGTGACCACCTGTGAAAGTCAAACGATCAAACCTGATTTGGACGCGTGGGCAAGGGAGCGTATCGAAAGACGCCAACGTCATTCGTCAATGGAAGTGAGTGTGGCCTGGCTTGAAGCATCTGAAGGTTCGCAGCTGTTGCTGGTGGCAAATGAAGATTTTTGTACCTGGCAGCCGACAGAAAAACACTTCTGATTGAAAACCCCCTCCAGACGGAGAGGGCCAACATGAATTACTCGCCTTGCTCGCGTGCAATCGCACGATAACCAATATCGTTGCGGCTAAAGCTGCCGTCCCAGTGAATATCAGCCATCAGTGCATACGCACGTTTCTGCGCTTCAGCAACCGTATTTCCCAGCGCCGTTGCGCACAGTACGCGCCCGCCATTGGTCAATACACGATCGTCGTCTGCGAGTTTCGTCCCGGCGTGGAACACTTTACCGCCATCGACTTCTTCGAGCGGCAGGCCGTGGATCTCGTCACCGTTGCGATAATCACCCGGATAACCGCCCGCAGCGATCACCACGCCCAGAGAAGCGCGATCGTCCCACTCGGATGTTTTCTCATCCAGCTTGCCTTCGCATGCTGCCAGACACAGTTCAACCAGATCGGACTTCATACGCAGCATGATTGGCTGAGTTTCTGGGTCACCGAAGCGGCAGTTGAATTCGATAACTTTTGGATTGCCCTGCTTGTCGATCATCAGACCGGCGTACAGGAAACCGGTGTAGGTGTTGCCTTCTGCTGCCATACCTTTGACGGTTGGCCAGATGATGCGGTCCATGGTGCGCTGGTGGACTTCATCAGTCACAACCGGTGCCGGAGAGTAAGCGCCCATTCCGCCGGTATTCGGCCCGGTATCCGCATCGCCAACGCGTTTGTGATCCTGGCTGGTGGCCATCGGCAGCACGTGCTCGCCGTCAACCATGACAATAAAGCTGGCCTCTTCACCGTCGAGGAACTCCTCAATCACGATACGATGACCCGCATCGCCAAAAGCGTTGCCCGCCAGCATATCCTGAACCGCGGCTTCGGCTTCTTCGAGCGTCATCGCGACGATAACGCCTTTACCGGCCGCCAGACCGTCGGCTTTAATGACGATCGGTGCGCCTTTTTCACGCAAATAAGCCAGTGCAGGTTCAACTTCAGTGAAGTTCTGATATTCGCCCGTCGGGATTTTATGACGCGCGAGGAAATCTTTAGTGAACGCTTTAGAGCCTTCCAGCTGTGCAGCGCCTTCTGTAGGACCAAAGATTGTCAGGCCAGCGGCGCGGAATGCATCAACCACGCCAATGACCAGCGGTGCTTCCGGACCGACGATGGTGAGATCGATTTTCTCGCTCTGAGCAAAATTCAGCAGCGCCGGAATATCGGTCACACCGATAGCCACATTCTGCAGAGTGGGTTCCAGTGCCGTACCAGCGTTACCCGGCGCGACAAAAACGGTGCTCACCCGCGGCGACTGCGCAGCTTTCCATGCCAGAGCGTGCTCGCGCCCGCCGTTACCAATGACTAATACTTTCATTTTTGACTCCGGGATTAATGGCGGAAGTGACGCATGTCGGTGAAGATCATGGCGATGCCGTGTTCGTCAGCGGCGGCGATGACTTCATCATCACGAATGGATCCGCCCGGCTGGATAACACAGGTCACGCCAACGGCTGCTGCTGCATCAATACCGTCGCGGAACGGGAAGAAGGCGTCAGATGCCATTGCGGAGCCTTTTACTTCCAGGCCTTCGTCGCTGGCTTTAATACCGGCGATTTTGGCAGAGTAGACGCGGCTCATCTGGCCTGCGCCTATGCCGATCGTCATATTCTCTTTCGAATACACAATCGCGTTGGATTTAACAAATTTGGCGACCTTCCAGCAGAACAGCGCGTCACGCAGTTCTTGTTCGGTTGGCTGACGTTGAGTCACGAAACGCAGGCCGCCCGCAGTCACCATGCCCAAATCACGATCCTGAACCAGCAGGCCGCCATTAACACGTTTGAAATCCAGACCTGGAACGCGCTTAGCCCACTGACCACAAACCAGCACGCGAACGTTTTGTTTGGCTGCGGTGATTTTCAGGGCTTCTTCTGTTGCGGAAGGCGCGATGATCACTTCGACAAACTGACGGGAGATGATTGCCTGTGCCGTCTCGGCATCAAGTTCACGGTTAAACGCGATAATGCCGCCGAACGCGGACGTCGGATCGGTTTTGTAAGCCCGGTCGTAGGCTTCAAGAATAGACGTGCTGACGGCAACGCCACACGGATTGGCATGTTTCACGATGACGCATGCCGGCTCGCTGAACTCTTTCACACACTCCAGCGCCGCATCGGTATCGGCGATGTTGTTATAAGAGAGCGCTTTGCCTTGAACTTGTTGAGCAGTGGCGACGGACGCCTCTTTAATTTCTTCTTCTATATAGAAGGCTGCGTTCTGGTGGCTGTTTTCGCCGTAACGCATATCCTGCTTCTTAATGAAGTTCAGATTGAGGGTACGCGGGAAACGACCTGAAGGTTCGTTGCTTTCGCCGTGATAGGCCGGAACCAGGCTACCAAAGTAGTTGGCGATCATGCTGTCGTAAGCGGCGGTGTGTTCAAACGCTTTGATGGCGAGGTCGAAACGGGTCGCCAGCAGAAGAGAACCTTCGTTGGCATCCATTTCTTTAATAATGACGTCGTAGTCACTGCTCTTTACTACGATGGCAACATCTTTATGGTTCTTCGCCGCGGAGCGCACCATGGTCGGGCCACCGATATCAATGTTCTCAACGGCGTCTTCCAGTGAGCAGTTTTCGCGTGCGACGGTTTGGGCGAACGGATAAAGGTTAACGACCACCATATCGATCGGGGCGATGTCGTGTTGTTCCATGATGCCGTCGTCCTGGCCGCGACGACCGAGAATGCCGCCGTGTACTTTCGGATGCAGGGTCTTTACGCGTCCATCCATCATTTCCGGGAAACCGGTGTAATCGGACACTTCGGTTACCGGCAGACCTTTATCTGCTAACAGGCGAGCGGTGCCGCCTGTGGATAGCAGTTCTACACCACGTGCAGAAAGTGCCTGAGCGAATTCGACGATACCGGCTTTGTCAGAAACACTGAGCAGAGCGCGGCGGACTGGACGACGTTGTTGCATGGTAAATCCCCTGGATTTCACGATGACAGAGAGTGTTAGATGAATTTTTCGCAAAAAACTCATCTAACACCCCTAACGGGGCATCCTTGTTTAGCGCGTGCATTTTAACGAAAACGTTTGCGCAACGCTCGCGAATTTTCAAATTTTCGCAGCATTGTGGATAAGTCTGTGTGAAAACAGGTATAAGGCGGGGTTTTGCTGTGGAATGCAGCAGTCAGTCATTTTTCTGTCATTTAAGTATTGCGGACGCTCGAGAACTCCCTATAATGCTCCTCCATCGACACGGCGGATGTGAATCACTTCACACAAACAGCCGGTTCGGTTGAAGAGAAAAATCCTGAAATAAAGGATTGACTCTGAAAGAGGAAAGCGTAATATACGCCACCTCGCAACGGTGAGCGAAAGCCGCGTTGCACTGCTCTTTAACAATTTATCAGACAATCTGTGTGGGCACTCAAAGTGACATGGATTCTAAACGTCGCAAGACGCTAAATGAATACCAAAGTCTCTGAGTGAACATACGTAATTCATTACGAAGTTTAATTCACGAGCATCAAACTTAAATTGAAGAGTTTGATCATGGCTCAGATTGAACGCTGGCGGCAGGCCTAACACATGCAAGTCGAGCGGTAGCACAGGGAGCTTGCTCCTGGGTGACGAGCGGCGGACGGGTGAGTAATGTCTGGGAAACTGCCTGATGGAGGGGGATAACTACTGGAAACGGTAGCTAATACCGCATAACGTCGCAAGACCAAAGAGGGGGACCTTCGGGCCTCTTGCCATCAGATGTGCCCAGATGGGATTAGCTAGTAGGTGGGGTAATGGCTCACCTAGGCGACGATCCCTAGCTGGTCTGAGAGGATGACCAGCCACACTGGAACTGAGACACGGTCCAGACTCCTACGGGAGGCAGCAGTGGGGAATATTGCACAATGGGCGCAAGCCTGATGCAGCCATGCCGCGTGTATGAAGAAGGCCTTCGGGTTGTAAAGTACTTTCAGCGAGGAGGAAGGCATTGTGGTTAATAACCACAGTGATTGACGTTACTCGCAGAAGAAGCACCGGCTAACTCCGTGCCAGCAGCCGCGGTAATACGGAGGGTGCAAGCGTTAATCGGAATTACTGGGCGTAAAGCGCACGCAGGCGGTCTGTCAAGTCGGATGTGAAATCCCCGGGCTCAACCTGGGAACTGCATTCGAAACTGGCAGGCTAGAGTCTTGTAGAGGGGGGTAGAATTCCAGGTGTAGCGGTGAAATGCGTAGAGATCTGGAGGAATACCGGTGGCGAAGGCGGCCCCCTGGACAAAGACTGACGCTCAGGTGCGAAAGCGTGGGGAGCAAACAGGATTAGATACCCTGGTAGTCCACGCCGTAAACGATGTCGACTTGGAGGTTGTTCCCTTGAGGAGTGGCTTCCGGAGCTAACGCGTTAAGTCGACCGCCTGGGGAGTACGGCCGCAAGGTTAAAACTCAAATGAATTGACGGGGGCCCGCACAAGCGGTGGAGCATGTGGTTTAATTCGATGCAACGCGAAGAACCTTACCTACTCTTGACATCCAGAGAACTTAGCAGAGATGCTTTGGTGCCTTCGGGAACTCTGAGACAGGTGCTGCATGGCTGTCGTCAGCTCGTGTTGTGAAATGTTGGGTTAAGTCCCGCAACGAGCGCAACCCTTATCCTTTGTTGCCAGCGGTTCGGCCGGGAACTCAAAGGAGACTGCCAGTGATAAACTGGAGGAAGGTGGGGATGACGTCAAGTCATCATGGCCCTTACGAGTAGGGCTACACACGTGCTACAATGGCATATACAAAGAGAAGCGACCTCGCGAGAGCAAGCGGACCTCACAAAGTATGTCGTAGTCCGGATCGGAGTCTGCAACTCGACTCCGTGAAGTCGGAATCGCTAGTAATCGTAGATCAGAATGCTACGGTGAATACGTTCCCGGGCCTTGTACACACCGCCCGTCACACCATGGGAGTGGGTTGCAAAAGAAGTAGGTAGCTTAACCTTCGGGAGGGCGCTTACCACTTTGTGATTCATGACTGGGGTGAAGTCGTAACAAGGTAACCGTAGGGGAACCTGCGGTTGGATCACCTCCTTACCTAAAGAACCTGCCTTTGTAGTGTCCACACAGATTGTCTGATGAAAAGTAAATAGCAAGGCGTCTTGCGATTGAGACTTCAGTGTCCCCTTCGTCTAGAGGCCCAGGACACCGCCCTTTCACGGCGGTAACAGGGGTTCGAATCCCCTAGGGGACGCCACTTGCTGGTTTGTGAGTGAAAGTCGCCGACCTCTGTATCTCAAAGCTGATTGCGCTGTGTAAACAGTCAGTCATGTTTGAGATATTTGCTCTTTAAAAATCTGGATCAAGCTGAAAATTGAAACGACACACTGTGTCTGCTCTCCGTAATAAGAGCAGATAAGCGGTGTGTTCGAGTCTCTCAAATTTTCGCAACACTGCGGGTGTTTTACGAAACATCTTCGGGTTGTGAGGTTAAGCGACTAAGCGTACACGGTGGATGCCTAGGCAGTCAGAGGCGATGAAGGACGTGCTAATCTGCGATAAGCGTCGGTAAGGTGATATGAACCGTTATAACCGACGATTTCCGAATGGGGAAACCCAGTGCAATCCGTTGCACTATCGTTAAGTGAATACATAGCTTAACGAAGCGAACCAGGGGAACTGAAACATCTAAGTACCCTGAGGAAAAGAAATCAACCGAGATTCCCCCAGTAGCGGCGAGCGAACGGGGAACAGCCCAGAACCTGAATCAGCGTATGTATTAGTGGAAGCGTCTGGAAAGTCGCAGGGTACAGGGTGATACTCCCGTACACAAAAGTACATACACTGTGAGTTCGAAGAGTAGGGCGGGACACGTGGTATCCTGTCTGAATATGGGGGGACCATCCTCCAAGGCTAAATACTCCTGACTGACCGATAGTGAACCAGTACCGTGAGGGAAAGGCGAAAAGAACCCCGGCGAGGGGAGTGAAACAGAACCTGAAACCGTGTACGTACAAGCAGTGGGAGCCTTGATTTATCAGGGTGACTGCGTACCTTTTGTATAATGGGTCAGCGACTTATATTCTGTAGCAAGGTTAACCGTATAGGGGAGCCGAAGGGAAACCGAGTCTTAACTGGGCGTTAAGTTGCAGGGTATAGACCCGAAACCCGGTGATCTAGCCATGGGCAGGTTGAAGGTTGGGTAACACTAACTGGAGGACCGAACCGACTAATGTTGAAAAATTAGCGGATGACTTGTGGCTGGGGGTGAAAGGCCAATCAAACCGGGAGATAGCTGGTTCTCCCCGAAAGCTATTTAGGTAGCGCCTCGTGAACTCATCTTCGGGGGTAGAGCACTGTTTCGGCTAGGGGGCCATCCCGGCTTACCAACCCGATGCAAACTACGAATACCGAAGAATGTTATCACGGGAGACACACGGCGGGTGCTAACGTCCGTCGTGAAGAGGGAAACAACCCAGACCGCCAGCTAAGGTCCCAAAGTCACAGTTAAGTGGGAAACGATGTGGGAAGGCACAGACAGCCAGGATGTTGGCTTAGAAGCAGCCATCATTTAAAGAAAGCGTAATAGCTCACTGGTCGAGTCGGCCTGCGCGGAAGATGTAACGGGGCTAAACTGTGCACCGAAGCTGCGGCAGCGACGCTTAGGCGTTGTTGGGTAGGGGAGCGTTCTGTAAGCCGTCGAAGGTGTCCTGTGAGGGGTGCTGGAGGTATCAGAAGTGCGAATGCTGACATAAGTAACGATAAAGCGGGTGAAAAGCCCGCTCGCCGGAAGACCAAGGGTTCCTGTCCAACGTTAATCGGGGCAGGGTGAGTCGACCCCTAAGGCGAGGCCGAAAGGCGTAGTCGATGGGAAACAGGTTAATATTCCTGTACTCGGTGTTACTGCGAAGGGGGGACGGAGAAGGCTATGTTAGCCGGGCGACGGTTGTCCCGGTTTAAGCATGTAGGCGGAGCGTTTAGGTAAATCCGGACGCTTATTCAACGCTGAGGTGTGATGACGAGGCACTACGGTGCTGAAGTAACAAATGCCCTGCTTCCAGGAAAAGCCTCTAAGCATCAGGTAACATCAAATCGTACCCCAAACCGACACAGGTGGTCAGGTAGAGAATACCAAGGCGCTTGAGAGAACTCGGGTGAAGGAACTAGGCAAAATGGTGCCGTAACTTCGGGAGAAGGCACGCTGATGGTAGGTGAAGTGACTTGCTCACGGAGCTGAAATCAGTCGAAGATACCAGCTGGCTGCAACTGTTTATTAAAAACACAGCACTGTGCAAACACGAAAGTGGACGTATACGGTGTGACGCCTGCCCGGTGCCGGAAGGTTAATTGATGGGGTTAGCGGCAACGCGAAGCTCTTGATCGAAGCCCCGGTAAACGGCGGCCGTAACTATAACGGTCCTAAGGTAGCGAAATTCCTTGTCGGGTAAGTTCCGACCTGCACGAATGGCGTAATGATGGCCAGGCTGTCTCCACCCGAGACTCAGTGAAATTGAACTCGCTGTGAAGATGCAGTGTACCCGCGGCAAGACGGAAAGACCCCGTGAACCTTTACTATAGCTTGACACTGAACACTGGTCCTTGATGTGTAGGATAGGTGGGAGGCTTTGAAGCGTGGACGCCAGTCTGCGTGGAGCCAACCTTGAAATACCACCCTTTAATGGCTGGTGTTCTAACGTAGACCCGTAATCCGGGTTGCGGACAGTGTCTGGTGGGTAGTTTGACTGGGGCGGTCTCCTCCTAAAGAGTAACGGAGGAGCACGAAGGTTAGCTAATCCTGGTCGGACATCAGGAGGTTAGTGCAATGGCATAAGCTAGCTTGACTGCGAGAGTGACGGCTCGAGCAGGTGCGAAAGCAGGTCATAGTGATCCGGTGGTTCTGAATGGAAGGGCCATCGCTCAACGGATAAAAGGTACTCCGGGGATAACAGGCTGATACCGCCCAAGAGTTCATATCGACGGCGGTGTTTGGCACCTCGATGTCGGCTCATCACATCCTGGGGCTGAAGTAGGTCCCAAGGGTACGGCTGTTCGCCGTTTAAAGTGGTACGCGAGCTGGGTTTAGAACGTCGTGAGACAGTTCGGTCCCTATCTGCCGTGGGCGCTGGAGAATTGAGGGGGGCTGCTCCTAGTACGAGAGGACCGGAGTGGACGCATCACTGGTGTTCGGGTTGTCATGCCAATGGCATTGCCCGGTAGCTAAATGCGGAAAAGATAAGTGCTGAAAGCATCTAAGCACGAAACTTGCCCCGAGATGAGTTCTCCCTGACTCCTTGAGAGTCCTGAAGGAACGTTGAAGACTACGACGTTGATAGGTCGGGTGTGTAAGTGCAGCGATGCATTGAGCTAACCGATACTAATGAACCGTGAGGCTTAACCTTACAACGCCGAAGCTGTTTTGGCGGAAAGAGACACGATATTCAGCTTGATAACAGATTAATTGATGTGCAGAGATGCATGTTGATAACAGAATTTGCCTGGCGGCTTTAGCGCGGTGGTCCCACCTGACCCCATGCCGAACTCAGAAGTGAAACGCCGTAGCGCCGATGGTAGTGTGGGGTCTCCCCATGTGAGAGTAGGGAACTGCCAGGCATCAATAAAGAAGAACCCCGGTCCGCAAGGCCCGGGGTTTTTTGCTTTTGTTTTTCAGTGATAATGCTCAGAAAATAAGCCAATCACCCTAATTCCCCGCCGTGAAACTTTCTCACCTTTCTCATACAGACTCGACATTCATATCAATCTTCGTTATTGTCAGCTATCTGGATGTCTAAACGTTTATACGTATGCTGTGAGGATCTAAGGTTATGCCGATTCGGGTGCAGGACGAGCTACCAGCCGTCAATTTTTTGCGAGAAGAAAACGTCTTTGTGATGAAGGCCTCGCGTGCGACAGGTCAGGAAATTCGTCCGCTGAAGGTCCTTATCCTCAATCTGATGCCCAAAAAAATCGAAACGGAAAACCAGTTCCTTCGCCTTCTGTCGAACTCCCCGCTGCAGGTGGATGTTCAGCTTTTACGTATCGATGCACGCGAGTCACGCAACACTCCTTCGGAGCACCTCAACAACTTTTACTGTGATTTTGAAGATATCCGTAACGATAATTTCGATGGATTGATTGTCACGGGGGCACCGCTTGGGCTGGTAGAGTTTAACGATGTCGCCTATTGGCCGCAGATCAAACAGGTTCTGGAGTGGGCTAAAGATCATGTGACTTCAACGCTGTTTGTCTGTTGGGCGGTCCAGGCGGCACTGAATATTCTTTATGGCATCCCTAAACAGACGCGTTCAGACAAGCTGTCTGGCGTCTACGAACACCATATTCTTCATCCACACGCGTTGCTGACGCGTGGTTTTGATGACTTTTTCCTGGCGCCTCATTCACGCTATGCTGATTTTCCGGCCGCACTTATTCGTGATTACACCGATCTGGAAATCCTGGCCGAGACGGAAGATGGGGATGCCTATCTCTTTGCCAGCAAAGACAAGCGTATTGCCTTTGTCACGGGGCATCCTGAATACGACGCCCATACTCTGGCAAGCGAGTTTTTCCGTGATGTCGAAGCGGGCCTGAGCCCGGAAGTGCCGTACAATTATTTCCCCAAAAACGATCCGCAAATCCCGCCCAGAGCCTCCTGGCGTAGCCACGGTAATTTGCTGTTTATCAACTGGCTCAATTATTACGTCTACCAGATCACGCCATACGATCTGCGACATATGAATCCAACGCTAGAATAATTGACTGACTCGAACGATCCTAAAGCGTTTCAGCTCTCCAGATAAGGCACCTTCGGGTGCCTTTTTTATTTCCGAAATCAAAACCAACTACTTAAAAATATTTAACTTATTGTTAATCAGTTAGTTAAATACATTTAGTAATTAAAATGGAAATTGTTTTTGATTTTAGAAAAATAATAGATAGTCTTAACTCTGCTGAGCGAAAACTGTCCAACGATCTTTCGCTCGCGCTGGATGAGTGTATTTGGATCTTTGATGAGGAGCAGCGTAATGACTCAACAGGCAACGACAGCAGACGAACTGGCCTTTAATCAGCCACACGGAGAGCAGGAAAAACAGATTTTGACGCCAGAGGCTGTCGAATTTCTCGCTGAGCTGGTCACGCGCTTCGCGCCAAAGCGTCATACGCTGCTGGCGGCGCGCATTCAGCAACAGCAGGATATTGATAACGGCAAGCTGCCTGACTTTATTTCGGAAACCGCTTCCATTCGTGAGTCAGACTGGAGAATTCGCGGTATTCCTCAAGATTTGCAGGATCGTCGCGTTGAAATCACCGGCCCGGTTGAGCGCAAAATGGTGATTAACGCCATGAATGCCAACGTTAAAGTATTTATGGCGGACTTCGAAGATTCGCTCGCACCAAACTGGCGCAAAGTGATCGAAGGCCAGATCAACCTGCGCGATGCGGTTAATGGCACGATCAGCTACACCAACGAAGCCGGGAAAATCTACCAGCTCAAGCCGGATCCTGCCGTCTTAATCTGCCGCGTACGTGGCTTACATCTGCCTGAAAAACACGTTACCTGGCGTGGCGAACCGATTCCCGGCAGCCTGTTTGATTTTGCATTGTACTTCTTCCACAACTATCAAAACCTGCTGGCAAAAGGCAGTGGTCCCTATTTTTATCTGCCAAAAACCCAGTCCTGGCAGGAAGCGGCCTGGTGGAGTGAAGTGTTTAGCTATGCGGAAGATCGCTTTGATTTGCCGCGCGGCACCATCAAAGCCACGCTGTTGATTGAAACCTTGCCGGCGGTATTCCAGATGGATGAGATCCTGCACGCCTTGCGCGATCACATCACTGGCCTCAACTGTGGGCGCTGGGACTACATTTTCAGCTACATCAAAACCCTGAAAAATCATCCTGACCGTGTCTTACCCGACCGTCAGGCAGTCACGATGGATAAGCCTTTCCTGAACGCTTACTCGCGCTTACTGATTAAAACCTGCCACAAGCGCGGTGCATTCGCGATGGGCGGAATGGCTGCGTTTATTCCGAGCAAAGACGCCGAGCGCAACCATCAGGTGCTGAGCAAAGTGAAGGCGGACAAAGAGCTGGAAGCCCATAACGGTCACGACGGCACGTGGATTGCCCATCCAGGCCTTGCGGACACCGCAATGGAAGTCTTCAGCCGGACATTAGGCGATAACCAGAATCAGCTTTCCGTCAGCCGGGAAGACGACGCCCCTATCACCGCAGAGCAACTCCTGGCGCCCTGCGAAGGCGAACGTACTGAAGCAGGTATGCGCGCAAATATTCGTGTCGCCGTGCAGTACATCGAAGCGTGGATTTCGGGTAACGGCTGCGTACCGATTTACGGTCTGATGGAAGATGCCGCGACGGCCGAGATTTCCCGGACCTCTATCTGGCAATGGATCCATCACCAGAAGACCCTCAGCAACGGCAAACCGGTAACGAAATCGCTGTTCCGCCAGATGCTGGGCGAAGAGTTGATGACTATCCAGGACGAGCTAGGCGAACACCGCTTTAGCAGCGGTCGTTTCGACGACGCCGCGCGTCTGATGGAACAAATCACCACCTCAGACGAATTAATCGACTTCCTCACTCTGCCAGGTTATCGCCTGCTTGCATAAATCCACCTCATAACAATACGGAGCATCTGCACATGAAAACGCGTACCCAACAGATCGAAGAATTACAAAAAGAGTGGACACAGCCGCGCTGGGAAGGCATTGAACGCCCGTACAGCGCAGAGGAAGTGGTGAAATTACGCGGCTCAGTCAATCCGGAATGCACGCTGGCACAGCTTGGCGCGGCCAAAATGTGGCGTCTGCTGCACGGTGAATCGAAAAAAGGGTACATCAATAGCCTCGGTGCGCTGACGGGCGGCCAGGCGTTACAGCAGGCGAAAGCGGGAATCGAAGCGGTCTATCTTTCCGGCTGGCAGGTGGCGGCTGATGCTAATTTGGCGTCCAGCATGTACCCGGATCAATCGCTCTATCCGGCTAACTCCGTGCCGTCGGTTGTCGATCGGATCAACAACACGTTTCGTCGTGCCGATCAGATCCAGTGGTCTTCGGGGATTGAGCCGAACGACCCGCGCTATGTCGATTATTTCCTGCCGATCGTCGCCGATGCAGAAGCCGGTTTTGGCGGCGTGCTGAATGCCTTCGAGCTGATGAAGTCCATGATTGAAGCCGGTGCAGCGGCGGTTCACTTTGAAGATCAGTTGGCGTCCGTGAAGAAGTGCGGGCATATGGGCGGCAAAGTATTGGTCCCGACTCAGGAAGCCATTCAGAAACTGGTCGCCGCGCGTCTGGCGGCAGATGTATTGGGTGTCCCGACGCTGGTTATCGCCCGTACCGATGCCGATGCCGCTGACCTGATCACCTCCGACTGCGATCCTTACGACAGCGAATTCATTACCGGCGAGCGCACCAGCGAAGGTTTCTATCGTACTCATGCGGGTATCGAGCAGGCCATCAGCCGTGGCCTGGCTTATGCGCCGTATGCAGACCTTGTGTGGTGTGAAACCTCCACGCCAGATCTGGCGCTGGCAAAACGCTTTGCCGATGCTATCCATGCCAAATACCCTGGCAAACTGCTGGCCTACAACTGCTCGCCATCGTTTAACTGGCAGAAGAATCTGGATGACACCACCATCGCCAGCTTCCAGCAGCAGCTCTCTGAGATGGGCTACAAATATCAATTTATTACGCTCGCGGGCATTCACAGCATGTGGTTCAACATGTTCGACCTGGCGCATGCTTACGCGCAGGGTGAAGGCATGCGCCACTATGTCGAAAAAGTGCAGCAGCCAGAATTTGCATCGAGCCAAAAAGGCTACACCTTTGCCTCTCATCAGCAGGAGGTCGGAACGGGCTACTTCGACAAAGTCACCACCATCATTCAGGGCGGCGCCTCATCCGTCACCGCCTTGACCGGCTCGACCGAAGAATCACAGTTCTAACCGCATTTTTCCCTCTCCCTCCGGGAGGGGGCGAGGGAAAACTATGTCGCGTGGTCTGGAGTTACTGATTGCACAAACCATTCTGCAGGGCTTCGATGCGCAGTATGGTCGTTTTCTGGAAGTCACTTCAGGCGCACAACAGCGCTTTGAACACGCCGACTGGCACGCCGTGCAGCAGGCGATGAAGCAACGTATCCACCTTTACGACCACCATGTCGGCCTCGTGGTGGAACAGTTACGTTGCATCACCGAGGGCAAAAGCACCGACGTCGATTTTCTGCTGCGTGTAAAAGAGCACTACACCCATTTATTACCGGATTACCCGCGCTTCGAGATTGCGGAGAGCTTTTTCAACTCCGTCTATTGTCGGTTATTTGACCACCGCTCGTTATCTCCTGAGCGGTTATTTATTTTCAGTTCTCAGCCGGCGCGCCGCTTTCGGGCGATCCCTCGTCCGTTAGCAAAGGATTTTTTCCCCGAAAAGGGCTGGGAAAAGGCACTCAACAACGTGTTGTCGGACTTACCCCTGCGGCTGCCCTGGCAGAATAAAACGCGGGATGTCGGCTACATCTCGGCGCATCTGGTCGAAACCCTTGGTGAAGAGACGTTACGCCACAGCCACTTACAAGTCGCAAACGAGCTATTTTTCCGCAATAAAGCGGCATGGCTGGTTGGCAAACTCATCACACCCGATGCCACACTCCCTTTTTTGCTGCCGATTCATCGCTCTGATGACGGCGAACTGTTTGTCGATACCTGCCTGACGACGAGCGCTGAGGCCAGCATTGTCTTTGGTTTCGCCCGCTCGTATTTCATGGTCTATGCCCCGTTTCCCGCCGCGCTGGTCGAATGGCTACGTGAAATTTTACCCGTCAAAACCACCGCCGAACTCTACATGGCGATTGGGTGCCAAAAGCACGCTAAAACCGAAAGCTATCGCGAGTATTTGTACTACATCACCAGCACTGATGAGCAGTTTATCGAAGCGCCGGGTATCCGCGGGATGGTGATGCTGGTGTTCACGCTGCCAGGTTTTGACCGCGTGTTTAAAGTCATTAAAGATCAGTTTGCACCACAAAAAGAGATGACGGCAGCGCACGTTCGCGCCTGCTATCAGCTGGTGAAAGAGCACGATCGCGTCGGGCGTATGGCGGACACGCAAGAGTTTGAAAACTTTGTGCTGGATAAGCGCCAGATCGACCCCACGCTGATGGCGCTCCTGCTTCAGGAAGCGCCGGATAAAATTACCGATCTAGGCGATAAAATTGCTATCAGCCATCTTTATATTGAACGTCGCATGGTGCCGCTGAATATCTGGCTGGAGCAGGTTGAGGGGGCGCAATTGCGCGATGCGATTGAAGAGTACGGGAACGCGATCCGCCAGCTTGCCGCCGCCAATATTTTCCCAGGCGACATGCTGTTTAAAAACTTTGGCGTGACCCGTCACGGGCGCGTGGTGTTCTACGATTACGACGAAATTTGCTACATGACCGAGGTGAATTTCCGCACCATTCCAGCGGCAAGATATCCAGAGGATGAACTCGCCAGCGAGCCGTGGTACAGCGTCTCACCCGGCGATGTCTTCCCTGAGGAGTTTCGCCATTGGCTCTGCGCCGACCCGCGCATCGGGCCGCTCTTTGAAGAGATGCACGACGATCTGTTCCGCGCCGATTACTGGCGCAGTCTGCAAACGCGCATCAAAGAGGGGCATGTCGAAGATGTGTACGCGTACCGCAAACGGCAGCGCTTTTGCCTGCGAGGATAAAGCAAACGGCAACCCGGTTGCCGTTTTAAGTGTTTTCTCTCGCTCCCCGTGGGAGAGGGCATCAGCCTGCACAGGCTCAAAGCAAGACGGCAACCCGGTTGCCGTCTTAAGTGTTTTCTCCCTCTCCCGGTGGGAGAGGGTTGGGGTGAGGGCATCAGACAGCAAAAACCTTAACGACTCCCGCCATAGGCCAGCGTCACTTCTTTGGCCGCTTTAATCACCAGCGCACCCAACTCCGTTACGCTATCGTCAGTCACGCGCGAAATCGGTCCGGAAATGGAGATCGCGGCAAACGGCTCGCGATGCTCATCAAAAATACACGCCGCGATGCAGCGCAGGCCAAGCGCATGCTCTTCATCGTCAAACGAGTAGCCGCGTTTGCGTGTCTGGGCTAAATCTTCTTTTAGATGTACCGGTGAAACCAGGGTGGCATGTGTATAGGCATGCAGCCCTTTACGATGCAGCAGGCCAGTGACTTGCTCCTCACTCAGCTGCGACAGGAACGCTTTCCCCGCACCAGAAGCATGCATGGGCAGTTTGCCGCCAATCGGCGCAGACATACGCATCAGCTGCGTACATTGTACCTGGTCGATAATAATCGCCTGATGATCGCTCTGGTCCAACACCGCCAGATTGACCGTCTCGCCGGAGTCTTCCATTAGCTTGCGCAGAATCGGATGCACAATCGCCAGCAAATTACGGCTCTGCAGGAAACTGCTGCCGACGATAAACGCATGCGCGCCCACCGACCAGTGCCCGAGCTCGCCAACCTGACGGACAAAACCCAACTGCTGCATGGTGGTCAGCAATCGATGCGTTGTCGAGTTCGGTAAGCCCGCCTGCTGCGCCAGCTCAGTTAACGCTACGCTGCTGTGCGATTCGGCTATCCATTCCAGCAGCTTTAATCCACGCGTCAAAGACTGGACCTGACCCGCAGGCTGAGCGGCGGTAGTGGCAGCAGGTTTTCTGCCGCGTTTTGCGGGAACGGTAGCAACCATAGCGAGCTCCTTTTTCTGTATCGTGGAAATCATTTTCGTTTTATTTGGTGATTTTGCAACCGTTATCCTGACTGATCGGAGGAGTAATAGTGAACATGTCTCATGTTAACGCTGTGTGACTTCTCCGCTCTGTCAGATTATGCCAGTATGGATGACTGGCCTGGTGGCCTGGGTGAGCGTTGTCGGGAGCAAGTGTGAGCAGCAAAATAGAGCAACTGCGTGCGCAGTTAAACGAACGAATTCTGGTGCTGGACGGCGGCATGGGCACCATGATCCAAAGCTACCGTCTGAGCGAAGACGATTTCCGCGGCGAACGTTTCGCCGACTGGCCCTGCGACCTGAAAGGCAACAATGACCTGCTGGTGCTCAGTAAACCTGACGTCATTGCGGCGATTCATCACGCCTATTTTGAGGCGGGTGCGGACATAGTCGAAACCAACACGTTTAACTCGACCACCATCGCCATGGCCGATTACCAGATGGAATCCCTGTCGGCGGAAATCAACTTCACCGCGGCAAAGCTGGCGCGCGCCTGCGCTGACGAATGGACCGCGCGAACGCCGGAAAAACCCCGCTATGTGGCCGGCGTTCTGGGGCCGACTAACCGTACCGCGTCAATTTCACCAGACGTTAACGACCCTGCTTTCCGTAACGTCACCTTCGATCAACTGGTGGCCGCGTATCGTGAATCGACCAAAGCGCTGGTGGAAGGCGGTTCCGATCTGATTATGATCGAAACGGTCTTCGACACGCTCAATGCTAAAGCCGCCATCTTCGCCGTAAAAGAAGAGATGGAAGCGCTGGGCGTTGATTTGCCGATCATGGTGTCTGGCACCATTACCGACGCCTCCGGGCGTACGCTCTCCGGGCAGACAACCGAAGCGTTTTACAACTCCCTGCGCCACGCGGATGCGCTGACCTTCGGCCTGAACTGTGCGTTGGGGCCTGACGAACTGCGTCAGTACGTCCAGGAACTTTCACGTATCGCCGATTGCTACGTCACCGCGCACCCCAATGCGGGCCTGCCAAACGCTTTTGGGGAGTACGATCTTGATGCGGTGACCATGGCGGCGCAAATTCGTGAATGGGCCGAGTCCGGCTTCCTGAATATTGTTGGTGGCTGCTGCGGCACCACGCCAGAACATATCGCCGCGATGAGTCACGCCGTAGCGGGTTTGCCGCCGCGCAAGCTGCCGGATCTGCCGGTGGCCTGTCGTCTGGCGGGTCTTGAACCGCTGACCATTAGCAAAGAGAGCCTGTTTGTGAACGTCGGTGAACGAACTAACGTCACCGGCTCTGCCAAATTCAAACGGCTGATCAAAGAAGAGAAATACAACGAAGCGCTGGACGTTGCGCGTCAACAGGTCGAAAGCGGCGCGCAGATCATCGACATCAACATGGATGAAGGGATGCTCGACGCCGAAGCGGCGATGGTGCGTTTCCTGAATTTGATTGCCGGTGAGCCAGATATCGCCCGCGTGCCGATCATGATCGACTCCTCAAAATGGGAGGTCATTGAAAAAGGGCTGAAGTGCATCCAGGGTAAAGGCATCGTTAACTCCATCTCGATGAAAGAGGGCGTTGAGCCGTTTATCCACCACGCTAAAAAGGTGCGTCGTTACGGCGCGGCAGTCGTGGTCATGGCCTTTGATGAAGTCGGTCAGGCGGATACGCGCGAGCGCAAAATTGAGATTTGCCGCCGCGCCTACAAGATCTTGACCGAAGAGGTCGGCTTCCCGCCGGAAGACATTATTTTCGACCCGAATATTTTCGCCGTCGCGACCGGTATCGAAGAGCACAACAACTATGCGCAGGATTTTATTGGCGCGTGTGAAGACATCAAACGCGAGCTGCCGCATGCGCTGATCTCCGGCGGCGTTTCCAACGTGTCGTTCTCGTTCCGTGGCAACGACCCGGTGCGTGAGGCGATCCACGCCGTATTCCTCTACTACGCGATTCGCAACGGGATGGACATGGGCATCGTCAACGCCGGACAGCTGGCGATTTACGATGACCTGCCTGCCGAGCTGCGCGAGGGTGTGGAAGATGTCATTTTAAACCGTCGCGATGACGCCACCGAACGCATGCTGGATCTGGCAGAAAAATATCGCGGCAGTAAAGCCGATGAAAGCGTCAATATTCAGCAGGCGGAATGGCGCGCCTGGGATGTGAAAAAACGTCTGGAATATTCGCTGGTCAAAGGGATCACCGAGTTTATCGAGCTGGACACCGAAGAAGCGCGCCAGCAGGCTGCACGCCCTATCGAAGTGATTGAAGGCCCGCTGATGGACGGCATGAACGTGGTGGGTGATCTGTTCAGCGAGGGAAAAATGTTCCTGCCGCAGGTGGTGAAATCTGCGCGTGTGATGAAGCAAGCCGTGGCCTATCTCGAGCCTTACATTGAGGCCAGCAAAGAAAAAAGTTCCAGCAACGGCAAGATGGTGATCGCCACCGTGAAGGGCGATGTGCATGACATCGGCAAAAATATCGTCGGCGTGGTGCTGCAGTGTAATAACTACGAAATCATCGATTTAGGCGTGATGGTTCCGGCGGATAAAATCCTCAAAACTGCGCGGGAAGTGAATGCCGATCTGATTGGCTTGTCCGGGTTGATCACCCCGTCGCTCGACGAAATGGTTAACGTGGCAAAAGAGATGGAACGCCAGGGCTTTACCATTCCGCTGCTGATTGGCGGGGCGACCACCTCAAAAGCGCATACGGCGGTCAAAATTGAGCAGAACTACAGCGGTCCGACGGTCTACGTGCAGAACGCTTCGCGCACCGTTGGCGTGGTGTCTGCACTGCTGTCCGACACGCAACGCGATGATTTTGTGGCGAGAACGCGCAAAGAGTACGACACCGTGCGTATCCAGCATGCGCGTAAAAAGCCGCGTACACCGCCGGTGACGCTTGCCGCCGCGCGCGAAAACGATCTGGCATTCGACTGGTCAAGCTACACACCGCCCGTGGCGCACCGTTTGGGCGTGCAGGACGTCACCGCCAGCATCGAAACGCTGCGTAATTACATCGACTGGACGCCGTTCTTCATGACCTGGTCGCTGGCCGGGAAATACCCGCGCATCCTCGAGGATGATGTGGTGGGCGAAGAAGCCCAGCGCTTGTTCAAAGATGCCAACGATATGCTCGACCAGCTAAGTGCAGAAAAAACGCTGAATCCGCGCGGTGTGGTTGGCCTGTTCCCGGCGAATCGCGTGGGCGATGACATCGAAATTTATCGTGATGAAACCCGCACCAACGTGCTGGCGGTCAGCCGTCATCTGCGCCAGCAAACTGAAAAAGTCGGGTTTGCGAACTACTGCCTGGCCGATTTTGTCGCGCCTAAACTGAGCGGCAAAGCGGACTACATTGGCGCGTTTGCCGTCACCGGGGGCCTTGAAGAAGACGCCCTCGCAGATGCGTTTGAAGCACAGCACGATGATTACAACAAAATCATGGTTAAAGCGATTTCTGACCGACTGGCCGAAGCCTTCGCGGAATATCTGCATGAGCGCGTGCGCAAAGTGCACTGGGGTTATGCTCCGAACGAAAACCTCAGCAATGAGGAGCTGATTCGCGAGAACTACCAGGGTATTCGCCCGGCGCCTGGCTATCCGGCGTGCCCTGAACACACCGAGAAAGGGACGATCTGGCAACTTCTGGATGTCGAAACCCATACCGGCATGAAGCTGACGGAATCCTTCGCTATGTGGCCCGGCGCGTCCGTTTCGGGCTGGTATTTCAGTCATCCTGACAGCAAATATTACGCAGTCGCACAGATTCAACGCGATCAAGTGGAAGACTACGCCTTACGTAAAGGGATGAGCGTCTCAGAAGTGGAGCGCTGGTTAGCGCCAAATCTGGGCTACGACGCGGATTAACCTGCTGACTTGCCAGACCTAAATCACTTTTTCTTACAACATACAGGGCGCTCATGAGGCGCCCTGTCTCTTTCTTACGTTTAAAGCCTTATACTGGAAGAAGGTCTCTCCTGGCGTAATAAAAAAGCGGGGAGAGAACCAAAGGAACACATAACGATAAGGAGAACCCACTTCCGTGCTGACACTGTTACACCTGCTTTCTGCCGTCGCGCTCCTGGTATGGGGCACCCATATTGTCCGTACCGGGGTGATGCGTGTGTTTGGCGCACGCTTACGGACCGTCCTCAGCCGCAGCGTTGAGAAGAAACCGCTCGCCTTTTGTGCGGGTATTGGCGTCACCGCGCTTGTGCAAAGCAGCAATGCGACCACGATGCTCGTCACCTCGTTTGTGGCGCAAGACCTTGTCGCGCTGACGCCCGCGCTGGTTATTGTCTTGGGCGCGGACGTGGGGACCGCGCTGATGGCGCGCGTATTAACCTTCGATCTCTCCTGGCTCTCGCCGCTGCTGATTTTCATCGGCGTGATCTTCTTTTTGGGACGCAAACAGACGCGCGAAGGCCAGCTCGGGCGCGTGGGCATTGGCCTCGGGCTGATCCTGCTGGCGCTGGAGTTGATTGTTCAGGCCGTCACGCCGATTACTCAGGCTAACGGCGTGCAGGTGATTTTTGCTTCGCTGACCGGCGACATCATGCTCGATGCGCTAATTGGCGCGGTCTTCGCCATCATCAGTTACTCCAGCCTGGCGGCGGTATTGCTGACTGCTACCCTGACGGCGGCGGGGGCGATTTCGTTCCCGGTGGCGCTGTGTCTGGTGATCGGCGCAAACCTCGGCTCGGGGCTGCTGGCGATGCTGAACAACAGCGGAGCCAACGCCGCCGCCCGCCGTGTGGCGCTCGGCAGTCTGCTGTTTAAGCTGGTGGGCAGCCTGATTATTCTGCCGTTTGTGCATCCGCTGGCGAACGCGATGGACAATCTGCCCTTACCGAAAGCCGAGCTGGTTATCTACTTCCACGTTTTCTACAACCTGGTGCGCTGCGTGGCGATGGTGCCCTTCGCCGGGCCAATGGCGCGGTTCTGCAAACGAATGATCCGCGATGAGCCAGAGCTCGACGCACGCCTGAAGCCGAAACACCTGGACACCTCCGCACTGGATACGCCTGCGCTGGCACTGGCTAACGCCGCGCGCGAGACGCTGCGTATTGGCGATGCGATGGAGACGATGCTGGATGGCCTGAAAAAGGTCATGCACGGTGAGCCGCGCGAAGAAAAAGAGCTGCGTAAGGTGGCTGATGATATCAACGTGCTTTATACCGCCATCAAACTCTATCTGGCGCGCATGCCGCAGGATGAGCTGGCCGAAGAGGAATCCCGACGCTGGGCTGAGATTATCGAGATGTCGCTAAACCTTGAGCAGGCATCCGATATCGTCGAGCGTATGGGCAGCGAAATTGCCGATAAATCGCTGGCGGCCCGCCGGGCATTTTCCCTCGAAGGGGTGGCTGAACTGGACGCATTGCAGGAACTGTTGCTTAACAACCTGAAGCTGGCGATGTCGGTCTTCTTCTCCGGTGATGTGCCCAGCGCACGCCGTTTGCGCCGCAATAAACACCGCTTCCGTATCCTTAATCGCCGCTACTCACATGCGCACGTTGACCGGCTGCATCAGCAAAACGTGCAAAGTATCGAAACTAGCTCTCTGCACCTGGGGCTGCTCGGCGACATGAAGCGTCTCAACTCGCTGTTTTGCTCCGTGGCCTACAGCGTGATGGAACAGCCGGACGAAGATGATGAAAGGGATGATTATTAATCTTCGGCACTTTTGATCGTCAATCCAAGACCCAGCGCTTTCATAACGGCAAGTGTGGTTTTAAGCGTTGGGTTACCCTTTTTACTAAAAGAGCGGTACAGCTGTTCGCGAGACAAACCCGTTTGTGACGCAATCGTAGACATTCCTTTTGCGCGGGCAACGACCCCTAATGCTTGAGCAATGTAGGCAGAATCGCCAGTTTCTAGCGCATCAGCCATGAATACGCTAATTTCATCATCATTGATAAGCGCCCTGGCAGGATCGTAATGAGTGAGTTCAGTCATGGTGTGTAAACTCCCGGTGTTTGAGTGACCTTGCGAGTGTCTTTGCCAGAATGATGTCTTTATCCTGACTGTTTTTATTGCCGCCACTGAGCAAAATGATCAGTGTGTTTCCGTGCGATTTAAAATAGATCCGGTAACCCGGGCCGTAATGAATTCGTAGCTCGCTGATACCTTCTCCGACAGGTCTTACATCACCAGGCAGCCCATTCGCCAGGCGGAACAAACGTGCTGCAATGAGTGTCTTGGCACGCGGATCGTTTACGTTTTGCTCCCAGCGACGAAAGGATTCTGTTTGAACAATCTCCTTCATACTACTCCGTGTTGTTTTTAAACTACAGCATCAGTTTGACGAGTGGACGAAAACTAGAAGGTGTTCGTAGGGGAGTAAATGACAAACGTGGAGATCCTGAAAGCGCGCCGCAAACTCGACTGAGATATTGGTGGCTAATCTTTTTACCAGCCGCAACCTAAGGTATATTTCGCCTATAAAGGAGAAATTATGCTGCCCAACCAATCAACCCGATTAAACAAATACATTAGCGAGAGCGGGATTTGCTCGCGCCGCGAAGCTGACCGCTACATCGAGCAGGGTAACGTGTTTATCAATGGTAAACGCGCGGCTATCGGCGATCAGGTCGCTCCTGGCGATGTGGTCAAAGTGAATGGTCAGTTGATCGAGCCTAGAAACGAAGAAGACCTGGTGTTTATCGCGTTGAACAAACCTGTTGGCATTGTCAGCACCACGGAAGATGGCGAGCGCGACAATATCGTGGATTTCGTTAACCACAGCAGCCGTATCTTCCCGATTGGTCGTCTCGATAAAGATTCACAGGGGCTGATTTTCCTCACTAACCACGGCGATCTGGTCAACAAAATCCTGCGTGCGGGTAACGACCACGAAAAAGAGTATGTGGTCACGGTCAATAAACCGATCACCGACGATTTTATTCGTGGAATGGGTGCTGGCGTCCCGATTCTGGGCACCGTCACCAAGAAGTGTAAAGTCAAAAAAGAGGCGCCGTTTGCGTTTCGCATTACGCTGGTTCAGGGGTTAAACCGACAGATTCGTCGCATGTGTGAGCATTTTGGTTTTGAAGTCACAAAGCTGGAACGCACACGTATTATGAACGTTAGCCTTTCGGGTATCCCGCTCGGGGAATGGCGCGATTTGAACGGTGATGAACTGATTGAGCTGTTTAAGCTCATCGAAAATTCGTCGTCTGATGCGAAGCCAAAGACGAAGGCCAAACCGAAAACTCAGGGCATTAAGCGGCCTGTTGTGAACGCACCGGCCTCCGCCGAAAAAGAACGCAACAAGCCAGCCGGAAAGCGTTTTGTTCAGCCTGGCCGCAAAAAGAAAGGGCGCTAATTAGCGCCTTCCACGTGGTGCAGTATTGGCTGACCAGGAAAATGTTGATTCGGTGTCGGGTTTAAATGCCTGCGCTTTTTTGACTTTGCGGGCTTTTTTGGCCTCAACTTCTCGCTGAGCCATCAGTTTGTCGATGTACTCTTTTTTGACCTGATTGGTCTCGGCGTTGGTCAGCGTACGTCCATGAGCGATGCGCGCGCGATCGAGCAGGGTTTTCAGCTCGCGCTGTTCGCTTTCCGTCATGTCTTTCTGGGTCAATCTCGGTGTAGCCATCGCTGAAGCCTCCTAAAATAGAGGCTTCAGTGTAAAGCAAGCCAGACCTGGCGCGAAGCGAATTAACCCTCTTTCACCCCATCTTTCTTGTGTTGTTGTTCAATGGGTTTCCCTGACCAGTAGCCCGCCAGCAACGATCCAGACAGATTATGCCAGACCGAGAACAATGCGCCTGGCAGTGCCGCGAGCGGGGAGAAGTAAATTTTACCCAGCGCGGCAGCCAAACCAGAGTTCTGCATTCCGACTTCTATCGCCAGCGTGCGGCAGGTAGATTCGTCAAAGCCAAACAGTTTTCCGCCCCAGTAACCGCCCAGCAGGCCAATGGTGTTATGCAGGATCACCGCGATGATGACCACAAAACCGACAGAGGCGATGTGCGAGGCTGAACCCGCGACCACGGCGCTGATAATCGCCAGAATACACGCCATGGAAAAGGCGGGCAGATACGGCTCAACGGCCTTCACCACGCGCGGGAACAGATGGTGAATCACCAGGCCTAGCGCAATCGGAATGACCACGATTTGCAGAATCGAGAGCAGCATCCCCATCACATCAACTTGAATATGTGCATCAACGTACAGACGCGTCAGCAACGGCGTAGCGACCACGCCCACCAGTGTCGAAACGGATGAAATGGTGACAGACAGCGCCACATCGCCTTTGGCCAGATAGATCATCACGTTCGACGCCGTGCCGCTGGCGACGCTGCCGACCAAAACCATACCCGCGGATAAGTCCGGCGGCATCTTAAATGCGATCGCCAGCAGCCACGCGGCCAGCGGCATCACCAGATAGTGCAGGAAAATGCCCGCCGCGACGGGCGCAGGGCGCGACAGCACGCGCTTAAAGTCGTCGATTTTCAGGTGCACACCCATGCCGAGCATAATCAGCATCAGCAGCGTGGTGACCCACGGGCCGATTGGGGTGAACGTCGTTGGCGTGTAATAAGCGAGCACAGAGAGCAGCAGCGCCCATAACGGGAACAGCCGGGTGATGGCGGATAACATAGTCTTTCCTTGCGATTTTAGTGTGTTGTTTAGTTATAAAAAAAGCCGGGTCTGTGCCCGGCTGATAGGTATTGTTTATCCTGCTAAGCAATTTTATTCAAACAAATTATGATGAAGTTTCTGCACGACCTGCTCGGCTTCATGACCCGGCACCAGGAAGCACAGGTTGTAGCTGGATGCGCCGTAGCAAATCATGCGGATGTTGAACGGGTCGAGCACGCCAAACACCTCTTTGCCCACGCCGCAGGCGCGTGACAGCTTATTGCCGATGATCGCGACCAGCGCCAAATCTTCTTCCACTTCCACGCGGCACAGAGCGGATAGCTCCATCAGCAGGGACTGCGTCAGCAGCGTATCGCCGGTTGACGTTGAGCCGGTGGTATCCAGCGTCAACGCGATGCTCACTTCCGACGTGGTAATCAAATCAACCGAGATATTATGGCGCGCCAGAATACCGAACACTTCGGCGAGAAATCCGCGTGAATGCAGCATATTCAGGCTGTGCAGCGTGACCAGCGTCTGCTTGCGGCGCATCGCCAGCGCGCGGAACAGCGGTGGGTTTACGGTGTTTTTGCACACTAATGTGCCGCCCGCTTTTGGATCTTTGCTGGAGCCGACAAACACAGGGATATCGCTGCGTACGGCAGGCAATAATGTGGCCGGATGCAGCACTTTCGCGCCGAAGGTGGCCATCTCAGCCGCTTCTTCGAACGCAATCACGTCAATACGTTTGGCGGCAGGTACCACGCGTGGATCGGTGGTATAGATACCCGGGACATCGGTCCAGATATCCACGCGCGTCGCGTACAACGCTTCACCCAGCAGGGCTGCCGTGTAGTCGCTTCCGCCACGGCCAAGCGTCGTGGTGCGGCCTTTGGCTTCGCTCCCGATAAAGCCCTGAGTAATGACGATACCTTCTGCAAGGCGCGGGGCCAACTGCTGTTTTGACAGCTCGGAAAGCGTGGCAACGTCCGGCTCGGCGCGGCCAAAACGGTCGCTGGTGCGCATCACTTTACGCACGTCAAACCACTGCGCCATCACGTCGCGTTCGCGCAGGATCTCAACGAACAGCAGGGTGGACATCAACTCGCCGTGGCTCACCAGTTCGTCGGTCAACGCAGTGGATGTCGCTAGCGAGGCGGCTTCTGCCAGGGTGGTGATATTTTCCAGCAGGCGTTCAATTTCTTCACGAATGACGTGCGGATTCTGCATACGCTCGAGGATATCGAACTGAATTTTGCGCAGCGCATCGAGCTTCACAAAGCGTTCGGTCGCTTCCAGTCCTTCAGACAGCGCAACCAGCAGGTTAGTCACACCTGCTGATGCGGAGAGCACAACCAGGCGGGTATCCGGATCGGCCAGCACCACATCGGCGCTGCGGTTCATGGCAGCGTAATCGGCCACGCTGGTCCCGCCAAACTTGGCGACAACAAAACTCGTCATAACATCCTCGTGTAGGAAAAGAATAAAGCGACCCTGGCACAAGAATGAAATGAAAACAGGTGCAGGCGCAAATACCGCCCTATAAATAAAATGCGGGAGGAGTCCTGTCAACGCTGGGATTATGCGGATTTTTCATGGGGGGTACCCCCTGAGTAACAGGACTTATAAAAGGACGATATTTTATCCTTCACTTTATGGCTGAACGGGCTACTTTTGACCGTCCGCAGTCCCAGGATTCAGCAGCTATACTTTTTGGGTCTTTTCACTCGCGTTTGATACAGGCCAGGCCAATGGCATAAAAACCATCACAATTTCTCCGCGCAGGCGCTACAATCGACCGCAGTCACAATTCTCAAATCACAAGAGTATTGCTAATGAAAAACATCAATCCAACGCAGACTTCTGCCTGGCAGGCACTACAAAAACACTTCGACGAAATGAAAGACGTCTCCCTCGCGGATCTGTTCGCGAAAGACGGCGACCGTTTCAGCAAATTCTCCGCAACCTTTGACGATCAGATGCTGGTGGATTTCTCCAAAAACCGCATCACGGAAGAGACGCTGGCGAAATTGCAGGATCTGGCGAAAGAGACCGATCTGGCTGGGGCCATCAAGTCCATGTTCTCCGGCGAGAAGATCAACCGCACCGAAGACCGTGCCGTGCTGCACGTTGCGCTGCGTAACCGTAGCAATACGCCGATTATGGTTGATGGCAAAGATGTGATGCCAGAAGTCAACGCGGTGCTGGAGAAGATGAAAACCTTCTCAGAAGAAATTATTTCCGGAAGCTGGAAAGGCTACACCGGTAAAGCGATTACTGATGTGGTCAACATTGGTATCGGCGGCTCTGACCTCGGCCCGTTCATGGTGACCGAAGCGCTGCGCCCGTACAAAAATCATCTGAACATGCACTTTGTTTCTAACGTCGATGGCACCCACATCGCCGAAGTGCTGAAAAAAGTGAATCCAGAAACCACGCTGTTCCTGGTGGCGTCTAAAACCTTCACCACCCAGGAGACCATGACCAACGCCCACAGCGCGCGCGACTGGTTCCTGGCAACGGCGGGTGACAACAAACACGTGGCGAAACACTTCGCGGCGCTGTCCACCAATGGCAAAGCTGTGGGTGAGTTCGGCATCGACACCGCCAACATGTTTGAATTCTGGGACTGGGTTGGCGGTCGTTATTCTCTGTGGTCGGCGATTGGCCTGTCGATCATTCTGTCCGTTGGTTACGACAACTTCGTTGAGCTGCTCTCCGGTGCGCACGCGATGGACAAACACTTCGCCAACACCGCGCCCGAGAAAAACCTGCCGGTTCTGCTGGCGCTGATCGGCATCTGGTACAACAACTTCTTTGGTGCTGAGACCGAAGCGATCCTGCCGTACGACCAGTACATGCACCGCTTTGCGGCGTACTTCCAGCAGGGCAACATGGAATCCAACGGCAAATACGTTGACCGTAACGGCAACGCGGTGGATTACCAGACTGGCCCAATCATCTGGGGTGAGCCGGGTACCAATGGTCAGCATGCGTTCTATCAGCTGATTCACCAGGGCACCAAAATGGTTCCGTGTGATTTCATCGCGCCAGCGACAACCCACAACGCGCTGTCCGATCATCACCAGAAGCTGCTGTCTAACTTCTTTGCACAGACCGAAGCACTGGCGTTTGGTAAAGCGCGCGATGTGGTTGAGCAGGAATACCGCGATTTGGGTAAAGATCCGGCGACGCTGGAAAACGTTGTGCCATTCAAAGTCTTCGAAGGCAACCGCCCAACCAACTCCATCCTGCTGCGTGAAATTACGCCGTTCAGCCTGGGTGCGTTGATTGCGTTGTATGAGCACAAAATCTTTACTCAGGGTGCCATCCTGAACATCTTCACCTTTGACCAGTGGGGCGTTGAGCTGGGCAAACAGCTGGCAAACCGTATTCTGCCGGAGCTGGGTGATGATAAAGATATTAACAGCCATGACAGTTCAACAAATGGTCTGATTAATCGCTATAAATCCTGGCGCGCGTAATCTTTATTCCGTAATACATGCCGGCGAAATGCTGGCATTTTTTATCGGATAATTCCGGTTGTCCGTTACCTGACGCAAATTTCTATTATGAGTTTAATCCGAAAAGCCTGATTTCCCCGTTAATTACTGCGGGTTTTTTTAGGAAAATACGGAGTGTGAACGTTGTTTGTTATATTTTAAGTTATTGAATATAAATAAATTTATTAATATTTATTTGCGGATTATATTTCCTTTCATCCATTTATCCTAAAACCGCCTGGCTATTTCCCCGTACGTCAATCCGCCTGCTTTAGTTGTGTATACTCGAATCCGCCTGAATTTCTTTTTGGGCAAATCTCCATTCATTCATTGAAGGGAAATTGTTATGAAGAAAGTACTGTATGGCATTTTTGCCATAACTGCGCTTGCGGCAACGTCTGTCTATGCAGCTCCGGTTCAGGTCGGGGAAGCAGCAGGCTCAGCAGCAACGTCTGCCTCAGCGGGGAGTTCTACCGCGACGGCGACAAGCACCGTAGGCTCGGCCGTGGGTGTCGCTCTGGCGGCAACCGGTGGCGGTGATGGCTCCAATACCGGAACCACGACCACCACGACAACCAGCACTCAGTAATCACGGGTGTTTTAATCATAACCACACTTCGGTGTGGTTATTTCGCCCCTTCGGAGAAGAGTCGTGAAGCGACCTGCAATCATTCTGATTTGCCTGCTTTTACAGGCCTGCTCAGCCACCACAAAAGGGCTGGGCAACTCACTGTGGGACAGCGTGTTTGGCACGCCTGGCGTACATCTTACGGACGATGACATCCAGAACATGCCGTATGCCAGCCAGTACATGCAGTTAAACGATGGCCCGCAGCTTTTTGTGGTGCTCGCTTTCGATGAAAACGGGCAGCAGAAATGGGTGACGCAAGATCAGGCCACCATCGTGACGCAGCATGGGCGTATCGTGAAAACCCTGCTGGGCGGTGACAACCTGCTTGAGGTGAATAATCTCGCGGCGGACCCGCTCATCAAACCCAATCAAATTGTCGATGGTGCAAGCTGGACGCGCACTCTGGGCTGGACCGAGCACAAGCAGGTCCGCTACGCCACCGCGCGTTCCGTTTTCCGCTGGGACGGCACGGATACCGTAACGCTGGGCAGCGATGAAACCCAGGTCCGCGTGCTGGATGAAGAAGTTACAACCGATCGGGCGACGTGGCATAACCGCTTCTGGGTGGATGAGGAAGGGCAGATTCGTCAGTCGCTGCAGTACCTTGGCGCGGATTTCTTCCCGGTAAAAGCCACCCTGATCAAGGCGGCGAAATCATGAAAATCATCACAAGCGTTGCGCTGATCGTCACGCTCGCCGCGCCGCTGGCGTGGTCTGCGGGCACCGTTAAGGTCTATACCCCGGACAACAAAGAGCCAAAAACCTTATCCAATGCTGAACATCTGATCGATCTCGTTGGGCAGCCCCGGCTGGCAAACAGCTGGTGGCCCGGCGCCATCATCAGCGAACGCCAGGCAACGGCGATAGCAGAACAAAAACACCAGGCCTTACTGGCTCGCCTGACCGGACTGGCAGAGCAAGAAGACGGCGACACGGCGGCAGCAATCAATGCGGTGCGCCAGCAGTTGCAGGCGATCACCGTAACCGGACGCCAGCGGGTGAATCTGGATCCCGATGAAGTCCGCGTAACGGAAAACGGCAACCCGACGCTGGAAGGCGACTACACGCTGTGGATTGTGGCGAAGCCTTCAACCGTTACCGTGGCGGGATTGGTCAGCAGCCCAGGCCAAAAACCCTTTACGCCAGGGCGCGACGTAGCGAGTTATCTGGATGAACAACACTTGCTGAGTGGTGCGGAAAACAGCTACGCGTGGGTGATTTACCCCGATGGCCGCAGGCAAAACGTCCCTGTAGCGTACTGGAATAAGCGCCACATCGAACCCATGCCGGGCAGCGTGATTTTTGTCGGCTTTGCCGATCACTTCTGGACGAAGGCATATGACGGGCTGAACACCGACATTCTTCGCTCTCTGACGCAGCGGATACCGGATTAATGAAAAGACCTTATCTCTATAGCATGCTGGCGCTGTGCGTAAGCGCTGCCTGTCATGCCGAAACATATCCGGCACCCATTGGCCCATCACAGTCAGATTTCGGCGGCGTCGGGCTCATGCAAACGCCCACCGCGCGTATGGCGCGTGAGGGCGAAATTAGTCTTAACTATCGCGATAACGACCAGTACCGCTACTACTCCGCTTCCGTACAGCTTTTCCCATGGCTGGAAACGACGCTGCGTTATACCGATGTGCGCACCAAACAGTACAGCAGCGTTGATGCGTTTTCTGGTAACCAGACTTACAAAGACAAAGCGTTCGACCTCAAACTGCGTCTGTGGGAAGAGAGCTACTGGATGCCGCAGGTGTCTGTGGGCGCGCGTGATATCGGCGGTACAGGGCTTTTTGATGCGGAATATCTGGTCGCCAGCAAAGCCTGGGGACCGTTCGATTTCTCACTCGGTTTGGGCTGGGGGTATCTCGGCACCAGCGGCAACGTGAAAAACCCATTCTGCTCCTACAGCGACAAATATTGCTATCGCGACAACAGCTATAAGAAAGCCGGTTCGGTGAGCGGGGACCAGATGTTCCACGGCCCGGCATCACTGTTCGGTGGCGTGGAATATCAAACGCCATGGCAGCCGCTGCGCCTGAAGCTGGAATACGAAGGCAACAACTATACCGAAGACTTTGCGGGCAAGATTGAGCAGAAGAGCAAGTTTAACGTTGGCGCTATTTACCGCGTCACCGATTGGGCCGACGTTAACCTCAGCTACGAGCGCGGCAACACCGTGATGTTTGGTTTTACGCTGCGCACCAACTTTAACGATATGCGGCCGTCCTATAACGACAATGCGCGACCGAAGTATCAGCCGCAGCCGCAGGACGCGATCATTCAGCACTCGGTGGTGGCGAATCAGCTCACGCTGCTGAAATACAATGCGGGCCTTGCCGATCCTAAAATTCAGGCAAAAGGTGACACGCTATACGTCACGGGCGAGCAGGTGAAATACCGCGATTCCCGCGAAGGCATAGAGCGCGCCAATCGGATCATCATGAACGATCTGCCGGATGGGATCCGCACGATCCGCGTGACGGAAAATCGCCTCAATATGCCGCAGGTGACGACCGAAACGGACGTGGCCAGCCTGAAGCTTCATCTCGAAGGCGAACCGCTGGGGCATGAAACCGAACTGGTGCAAAAACGCGTAGAACCGGTGGTACCAGAAACCACCGAGCAGGGCTGGTATATCGACAAATCTCGCTTTGATTTCCATGTCGATCCGGTGCTGAACCAGTCCGTTGGTGGGCCAGAAAACTTCTATATGTACCAGTTGGGCGTAATGGCCACGGCGGATCTGTGGGTGACGGATCATCTCCTGACCACCGGTAGCCTGTTTGGCAATATCGCCAATAACTACGACAAATTTAACTACACCAATCCACCAAGCGACTCAAAATTGCCGCGTGTGCGTACCCGCGTGCGCGAGTATGTGCAGAACGATGTGTATGTGAACAACATGCAGGCCAACTACTTCCAGTATCTCGGCAACAGTTTCTATGGCCAGGTGTATGGCGGTTATCTGGAAACCATGTACGGCGGCGCGGGTGCAGAACTCCTGTACCGCCCGGTCGATAGCAACTGGGCGTTTGGTCTTGATGCCAACTACGTGAAACAGCGTGACTGGCGTAGCGCGCAGGACATGATGAAGTTCACCGATTACAGCGTCAAAACCGGGCATTTGACTGCCTACTGGACCCCGTCATTTGCGCAGGACGTGCTGGTGAAAGCCAGCGTCGGGCAGTATCTGGCGGGCGATAAAGGCGGCACGTTGGAGATCGCCAAACGCTTCGACAGCGGCGTGGTGGTCGGCGGTTACGCCACGATTACCAACGTTTCGCCAGAAGAATACGGCGAAGGGGACTTCACCAAAGGCGTGTATGTGTCGATTCCGCTGGATCTGTTCTCATCCGGACCAACCCGCAGCCGTGCGGCAATTGGCTGGACGCCGCTAACGCGCGACGGGGGTCAGCAGCTTGGACGTAAGTTCCAGCTGTATGACATGACCAGCGATCGGAGCGTGAACTTCCGCTGATGCTTTCCCCTCACCCTCTGCCCAAAGGGGGCTGGTTTTCGCCCTCTCCCTTTTAGAGAGAGGGCCGGGGTGAGGGGTATTATTTTGCTTTGCATAAAACATAAACAAAAAATATAGATCTCCGTCACAATTTTGCGTTATACAGGTACTTCGCCCCTGAGATTGAGGTGCTGTATGACATCCCTGACGCGTCCGCGCGTTGAGTTTATCTCAACGATTCTCCAGACCGTGTTGAATATGGGTCTGTTAAGCCTTGGCCTGATACTGGTCGTCTTTCTGGGCAAAGAAACGGTGCATCTGGCTGATGTGCTGTTCGCCCCCGAGCAAACCAGCAAATATGAGCTGGTGGAAGGACTGGTGGTCTACTTTCTCTACTTCGAATTTATCGCCCTGATTGTGAAGTACTTTCAATCCGGCTTTCACTTCCCGCTGCGTTATTTTGTCTATATCGGGATCACCGCGATTGTGCGGCTGATCATCGTCGATCATAAATCACCGCTCGACGTGCTGATCTACTCGGCGGCGATCCTGCTGTTGGTGATCACCCTGTGGCTGTGCAACTCCAAACGGCTGAAGCGGGAATAAAAAAATGGCGGCCCGAGGGCCGCCAAACAACAGTCACAAGTTAACTCGTCATATTTCAGGCTGCTGATGCGTTGGCTGCGTTCGTTCACCCCAGTCACTTACTTGAGTAAGCTCCTGGGGATTCACTCACTTGCCGCCTTCCAGCACCCCGAAATATTTAGAGTTTTGGGTCAATACATTACGTCAAAGTTGAGGGTTGCAGTGGCATAACATGATGAAACTTAACCTTTCACACCGCCTGCCGTCAGGCCGTTCACCAGCCAGCGCTGAGCTAGCAGGAACACCACGGTAATCGGGATGGCGGAGAGTACAGCGGCTGCGGCAAAGTCGCCCCACAGGTAGTTTTGCGGGTTGAGATATTGCTGCATACCGACTGCCAGCGTGTAGCTATTCACATCACGCAGCAGCAGGGACGCGACCGGCACTTCAGTAATGGCCGCGATAAACGACAGAATAAAGACCACGGCCAGAATCGGCACCGACAGCGGTAACAGTACCAGGCGGAAGGCCTGCCATGGCGTGGCACCATCCAGCGCAGCCGCTTCTTCCAGCGATCCGTCGATGGTTTCGAAATAACCTTTAATCGTCCATACATGCAGCGCGATGCCGCCCAGATAGGCGAAGATCACGCCGCCGTGCGTGTTTAGACCGATAAACGGTACGTATTGACCGAGACGGTCAAACAACGCGTACAACGCCACCAGCGACAGCACCGCCGGGAACATCTGGAAAATCAACATCCCTTTCAGCAGCGTCGCTTTGCCCGGGAAGCGCATGCGGGCAAACGCGTAAGCACAGGTGGTTGAGAGTGCCACAATCCCCACGGCGGTAATACCGGCCACTTTGATTGAGTTCCACAGCCACAGCAGAACCGGGAACGGCGGCGGCGTCACGCGGCCATCGGCGTGCTCGACGCTAAAACCTAACGCCAGTCGCCAGTGCTCCCAAGAGATTTTTTCCGGGATCAGGCTGCCGGTAGCAAAGTTGCCCTCGCGCAGCGAGATGGCGATAACCATCAGCAGCGGGAACATAATGGCTGCGATAAAAATCAGCAGACCTAAGTGCGTCGCGAAGAGGCGCAGCTTTTGAGATTTGGGTTGGACCATAGCCATAATAATTCTTACTCCTTAATACCGCTCCAGGCTATTTCACTTGCCAGTCTGAACGCTGGCAGCGTCCAGACTGGCTGCGCCAATGACGCCTGGTGATTCCGATTAATCAAATTTCATACGTGTGGCTTTCAGATTCACAATCGCCAGCGCGCCCACCAACAGGAAGATCAGGGTGGCAATCGCGGCCGCCAGACCGAAGTCCTGCCCGCCGCCGCCTTCAAAGGCGATGCGGTAGGTATAGCTTACCAACAGGTCGGTATAGCCCGCGGGCGTGGTAGTGCCGAGTCTGTCCGGGCTGCCGTTGGTCAGAAGCTGAATCAGTACGAAGTTATTAAAGTTAAAGGCAAAACTGGCAATCATTAGCGGCGTCAGCGGCTTGATCAGCAGCGGGAGCGTAATCTTAAAGAAGTTCTGGAACGGGCCCGCGCCGTCCATCGCGGAGGCTTCGTACAGATCGTCCGGAATCGCTTTCAGCAGGCCCATGCACAGGATCATCATATACGGATAGCCGAGCCAGGTGTTGACGATGATAATCATCGAGCGAGCCGTTGTTGGGTCGCTAAACCACGCCGGCTTAATGCCAAACAGCGCGCCCAGCATCATGTTGATTTCACCGAAGCTCTGGTTGAATAGGCCTTTGAAAATCAAAATCGAGATAAACGACGGGACGGCGTAGGGCAGAATCAGCAGCACGCGGTAAATGGCTTTGCCCTTCAGGGACTCCCACTGCACCACGCACGCGAGCACCATGCCGACCGCCACGGTCAGGATTACCGTCAGGACGGAGAACACCACCGTCCAGACGAAAATGGCCATGAACGGTTTCTGAATGCCTTCATCGGTAAAGACGCGGGTAAAGTTGTCCCAGCCGATAGTGACGGTATAGCCTGGGCTGAGTTTATCTTCGCCCCATTTGCCATCGGCATTTACGGACTGATAGAACCCAATATCGTTATTTGGACGATATTTCACGCCGGTCTGGTTGTTGGTCAGCGAGCCGTCATCCGCCCGCGTGTACAGCGGCTGCGTGCCAGAGAACTGGCGCAGCGAGCTCATGATGACTTTGCTTTCGTCAGGCAGCACGGCGGTGAGTTGCGTCAGCGCCTGGCGATTCTGAGTGATAATGCGCAAATTGGCGCGTTCGCCTTCTGGCAGGGCATCCGCTTCTTTAAGCGTCAGCTTTTGTTCGCCGCCAAATTTGAAAGCGTCGGAGACATAATGTTTACCACTTTCCTCGTCCGACAGCGCCAGCTTCCACTCCTCTCCCGCTGGATATAAACCAAAGTTAAAGGTTTTTCCGGCCTGGTAGGAACGGTCCATCAGCACCTGCTGGGCGCGTTCCTGAGCGAGCTGGTTGGTGCTGCTGTAGTTGGTGAAGGCGATGGCGATAGTACAAATCAGGGGGAACAGGACAAACAGCCCCATCCCGGCGACACCCGGATACACGTAGCGCCATGCGTAGGCTTTGCGATTGGCAAAAATATACAGGCCAACTGAGCTTAAAATCAGCGTCATGATGGCGAACAGGTACTCCCCCTGTACATACATTAAAACAACAAGGTAGCCCACCAGTAAGCCGAGCAGACCTATCACTGACCATTTCAGCGTGTCGCTTTGCCACCAGTGCTTCTTTTTAATGACATCCATGGGGATCTTCCTCTACAGCATTTTTTGTTCTCCCTCTCCACTTAGGGGAGAGGGTCGGGGCGAGGGGATACAGGCGGCCTCACCCTAACCCTCTCCCTAAAAGGGAGAGGGGAAAAAAGCATTATTTCGTAATACGACCCTGTGCATCTTTCAGCGCAGCATCTACCGTCTGACGACCGCTTGCCGCGTTGATCACAGCAGTACGCGTGGCATACCAGAACGCCGCCATTTGCGGGATGTTTGGCATGATTTCGCCTTTCTGGGCGTTATCCATGGTGGCGGCAATCCGTGGGTCTTTCGCCAGCGTCTCCTGGAAGGATTTCAGTGCGACAGCACCCAGCGGTTTGTCCTTGTTCACCACATCCAGACCCTGATCGGTCAGCAGGTAGTTTTCGAGGAACTCTTTCGCCAGCTCTTTGTTCGGACTGGCGGCGTTGATGCCCGCGCTCAGCACGCCAACGAACGGTTTAGATGGCTTGCCTTTAAAGGTTGGCAGCAGCGCGACGCCGTAGTTGATTTTGCTCTTATCGATGTTAGACCAGGCCCACGGACCGTTGATGGTCATCGCGGTTTCGCCTTTGTTGAACGCCGCTTCTGCGATGGAATAATCAGTATCCGCGTTCATGTGTTTGTTTTTGATAAGGTCGACCAGGAAGGTCAGACCGGCTTTCGCGCCAGCGCTGTCCACGCCCACGTCTTTCACGTCGTATTTGCCGTTTTCAAACTTGAACGCATACCCGCCGTCAGCCGCAATCAGCGGCCAGGTGAAGTACGGTTCTTGCAGGTTAAACATCAGCGCGCTCTTACCCTTCGCCTTCAGGTCTTTATCCAGAGCCGGGATCTCTTCCCAGGTTTTTGGCGGGTTCGGTACGAGGTCTTTGTTGTAAATCAGAGAAAGTGCTTCAACGGCGACCGGATAAGCGATCAGCTTGCCGTTATAACGCACTGCGTCCCAGGTAAACGGGAACAGTTTGTCCTGGAACGCTTTATCTGGAGAGACCTCCGCCAGCAGACCCGATTGTGCGTAGCCGCCAAAACGGTCATGTGCCCAGAAGATAATGTCCGGGCCATCGCCCGTTGCTGCGACCTGCGGGAATTTCTCTTCCAGTTTGTCCGGGTGTTCAACGGTGACTTTAATGCCGGTGTCTTTTTCGAATTTTTTACCCACTTCGGCCAGGCCGTTGTAGCCTTTGTCGCCGTTAATCCAGATAACCAGTTTACCTTCTTCAATTTTGGCGAGCGCCGGTGCGGAAATCATCATTGCTGCCAGGGCGGACAAGGCGAAAACGCGTGCGCCAGTATTGATCTTCATATCTGCCATCCTTTTGGGTGATGTGCTCGTGGATACACTGAGGTCGTTCAACGTGACTCAGTCTCCTTATTTGACATCCTCTTTCCATCCTCCTTAGCCCTACGCCCCACCCCCTCTTTATGTGATCTGTGTTGCATAGATTTAAGTTATGAGTCATTGCGCACATAAAAACACGCTGATTTTTGTCGCACACATCACGAAATTAGCCACAGCACGCCTGATGCGGGGGCAGAACCGTCTGTCTCATCCTCCCGCCTCCTCCCCCACAAAAAAACGAGGGGGTGGAGGATTCACAACAGTAATGGATGCCCCATATTCAGCCCATCTTGAATGTTTCTGTCGGTGACAGGTTGTAACGAAGGGAGAAGGGCATGGCGAGCGTACAACTGCGGAATGTAACGAAAGCCTGGGGCGACGTAGTGGTGTCGAAAGACATCGATCTGGACATCCACGAAGGTGAGTTCGTGGTGTTTGTCGGTCCATCGGGCTGCGGTAAATCAACTCTGCTGCGTATGATTGCCGGACTTGAAACCATCACCAGCGGCGATCTGTTTATTGGTGAGACGCGCATGAATGACATCCCGCCTGCAGAACGCGGCGTGGGCATGGTGTTCCAGTCCTATGCACTTTATCCCCACCTCTCCGTTGCCGAAAACATGTCCTTCGGTCTGAAGCTGGCTGGAGCCAAAAAAGACGTTATCAACCAGCGCGTGAATCAGGTGGCCGAAGTGCTGCAGCTGGCGCATTTGCTGGAGCGTAAACCAAAAGCCCTGTCCGGTGGGCAGCGTCAGCGCGTGGCGATTGGTCGTACGCTGGTGGCAGAACCACGCGTCTTTTTGCTTGATGAACCGCTTTCTAACCTGGACGCCGCGCTGCGCGTTCAGATGCGTATTGAAATCTCCCGTCTGCACAAACGTCTTGGCCGCACGATGATTTACGTCACCCACGATCAGGTTGAAGCGATGACGCTCGCCGACAAAATTGTGGTGCTGGACGCAGGTCGCGTTGCGCAGGTGGGCAAACCTTTAGAGCTGTATCACTACCCGGCTGACCGTTTTGTTGCGGGCTTTATTGGCTCGCCAAAAATGAATTTCCTGCCGGTAAAAGTGACCGCGACAGCTATCGAACAGGTACAGGTGGAACTGCCTAACCGTCAGCAGATTTGGCTGCCAGTGGACAGCGCCAACGTACAGGTCGGGGCGAATATGTCCCTGGGTATCCGTCCTGAGCATTTACTGCCGAGTCAGATCGCTGATGTGACGCTGGAAGGTGAAGTTCAGGTCGTCGAACAGCTTGGTCATGAAACACAGATTCATATCCAGATCCCCGCCATCCGTCAGAACCTGGTGTACCGCCAGAATGACGTGGTGTTGGTAGAAGAGGGTGCCACATTCGCTATCGGCTTGCCGCCAGAGCGTTGCCATCTGTTCCGTGAGGATGGCACCGCATGTCGTCGGTTGCACAAAGAGCCTGGCGTTTAAGCACTCCCAATAAAAGGCACGAAACCGTCAGGTGAAGTGTTCAAAGAAAAGCAATGATCTCAGGAGATAGAATAATGATTACTCTGCGCAAAGTTCCTCTGGCACTCGCCATTGCGGCAGGCATCTTGTCTGCCCAGGCCGGTGCTGTCGACTTTAAAGGTTATGCTCGTTCTGGCATTGGCTGGACCGGGAGTGGTGGTGAGCAGCAATGCTTCCAGGCAACGGGTGCCCAAAGTAAATATCGTCTCGGTAACGAATGTGAAACGTATGCCGAGATTAAACTGGGTCAGGAAGTCTGGAAAGAAGGTGATAAGAGCTTCTATTTCGATACCAACGTAGCGTATTCCGTTGCACAGCAGAATGACTGGGAAGCGACTGACCCGGCATTCCGTGAAGCAAACGTACAGGGTAAAAACCTGATTGATTGGCTGCCAGGTTCTACCATTTGGGCCGGTAAGCGTTTCTATCAACGTCATGACGTTCACATGATCGACTTCTACTACTGGGATATTTCTGGTCCTGGTGCGGGTCTGGAAAACATCGACGTCGGCTTCGGTAAACTGTCTCTGGCTGCGACGCGTTCTTCTGAAGCGGGCGGTTCTTCTTCATTCGCCAGCAACAGCATTTATGACTACACCACGCGCACAGCGAATGACGTTTTCGACGTTCGTTTAGCGCAGATGGAAATTAACCCAGGCGGTACGCTGGAACTGGGTGCCGATTATGGCCGTGCAAATGAACGCGATGGCTATTATCTGGTTGACGGTGCATCAAAAGATGGCTGGATGTTCACCGCAGAACACACCCAAAGCATGTTGAAAGGCTTCAACAAGTTTGTCCTGCAATATGCAACTGATTCTATGACCTCTCAGGGTAAAGGCCTGTCGCAAGGTTCAAGCATCGGCACCTCCGATAATATCAACTATGCGATGAACAATAATGGCCACCTGTGGCGTGTTCTGGACCACGGTGCGATCTCCTTAGGCGATAGCTGGGACCTGATGTATGTCGGTATGTATCAGGACATCAATCTGGACAGCAATAACGGTACTAAGTGGTGGACAGTGGGCGTGCGTCCAATGTTCAAATGGACGCCAATCATGAGTACCTTGCTGGAAGTTGGCTATGACAACGTTAAGTCTCAAGAGACTGGCGATACCAACAACCAATACAAAATCACCCTGGCACAACAATGGCAGGCTGGCGACAGCATCTGGTCTCGCCCAGCAATTCGTGTATTCGCGACCTATGCCAAGTGGGATGAAAAATGGGGCTATGCGCCAAGCGGTAATAACACCAAAGCGGGTTATAACCCAGGCGTTGCTTACAGTGACACTTCTCTGAACAGCTTTAGCCGTGGCGACAACGATGAGTGGTCATTCGGCGCTCAGATGGAAATCTGGTGGTAATACCGTCTTAATCTGACGAACTGATCAAACAGAGGGGCGAAAGCCCCTCTATCCCTTAGGGACGGCGCGCTATTGCCCGGCTACCGCTGAACCTGCGCTTTATGAGGTGATAACAATGAAAATGAAGAAAACTCTTGTAGCCTTTTGCTTGTCAGCAGGGTTATTGGCCAGCGCTCCGGCCATCACGCTCGCAAATGTGAATTTTGTTCCACAGAATACAACGACGGCTCCGGCTATTCCGGCGGCGGCGTTGCAGCAACTTGTATGGACACCAGTTGATCAGTCTAAAACGCAAACGACTCAGCTTTCTACCGGTGGCCAAACCCTGAATGTCCCTGGTATCACTGGCCCCGTAGCGGCCTACAGCGTGCCGGCAAACATTGGTGAGCTGACCTTGACGCTCTCCAGTGAAGTGAACAAACAAACCAGCGTTTTTGCACCGAATGTGTTGATTCTCGATCATAATCTGACGCCATCTGCATTCTTCCCAAGCGAATACTTTACCTATCAAGAACCCGGTGTGATGAGCGCCGATCGTCTTGGTGGTGTGATGCGCCTGACGCCAGCGTTGGGTCAGCAGAAGATCTATGTGCTGGTCTTCACGACTGACAAAGATCTCCAGCAGACAACAACGCTGCTGGACCCGGCAAAAGCTTATGCCAAAGGTATCGGTAACGCTGTACCGGATATCCCCGATCCTATTGCCCGTCATACCACAGACGGCGTTGTGAAATTGAAAGTGTCTACCAATAGCGCCTCAAGTGTTCTGGTCGGCCCGCTCTTTGGTTCTTCTTCTACCGGGCCTGTCACTGTGGGCAACACCGCAGCGCCTGCGCCAGCTTATGCAGCGCCAGCAACGACTGCCGCCGCTCCTGCACCTGCTCCGGTAAAAAAATCTGCACCGGTACTGAACGACACCGAAACGTACTTCAACAAAGCGATCAAACAGGCCGTTGATAGCGGCGATGTCGACAAAGCGCTGAAGCTGCTTGATGAAGCTGAGCGTTTAGGTTCAACCACTGCCCGTTCCACCTTTATCAGCAGTGTAAAAGGCAAGGGGTGACCGTCTCCCCACAGTGCTGATTTTGTCAGTAGTTTAGTGCGCCTGAGTGGGCGCACTTTTTTTGGCGCTGTTTATGCTGTTGCGCCACTGTTGCGATAATGTTCGCGAATCCACGTTTGAACGCCCCCAACCTGCATTTCTGCGATACAATAGCCTTACGTTATGTATCGGAGAGTCTGGCATGTCACACCCTGCGCTAACGCAACTGCGTGCGCTGCGCTATTTTGACCAAATACCCGCGCTGAGCCCTGAGCAACTCGACTGGTTGCTGCTGGAAGATTCCATGACGAAACGTTTTGAGCAGCAGGGGAAAAACGTCACCGTGACGCTGATTCAGGAAGGATTTGTGTCCTCTGATGAGGTCTCCAGCGAGCTACCGTTGTTGCCAAAAGAAGAACGCTACTGGCTGCGTGAAATCCTGCTATGCGCGGATGGCGAGCCATGGCTTGCCGGGCGTACCGTCGTTCCGGAATCCACGCTTTCTGGCCCAGAACTGGCTCTGCAAACATTGGGTAAAACCCCGCTGGGACGCTATCTTTTTACGTCGTCCGAGCTCACCCGTGATTTTATTGAAATAGGGCGCGATGCCGATCTGTGGGGACGCCGTTCCCGCCTGCGCTTAAGCGGCAAACCGTTAATGCTGACGGAACTGTTTTTGCCCGCATCGCCGTTGTACTAAGAGGATATGAAAATGGAGTGGAGTCTGACGCAGGATAAGCTGCTGGCCTTTCACCGCCTGATGCGAACAGATAAACCGATCGGTGCTTTGCTGCTGCTGTGGCCAACGCTGTGGGCACTGTGGGTCGCGGCTCCCGGTTTGCCACCGCTGTGGATCCTGGCGGTCTTCGTGGCTGGCGTCTGGCTGATGCGCGCGGCGGGCTGCGTGGTGAATGATTATGCCGATCGTAAGTTTGACGGACACGTTAAACGCACCGCCAATCGCCCACTGCCCAGCGGCCAGGTATCGGAAAAAGAGGCGCGCACGCTGTTTGTTGTGCTGGTCGTACTCGCTTTCCTGCTGGTGCTCACGCTTAATACCATGACGATTTTGCTTTCGGTGGCGGCGCTGGCGCTGGCGTGGGTATATCCGTTCATGAAGCGTTATACGCATTTGCCGCAGGTGGTGCTAGGCGCAGCGTTCGGCTGGTCAATTCCCATGGCGTTTGCTGCCGTCAGTGAGTCCGTGCCGCTGAGCTGCTGGCTGATGTTTCTCGCCAACATCTTGTGGGCGGTGGCCTACGACACTCAATACGCTATGGTCGACCGTGATGATGACCTGAAAATCGGCATCAAATCGACGGCGATTTTATTCGGTCGTCACGACAAGCTGATCATTGGGATATTGCAGGTCGCCGTACTGGCGCTGATGGTGGTCATTGGCCGTCTGAACGGGCTGAACTGGGAGTTTTACTGGTCGGTGCTGGTGGCGGGACTGTTGTTTGCGTATCAGCAAAAGCTGATCGTCAGGCGCGATCGTGAAGCCTGCTTTAAAGCCTTCCTGAATAATAACTACGTTGGACTGGTGTTGTTTTTAGGTCTGGCGATGAGTTACTGGTCTTAGGTAAACGCAAAACGGTCTCGATAGTGACCGTTTTTAGTGTTTGCTCCCTCTCCCGTGGGAGAGGGCTGGGATGAGGGCATCAGACCGCACAAGGCCAAAAGCAAAACGGCAACCTCGTTGTCGTTTTTGATGTCTTCTCCCTCTCCCTGTGGGAGAGGGTTGGGGTGAGGGCATCAGGCCGCACAAGGCCAAAGCAAAACGGCAACCATCAGGTTGCCGTTTTAGTTTCCGCACTAAAGCGGATCGCAGAAGCCCGCTACTCGTCCTGCGTTGCACTCTCAATCGTCAAACGCACATCAGACGTAATCAGTTCCGCCAGCATCTGATAAACCTTCATAGTTTCACCAGGCTCGGCATCTCCGGTATCGCTGATATAGCCTTCGTCACGCAGCGTCAACACCAATGAGCTAAACACCGCTTTATCGAAGAATTCTGGCGCGTTGATGCCGTGCAGAACAGACAAACGCTGAGCCAGCGTGCGGCTCTCTTTTTCCAGCGTTCCCCGGTTAATGGACGGGTTAGCGCTCAGCAGCCAGAAGGTGATGGCGTAGCGTTGCAGCGTCTCGCGTGCGCCAGCAGCCAGCAGCTGAAGCGTGCGAGAACGTGACGGATTGATATGCAGCTCATCGCCTTTGACCGCGATCAACCCCTGACGGAGCAGTTCTTCGGTCAATTTATCCAGCTCTGCCGCCAGCTCGTCTTTGCTCCAGCGCAGGAATAACTCCGCTTTCAACATCGGGTAAAGCACTTCAACATGACGCAGTATTTCCTGACGGGAAATACGACGGTGCTGAGTGATGATAGCTGCCATCAACGACGGCAACATCAGCATATGCGCGATATTGTTGCGATAGTACGTCATCAACACCGCCTGCTCGCGCGGCAGAATGATGATGTCACCAATCGTGTCCTTCTCGACCTCGAACTTGTTCATTTGCAGCGCATGGTCAATCAGTTGACCCGCCGTCACAGACGGTACGGTTGAGTCCGTTGAGTACGGAACATGGCGCATCATGTCGAGATAACAATCGAGCTGTTCGGTTAGCTGTTCGCGCGTCAGTGAGCGCTGACGCGAGGCTAGTAGCGCGGTACAACACAGGTTCATGGCGTTAGCCGCACCCGCATTGTTAATACGCACCATCAAATCGGCAGCAATATTGTTTACCGTAGGCGTCAACCACGCCGGGCGAATGGCTTCGATCGGATCGATAGACTCTCGCCATTCCGGCACGTGGTGATTCAGATACGTCATCAGCGGCATCGGTTCGCCAAAGTTCACGTAGCCCTGACCGAGATTACGCAGCTTGCTCAGACCGCGTAGCATCTGCGGTAAGCTCTCTTTCTCTTTCGTCGCGCCACGCAGCTCTTTAGCGTAAGTGCCCACTTCCATCACGTGCTCGTAACCGATATAAATCGGCACCAGCGTAATAGGACGTGTACCGCCGCGCAGCATGGCCTGAATGGTCATCGACAGCGTCCCGGTTTTCGGATCGAGCAGACGACCGGTACGGGAACGACCACCCTCAACAAAGTACTCTACGGAGTAGCCACGGCTGAACAGTTCGCCCAGATATTCGCGGAATACTGTTGAATAGAGCTTGTTGCCCTTGAAGGTACGACGAATAAAGAACGCGCCCAGGCGGCGGAAAATCGGACCTGCTGGCCAGAAATTCAGGTTGATCCCGGCGGCGATATGCGGCGGAACCAGCCCCTGGTGATAGAGCACGTAGGAGAGCAGCAGATAATCCATGTGGCTGCGGTGGCAGGGCACATAGACAATCTCATGGCCGTCGTGGGCCAACTGGCGCACACGCTCGGCGTTGTGAACGTTAATCCCCTGGTACAGACGGTTCCAGGTGAAGCTCAGGATACGGTCAGACAGACGGATCATCTCGTAAGAGAAGTTCGCGGCAATCTCTTCCATCAGTGCGATAGCGTTTTGCTGCGCTTTCTCATGGGAGATTTTCTTGCTTCGCGCTTCATCTTCAACCGCGCGAGCGATGGCTTTGGAGGCCAGCAGCTTGTTGAACAGATCCTGACGCGCAGGTAAACGCGGTCCCACAGCGGCTAAACGCTGACGAGCGAAGTGCATACGCGCAACGCGTGCCAGTTTTTGCGCAATAATTTTATCGGTGCCGTGCTCATCAGCCATATGTCGTAACGACACAGACGGCGAGAAACGAACAAAACTATCGCGACCCAACCATGACACGGCAAAGAATTTTTGGACGCCGTTAAGCATGCGCAACGGCGGATTCTCTTCACCTTTTTGACGCCCTGGACGACGACCAAACATCACCGACACCGGCACCATCTGGACATCCAGATCGGGGTTGCTGCGGTGCAGATCAAGATAGTCGTGGAACAGTTTGATCGACTCTTCTTTCGGCGTGTAATAGGTAAACACGCGCGGCCCGCCGTGGATAAACACATAGCGAGGGAGAAGGGTGCCGTCGATTTCCAGGGGTTCCAAAGGATCCGGTAAATCGTGCGCCAGACATTGGGCGCGCAGCGTGAGTAAGTCTGCCTTCGAGTTATAAGGCAAAACGTACATAATAGGGCGCGAGGTATCGAGCCCTAATTCCAGCGCGGGTTCCGCCGGGATAGACTTACTTTTTACCAGTACGCTTAATGGTAAATTAAGTAATTTGTAGTAAATTCGTGGCCAGCCGGACATAAACGATGTAAAGCCTCTGGTTAATAATGCAATTGCGGCGCAAGGATAACAGAAAGCGCGCAAGATTTCTGTTGTTACCCGTCATACTTCAGGCTGCTGCGAAACCCGCTGCAGCCCTTGTTACTGACGCTAAATCTAATAAAAGGTTCTTCTAATGGCCAATAATACCACTGGGTTTACCCGAATCATCAAAGCTGCCGGTTATTCATGGAAAGGTTTCCGCGCGGCATGGATAAATGAAGCCGCCTTCCGGCAAGAAGGCGTTGCCGCAATTATTGCCGTGATTATTGCGTGCTTCCTTGATGTTGATGCTATCACCCGCGTACTTCTCATCAGCTCAGTACTGTTGGTGATGATAGTGGAAATTCTCAACAGCGCTATCGAAGCCGTTGTTGACCGTATTGGCTCTGATTTCCACGAACTTTCTGGTCGTGCGAAAGACATGGGCTCTGCCGCCGTACTGCTGGCGATTATCATCGCTGCCATTACCTGGGTCACCCTCCTTTGGTCACATTTTCGATAAGCTTTCAGGAATCGAATAAGTCTCTGGTTTTTTGTGCAGTTTTTGATTCCAAATTCGCCTTTGACTGTATATACTCACAGCATAACTGTATATACACCCAGGGGGCGGAATGAAAGCGTTAACGGCCAGACAGCAAGAGGTGTTTGATCTCATCAGGGATCACATCAGCCAGACGGGAATGCCACCCACGCGTGCGGAAATCGCACAGCGCCTGGGCTTCCGTTCACCAAACGCCGCTGAAGAGCATCTTAAAGCGCTGGCACGTAAAGGCGTTCTTGAGATTGTTTCAGGCGCGTCTCGTGGTATCCGCTTACTGGTGGAAGAAGAAACGGGCATCCCTCTTATCGGTCGCGTTGCGGCGGGTGAGCCATTGCTGGCGCAACAGCACATTGAAGGCCACTATCAGGTCGATCCGGGTATGTTTAAGCCGAGCGCAGATTTCTTACTGCGTGTTAGCGGTATGTCCATGAAGGATATTGGTATTCTGGACGGCGATCTGTTGGCGGTACATAAAACTCAGGATGTGCGCAACGGACAGGTTGTGGTGGCGCGTATTGACGACGAAGTCACGGTTAAGCGCCTGAAAAAACAGGGTAACACCGTGCAACTTCTGCCTGAAAACAGCGAGTTTTCTCCGATTGTCGTGGATCTGCGCGAGCAAACCTTCTCTATTGAAGGGTTGGCGGTTGGCGTTATCCGCAACGGTGAATGGCTGTAATTTCTCTCTGACAGGCTGCGTCATCCTCGCAGCCTGACTGTCTTATCTCGCTTCCGGTAATTTCCTATGTCTCTGCTGACAACTTCAGACAAGGCATTATGGCGTCTTGCGCTGCCAATGATTTTTTCCAATATCACCGTTCCTTTGCTTGGACTGGTGGATACGGCCGTCATTGGACATCTTGATTCTCCCGTCTATTTAGGTGGCATCGCGATTGGCGCGATGGCGACCAGCTTCCTCTTTATGCTGCTCCTGTTTTTGCGCATGAGCACGACCGGACTGACAGCCCAGGCCTTTGGCGCGAAAGATCCCGTACGCCTTGGGCGGGCGCTGGTTCAGCCGCTGATCCTGGCGTTAGGTGTCGGGCTACTGATTGTCGTATTGCGTACACCTCTGATCGATCTGGCGCTGCATATTGTCGGTGGCAGCGAAGCCGTGCTGGAACAGGCGCGCCGTTTTCTGGAGATTCGCTGGCTCAGCGCCCCTGCATCACTCGCTAACCTCGTTCTGCTTGGCTGGCTACTCGGTGTGCAATATGTCCGTGCCCCGGTCATTTTGCTGGTGGTGGGGAATGTCCTGAATATAGTTCTCGATCTGTGGCTGGTGATGGGTTTGCATATGAATGTGCAGGGTACCGCATTGGCAACCGTTGTTGCGGAATATGTCACGTTCTTTATCGGCTTATGGATGGTCAAACGTGTATTGGTGATGCGTGGCGTTTCGCTCGCGATGCTGAAAAATGCCTGGCGGGGCAATATGCGCAAGCTGCTGGCGCTGAACCGCGACATCATGTTGCGCTCTCTGTTGCTCCAGCTATGCTTCGGTGCGATGACCGTATTGGGCGCGCGTCTTGGGCCTGAGATCGTTGCGGTCAACGCGGTGCTGATGACGCTACTGACGTTTACCGCTTATGCGCTGGATGGTTTTGCCTATGCCGTTGAGGCCCACTCGGGTCAGGCATACGGTGCGCGGCAGGCCGGAAAATTACAAGAAGTCTGGCGAGCTGCCTGTCGTCAGTCCGGGTTGGTCGCGCTGGTGTTTGCGCTCGTTTACGCTCTCTTTGGTGGGCATATTGTCGCCCTTCTGACGTCATTACCTGAACTGCGTGAGCTGGCTCGTCATTACATTTTCTGGCAAGTGGTTTTGCCGGTGGTGGGTGTCTGGTGTTATTTGCTGGATGGCATGTTCATTGGTGCGACCCGGGGCGCGGAAATGCGCAATAGCATGGCGGTCGCCGCGGCGGGTTTCGGTTTGACCTTGCTCACCGTCCCCTATTTGGGGAACCATGGTTTGTGGCTGGCGTTAGCTGTCTTTCTTGCTCTGCGAGGCCTGTCGCTGTGGGTTATCTGGCGGCGTCACTGGCGCAAAAACAGCTGGTTCTCGTAGCGGCTTCTTTTGGCAAAATGGTTAAAGATTCTGAATATCGAAACGACTGCCGAATCCTTATCTACAATTATTATCACGTCCAGCAGGAAATGAACGTAACGGACGATACAAATTTACGTGATAACCGAACGATGAGGACATGATTATGAATAAAGACGAAATCGGCGGTAACTGGAAACAGTTTAAAGGTAAAGCGAAAGAGCAGTGGGGTAAGCTGACTGACGATGATATGACCATTATCGAAGGTAAGCGTGACCAACTGATCGGTAAAATTCAGGAACGTTACGGTTACCAGAAAGATCAGGCCGAGAAAGAGGTCGGTGATTGGGAAAAACGTCACGATTATCGCTGGTAGGTAATTCTGTAGCGAAAAGTTCTACCCGAAAGTACATGGACGTACTATCCCTGAGGGCGGCTTAAAGGCCGCCCGATTTGCATTTTAGCGCGGCTTCTTTTTTACATGAATTGAGTGATCGTGCTGACACGCATCTTGATGACTGCACGCTTCCACCTCCACACAGGCCGAACACAGGCCATGTGCTTCAATCACATTATGACGTAGCGCAAAGCCCATTTTGGCCGCCAGCGAATGCATAATGTCTTCTACCCCTTCCGCCGCTTTTTCCTTCACGGCTCCGCATCGGTCGCAGATAAACATCGCAGACGTGTGCGTCGGTTGATCGAACAAGTGGCAAAGTACATAGCTGTTTGTTGATTCCACTTTATGCACAAAGCCTTGTTCCAGCAGGAAATCGAGCGCGCGGTAAACCGTCGGCGGTTTAGCCTGCGGCTCGTTAACACGCAGCAGATCAAGCAAATCGTAAGCGCTGATCGCGTTTTGTTGCAGGCTCATCAGACGCAAAACTTCAAGGCGCTGCGGGGTCAGGCGCACATTGCGTTGCGCGCAGAGCTTTTCAGCTTGCACGAGCAGCTCCTGCGTTGTGGTCTTATCCATTTGCACCTCGAAGAGTAGTAGGCCGGAAAACTCCCACTTTATCATGTTCTGTTAAAAACGCCGAGATCCCACACGGTGTGCTATACCTGACGCAACGCAATATGGGGAGATAAACAATGAAAAGACCTGACTGCATTCAACACTGGCGCGACGTCGAGGGAGCAGACGATTCGACGTATCCGGACAGTGAAGAACGCTTTGCAATTGGCGCGCCGCTGGCTCGCAAAATGGGGCTAGGCGTATTGGAATCCATCATGAGCGCTTACCGCCGGGTCGTCGCACTTCCTATCCGCATGCAGAAAGTGACGAGGAAGAGTTTATCCACGTTATTGAAGGTCATCCACAAGTGTGGATCAACGGTTATTTGTGGAAGCTGGAGCCAGGAGACAGCGTCGGTTTTCCTGCCGGAACGGGGGTATGCCACACCTTTATCAACAACACCGACGAGGATGTACGACTGCTGGTAGTAGGGGAAGCGAACAAAAAACACAACCGTATCTACTACCCACTTAACCCGATGTATGCCGCCACTCGAGAAGACCGTTGGGTCGACCATCCCCCGCAGTTTTTTGGTCCCCATGACGGAAAACCTGGGCGAAAATAATTTCCTCTTCTATAAATATTGAGGGCCGTCACAAATACAATAGGCCAGTTGGGTGATTTAACTTAAGGAAATAGCAGGTCTTTTGGTTCCTATTCACAGCAATAGTTCGCTCCCGTATGGGCGTAAATAGCGGGGGTTGTTTAATAACACTATAAGACGGACATACTGTGAAAAAAACTTTTAAATTTTCGGTGGTTAGCATTGCTGTATCTCTGCTGATGGCAAATCAGGCGTCTGCCGCTAATACCTGGACGGAAGCGCGTAGCGACGCAATGGGTGGCACGGGCGTGGCGGCGGGCAATTATGGCAGCGGGGTGTTAATCAACCCGGCGCTGTTGGCTAAAGCTAAACCTGATGATGACATTACCGTCATTTTGCCGTCCGTTGGCGCCAGAATTACGGATAAAGATAATCTTCAGGATCAAATCGACGACATCAGTGACAAAGTTGACCACTACAGCGATGTTGTGGACAGCCTCACTGCAGCGCAGATCATCGCTAACCCTTTAGGTTCTGTTAATCAGTTCCAGGGCGCGGCAAAAGATCTCGCTGACGAACTCAGCAGTCTGAAAGGCAAAACGGCGCGGGCAAATGCGGGCGCAGGTATTGCGGTCAGTATTCCTAATAACGTGCTCTCAGTGGCCTTTGTGGCGAAAGGCAATGCGCATGCGCGCGTAAGCTCTTCTATCGATCAGCAAGATATCGACTATCTGCGCAGCATCCAGAACAGCAAAATTGTCGCGGGTGGGGTTGCACTGGACGCCGCATTAAACGGCACCGATCAAATTACCAAAAACCTTAACTCCACGGCGTCAGGCCGGGCAGCGATTGTCTCTGACTACGGTGTTGCGGTTGCCCGCCAGTTTGATATTGCGGATGTTCCAGTTTCCGTGGGTATCACACCAAAACTGCAGAAAACCTGGCTCTACAACTACACCACGTCCATTTACGACTACGACAGCAACGACTGGAACAGCAGCCGCTACCGTACAGACGATACCGGTTTTAACGTCGATGCCGGTGTGACCGCTGATTTTGGCGAAAACTGGACGGTAGGCTTGAGCGGGCAGAACCTGATGTCTCGTGATATCGATACCAAAGACATCCGTATCCGTAATGGCCGTACGGGAGAGGTGGTGAACTATAAAGATACCTACCAGATCCGTCCGTTGGTGACCGCTGGTGTGGCGTGGCACACCGATCTGCTGACCTTAACGGCTGATGGCGACCTCACCGAAACCAAAGGCTTCAAAAGTGAAGAAAACTCACAATACGTGGGCGTCGGTGCGGAAGTCACCCCGCTGAGCTGGCTGGCAGTCCGTGCCGGTTACCGTGCGGATGTGAAGGGTAACGATAGCAACGTGTTCACCGGTGGTGTCGGATTTGCACCGTTCAACACCGTCCATGTGGATCTGATGGGTCTGTATGGCGAAGACGAAACCTGGGGCGCCGGCGCGCAGTTGAGCGTGACGTTCTAAGGAGATCCGGAGGCCATGCGCCTCCGGTTTTCTTTGTGCTATAGTAGCGCCCCTTTTCCAGCAGATGCCTAAAACTTCGCCATGTCGTCAGAATTAAAGTCCACTTTCCCTGCACACCGTTTCTCCATCGCGCCGATGCTCGACTGGACGGACAGACATTGCCGCTACTTCCTGCGTCAGTTGTCTCGTCACACGCTGCTGTACACCGAAATGGTGACCACCGGAGCGATTATTCACGGTAAGGGCGACTATCTGGCCTACAGCGAAGAAGAGCATCCTGTGGCGCTGCAGTTGGGGGGCAGCGATCCGGCCGCGCTGGCAGAATGTGCAAAGCTTGCAGAAGCGCGTGGCTACGACGAAATTAACCTCAATGTGGGTTGTCCGTCCGATCGCGTGCAGAACGGCATGTTTGGCGCCTGTCTGATGGGTAACGCGCAGCTGGTGGCTGACGGCATTAAAGCGATGCGCGACGTGGTGTCGATTCCTGTTACCGTCAAAACGCGTATTGGAATCGACGATCAGGACAGCTACGAATTCCTGTGTGATTTCATTGATACCGTTGCCGGGAAAGGCGAGTGCGAGACGTTTATCATTCACGCACGCAAAGCCTGGCTGTCGGGTCTTAGCCCGAAAGAAAACCGCGAGATCCCGCCGCTGGATTACCCGCGTGTGTATCAACTCAAGCGTGATTTTCCGCATCTGACGATGTCGATCAACGGTGGCATTAAATCTCTCGAAGAGGCTAAAACGCACCTGCAGCATATGGATGGCGTGATGGTTGGGCGTGAGGCGTACCAAAATCCCGGTATTCTGGCGACGGTCGACCGCGAAATCTTCGGTATTGAGGGTGCGGACAGCGATCCGGTTGCCGTGGTGCGTGCGATGTATCCCTACATCGAACGTGAGCTGAGCAATGGCACCTATCTGGGGCACGTCACCCGCCATATGCTTGGGCTTTTCCAGGGGATTCCGGGCGCGCGTCAATGGCGTCGTTACCTGAGTGAAAATGCGCATAAAGCGGGCGCAGATATTGAAGTGCTGGAACACGCTCTGCGCCTGGTCGCCGACAAACGATAATTTTCACTAAAAGATCGTCAAATTCACCACGCCCTGCACATCGCTGCGGGGCATTTTTGTTTTTAAATCAGTAAGTTAATTTTGGCACGTTTCTTGTAATAGCTTTGGCATCGTTGTGGGATATTCGGGAGAGCGCCATGCTAGAACTACTTTTTGTGATTGGATTTTTTGTCATGCTGATGGTGACGGGTATTTCATTGCTCGGGATTATCGCCGCGCTGTTTGTCGCCACGGCGCTGATGTTCGTCGGCGGGTTGTTTGCGCTGATGATCAAACTGTTGCCGTGGTTACTGCTGGCGATTGCGGTTGTGTGGGTCATAAGGGCAGTGAAACCGCCAAAAGTCCCAAATTATCAGCGCAATAACCGCTTTCGTTACTAAGGTATTGAGGCGTTCGTCACATACCTGTAACTTTTCCGGCAGCACGGCTTAGAACAGAATAGGATTTACTTATCAAATCTGTCACTATTGTTGCCGTTAAAGAATTCATCGCGCTGTACCCTACATACAGCCGAACTAAAAAAAGAAAGGGCTTCCCACGGGAAGCCCAATTTCTTATATCCCCGTCATAATTCAAGCCGCAGATGCGTTGGCTGCTTTCATTCACCCCCAGTCATTTACTTGCGTAAGCTCCCGGGGAGTCATTCCATTGCCGCCTTTCTGCAACATGAATTATTGAGGGGAAACGAGCATATTAGGGAAGCAGCAAACTCGATCCCTCTGTCGCACGACTTTCCAGCACCTCATGCGCGCGCTGCGCCTCGCTCAGCGGATATTTCTGCGCATCAGACACATCCACTTTAATGACGCCGCTGGCGATCAACGAGAACAATTCGTTACTGGCTTCGGTCAATTCATCACGCGTAGTGATATATCCCTGAAGGGAAGGGCGAGTCACATACAGCGAGCCTTTCTGGTTCAAAATGCCCAGGTTAACGCCCGTCACTGCGCCGGAGGAATTACCAAAGCTCACCATCAGCCCGCGGCGTTGCAGGCAATCCAGCGAGGCTTCCCAGGTGTCTTTCCCCACAGAGTCATACACCACGCGCAGCTTTTTACCGCCGGTGATCTCTTTCACCCGTTCCGCAATGCTCTCTTCACGATAGTTAATCACTTGCCATGCACCAGCCTGTTTTGCACGCTGCGCCTTTTGCGCACTGCCGACGGTGCCGATCAGTTTTGCGCCCAGCGCCTTCGCCCACTGACAGGCGATTAACCCTACGCCGCCTGCGGCAGCATGGAACAGGAACGGCTCATCCGGTTTAATTTCGTAGGTTTTACGCAGCAGATAGAAGACCGTTAGCCCTTTGAGAAATGATGCTGCGGCTTGCTCAAACGAGATGGCATTGGGCAGTACTGCGGCTTTATCGGCAGGGACGTTATGAACAGAGCTGTAAGCACCCAGCGCCGACTGCGCATACACCACGCGGTCGCCTTCTTTAATATGCTTAACGGCGCTGCCGACTTTGACCACCACGCCCGCCGCTTCGGTTCCCAAACCGCTCGGCATGGTCGGTGGCGGATACAGCCCGCCGCGAATATAGGTGTCGATGTAGTTGATGCCAATCGCTTTATTTTCTACCTGGACTTCGTTCTCACCAGGCGCGGCTGGAGTGAACTCCACCGCTTTGAGTACTTCGGGGCCACCATGCTTGTGAAATTCAATGCGCGTTGCCATGATTCCTCCAGAAAATGTGGTAATCTTTCGACCCATTCTTTATCTCGGTAACTCCATTCACTATGGCAGGAAATAAACCCTTCAACAAACAGACTGAACCCCGTGACCGCGACCTCCAGGTTGCCGGGCTAAAGGTCCCGCCGCACTCGATTGAAGCGGAACAGTCGGTGTTGGGCGGTTTAATGCTGGACAACGAACGCTGGGACGATGTCGCCGAGCGCGTCGTGTCTGACGATTTCTATACCCGTCCGCACCGCCATATTTTCACCGAAATGGCGCGTCTGCAGGAGTCGGGCAGCCCGATTGACCTGATCACGCTCGCGGAATCGCTTGAGCGTCAGGGGCAACTGGATAGCGTCGGTGGCTTTGCCTACCTCGCAGAGTTATCAAAAAACACGCCAAGTGCGGCGAACATCAGCGCATACGCTGACATCGTGCGTGAACGTGCGGTTGTGCGTGAAATGATCGCCGTAGCAAACGAAATCGCCGAAGCTGGTTTTGACCCGCAGGGCCGGACCAGTGAAGATCTGCTGGATCTCGCGGAATCACGCGTTTTTAAAATTGCCGAAAGCCGGGCCAATAAAGATGAAGGCCCGCGCAATATCGCCGACGTGCTTGATTCGACGGTTGCGCGCATCGAAGCGCTTTTCCAGCAGCCGCACGACGGCGTCACGGGTGTGAACACCGGTTATGACGACCTGAATAAAAAAACCGCCGGTTTACAGCCGTCGGATCTGATTATTGTCGCGGCACGTCCGTCGATGGGTAAAACAACATTTGCGATGAACATCGTCGAAAATGCGGCGATGTTGCAGGATAAACCGGTGCTTATCTTTAGTCTGGAGATGCCTTCAGACCAGATCATGATGCGTACCCTGGCGTCGCTGTCACGCGTTGATCAGACCCGCATCCGTACCGGTCAGCTCGATGATGAGGACTGGGCGCGCATCTCTGGCACCATGGGCATCCTGCTGGAAAAACGTAATATTTATATCGATGACTCTTCCGGCCTGACGCCGTCCGAAGTGCGCTCGCGCGCGCGTCGTATTGCCCGTGAGCACGGCGGCATTGGTCTCATCATGATCGACTACCTGCAGCTGATGCGCGTTCCGTCGCTGTCGGATAACCGTACGCTGGAAATCGCCGAAATATCTCGCTCGCTCAAGGCGTTAGCGAAAGAATTACAGGTGCCCGTCGTCGCACTTTCTCAGCTTAACCGCTCCCTGGAGCAACGTGCTGACAAGCGCCCGGTTAACTCAGACTTGCGTGAATCTGGCTCCATCGAGCAGGATGCCGACTTGATCATGTTCATCTATCGTGACGAGGTTTATCACGAAAACAGCGACATGAAAGGCATCGCAGAAATCATTATTGGTAAGCAGCGTAACGGCCCGATCGGTACGGTGCGCCTGACCTTTAACGGACAATGGTCGCGCTTCGATAATTATGCGGGACCTCAATACGACGACGAATAATTCCTCGTCATCCTTCGCGCCACAGCGGCGTTGGCTTTACCCGTTCACCCCGGTCGCTTAGTTATCTAATCACCCGGGGATTTACAGTCTTGCCGCCTTGCTGTGACGCAAATGATTTAGAGGAATACTTTTTCTTTACGGCAAGGAATTCAAATGCAAGCGGCAACTGTAGTCATTAACCGCCGCGCTCTGCGACACAACCTGCAACGTCTGCGTGAACTGGCGCCCGCCAGTAAACTCGTTGCAGTCGTGAAAGCGAACGCTTACGGACACGGTCTTCTTGAGACCGCGCGAACGCTCCCTGATGCCGATGCCTTTGGCGTCGCCCGTCTCGAAGAAGCCCTACGTTTACGCGCGGGCGGTATTACGCAACCCATTCTGTTGTTAGAAGGTTTCTTTGAAGCGACTGACCTGACGACGATCGCCGATCAGCATCTGCACACAGCGATTCACAATGAAGAACAGCTGCTGGCGTTGGAAACGGCTGAACTGAGCGAACCGGTCACCGTGTGGATGAAGCTTGATACTGGCATGCATCGCCTGGGCGTGCGTCCGGAACAGGCCGAGGCGTTTTATCAGCGCTTAAGCCAGTGCAAAAACGTGCACCAGCCGGTGAATATCGTCAGCCATTTTGCCCGCGCCGACGAACCGGAATGTGGCGCAACGGAGCAGCAGCTCGATATTTTTAATACCTTTTGCGAAGGCAAGCCAGGCATGCGTTCTATCGCCGCTTCTGGCGGCATTTTGCTGTGGCCGCAATCGCACTTTGACTGGGCGCGGCCTGGCATCATTCTTTACGGCGTTTCACCGCTGGAAAACAAACCCTGGGGCCCTGATTTTGGTCTGCAGCCGGTAATGTCTTTGGTGTCGAACCTGATCGCTGTGCGCGAGCACAAAGCGGGTGAACCTGTTGGCTATGGCGGCACGTGGGTGAGCGAGAGCGATACGCGCCTGGGCGTTGTGGCGATGGGTTATGGCGACGGTTATCCACGCGCGGCACCTTCGGGAACGCCAGTGCTGGTGAATGGCCGTGAGGTGAAGATTGTCGGCCGTGTCGCGATGGACATGATTTGCGTCGATCTGGGGCCAGACGCTCAGGATAAAGCGGGTGATGCCGTTGTGCTGTGGGGCGAAGGTTTGCCTGTTGAGCGGATTGCTGAAATCACGAAAGTGAGTGCTTACGAACTTATCACGCGTCTGACGTCTCGCGTGGCGATGAAATACATCGACTAACCTGTTTTCTTCTTTTGACGGGGCATTTGGGGTGCAGGCAAACAGGCCGCACCCCAACTTCATTAACATCCTCTCGACCTTCTTTCACTTCCGGTTTATTGTTGAAATCCGTGCCTCTTAGATATCCGGAGAACCATCGCGTGTTCCAGAAAGTTGACGCCTACGCCGGCGACCCCATCCTCTCCTTAATGGAGCGTTTTAAAGAAGATCCGCGCAGCGACAAAGTGAACCTGAGCATCGGTCTGTATTACAACGAAGACGGCATTATTCCTCAGCTAAAAGCCGTCACCGAAGCCGAAGCGCGCATGAATTCAGTGCCGCATGGCGCGTCGCTTTATCTGCCGATGGAAGGGCTGAACACCTATCGCAATACCATTGCGCCGCTGCTTTTCGGGGCCGACCATTTGGTGTTACAGAAAAAGCGTGTGGCGACTATTCAGACGCTGGGCGGCTCCGGTGCGCTGAAGGTCGGTGCAGACTTTTTGAAGAAATACTTCCCGGAATCAGGCGTATGGGTCAGCGACCCTACATGGGAAAACCACGTCGCGATCTTTGAAGGCGCGGGTTTTGTCGTGAACACCTATCCGTGGTTCGACAATGAAACCAACGGCGTACGCGTTAATGCGCTTCTGGAAAAGCTCAATACGCTCCCGGAGCGCAGCATTGTCCTGCTGCATCCGTGCTGCCATAACCCGACCGGCGCTGATCTGACCAACGATCAGTGGGATGCGGTGATTGAGGTTCTGAAAACACGCAATCTGATCCCGTTCCTCGACATCGCCTATCAGGGCTTCGGCGCAGGCATGGAAGAAGATGCCTACGCCATTCGCGCCATTGCCAGCGCCGGATTGCCTGCACTGGTCAGTAACTCCTTCTCAAAAATCTTCTCACTGTATGGCGAGCGCGTCGGCGGCTTGTCCGTTATCTGTGAAGATGAAGAGGCCGCCGGGCGTGTGCTGGGGCAACTTAAAGCCACCGTTCGCCGTATCTATTCAAGCCCGCCGGCCTTTGGCGCGCAGGTAGTGGCGACCGTTCTCGGTGACGACGAGTTGAAATCGCTGTGGCTTGCGGAAGTCGAAGCCATGCGTAAGCGAATCCTGGCGATGCGTCAGGAACTGGTGAACGTACTGAAAGAGACCGTGCCGGGGCATAACTTTGATTATCTGCTCAAACAGCGCGGTATGTTCAGTTACACCGGTCTGAGCGCGGCACAGGTCGACCGCCTGCGTGAAGAGTTTGGCGTCTACCTGATCGCCAGTGGTCGCATGTGTGTCGCGGGTCTAAACGCCCACAACGTCCAGCGTGTTGCACAGGCGTTCGCTGCTGTAATGTAAGTGCTTACCAACAAACCCTCTCTCGCGCAGAGAGGGTTCCATCCTGATGACTCCCTCTGTGATATCCCTCATTCTACCAGGGTTAATATTAAGAATTGTCTTCCCATCATCTGCTTCAGAGGTTATGGTCTGATAGTTTTTTGACCATTCGCTCAATTTAAAAGCATAAAAAATAGAATATTCAGGGGAATACATGCGCAAGATCACACTGGCGCTCAGCGCCGCCTGCTTATTGTTCTCGCTAAATAATGCAGTCGTCGCCCGCGCTTCTGCACCGACACCACTTTATACCGGTACTACCGCCGCCATTTTGGCTGAACAAGCCCCCATTCACTGGGTCTCTGTGGCACAAATTGAAAACAGTCTGATGGGCCGCGCGCCTATGGCTGTCGGTTTCGACATCGACGATACCGTCCTTTTCTCAAGCCCTGGCTTCTGGCGCGGGAAAAAAACCTTCTCGCCAGCCAGCGAGGAATACCTCAAAAATCCTGAATTCTGGGAAAAAATGAATAACGGCTGGGATGAATTCAGCATTCCGAAAGAAGTCGGCCGCGCGCTGATCGCCATGCACGTTAAACGCGGCGACAGTATCTATTTCGTGACGGGTCGTAGCCAGACCAAAACCGAAACAGTCTCTAAAACGCTGCAGGGCGATTTTGCGATTCCGTCTGCAAACATGAATCCGGTGATTTTTGCGGGCGACAAAGCGGGGCAAAACACCAAAACACAGTGGCTGGAACAGAAAAATATCAAAGTTTTCTATGGTGATTCGGATAACGATATCACTGCAGCCCGCGATGTCGGTGCCAGAGGCATCCGCGTGTTACGGGCTTCAAACTCGACATATCGTCCGTTGCCGATGGCGGGAGCGTTCGGGGAAGAGGTGATTGTGAATTCCGAATACTGAGTTGTGATTATTTTTTGAACAAATCAGGCTTACCTGGGTTTACCTTTCGCCGTCTTGCTGCACACTTAAAGGGGCAGTTTCTCAGGTCGCATTCAACCCACTGAAAGGGGAACACAGATGACAGTTTCGGAGATATTGCAATACTGCATGAACAAAACAGGCGCTGAACAAAGCGTTCACAGCGACTGGAAAGCCACGCAAATCAAAGTGGCCGATGTGTTGTTTGCGATGGTGAAAGATGTCGAAGGTCGCCCGGCAGCCTCGTTAAAAACCAGTCCGGAGCTCGCGGATTTGCTGCGTCAGCAGCACAGCGATGTGCGTCCCAGCAAGCATCTGAATAAAGCGCACTGGAGCACGATTTATCTCGACGGATCGCTGCCGGATTCGCAGATTTACTATCTGGTGGATGCGTCTTATCAGCAGGCCATCGAGTTGCTGCCGGACACGACCCGGCAGCAACTTTCAGTCTAAGAACTACAGCAGAGGTTTCAGAAAGCGCGCGGTGTGCGAGGCTTCGCACTCAGCCACCGTCTCTGGCGTACCGGAGACAAGGATTTCACCGCCGCCGCTGCCGCCTTCTGGACCCAGATCCACAATCCAGTCAGCGGTTTTGATGACGTCCAGGTTGTGCTCAATCACCACGATCGTGTTGCCCTGATCGCGCAACTGATGCAGCACCTCAAGCAACTGCTGAATATCGGCAAAGTGCAAACCGGTGGTCGGTTCGTCCAGGATATACAGCGTCTGGCCCGTTCCGCGTTTCGACAACTCACGCGCCAGCTTCACGCGCTGTGCCTCACCGCCGGACAGCGTTGTCGCCGACTGCCCCAGACGAATGTAGGTTAACCCCACGTCCATCAGCGTTTGCAGCTTACGCGCCAGCGCAGGCACCGCATCAAAGAACTCACGCGCTTCTTCGATGGTCATATCCAGCACTTCGTGGATCGTTTTGCCTTTGTACTTAATCTCCAGCGTTTCGCGGTTATAGCGTTTGCCTCTGCACTGATCGCACGGCACATAAATATCCGGCAAGAAGTGCATTTCGACTTTGATCACGCCGTCACCCTGACAGGCTTCACAGCGTCCGCCGCGCACGTTAAAGCTGAAACGTCCCGGCGTATACCCGCGCGAACGTGATTCAGGAACACCGGCAAACAGTTCACGTACAGGCGTAAACACGCCGGTATAGGTCGCCGGGTTAGAGCGCGGCGTACGACCAATCGGGCTTTGGTCGATATCGATAACTTTATCGAAATGTTCCAGACCATGAATCTCGCGATACGGTGCGGGTTCTGCCAGCGTTGCGCCGTTTAGCTGAGTCTGCGCAATCGGGAACAGCGTGTCGTTAATCAGCGTCGATTTACCGGAACCCGACACGCCCGTTACGCAGGTGAACAGCCCCACCGGCAGCGTCAGAGTCACATCTTTCAGGTTGTTGCCACGCGCACCGGTTAGTTTCAACACTTTTTCCGGATTGGCCGCGACGCGCTGCTTCGGTACTTCAATTTTACGTTTTCCGCTCATGAACTGGCCGGTCAAGGATTCCGGCACCGCCATAATGTCTTTCAGCGTGCCTTCGGCCACGACCTGACCACCGTGCACGCCAGCACCAGGACCGATGTCGATCACATGGTCAGCGGCGCGGATCGCATCTTCATCGTGCTCAACCACAATCACCGTATTGCCGAGGTTACGCAGATGAATAAGCGTGCCGAGCAGACGCTCGTTATCGCGCTGATGCAAGCCGATTGACGGCTCATCCAGCACGTACATCACGCCAACCAGACCCGCACCAATCTGGCTTGCCAGACGGATACGCTGCGCTTCACCGCCGGAGAGGGTTTCTGCCGAGCGAGAAAGTGACAGATAGTTCAGGCCGACGTTGACCAGGAACTTCAGACGATCGCCGATCTCTTTCAGGATTTTCTCGGCAATTTGCGCGCGTTGGCCCGCAAGCTTGAGATTCGTGAAGAAATCCATCGCATGGCCGATGCTCATATCCGAGATGGTCGGCAGCGCCGTGTTCTCGACAAAGACGTGGCGAGCCTCGCGCTTCAGACGCGTACCCTCACAGGAGGTACAGGAACGGTTGCTGATAAATTTCGACAGTTCTTCGCGCACGGCGCTGGATTCTGTCTCTTTGTAACGGCGTTCCATGTTATGCAGCACGCCTTCAAACGGATGACGACGCACGGAAGTATCGCCGCGATCGTTCATGTATTTGAATTCAATATTCTCTTTTCCAGAACCGTACAGCACCACTTTATGAACATTTGCGCCCAGGCTGCCCCACGGCGCATCAACGTCGAATTTGTAGTGCTCCGCCAGTGATTTCAGCATCTGGAAATAGTAGAAATTACGGCGATCCCAGCCGCGAATCGCACCACCCGCCAGCGAAAGCTCGGGATTCTGGATCACGCGATCCGGATCGAAATATTGCTGCACGCCCAGACCGTCGCAGGTTGGACACGCACCCGCCGGGTTGTTGAACGAGAACAGACGCGGTTCCAGCTCGCGCATGCTGTAGCCGCAAATCGGACAGGCAAAGTTCGCCGAGAAGAGCAGCTCTTCGGCTTTTGGATCGTCCATGTCAGCCACAATCGCCGATCCACCGGAGAGATCCAGCGCGGTTTCAAACGATTCGGCTAAGCGCTGCGTCAGGTCTTCACGCACTTTAAAGCGGTCAATGACCACTTCAATGGTGTGTTTCTTTTGCAGCTCAAGTTTTGGCGGATCGGACAGATCGCACACTTCACCGTCGATACGGGCGCGGATGTAACCCTGGCTTGCCAGGTTCTCCAGCGTTTTCGCGTGCTCGCCTTTTCGGTCTTTAATGATGGGGGCCAGCAACATCAGACGTTTGCCTTCCGGCTGTGCCAGCACGTTATCCACCATTTGACTGACGGTTTGCGCCGCCAGCGGCACGTCATGGTCCGGGCAGCGCGGTTCGCCTACGCGGGCAAACAGCAGGCGCAGGTAGTCGTGAATTTCAGTAATGGTGCCGACCGTTGAGCGCGGGTTGTGCGATGTTGATTTTTGCTCAATAGAAATAGCAGGCGATAACCCTTCAATGTGGTCAACGTCCGGCTTTTCCATCAGCGACAAAAACTGACGCGCATAGGCAGAAAGCGATTCAACGTAACGGCGCTGTCCTTCGGCATACAAGGTGTCGAAAGCCAGTGATGATTTGCCAGACCCCGAAAGCCCGGTCACGACAATAAGCTTGTCGCGAGGGATTATGAGGTTGATATTCTTGAGATTATGGGTGCGGGCGCCCCGTACTTCGATCTTATCCATTCACCTTTCCCGGTAGAGACTCGGATGCCTGGTTTGTTTGAAGGACAAACGGCAGAAACGGCTAATTATGACACAATCCGACCTGTTTGAATATACAGTATTGGAATGCATTTTCTGATTCGTTGTGTAACAATGTCGAGTTCGCAAGAGAACTCTGGAACATGCTACGCAACTATCAAAATGCTACATGGAAATGATACACTCGCGCGTTACACTATTAAGAAACGAATTCAGGAGACACGATCATGGCCAGCAGAGGCGTAAACAAGGTGATTCTCGTCGGTAATCTGGGCCAGGACCCGGAAGTACGCTACATGCCGAGTGGTGGTGCAGTTGCCAACATTACGCTGGCTACTTCCGAATCCTGGCGTGATAAAGCGACCGGTGAGATGAAAGAGCAGACTGAATGGCATCGCGTTGTGCTGTTCGGCAAACTGGCCGAAGTGGCTGGTGAATATCTGCGTAAAGGTTCTCAGGTGTATATCGAAGGTCAGCTTCGTACCCGTAAATGGACCGATCAGTCCGGTGCAGAGAAGTTCACGACTGAAGTCGTGGTTAACGTTGGCGGCACCATGCAAATGCTGGGTGGCCGTCAGGGCGGTGGTGCTCCGGCAGGCGGCGGTCAGCAGCAGCAGGGCAGCTGGGGTCAACCCCAACAGCCACAGGGCGGCGGCAACCAGTTCAGCGGCGGCGCGCAGTCTCGTCCGCAGCAACAGTCCGCACCGGCACCGTCTAACGAACCCCCAATGGATTTCGACGACGACATTCCGTTCTGATTGTTATAGACGACATGTTTTGTATTGCCAGAAGCCCTGCATTTGCAGGGCTTTTTGTTTCGGAAAGTCGATACTTTACGCGAAAATTGCGCGATTGATCAGGTGATGACCATCGGCCAGTCGGGTGGGGTATGGCTCATGGCTTCCACCATGACGACTTTCACATTGCTCCAGATAGTTGCCACGTCCGCCATCGTAATGCCCAGTAAGCCCGTCGCAAACCAGCATGCTGCTCCCAGTCCCAATAAGGTGCTGATCACGGCGAGCCCTGCATAATCTGATTTACGGAACTGAATATTGAGCGTGCTGGCTAAAAACATCATCACTGCACTCAATAACGGCCAGCGCAAAAGAACCATGCTGGTAGTAATGGTTGCCATAAAACCTATCCTCGAGATAACAAAAAAGTAACAATGAAACGGCGTTTCACGTTGCAAAATATGTGTGAACTATATCACGTTTGTTCTTTTATTCGCCAGTGCTGTTGCTGGAAAACTGTGCGTGACAAGCCGCTTCTGCGTAAGGATTCGTGGTCGTGAAAATATATCTTCGCAGGCTAAGGGACAGTTTAACTGTGTGTTCATAAGGAATTCATTAGGATAGCGAAAAGGGTGTGGCTTAGGTGAGGAGCGAGAATATTTACAGTATTACTACTATGACTTATGCTTGAACGGACAATTAATTATACGCACAGCTAATAACTCAACTTTCTGAATTAATAGATTATTTGTTCTCATTGTCATTTCTTCTTCACACATGCAATTTTTATATTTACATAAGTATGCGCTGTCTTTAAATAATCATTAAATCAATTTTTATACGAATGTTGAGTTATTCGTTATGCCCGATTTATATTATTCAATCACCTGCGAATAAAAATGATGAAAGACACATGCCGCGAAGTGATTAATGACAGCATGCTGGCTTTGCATGCTTTAGCAAAGCTGATGCCGCTGCTTACTCTTCAGCGTTCGCTGTCTGAGATGCTGGAAACGATCAACCGTACGCTTGGCTCGACGCTTGCCTGGGTCAGTATCGATGATGAAAGCGCTCAGTCGCGCGTCGTTTGCGCGGGGGAGGTGACTTGTCACCCTTTTGAAGTGACGGATTTTCTGGCTAGCACGTTGCTGCAACAGCATCACCGCGCGTGGCGGTCTATTTACTGGAAAGAAAACGTCGGCAGGGTAATTTTTTCACCCAAGCATCCAGGGCATGCGCAATTACAAAGCGGCGTGTTATGTAAATTATCCTCCCGGGATGGACGTTGCAGCGGCTATTTCTTTCTCGCGTTTTCGCAGCGTATTGATACGTTGCCCGTGCTGAAAAATATTGTTGTTGTGCTCGCTGAAAAGCTCAAAGATTATTTTGCCGAAATTATTTCCCGAGAGCGCACGGCCATTGAGATGCAACGTGTGGTGACTCAATATAAAACGTTGTTTGAACGTGCCCCGGTATTAATGACCTCTTTTGATCGACATAACCGTTGCGTGTTGTGGAACGGTGAATGCGAAAAAGTATTCGGCTGGAGCATGGTGGAAATCAATGCCCATCCCGATCCTCTGGCGCTTTTTTATCCCGATCCCGAAGAGCGCCGACGGGTGCGTGATTCAATCCATATCTCGTCCCTGAAAGATATGTACGAGTGGCACCCGCTGCGAAAAGACGGATCGCAGCTCACGATTTTGTGGTCGAATATTCTGCTGCCCGATGGCTCTATTTTGAACATTGGTCTGGATATCACCGAACGCAAAAAAGCGGAACGTCAGCTGGCGTTGAGGGCCACCACTGACGATCTCACCGGCTGTTTTAATCGCTCCGCTATTTTGCAGAAGCTTCAGGCGGCGACGGAGCAACATCAGCCGTCAGAAACGGGAAGCCCTTTCTGCGTGTTGATGTTCGATCTCGACTATTTCAAACAGATTAATGATGAGTGGGGCCATCAGGTCGGAGACGCGGCCCTGGTCTATTTTTGCGACCGGCTGCGTGAGCTGAGCCCGCGACTCTCTGCTCTAGGGCGGGTTGGCGGCGAGGAGTTTTTGCTTCTGCTCACGCAAGCCGATAGCCAGGCAGCGATGGCGCTTTCCACACTGCTGCGTTCCTCGCTCTTCGACAGACCCATGCGGGTCGAAGACAAATCGTTGGTTCTTTCCTTTAGTGCGGGTGTGGTAGAGGTCTGTCATGGTCAACGCGATACCTCTTCACTGCTTACGCGTGCCGATAAAGCGTTATATGATGCAAAACGTAGCGGAAGAGGAAAAACGGTGATCGCGATTGATTATTTATAAATCATCATTCGTAATGTTTATCTGCAAATAATCCTAAATTTCATGATTAAGATGTGTTTTTTTCAGGCTGTTGCGAGTTTGACTTAATCAATGATCCCCTGTCGTGTTATCTTAAAACTCACCGGTAATGCTGGATAATAACTTTCCCTAATAAAAACGAAACGCATACTTTTAGTTTGAGTTACGGACACATATTATCGTCATAACTAACTTTGAGAATTTTAATACTAAAAGTCAGTTGCTAACTTCGCATGATTCATGCAACGTAATCACCTGTTTATCAAAGCATCCGGCCTTCATTACTACAGGCACACATATTGCAGGGATATAGGGCGGAAATGAATCGTAGCGCACGGCGCAAGGTGCTGAGAGTAGTCGGGATCATCATGGTAGTTCTGCTACCGGTGATGCTTGCGCTATGGTTTGCCCAGCTAAGAGCCGTTACCGAAACAAGCAGCCAGCTACGTACCTTTGCCCAACTCGCTTTAGATAAAACTGAACTCGTTATTGAACAGGTTGATTTAGCCCGCGACGCTGCCAAAAAATACCAGGGTGAAGTGTGTTCGCCTGCGCATCGGCAATATATGTTAAATGTCGTTCGTGGACGTCTCTACGTGGCTGATTTAATATATGCAGATGGTCAGCGCTTTTTATGTTCCACGGTCTCCACGCCAGATCAACCCTACATTATCCCTACCGCAAATTACACACGTAAACCCGACGTATCTATCTATTATTTCCGCGATACGCCGTTCTTCGCCGGTTATAAAATGACATATATGCAGCGCGGAAATTACGTGGTGGTGGTCAACCCATTGTCATATGGTGAAGTCATGTCGGCCGACCATGCATTGACATGGGGTGTATATGATACGGTGACTAACGATTTCTTTTCCGTCAGTCCACACGCCGAAATTTCTTTATTACATTCGCTATTAGGTAATCCTGAGCAAGCATTTCAAAGTAATGGCCGTTTTTACACCACCGCGAATTCTGCGAAACGTCCTATCGCCGCGATTGTTTCTACCTCGAATACCCGATTTTATGAAATGCTTTATCACCAGGCGACATTGACGCTGCCGCTGGGAATGATTTGCAGCGTAATTATATTGCTGGTGTGGTCACGCACACATCGAGAATTTAATTCACCTGGACGTTTATTGCACCGCGCATTAAATAAACGCCAGCTGTGTGTACATTATCAACCCATTATTGATATAAAAAATAAGCAATGCGTAGGTGCAGAAGCCCTACTTCGTTGGCCAGGTTTTAACGGTCAGGTGATGAGCCCTGCAGAGTTTATTCCGTTGGCAGAAAAAGAGGGCATGATTGAGCGGATTACCGATTATGTTGTTGAAGAGGTCTTTAACGATCTCGGGCATTTTTTGGGGAACAACCCGCATCTTTATATCTCCATTAACCTGTCGGCATCCGATTTCCACTCTTCTCGCCTGATTGCCCTGATCTCTGATAAAGCTCAGCAATATTCCGTCCGCGCTCAACAAATTAAGATTGAAGTGACAGAGCGCGGATTTATTGATGTGCCGAAAACCACCCCTGTGATTCAGGCTTTCCGTCAGGCCGGGTATGAAGTCGCGATCGATGACTTTGGTACCGGTTATTCCAACCTGCATAACCTGTACTCACTGAACGTCGACATCCTGAAAATCGATAAATCGTTTATCGATACCCTGACGACCAACAGCACCAGCCACCTTATTGCAGAACACATCATTGAGATGGCCCAGAGCTTGCGGCTGAAAACCATCGCTGAAGGGGTGGAGACGGCGGAGCAGGTGACCTGGTTACTGAAGCGTGGCGTGCAATATTGCCAGGGCTGGCATTTTGCGAAAGCGATGCCGCCGCAAGAGTTTATGGACTGGCAGCAGCACCCTGTTCACGTTCTTGTCCCGCGGACCAGCTAGTTGAGCTGGTGGCGGTAATCGCTCGGGGTGCGATCAAATTCGCGTCTAAATACCCGGGAAAATGTCTGCTGTGAAACGTATCCCAAATCCATCGCGATATCAAAAATCGGGCGGCGCGTGCTGCGCAACGCCTGCGCTGCCAAAAGCAATCTGCGCTGGCGAATGTAATCCCCCAACGTCTGATGCATGACCGTGCGGAACATTCTCTGCAGATACCACTTCGAATAGCCCGATTTCTTCGCGACGGCGTCAATGTTTAATGGTTGGTCGATATGTTCATCAATCCATTCAATCAATGTCTGAATAATTTGCTGATGTGACATAAGGTTGCCCCTCTTTAAATACAACACTTTCAGTTGATTGGTCGTTTTCTCTGCGGGGGAGTATAATTCCTCAAGTTAACTTGAGGTAAAGAGGTTTTATGGAAAAGAGATTACCGAGAATTAAAGCGTTGCTCACACCGGGTGAAGTCGCAAAACGCAGCGGGGTGGCGGTCTCGGCGCTGCATTTCTATGAAACAAAAGGGCTGATTAAAAGCATCCGTAACGGTGGCAATCAGCGCCGTTATACCCGCGATGTGCTGCGTTACGTGGCAATTATCAAAATTGCGCAACGCATCGGGATCCCGCTGGCGACCATCAGCGACGCCTTTGGCGTGCTGCCAGAAGGCCATTCGCTGAGTGCAAAAGAGTGGAAAGATCTCTCCTCGCAGTGGCGGGAAGAGCTGGATCGGCGCATCCATACGCTGGTTGCGCTGCGCGATGAGCTGGATGGATGCATCGGGTGTGGGTGTCTTTCCCGGAGCGATTGCCCGTTGCGTAACCCAGGCGACAAACTGGGTGAGCAGGGCACGGGCGCGCGCCTGCTGGGCGAAGAATAAAAAAACTAAAGCGCCAGACTAAGGCGCTTTAGTTTATTCCCGGTCTTTGTCTTTCTCTCTATCCCGCTGGTTCACGGGAGGGTTTCCCCCGACATCAACACCCCTCATGTCGAGCAGTTGGGGAGGTTCCGGTTTGTGCTGACACTTTAATTGTATGCAAAATCGTCATCTTCGCCAGCGCGGATGTTCAGATTTTAGCCAAAATTTTTTCGCGGAGTTGTGCAATTTTCTATAGTTAGTTTGTATGAATCAAAGGAGAAAACCATGCTCACGCTCCACCACTTGAATCAATCCCGCTCACAGCGCGTGATCTGGGCGCTCGAAGAACTCGGCGTGCCGTATCAAATTGTCCGCTATCAGCGCGAAAAAACCATGCTGGCGCCGCCGTCGCTCAAGAAAATCCACCCGCTGGGTAAATCGCCTGTAGTAGAAGATAACGGCCTGATCCTCGCGGAATCGGGGGCAATTCTTGAATACTTGCAAGAAACCTATGATCCGGAGTCACATCTTAAACCTCAGGATGCGGCGCATAAAACCCAGTATCGCTTCTGGCTGCATTACGCAGAAGGGTCGCTGATGCCGCTTCTGATGATGAAACTGGTCTTTAATAGTCTGGGCAAACCGCCGGTGCCTTTTGGTCTGCGAACATTGGGTAACTTGCTGGCACAAGGCGTACAGAAAGGCTATCTCAACGGTCAGATTGAAACGCACGCGCGTTTTGTCGAATCGCATCTGGCCGAGAACAGCTGGTTCGCAGGCGATCATCTCAGCATGGCGGATATTCAGATGAGCTTCCCGGTATTCGCGTTACTTGCGCGCGGTGGAGTCGACAACCTGCCGCATCTACACGCATGGAAGAAAAAGGTCGAAATGCGCCCCGCGTGGCAACGTGCGATTCAGCAGGGTGGGCCGTTTGAAATCCCCGGATAAACATGAATTGTTATTAAATTGCGCATTCACGATAACGTTTGCGCATCCTCTGGTTATTTCTTCAGCGTCATAAGGTAATTTTAGCGAAAAACGACAAAGTTAAGTTGAAAAGGGCCTGTATTAGGCTAGATAATCGTTTGCCTTCAATTAACCACCCGTTTTGTAAGCGCGGAGCTAAACGTTTGCTTTTTTTGTGACGGCCCCTATTCGTCGCAAACGTAGCACAAGGATTTGACGTTTCGCTGGCAGTGGAGTTGTCCACCACGCTTATAAACGAATGATAAAAATTCTCAGGGGATGTTTTCTATGTCTACGCCTTCAGCGCGTACTGGCGGTTCACTCGACGCCATGTTTAAAATTTCTGCTCGCGGCAGCACCGTGCGTCAGGAAGTTGTTGCCGGTCTGACGACCTTCCTGGCGATGGTTTACTCCGTGATCGTTGTGCCGGGTATGCTGGGTAAAGCGGGCTTCCCGCCTGCTGCGGTGTTCGTTGCCACCTGTCTGGTTGCGGGTCTGGGTTCTATCGTGATGGGCCTGTGGGCTAACCTGCCGCTGGCGATTGGTTGCGCAATTTCACTGACCGCATTCACCGCGTTCAGCCTGGTGCTGGGCCAACACATCAGCGTGCCTGTTGCACTGGGTGCGGTGTTCCTGATGGGTGTGCTGTTTACCGTGATTTCTGCGACCGGCATCCGCAGCTGGATTTTACGGAACCTGCCGCAAGGCGTGGCGCACGGTACGGGCATCGGTATCGGCCTGTTCCTGCTGCTGATTGCTGCCAACGGCGTGGGCCTGGTGGTTAAAAACCCACTCGACGGCTTGCCGGTTGCGATGGGCCATTTCGCCAGCTTCCCGGTGATCATGTCGCTCATTGGTCTGGCGGTCATTATCGGTCTGGAAAAACTGAAAGTGCCAGGCGGTATCTTGCTGACCATCATTGGGATTTCCGTGGTCGGCCTGCTTTTCGATCCGACCGTTCACTTCTCCGGTATCTTTGCGATGCCGTCGCTGAGTGATGAACAGGGTAACTCTCTGATTGGTAGCCTCGATATTGTCGGCGCGCTGAATCCGATTGTGCTGCCAAGCGTGCTGGCGCTGGTCATGACCGCGGTATTTGACGCCACGGGGACCATCCGTGCGGTTGCGGGTCAGGCCAATCTGCTGGATAAAGACGGCCAGATCATCGATGGCGGCAAAGCGCTGACCACCGACTCCCTGAGCAGCGTCTTCTCCGGTCTGGTGGGCGCGGCTCCGGCAGCGGTCTACATTGAGTCCGCAGCGGGTACGGCGGCAGGCGGTAAAACCGGTCTGACGGCAATCACCGTCGGCGTGCTGTTCTTGCTGATCCTGTTCCTGTCGCCACTCTCTTATCTGGTCCCGGTTTACGCGACCGCACCGGCGCTGATGTATGTTGGTCTGCTGATGCTGAGCAACGTAGCGAAAATCGATTTTGCCGATTTCGTTGACGCGATGTCTGGCCTGATTACCGCCGTCTTCATCGTACTGACCTGCAACATCGTCACCGGCATCATGATTGGCTTTGCCTCGCTGGTGATTGGTCGTCTGGTTTCGGGCGAATGGCGCAAGCTGAACGTTGGCACCGTGGTGATCGCCATCGCGCTGGTGGCATTCTATGCGGGCGGCTGGGCCATCTGATTTAAAGTGACCCGTCATACTTCAAGTTACATGTGCGTTGGCTTTCCTCGCTCACCCCGATCACTTACTTCAGTAAGCTCCCGGGGGTTCGCTGCGTCGCCGCGTTACTCGGCCTATGGCCTCGCCCCTTCGGGGCCAGCGCAAGCGCTGTTCAAAACGCTAAAGGCGTTTTGTCCTGTAACCTGAATTATTTAGGGTACTAATGTGCGAAAACGGGTGGCTTAGGCTGCCCGTTTTCATTTTCAGACCACATCTCGTTGTCATTTGCGTTACTCTGAAGAGGGTAAAATAGAAGCACGACGCTTCAGGTTTTAGACAATAAGAAACACGCAAACAGGGAACGCATGGAAATTTTCTTCACCATTCTCATCATGACCCTCGTGGTCTCACTTTCCGGGGTAGTCACCCGCGTACTACCCTTCCAGTTACCCCTCCCGCTGATGCAAATTGCCATCGGCGCGCTATTGGCATGGCCGACGTTTGGCTTGCACGTCGAGTTCGATCCCGAACTGTTCCTCGTGCTGTTCATCCCGCCGCTGCTGTTTGCCGATGGCTGGAAAACGCCGACGCGCGAATTCCTTGAGCACGGGCGAGAGATATTTGGCCTCGCGCTGGCCCTGGTGGTCGTCACGGTGGTCGGGATAGGCTTCCTGATTTACTGGATCGTGCCGGGCATCCCGCTGATTCCGGCCTTTGCGCTAGCTGCAGTGCTGTCGCCTACCGATGCCGTGGCGCTGTCCGGTATTGTCGGCGAAGGGCGTATTCCGAAGAAAATCATGGGCATTTTACAGGGCGAGGCGCTAATGAATGACGCCTCCGGCCTGGTGGCGCTCAAGTTTGCCGTCGCCGTGGCGATGGGCACCATGATTTTCACTATCGGCGGCGCAACCGTTGAATTCTTCAAAGTGGCGATTGGCGGCATCCTGGCCGGTTTTGTCGTCAGTTGGCTGTATGGTCGTTCGCTGGGCTTCCTCAGTCGCTGGGGCGGCGATGAGCCTGCAACGCAAATCGTTCTGCTGTTCCTGCTGCCGTTCGCATCCTACCTGATTGCGGAACATATCGGCGTGTCGGGCATCCTGGCGGCGGTTGCAGCGGGTATGACCATCACCCGTGCAGGCGTGATGCGTCGTGCGCCGCTGGCGATGCGTCTGCGCGCCAACAGCACCTGGGCGATGCTGGAGTTTGTGTTTAACGGCATGGTTTTCCTGCTGTTGGGCCTGCAGCTTCCGGGTATTCTGGAATCCTCGCTGGTGGCGGCCGAAGCCGATCCAAACGTTGAAACCTGGATGCTGTTTACCGATATCGTGCTGATTTACGTCGCGCTGATGCTGGTGCGCTTTGGCTGGCTGTGGACGATGAAAAACTTCAGCATGCGCTTTCTCAAGAAGAAGCCGATGGAGTTTGGCTCGTGGACCACGCGCGAACTGCTGATTGCGTCATTTGCGGGCGTGCGCGGGGCCATTACTCTTGCCGGTGTGCTTTCCATTCCGCTGCTGCTGCCGGACGGGAACGTCTTCCCGGCGCGTTATGAGCTGGTCTTTTTGGCGGCGGGCGTGATTCTGTTCTCGCTGTTTATCGGCGTGGTGATGCTGCCGATTTTGCTGCAACATCTGGAAGTGGCCGACCATGCCCAGCAGCATAAAGAGGAGCGCATCGCGCGGGCCGCAACGGCGGAAGTGGCGATTGTGGCGATCCAGAAAATGGAAGAACGTCTTGCCGCGGATATCGAAGAGAACATTGATAACCAGCTGCTGACCGAGGTCAGTTCGCGGGTGATCGGTAACTTGCGCCGTCGTGCCGATGGCAGCAATGATGTTGAAAGCTCCATGCTGGCCGAGAAACTTGAGCGGCGCTTCCGCCTGGCCGCGTTACGCTCCGAGCGTGCCGAGCTGTACCACCTGCGCGCGACGCGCCAGATCAGCAATGAGACGCTGCAAAAATTGCTTCACGATCTCGATTTGCTGGAAGCGCTGTTGATCGAGAGTCAGTAATACGTGCGGTCTGATGCCCTCACCCCGACCCTCTCCCACGGGAGAGGGAGTGGTTTGCTAACCCTCAGAGAGCCTCCCGCTCTACCGGATGCATTTTACGTTCCCTCTCCCACGGGAGAGGGAGTGGTTTGCTAACTCTCAGAGAGCCTCCCGCTCTATCGGATGCGTTTTACGTTCCCTCTCCCATGGGGAGAGGGAGTGGTTTGCTAACCCTCAGAGAGCCTCCCTCTCTATCGGATGATTTTTACGTTCCCTCTCCCTTTGGGAGAGGGCTAGGGTGAGGGAGCCCAAAACCCCTCGCAGCACGTCAGCCACGCCTGCGCGCTGCTCGACAGATAAACCCCTTCGCGCCAAATCATGCCTAGCTGCCAGTGCAGATCGCTTTCGAGCGGGATCCAGCGCAGCGTGTTTTTATCCAGCCGCTCGCAAATGGGTTGCGGCAAAATCGCGATACCTACACCCGCCTGTACCATTGCCGCGAGAAAATCCCACTGACCGCTGCGCACGGCGATGCGCGGCTTCACGTCGTGCTGACTAAACAGCTGCATCAGCTGGCGGCTGAGGGCGAAATCTTCGTTGTAAATCAGCAGGGGATGCTCTGCCAGCAGTTCGGGCTTAACGGTATCAATACTCAGCCAGTCGCCTGAGCGTGGAACCAAAACGCACAGCGGATGGCTGAACAGCGGTAGCGTCGCCAGACCGCTGTCTTCTTCGACGGGCAGGGCAGTCATCGCCAGATCCAGTTCCCCGTTCGTCACCGCCTGCTGCACGGTTAATCCGCCAAATTCAGAAATTTTTAGCTCGACGCCTGGATAGCGCTGGCGATACAGGCTGATCGGCCCGGCCATCATCATCCCGACCATCGGCGGAATACCGAGGCGCAACAGCCCTTTGTTCAGGTGGTTAATATCGCCAAGCTCCGCTTCAAGCTGGCGGAACTCTGCCAGAATCGCCAGGCCACGTTCAAACACCACGCGCCCGGTATCGGTGAGCAACAGCTTGCGCCCGTCGCGAATCAGCAGGGTACAGTTCAGTTCATCTTCAAGGTTTTTCAGCATTTTGCTGATGGTGGGTTGGGTGACAAACAGCTTTTCCGCTGCGCGAGTAAAACTCTGCTGGCGAACCACTTCGACAAAATAGCGCAGCGTTCTGATGTCCATGATTATTCCCCGAGACTATGCATTTGATGATTTTAATTCATTTCAGTCCGTTACGTGCGGTCTCTATACTGGCGCTTCATCTCATTTCAAGGAAATCCCCATGGCCGTGGCGTTAAGTCGTGTTACGCCTGCCGTTATGCAACGACTCCAGATTCCGGTTCAGGTCGGGCTTTATGCTGGATTGTTTGTTTTCGCAGAATACCTCGTCAGCTGGCTGCATTTGCCGCTGCCCGCCAATCTGGTGGGCATGATGTTAATGTTGACGCTGATTGTGTGTCGCGTTATCCCGCTGAACTGGGTACGCGCAGGCGCAAGCTGGCTACTGGCGGAAATGCTGCTCTTTTTCGTGCCAGCGGTGGTGGCGGTGGTCAATTACGCCCAACTGCTGATGGTCGATGGCTGGCGCATTTTTACCGTCATTGCGCTGAGTACGCTGATGGTGCTGGGCGCGACCGCGTGGGTGGTGGATAAAGTGTATCGCTTTGAAATCAGCAGGCAGAAGCATGACTAATTTTCAGGTCAGTCTGCTGTGCCTTATCGCCACGCTGGTTATCTATTTTGCCAATAAACGCCTGTATCGCCGCTTTCACACATTGCCGCTGATGCCGCTGGTGTTCACGCCCATTTTGCTGGTGCTGATGCTCATTTTTGGCCACATCTCCTGGCAGAATTACATTGGCGAATCGCACTGGCTGCTGTGGCTGTTAGGCCCGGCGACGATCGCCTTTGCCGTGCCCGTGTATGACAACCTCGCGATTATCAAACGTCACTGGATGTCGCTGACCGCAGGGGTCGTCACCGCGACGGTGGTGGCCGTCACCAGCTCCGTCTGGCTGGCGCGCTGGTTTACGTTATCGGATGAAATTCAGCGCAGCCTGGCGGTGCGTTCGGTGACCACGCCGTTTGCGCTGGCGGCGGCGAAACCGCTGGGTGGCCAGCCGGACCTGGTGGCGCTGTTTGTCGTTGTCACCGGTGTGTTCGGCATGGCGGTGGGCGATATTCTGTTTCTGCGTTTGTCGATTCGCGAAGGCATGGCGAAAGGTGCCGGATTTGGCGCGGCGTCGCACGGCGCAGGAACGGCGCGATCCTATGAGCTAGGTCAGCAAGAAGGCGTGGTTGCCAGTCTGGTGATGATGCTGTCTGGCGTGGTGATGGTGCTGGCGGCACCGCTGGTGGCGTGGATGATGTTTTAAAATTCCCCGGCCAGCGCGGCCGGGGAGATCAGTTGATCAGTGCGCGCGGCCCTGATCGATGCCTAAGCCCGTTTGAGAACGGATAAACTGGGCGCGGAATTTCTCACGCTCCAGCTTACCTTCGGCTGAATTATCGGTGGCCGAGAAGAACCAAATCCCAATAAACGCCACGGCAATCGAGAACAGCGCCGGGTATTCGTACGGGAAGATGGCTTTTTCGTGACCGAGAATCTGCACCCAAATCGTTGGGCCGAGGACCATCAGGATCACCGCCGTCAGCAGGCCCAGCCAGCCGCCAATCATTGCCCCGCGCGTGGTCAGTTTTGACCAGTACATCGAGAGCAGGATAATCGGGAAGTTACAGCTTGCCGCAATCGAGAAGGCCAGTCCCACCATAAAGGCGATGTTCTGATTCTCGAACAGAATGCCCAGCAGAATCGCCACCACGCCCAGAATCAGAACCGTGATTTTGGAGACTTTCAGCTCCTGACGTTCAGTCGCACCTTTACGCCACACGTTGGCATACAGATCGTGCGAGACCGCCGAAGCGCCCGCCAGCGTCAGACCCGCCACAACCGCCAGAATGGTGGCGAAGGCGACAGCGGAGATAAAGCCGAGGAACAGGTTACCGCCCACGGCATCGGCCAGATGCACCGCCGCCATGTTGTTACCGCCAATCAGCGTGCCTGCGGCATCTTTGAATGCCGGATTCGCACCTACCAGCATGATCGCGCCAAAGCCGATAATAAAGGTCAGGATGTAGAAATAACCCATAAATCCGGTGGCGTAGAACACGCTTTTACGCGCTTCACGGGCGTCTGACACCGTGAAGAAACGCATCAGAATGTGCGGCAAGCCTGCGGTACCAAACATCAATCCGAGACCAAGCGACAGGGCGGATATCGGATCTTTAACCAGCCCGCCAGGGCTCATAATCGCTTCACCTTTGGGGTGAACCGCCATCGCCTGGGTAAACAGATTATTGAAGCTGAAGCCCACGTGTTTCATGACCATAAAGGCCATAAAACTTGCGCCGAACAGCAGCAAAACGGCTTTGATGATTTGCACCCACGTGGTGGCGAGCATTCCGCCAAACAGGACGTACATCACCATCAGCACACCCACCAGCACCACGGCGATGTGATAGTTCAGGCCGAAAAGCAGCTGAATCAGTTTACCGGCCCCGACCATTTGCGCGATCAGGTACAGCGCGACGACCACCAGCGATCCGCAGGCAGACAGGGTGCGAATCGGTCCCTGTTTCAGACGATAAGACGCCACATCGGCGAAGGTGTAGCGCCCAAGATTACGCAGACGTTCGGCGATCAGGAACAGAATAATCGGCCAGCCCACGAGGAAGCCGAGCGAGTAAATCAGCCCGTCGTAGCCAGAGGTATAGACCAGCGCAGAAATCCCCAGGAACGACGCGGCGGACATAAAGTCACCCGCAATTGCCAGCCCGTTCTGGAAGCCGGTAATATTGCCGCCCGCCGTGTAGTAATCATTACGTGAGCGCACGCGTTTCGACGCCCAGTACGTGATATACAGCGTCAGCAGCACGAAAATCAGGAACATGATAATCGCCTGCCAGTTGGTTGGCTGGCGTTCCACCGCGCCGGTTAGGGCATCAGCCGCGTTGGCCGCGAAGGGCAGTGTGGCGGCTAGCGCCGTCAGGACTCGCTTCATGGGGCTTTTACCTCACGCAACACTTCTTTGTTAAGGCGATCAAATTCACCGTTCGCGCGCACGACGTACACGCCAGTCAGCACAAATGAAATCACAATCACGCCGATACCGATGGGAATGCCGCGCGTCACGCTGGTTCCGGCATGCAAAGGCGTACCGAGCCAGTGCGGTGCAAAGGCGATCAGCAGAATAAAGCCGACGTAGATGATCAGCATGATGATAGAAAGCGTGAAGGCAAACCGTTGCCGTTTTTCGACGAGCTCCCTGAAATGCGCACTGTTTTCTATCCGTTGATAAATGTCGTCATTCATCACAGAACTCTCCAAAGGTAAGGTAGGTTTATAGTTATCAGTGGTGTGGTGTTCTCCCTCTCCCTGTGGGAGAGGGCCGGGGTGAGGGCATCAGACTGCAGAAATCCCCCTTACCCTAACCTTCTCCCTCAAGGGAGAGGAAACCGCCTGGAGCGGCATTCAGTCACGAAGGCATCGCGATGGCCTGCTTCTCTTCAAGCAGTTTTTCCACTACGCCTGGATCGGCGAGTGTGGAGGTATCACCCAGATTGCTGGTGTCACCCGCCGCGATTTTGCGCAGAATTCGGCGCATGATTTTGCCGGAACGGGTTTTCGGCAGGGAGTCGGTCCAGTGCAGCACGTCGGGTGTGGCAAGCGGACCAATCTCTTTTCGCACCCAGTTGCGCACTTCGGTGTACAGTTCCGGCGTCGGTTCTTCGCCGTGATTCAGCGTGACGTAAGCATAAATCGCCTGGCCTTTGATGTTGTGCGGGATCCCCACCACAGCCGCTTCGGCAATTTTTGGATGCGAGACCAGCGCAGACTCAATTTCAGCCGTCCCCAGACGGTGGCCGGAGACGTTCAGTACGTCATCCACGCGCCCGGTAATCCAGAAATAGCCGTCTTCGTCACGACGCGCGCCGTCACCGCTGAAATACATGTTTTTGAAGGTCGAGAAATAGGTCTGCTCAAAGCGATCGTGATCGCCAAACAGCGTACGCGCCTGACCCGGCCACGAATCGGTAATTACCAGGTTGCCTTCAGTTGCCCCTTCCAGCGGATTGCCTTCGTTATCCACCAGCGCAGGCTGCACGCCGAAGAACGGATGGGTCGCCGAACCGGCTTTCAGCTGGGTTGCGCCAGGCATTGGGGTGATCATAAAGCCGCCCGTTTCGGTCTGCCACCAGGTGTCGATCACCGGGCATTTTTCGTTACCTATTTTCTTCCAGTACCACTCCCACGCTTCCGGGTTGATAGGCTCGCCCACGGAGCCGAGAATGCGCAGGGAAGAGCGGTCAGTGCCGTCGATGGCTTTGTCGCCTTCCGCCATCAGGGCGCGGATCGCCGTCGGTGCGGTATACAGAATGTTCACTTTATGCTTATCAACCACCTGGCACATACGTGCAGGCGTCGGCCAGTTGGGCACGCCTTCAAACATCAGGGTGGTTGCGCCGCAGGCCAGCGGGCCGTACAGGAGATAGCTGTGACCGGTGACCCAGCCCACGTCAGCGGTACACCAGTAGATATCGCCCTGATGATAATCAAAGACATATTTAAAGGTGGAGGCCGCGTACACCAGATAGCCGCCGGTGGTGTGCAGCACGCCTTTCGGCTTGCCGGTAGAGCCGGAGGTGTACAGGATAAACAGCGGATCTTCGGCGTTCATTTCTTCGGGCTGATGCTGGTCGCTCGCTTGTTCAATCAGGTCGCTCCACCACAGGTCGCGGCCCTCTTTCCACTCAACGTTACCGCCGGTACGCTTGAACACCACCACATTGCTGATGCTCTTGACGTTCGGGTTTTTCAGCGCTTCATCGACGTTTTTCTTCAGCGGAATACTGCGTCCAGCGCGCACGCCTTCATCTGCAGTGATCACCAGTTTTGAATTGGAATCGATAATGCGTCCGGCTACGGCTTCCGGCGAGAATCCGCCGAAAATAACAGAATGGATCGCCCCGATGCGCGCGCAGGCGAGCATGGCGACGGCAGCTTCGGGCACCATCGGCATATAAATGGCGACCACATCGCCTTTTTTGATGCCTTGCTCCAGCAGGACGTTGGCGAAACGGCACACGTCGCGGTGTAGCTCTTTATAGGTGATGTGTTTGCTTTGGGACGCGTCGTCACCTTCCCAAATAATGGCGGTCTGATCGCCGCGCTCGGCGAGGTGTCTGTCCAGGCAGTTGGCCGCGAGATTCAGCGTGCCGTCTTCATACCATTTAATGGAGATATTGCCCGGCGCAAAAGAGGTGTTTTTCACCTTCTGATACGGCTTCATCCAGTCAAGAATTTTGCCCTGCTCGCCCCAGAAGGCGTCGGGGTCAGAAATGGATTGCTGATACTTCTCTTTATACTGCTCCGGATTAATCAGGCAATGGTCCGCAATATTTGCGGGAATGTCGTGTTTGTGGATTTGGCTCATGGCTTTTATTCTCCTTGTAGGATGTTAATAATATGTCGCAAAAACGTTAATTGTAGGGGCTTTGCCAGCTTTGTTTGTTATTTGGGCGACAGATCACGCAATGTTTGAATAGTTCAAAAAATCAGCAAATGACACTTAGAAGGGAAATAATTCAGGTGAATGATTATTCACAAATAATGAAAAAAAACCGTTTTTATAACAAAAGGTTATTAATAGGAATTATTATAAATTAGCGTCATAACGCCTTTTTTCAGTGAAATGCCTCGTTCTATAAGGCTTGCGCAGCAGGCCATGCAGATGATAATGATACGCCGCGTTAAAAAACCCTATAAACCAACGCAACACAATTCATACCCTTTCAGTATGTGTCCATATTCATTCCTGATGATCAGGACGCTTCATTGAGGAAGCCTGTTTTTATGAAAATTTTGAAAATCAGCCTGGCCTGGCAAATTCTGCTCGCCCTTGTGCTGGGCATCTTGCTGGGTAGTTATCTGCATTATCATAGCGACAGCCGCGAGTGGCTGGTGGCGAACATGCTGTCTCCTGCCGGAGATATCTTTATTCACCTGATCAAAATGATTGTTGTCCCGATTGTGATCTCGACGCTGGTGGTCGGTATTGCAGGCGTCGGCGATGCGAAGCAGTTAGGCCGCATCGGCGCAAAAACCATCCTTTATTTCGAAGTGATCACTACGGTTGCTATCATTCTGGGTATCACGCTGGCGAATGTGTTCCAGCCAGGCTCCGGAATTGATATGTCGCAGCTGGCGACGGTGGATATTTCGAAATACCAAAGCACAACGGCAGAAGTGCAAAGCCATGCTCATGGCCTGATGGGAACCATTCTTTCGCTGGTGCCGACCAATATCGTGGCGTCGATGGCGAAAGGCGAAATGCTGCCGATCATCTTCTTCTCGGTGCTGTTTGGCCTGGGGCTTTCGTCCCTGCCAGCGACCCATCGCGAACCCTTGGTCACGGTGTTCCGTTCGATTTCCGAAACCATGTTTAAAGTGACGCATATGGTGATGCGTTATGCGCCGGTGGGCGTGTTTGCGCTGATTGCTGTTACCGTCGCGAACTTCGGTTTTGCCTCACTGTGGCCGCTGGCGAAGCTGGTTATCCTGGTACACTTCGCGATTCTGTTCTTTGCGTTGGTGGTGCTGGGGCTGGTGGCGCGTCTCTGCGGATTACGTATCTGGATCCTGATTCGCATCCTGAAAGAGGAGCTGATTCTGGCGTACTCCACGGCCAGCTCTGAGAGCGTGCTGCCGCGCATTATCGAGAAGATGGAAGCCTACGGTGCACCGGCATCTATCACCAGTTTTGTGGTGCCGACCGGGTACTCGTTTAACCTGGATGGCTCCACGCTGTATCAGAGTATTGCGGCGATCTTTATCGCGCAGCTGTACGGAATCGATCTGTCACTGTGGCAGGAAATCGTGCTGGTACTGACGCTGATGGTGACATCGAAAGGCATCGCGGGCGTGCCGGGCGTGTCGTTCGTGGTGCTGCTGGCGACGCTGGGCAGCGTCGGTATTCCGCTGGAAGGTCTGGCCTTTATCGCCGGTGTTGACCGTATTCTCGACATGGCGCGTACTGCGTTAAACGTGGTGGGCAATGCGCTGGCGGTGCTGGTGATCGCCAAGTGGGAACACCAGTTCGACCGCAAAAAAGCGATGGCGTACGAACGGGAAGTGCTAGGTCGTTTCGATAAGACGGCCGATCAGTAATGCTTTGATTCCCTCTCTCAGCAGAGAGAGGGAACTCTTTTATTCGCCGCTCAACGCCTCAAACTCTTCGCAGCCCGTATCAAATCCTTCGCTACAGCTCAGATTAAACCAGTACAGCGCTTTCTGTTTGTTGGGCGTGATAAACCCTTTTTCACCCTGCTGGAACACCATTCCGGCCCAGTATTCCGCATACCCCGTGCGTGAAAGGGCAGAGCTGCGCTTGAGCCACAGTTCGGCCTGAGCATCATCCTGCGCCATCTCCACGCCGTTGGCGTAAATCAGGCCTAACAGCATTTGCGCATCCACCGCCGAATCGTTATCGATATCGTCCGTCGCGGTTTGCAGCAGTTTGATCGCCTGCGGATAATCGGTGGTTCCAGCCTGGGTATTCACCAGCAAACGCGCCAGCATGATAGCGCCGCGTTTGCTGCCCGCAAGTGTGGCCTGTTGCGCCAGCGTTTTTGCCTGAGCATATTCGCCATGCTTGAAATGGATTTGCGCGAGCAGCGCCATGGCGTCGATATCACCGCCCTTGGCGGCTTTTTCGGCCCACAGCCCGGCTTGCTTATCATCACCCGAACTGAACCAGGTGTCTGCCAGGTAGTACTGCGCGCGTGCATCACCGGCTTCGGCCTTTTCTTTAAATTGGCTGCCAATTTCGTCAGCGTTGGCAAGCGCGGTAAACAGTGACAACAGTATAAAAATGAGTTTCATGGATTCTTATCTTTTGGGTACCTGTCGCGCAGTATAAAGCGTAAGACGCCCAATGGAACGAAAACTCACGTTACGTTTTTTAGACAAGAACAGCTGACATGCGTTTGTTCATCTCAGCTGTTCGTCTTCGCTGAACTTACACCGTCGGAACGGTGCCGCCGTCAATGACATACTCCGTCCCGGTTATCGCAGACGCCTGGGATGATGCCAGAAATACGATGAGATTGGCGACTTCAAGCGGCGTTGATGGACGCCCCAGCGGTATCCCTCCCAGGGAGTCCATAATGATTTTCTTGCCACCTTCGTAGTCGGTCCCTGCCTGCAGAGCGAGTCGTTCGGCCAATGCGACAGAGGCTTCGGTTTCAATCCATCCCGGCGCGACACGAACCACTCTCACGCCCTGTGGAGAGACCTCTTTTGAAAGGCTTTTGCTGTAAGTCGACAGTGCGGCCTTTGCCGCCGCGTACCCGGTAGTGGATTGCGGCAAGGGCAGTTCGCGCTGGATTGAGGTGACATGGATAATCGCCCCTGCCCCTTGAGCCAGCATACCAGGCAGCAATGCGCGATCCAATCTTACTGCAGGTAACAGATTGAGGTTCAGCTCATGCTGCCACTCCTCTTCACCGAGTGCGGCAAAACCGCCGCCGGGCGCTGTCGAACCGCCTACAACATGCACCACGATATCCACGCCGCCGAAGTGGCGCTGTACGGCTTCAGCTACGGTGGCGCAACCCTCTACCGTTGTCAGATCCGCGGCAACGAAGACATCTGCCCGTGTTTCTGATGGCTGGACGCGCGCGGTGGTTAAGATCTTTGCACCCAGCTCGCTAAAAAGCCCTACGACGGCCTTTCCGACGCCTTTGGTACCCGCAGTCACCAGGATGCGTTTTCCACTAAATTCCAGGTTCATGGGCATTATTTTAACTCCAGTATCGCGACCTGATGACCAACCAGGGGGAAGCAATGAAAAATGTTATGTGAACCATTATTGATGGTGAAATATGTCAACGTAGCGTTGGATAGCAATAAAGACATGAGACCGCACTCCTTTTATTTACAGTGCAGCCATTCTCAACATAAGCTATATCATTATCAAGAACGCACAAAAAGGTTCGTGACTATATTATGAGTAAGGTTTATACCCCTGATACCGCCGCAACGGGCGTAGAAGAAGTCCTTAAATTAATTGAAGGACGCTGGAAGCTCCTGATTTTATTTCATCTCTTTGATGGGAAAGTTCAACGCTATTCCGATTTAGAGAAACTGATTCCAAAAATTTCACAGAAGATGTTATCTCAGCAACTTCGGCAGTTAGAAGCGGACGGAATGGTATCGCGCAAGGTGTATCCGCAAGTGCCCCCGAAAGTTGAATACCGGCTAACCGACTGGGGACAAGCATTATGCCCGGCGTTAGATGCTATGCTGAAATGGGCCGATAAACGTGAAGAATTAAAACCTCCTCTCGAATCATCATGAATTAAAAAAACGACTTTTTGCTGTCCGAAATAAATAATATTTCCCGACGTTAATATGTAATAAATATGAATTAATTTTTATAATATATTTCTCGTTATGCAGGACACAGAAATAAAAATGGGATGAATAAATCATCCCATTTCATTATTGAATGCCGCGTGAGAATCAACCCATGGCGCTTTCGCGCAAACTGGCTTTCAGCTTCGCATATTCATCAATGACATATTGCTCCGCAGAATGCTGATCGGCGATAGACTCCACGCGCACAGCGCAATACTTATACTCCGGCGTTTTGGTTATCGGGCTTAAGTTTTCTGTCACCAGCTCGTTACAGGCCCCAATCCACCACTGATAAGTCATATACACCGCGCCTTTATTAGGGCGCTCACTGACCTGTGCACGGGTGATGATGCGGCCCTTACGCGAACTTACCCACACCAGCGCCTCATCTTCGATACCCAGTCGTGCGGCATCGGCGGTGTTGATCTGCGCGTAGCCCGGTTCGTCGGCCAGTGCAGCCAGCGCCGCGCAGTTACCGGTCATCGAACGGCACGAATAGTGGCCCACTTCACGCACCGTAGAGAGCACCATCGGGTACTCGTCGGTGAGCTTGTCGATAGGCGCGACCCAGTCGCAGGTAAAGAACTGCGCCAGTCCGTTCGGGGTATCGAATTTCTCTTTGAAGAGATACGACGTCCCCTGATCGGCCTCCGATTCGTCGCGGCACGGCCACTGGATATACCCCAGTTCACCCATTTTATCGTAGGTGGCGCCGGTGAAATCCGGACACAGATGACGCAACTCGTCCCAAATTTCCTGGGTGTTGTTGTAGTGCATCGGATAGCCCATCCGGGTCGCGATTTCGCTGATAATCTGCCAGTCGGTTTTCAGATCCCACTTCGGCTCCACCGCTTTAAAGAAGCGCTGGAAGCCGCGGTCCGCCGCCGTGTAAACCCCTTCATGCTCGCCCCATGACGTTGACGGTAAAATCACATCCGCCGCTGCCGCAGTTTTGGTCATAAAGATGTCCTGCACAATCACCAGCTCAAGATCCTCAAACCCTTTGCGCACCGCAGAAAGTTCAGCGTCGGTCTGAAGCGGATCTTCGCCCATGATGTACGCCGCGCGCACTTCGCCATGCGCAGCACGATGTGGCAGCTCGCTGATGCGATACCCCGTATGCTCAGGCAGGCTTTCAACGCCCCAGGCTTTGGCGAATTTCGCACGATTTTCCGGGAACTTCACGTACTGATAGCCCGGATAAGTATCCGGCAGTGCGCCCATATCGCAGGCACCCTGAACGTTGTTTTGCCCGCGCACCGGGTTAACGCCCACGTGCGGTTTGCCAAGATTACCCGTCAGCATGGCCAGGCTTGTCAGCGAGCGCACGGTTTCCACGCCCTGATAGAACTGGGTGACGCCCATGCCCCACAGAATCGACGCGGTTTTCGCCGCCGCATACATCCGCGCGGCCTGGCGAATCTCTTGCGCGCTCACGCCGGTGATCGTTTCGACCGACTCCGGCGTATAGCCTTCGACAATCTTGCGATACTCTTCAAACCCTTCGGTACGGCTGGCGACAAACGCCTGGTCGTACAGGTTTTCTTCAATGATGACGTGTCCCATCGCGTTGAGCAGGGCGATGTTTGAGCCATTTCTTAACGCGATATGCATATCCGCAATACGCGCCGTCTCGATTTTACGCGGATCGCAGACGATGATTTTCGCCCCGTTACGCTTGGCGTTAATGACGTGATTCGCCACAATCGGATGTGAATCCGCCGGGTTATAGCCGAAAATAAACACCAGATCGGTGTTATCTATCTCGTTGATCGCATTACTCATTGCGCCGTTACCGACCGACTGGTGCAGACCTGCAACCGATGGGCCGTGTCAGACGCGAGCACAACAATCGACGTTATTGGTACCAATAACGGCGCGCGCGAATTTTTGCATTACATAGTTGGTTTCGTTACCCGTCCCGCGTGATGATCCGGTGGTTTGGATCGCATCCGGGCCATACTTCGCTTTGATGTCGCTCAGGCGGCTGGCGACGTAATCCAGCGCTTCATCCCAGGAGACAGACTCCAGCTTGCCGCCGCGCGTGCGGCGAATCATCGGGGTTTTCAGACGGGGGGTCAGGATCTGGGTATCGTTAATAAAATCCCAGCCGTAATAGCCTTTCAGGCACAGCGTGCCCTGATTGGTCTTACCCTGCGCAGCCTCCGCCCGGACGATTTTGCCGTTATCGACCACCAGGTTTATCTTGCAACCCGAGGCACAATAGGGGCAAACCGTGACGACTTTTTTCATCGGTCTCGCTCCAGTTAATCAGTTCTTCGCACCCATTATGCAGCTTCTATGCCATGTTTTTATTGTGGGTATGCCCTGACTTTACGGGCGATGTGCACCAAAAACCCTGACGAGGAGCAGGCAATCGTCAAAATTGACGTGTCGAAGGGCAATGGATGTGACATGGGTTGAAATTCCGTCACGCGGTCATGGATTTGGCTGGAGCCGTTTGCAGAATAGGTCAGACTTAACATAATCCCCTGACGGAAGCATGCGATGAAACCGGCGATTCTGGTTGTTGATGACGATACCGCGGTCTGCGAACTGCTGCAGGATGTGCTCAATGAGCACGTTTTTGCCGTGCATGTCTGTCATAACGGGCTGGATGCGCTGGCGATGGCGCAGCGTGAACCCGCGATTGCGTTGGTGTTGCTGGATATGATGCTGCCGGATATCAACGGCCTGATGGTGTTGCAGCAACTGCAAAAATTGCGGCCCGAGCTGCCCGTGGTGATGCTTACAGGCATGGGCGGCGAATCCGATGTGGTGGTAGGGCTGGAGATGGGCGCGGATGATTACATCGGTAAACCGTTCAATCCGCGCGTGGTCGTCGCGCGGGTCAAAGCCGTGCTACGGCGCACCGGCGTACTGGCGGCGGAACCGACTGCTCCGCGCGTATCAGGGATCGGTTTTAACGGCTGGACGCTCGACACCACGCGCTGTGAGCTGAGCGATCCCCAGCGCATGACGGTGCCTTTAACGCAGGGGGAATACGGTCTGTTGCTGGCGCTGGCGCAAAACGCACGGCGGGTGTTAAGCCGCGAACAGCTGCTGGAGCTGACCCACAGCGAAAGCGCCGACGTGTTTGACCGCACCATCGACGTGTTAATCATGCGTCTGCGACGCAAAATCGAGATCAATCCGCATCAGCCGCTGCTGATTAAAACCATTCGTGGGCTAGGCTACGTTTTTGCCGCAGACGTGTCCCACCACGATAAAGCGGCCTAAGCGTTGTCGTGAATCAGCGTCTTAAGCTCCTCCAGCGTTTTTGCCCCGTCAATCGCATTCGCGGCCAGCAGGCTGGCTCGCGCGCAGGCATGCGCCAGCTGAATACTGTCCGTCAACGGCCAGGCTTCGTGGCAGCCATACAAAAAACCTGCGCAAAACGCATCGCCCGCGCCAACGCTGCCGATAATCTCGTCCTGTTCGAGCTGCTTTGACGCAATCCACTGCCCCGGCTCGCCCGGCGTTTCGCCCCAGGCCCCTTCGGGACAATGAATCACCACGCGCTGTTTGACCCCTGCGGCCAACAGCTGCGACGCCGCCAGCGCGATGTGGTCAATATCCGGGGCATCATCACCGTTACGCATCTCCAGCCCGCTAAATTCCCCGGCTTCCAGCTCGTTGATCACCAGATAATCCACATAGCGCAGGGCAGGGAGCACCAGCGGCTGATAGCGCGGATCGCCTTTGCGTGACACCAAATCGAGCGACGTTTCATACCCTTGCTCGCGCATTTGCGCCAGCAGGCGTGCGCTGCGGGTGCCAAATTCGTCATCTGGCATATCCAGGCTGTCGAGCAGCAGCAGATACCCCAGATGGAAAATCTTCATCGACGAATCGAGTCGGTCAAAAGCGGGGAGATCGAGCAGGCGATTGGCGGCAGGCGAATGGAAAAAGGTGCGCTGCCCGCTGGGATCGGTCATCACCTGCGACATTGACGTGGGGGCAAACGTGGTGCGCTGTACCCGCTGGCGATTGACGTGGTACTGGTCGAGCATCGCCATAATGTAGTCGCCATCGCTGTCTTCTCCGATAAGACCGACCGCCTGCAACGGCAAACCGACGTGCATTTTCGCCAGCGTCAGCAGGACGTTAAGCGGTGCGCCGCCGGTCGCCCGCTCGCTGTGAATAATCTCCGCCAGCCAGCCGCGCTCCGGCCACTGGACGATCTGATGAACATGATCGACCAGCATGTTGCCCGCGGCGATAACCCCTTTGCGTTCCATTACGCCTGCCCCGCGCTACCAAAAATGCGCATTTGTTCAGAAACGGTGTCAGTAATCGCCTCTTCAATGCCTAACAGCAGCTCGGCGAACTCATCATAAATTGGCTGGCGATGCGTGATGCGTTGCTCAACCGAGGCCAGCGCGGCCTGCGACATTCCGGTGTAGAAATTGATTTTGTGAATACCCAGTTCAATGGCGCGGCGAAAATCGGCGTCGCTGATCCCGGAGCCACCGTGCAGCACCAGCGGCAGGCCGGTTTGCTGGCGGATGGCGTCCAGACGCGGGAAGTCGAGTTTCGGCTCGCCTTTGTATTTGCCGTGCGCATTGCCGATGGCCACGGCCAGCGCGTCGATACCCGTCTGGTCGACAAACTCACGTGCCAACTGCGGATCGGTGAAAAAGGCCTCGTCGGCATGGCCGTACAGCGCGCCGCCTTCGTCACCGCCCACCGCACCCAGTTCGGCTTCCACCGACACGCCGACCGCGTGGCACATTTTCACCACTTCACGAGTCTGGCGAATATTCTCTTCATAGCTCAACGTCGAGCCATCAAACATCACGGAGCTGAATCCTAAGCGCAGCGCCCGCACCACCGCCTCAAAATGCAGGCCGTGATCGAGATTTAGCACCACGGGAATATCATGGCGCGCGGCTTCAAACTTCACCGCTTCGACTAATGAATCGAGGGACAAATACTTAAAATGCACTTCCGCGATGTTGATGATAAACGGCGAGCGCTCCTGTTTTGCTGCGGCGAACAGCGCGCGCAGAAAGTGGGAGTCGAGCACGTTGAACGCGCCCAGTGCATAACGGTTTTCACGGGCGTGTTCCAGCCCCACGGCGAGAGAAATCAGCGGCATTATTCACTCCTTATAGACGAAACAGGCTGTACTCGTTGCACAGCACCAGCATGGCCGGTTCGTCTTCTTCGATATTGTTGTAACGCGAGACAGGCTGCAAAAAGTGGTTGTCGTGATCATCGTCATTGACCGATGAAACTTCGCCAACCAGCACATCGCCAAACCCCCGCTCCCCCCAAAAACTGTGATAAAGCCCCGGTGTCAGACAGATGCTTTCCCCTGGTGAAAGGCGCAACTGACTGCCCGCTGCATGCGTCTGAAAGCAACCGTCAACGCTGACCGTGACGTCGGTTTCTTCCGTTTCTTCATGCGTGCCAGCATTCCAAAGTTCGATAATCAGGTTCCCGCCACCGCGATTAATGATGTCCTCGCGCTTGCGCCAGTGAAAATGCATGGGCGTCACCTGGCCGTCGCGCACGTGCATGATTTTTTCGGCGTAGCATTTTTCATAGGGCGTGCCGTTGGGCGACCCATTACGCAGCGCAAAAAGCGTGAGCCCGCGCTCTGCGAAGTAGTTCCCGCCGAAGGCTGTCACGTCCCAGCCGAGTTTGAGGTCAAACACTTCGCGCCAGGCGTGATGGTCAAGCTGCTGCCACTGCGTTGGCGGGAAGCTGGCAAACGGCGGCAAATGCACATCATGCTTCGAGAAAAACTGCCGCGTATGGCCGAGGATTTCATTGATTTCGGAGCGTTTCATGGGAACTCCTTGAATGAATGTGCGCGCTGTGCCCCTCACCCCGGCCCTCTCCCCAAGGGAGAGGGGGAAAGAAAAGACCGCTCCAAACAGTTCCCTCGCCTTGTGGGAGAGGGTTAGGGTGAGGGCATCAGACCGGACCCACCAAGTTCCCTCTCCTTGTGGGAGAGGGCCAGGGTGAGGCTATCAGACCGCACCCGCTGGTTCCCTCTCCCCGTGGGAGAGGGCCAGGATGAGGGCATCAGACCGCACCTACCAAGTTCCCTCTCCTTGTGGGAGAGGGCCAGGGTGAGGGCATCAGGCCGCACCCACCAAGTTCCCTCTCCTTGTGTGAGAGGGCCAGGATGAGGGCATCAGACCGCACCCACCAAGTTCCCTCTCCTTGTGGGAGAGGGCCAGGGTGAGACCATCAGACCGCACCCACCAAGTTCCCTCTCCTTGTGGGAGAGGGTTAGGGTGAGGGCATCAGACCACACTCATCTTATTTAACCGTCCAGCCTTTATAGTTCGCGACGCTCTTCTTATCGATCATCGTCACTGGGATCAGCACCGGCTCTTTCGGCGCGGCTTTGCCCTGCAAAATGTCGTAGCCAATCTCAACCGCTTTGGCCGCCATCACCTGCGGATCCTGCGCTGGCGTCGCGACAAACAGCGAGTTCTCACGCTTCAGCGCCTCTTCACCATCCGGTGAACCATCCACGCCGACGATAAAGAATTCGTTACGCTGCGCCTGTTTTGCGGCCAGATCGGCACCGATCGCCGTAGGATCGTTAATGGCAAACACGCCGTCGATCTTCGGATTGGCGGCCAGCAGCGCGGTCATCACTTCCAGGCCGCCTTCACGACTGCCTTTGGCGTTCTGGTTATACGACAGCACTTTGATTCCCGGATGGCGCTTAAACTCGGTCTGGCACCCTTCGACACGGTTTTGCACCGCAGACACCGGCGGTCCGTTGATGATCACCACATCGCCTTTGCCTTTCAGGCGATCGGTAATGTATTTACAGGCCATCTCACCCGCCTGGGTGTTATCGGACGTGATCGTCGCATCGGCCCCTTCGGCCGCCACGTCAACCGCCACCACCACGATTCCGGCTTCTTTCGCGCGTTTCACCGCCGGGCCGATCCCTTTGGAATCCGCGGCGTTTAGGATGATCATGTCCACTTTTGCGGCGATAAAGTTGTCAATCTGCGCCACCTGCTGGCCCAGATCGTAACCGCTGGACACCAGCGTCACTTTGACGTTATCACCCGCCAGTTTGCGCGCTTCCAGCTCCGCACCTTTGGTTATCTGCACAAAGAACGGGTTGGCCAAATCGCCCACCGTCACGCCGATGGATTTCAGATCTTTTGCCTGCGCAAACGGCGCGGAGGCAAGCAGTGCGCCTGCACAAAGCGCGGTAACTAATGGCTTCAAACGCATAGGGTAGTCCTCAAGGTAAAATGTTGTTGTTATGCACTTTGATGATGTCGGGTACGGTATTTGTCGATCAGAACCGCAATGATGATCACCGCCCCTTTGATCACCAGTTGCCAGAAGTACGAAACGCCCATCAGCGTCATGCCGTTATTCAGCGTGGCGATAATCAGCGCGCCCACCAGCGTGCCGGTGATCGTGCCGATCCCGCCGACAAAACTGGTGCCGCCGAGGATCACCGCCGCGATGGCGTCCAGCTCGTATCCCATGCCTAAATTGCCGTTAGCGCTGTAGAGCCGCGAGGCGCTCATCACGCCGCCCAGGCCAGACAGCAGGCCGCTCATGCCGTAGACAAACAGCAGCACCAGCCACACTTTGATGCCAGTCAGACGCGCCGCCTGCATGTTGCCGCCAACCGCATAGATATGAACGCCAAGCGTGGTGCGGCGCAAAATGAACCAGCAAATTGCGATCACTGCCAGGGCGATCACCACGAGCCACGGAATCGGGCCCAGATAGTTATTGCCGATCCATTCAAAACTGATATTGGAGTTAATCACCGTGGTGCCGTCGGCCAGCAGATAAGCCGCGCCGCGCAGCGCCGTATAGGTGCCGAGCGTGACGATAAACGGCGGCAACCCGGCAAACGCCACCAGTGCACCGTTGAACAGCCCTAACACCATGCCAAGCATTAACGCGGCCGGAATCGAGAGCATCGCGAATTCGGGGATCAGCGACACCACCATCGCGGCCACCGCCGTGGTGCCCAGAATGGACCCCACCGACAGGTCGATCCCGCCGGTCAAAATGATGAAGGTCATGCCCGCCGCCAGCACGATGTTAATCGAGGCCTGACGAGTGATATTCAGCAGGTTACTTTCGGTGAAGAAGTTAGGGGCGATAAAGCCAAATACCGCCACGATCAGAATCAAAATGGGTAAAATCCCGACCGTTTGCATCAGATCGCTCATCAGCATTTTTTTGGCGGAGGCCGATTTCGCCACCTGTTGCGGAGTAGGAGTTTGTGTCATGGTTGCACCGCCTGATGATGAGAGTCGTTCACGCCGGTTGCCAGCGTCATGATATTTTCCTGAGTAATGCTTTCGCCGTGCAGTTCGCCTGCGATGCTGCCTTCGCGCATCACGTAGACCCGGTCGCTCATGCCGACCACCTCCGGCAGCTCGCTGGAGATCATCAAAATCGCCACCCCTTTGCGCGCCATCTGGTTCATGATGCGGTAAATCTCACTTTTTGCGCCGACGTCCACGCCGCGCGTTGGCTCATCCAGAATCAAAATGCGCGGGCCAATCGCCACCCAGCGGGAGATCAGCAGTTTTTGCTGATTACCGCCCGATAATCCGCCCGCGCGCACCTGCGAATGCGGCACGCGGATGTTGAGCAGGGCGATGGCGTCATCGGAAATGGACTGCGCTTTTTTGCGGTTCAGCATGCCGAAGGAGGCGTCGCGCTCGAGCGTCGCCATGGTGATGTTTTCCTGCGCCGCCAGTTCCAGGAACAGCCCCTGCTCTTTGCGGTTCTCGGTCAAATAACCAATACCCTGATCGATGGCGGCGCGCGGGGAGTGAATCACCACCGGTTCGCCGTCGACCTCAATCATGCCGCCCGTGGCTTTACGTACGCCAAAAATCAGATGCGCCAGCTCGGAACGCCCGGCACCGACCAGCCCGGCCAGCCCGACGATTTCGCCGGAACGTACCTGCAGGCTGCACGGCTGGACTTTTTTGCCATCCGTCAGGTGGTGCACATTGAGACGCGGGCCGCCGAGCGGGATATCGCGCTCTTTGTTGAACAGATCGCTCAGCGGACGCCCCACCATCATGCGCACCAGCTCGGAGGCATTCAGTTTGTCGCGCGTCAGGCTGCCGACGTACTGCCCGTCGCGCAGTACGCTCACGCGGTCAGACAGCTCATACACCTCCGCCATGCGGTGGCTGATGTAGATAATCGCCATCCCTTCATCGCGCAGTCGCAAAATGAGTTCAAACAGGCGATGGGTTTCACGTGAGGAGAGGGCGGCGGTGGGTTCATCCATCACCAGCACGCGGCTTTTACGATGCAGCGCGCGGGCGATTTCCACCTGCTGCTGCTCCGCGATGGTGAGCTTCATGACTAAATCGGTGGATTTAAAATGCGCACCCAGCCGGTCGATTACCGTCTGCGCCTGCGCGGCCATCTCTTTACGCTGCACCAGCCCGCCGCGTGACAGCTCGCTGCCGAGGAAAATATTTTCCGCCACGGTGAGATTGGGCGCGAGCTGCATCTCCTGATAAATCAGCGTGATGCCCGCCGCCAGCGCGTCTTTTGGGCCTTTGATGGTGTAGGGCTGGCCGTCGATCAGAATTTCGCCGCTGGTGGCGGTATACGCTCCCGCGAGGATCTTCATCAGCGTGCTTTTGCCCGCGCCGTTTTCGCCCATTAACGCGTGTATCTCGCCGGGCCAGACCGTCAGATCCACACCCTTGAGCGCGTGGAAGTTGCCAAAGGTTTTGGCAATATTGCGCATCTCTAATACCGGGGTCCTGCTCATAGCGGATCTCCTGTGAAGGTCGATATCAGCAGTCCATCACATCCCGGTAAATGCAAAATGTCAGAAGCCGTTCATATTTGTCATAGTTATGAATAGTTAATGTGGATCACAGTTTAGGGCCGTGATGACCTTTTACCCTCACCCCAGCCCTCTCCCTAAGGGAGAGGGAGAAAACCACGCCCTTGTTCCTTTGGAGGAGTGTTATAGGGAAAAGAATGACATTACGCCTCGCCTCATGGTGCGAGGCTCTCCCTAAGGGAGAGGGAGAAAATCGCGCCCTCGGTCCTTTGGGGGAGTGTTGTAGGGAAAAGAATGACATTACGCCTCGCCTCATGGTGCGAGGCTCTCCCTAAGGGAGAGGGAGAAAACCACGCCCTTGTTCTTTTGGGGGAGTGTTGTAGGGAAAAGAATGACATTACGCCTCGCCTTATCGGGAGGCTTTGCTCTTCCCCTCTCCCCAATGGAGTGGAAAAATCATGTCCTCAGCCCTCTGTTCTTCCCCCTCTCCCTGTGGGAGAGGGTCGGGGTGAGGGCATCAAACCACACTGGAGCCAACAAACATGCCATCTCGCCGCCCGCCCTTTTTTGCCAGCGCCCGTGGCCGCCTGCTGATTTTTAATCTGCTGGTGGTAGCCGTGACGTTGATGGTCAGCGGCGTGGCGGTGCTCGGTTTTCGGCATGCCAGCCAGATACAGGAGCAGGTCCAGCAGCAAACGCTGAACGACATGACCGGCAGCATGAATCTGGCGCGCGACACCGCGAATGTGGCGACGGCGGCGGTGCGCTTGTCGCAGGTGGTGGGGGCGCTGGAGTACAAAAGCGAGGCGGATCGGCTCAAGCAAACGCAGATGGCGCTGCGCCACTCGCTGGAACAACTCGCCGATGCGCCGCTGGCGCAGCAGGAACCGGCTTTGGTGGCGCGAATTATTCGCCGCAGCAATGAATTACAGCAAAGCGTGACCGGGATGCTCGAGCGCGGACAGCGCCGCCATCTGGAACGCAACGAGCTGTTGAGCTCGCTCTATCAAAGCCAAAGCTTTTTGCGCCATTTGCAGGACATCAACCTTCGCGTTGGCGGCGATGTGCCGGATGCACAACTGCTTGGCGAGATGGACCGGCTGCTGATGGCCGCCATTGAAACCCCGTCACCGCGCGCCACTATCCAGCAACTGAATGCAGTGATGGCCTCTCTGCCGCAGTCGGTGATTGATTTTGTGCTGCCAGATTTCAACGCCGAGCTGCGCAAGCTCGCGCCGCTGTCAAAGCAGCTTGAAGAGAGCGATCTGGCGATCAGCTGGTACATGTTTCACATCAAAGCGCTGGTGGCGATTTTAAACAGCGATATCAATCAGTACGTGGCGCAGGTGGCGCAGGCGTCGGAATTACGCATCGCGCAGAGCCATAAAGAGCTGCGCTCGATCAGCGTGTTTATCAGCGTTTTTGCGCTGCTGGCGCTGATCATCACCGGCTGCGCATGCTGGTATATCTACCGCAATTTAGGTTCCAACCTCACGGCCATTTCCCGCGCCATGTCGCGGCTGGCGCACGGCGAGCCGGATGTGTCGGTGCCTGCGCTACAGCGGCGCGATGAGCTGGGCGAACTGGCGCGCGCGTTCAACGTGTTTGCCCGCAACACCGCCTCGCTTGAGCACACCACCCGGCTGCTGAAACAAAAAACCACGCAGATGGAAATCGACAGACTGGAGCGTCAGGGGCTGGAAGAAGCCCTGCTGCACAGCCAAAAAATGAAAGCCGTCGGCCAGCTCACGGGCGGGCTGGCGCATGATTTTAACAATCTGCTGGCGGTGATTATCGGCAGCCTTGAGCTGGCGAATCCCGACTCGCCGGACGCGCCGCGCATTACCCGTGCGCTCAAAGCCGCCGAGCGTGGGGCGTTGCTCACGCAGCGCCTGCTGGCCTTTTCACGCAAACAATCTCTGCATCCACACGCGGTCGAGATGAAGCCGCTGCTGGAAAATCTCGGCGAATTGATGTGCCACTCTTTGCCGGCCACCATCACGCTGGACATTGAGGCGCAGCACCCCGCATGGCCCGCGTGGATTGACGTCAGCCAGCTGGAAAACGCCATTATCAATCTGGTGATGAACGCCCGCGATGCGATGGAAGGCGAGGGCGGCATTATCAGGATCCGCACATGGAATCAGCGTGTTACCCGCAGCGATGGACGCCGACAGGATATGGTGGCGCTGGAAGTCATCGACCACGGCAGCGGCATGTCCCAGGAGGTGAAATCGCGGGTGTTTGAGCCGTTCTTCACCACCAAGCAGACCGGCAGCGGCAGCGGACTGGGCCTGTCGATGGTCTACGGATTCGTGCGCCAGTCAGGCGGGCGCGTGGAAATCGAAAGCGCGCCGGGGCAAGGCACGACCGTGCGGCTCCAGCTCCCGCGGTCATTGCAGCAGGTGATGATTGAGGATGAAACGCAGGCGGCAAGTGCGTCACCGCAAAGCGATCGGCTGGTGCTGGTGCTCGAGGATGAAGCCGACGTGCGTCAGACGCTGTGCGAGCAGTTGCATCAGCTTGGCTATTTAACCCTGGAAGCTGAAAACGGCGAACAGGCGCTGAAAATGCTGGGATCCTCGCCCGATATCGAAATTTTTATCAGCGACTTAATGCTGCCAGGCGGCATGAGCGGGGCGGAGGTGATTCACCACGTTCGCACGCATTTCCCGCTTCTTCCTGTGCTTCTGGTGAGCGGCCAGGATTTGCGTCCAACGCACAATCCACAGCTGCCGGATGTGGAGCTATTGCGCAAACCGTTCACGCGTGCGCAGCTGGCGCAGGCGCTGCGAAGAATTGCAAAAATGGAACATTAATTTAAGAATTTAACAAGGATATCAACGCAACGGAGAGTGCTAATCTGCGCAAAATTTAGCAGATTGGGATATAAAGGGAATTATGCCAGTACTGACGAGAGGGGACTCACATATGATCGTGATGCCTACAACTTACAGCCCAAAAACAGTCGCCCGCTCATTCAATATTGTTGAAGAACTTGAGCTTTCAGGGCGCGTGTTGAATGTAATTTATGACAGCCAGACGCCTCGGGCTGCCATTATCGACGCTGACATTGAAATGTTTGATGGTGTCCCCCGCCATCGCGTTGTGGCTGCGCTGGATTTGCAGCGTAAAACTCATTTAGGTAAAGATATTGTTGCCGTCGAACGCTGTTGGGAAGATGCAAATCTCATTCAGGTTGAGGGGATATGCGTTGATCCTGCCGAGCGTGACAAGGGGTTAGCGACGCGTCTTTATGAAGCGTTAATCCTGAAATGTGGCATTACGCTTGTCAGCGATTTTGAGCAATATGATGGCGGAAAAATGCTTTGGCAAAAGATTGCTCGTGAGTCTGACCAGATCGCGGTATTCGTATTGGACACTGAACAAAGTGCTTTCTGGCCTTATGATGGAAGTAAGGTGCTTTACGATGGTGGCTGTATCCCGGAGGAAAAAATATGGAGTATTTCACCCGATCAAAAATGCCATGGGATTGTTTTAGTCGCTGAGAATAAACAGCGAGCCAGTCAATTGATGGAAGACGCTACCCGCTCTCGAATTTGAGATTCCTCCGCTACTCCCGGTTTACGCCGTTGATTAACGTACAGCCAGCCCACCTGCGAGACTGGCATTATGAAAAAATACGCTTCTGCCCTGTTATTTGGTCTGCTGTCTCTAACCAGCCAGCTGGCACATGCCGACATTGTTGACGATGCTATCGGCAACATTCAGCAGGCGATTAACGACGCCTACACTCCCAGCAGCAATAGCCGCCGGGATGAAGATGATGATCGCTATGAAGACCGTCGTCGCAACGACAGCCGTCAGTATGACGACCGACGACGCCAGCTTGAAGACCGCCGCCGTCAGTTAGATGACAGACAGCGCCAGCTCGATCAGGACAGACGTCAGCTTGAAGACGATGAACAGCGGCTGGAAGACAATTACGATCGGTAGCCGTCGGCGAGAGTGAGTGCGTCGGATGATCCGCACTCATGCGCAGACCGCGAACGCTCAGGCTTTACTCTTTGACTTCGGCTTGCGCATTCTCTGTTGGGATTTTCACGAGGGCTGGACGCACATATTTTTTATCTCCGCGGCCAGGAAGATAAGGCACAAACCTGCCCATGATCAGCCCGGCCAACAGCCCGGGACCCGTTGCCATCCAGAAAATCACTGAATCGACAGAGCCTGAATAAATCAGCCCGTAAAGTGTGGCAATCACTGAACCCATTGCCCCGCAAGCGAGTGATCTGTGCCAGGCGTGCTGATAAATTTGCGGCGGAAGGCAGGCCGCAGCGATCCCGGTCAGCAGGGCAGAAACCCCTCCCAGAAACCACGTCACGGCCATAAAAAACGGAAAATTCAGGACGATTTGCAGCAAGAGGTTTTCCGCCGTGCGGTGATTGGTGAGCAGTTCGCCGGCGAAGGTAACAGGGACGCCGAGATGCGGTCCCAGTAAAGCAAACCAGCAGGCGTGATGGAAAATACGGCGTGTTTTGGTCATGAAAGTCCCCTTCAGATAGTCATTTGAAGGGGAGCATAAACAGCGTAAGTGAAGTGACAGTGAAGTGGTGTCAATCCAGCACCAAAACCATCCCGTCGTACCCCGCTTCAAACCAAAAACGAGTTACAGGAACCATTCCGGTCTCACACCGAAGCGTGCAGAAAGCGCCTTAATGTGGGTGATGGTCAGAGAGCGTTGTCCGGATAAGATTTGGCTGACCAGTGATTTCGAACCAATCTCTTCTTTCAGATCAGCGTAAGAAAGCTTGTACTGATCGATCAGCGTGCGCAGCAGAGCAACGCCGACAGGCATTTCAGCGACAGATTTATTAAACTCAGCGAAGCGGTCGCTATTATTTTCATAGTCGGCAATTTTGCTCGCGAGGAAGTCAATCAGGGGATTTTCATCGTCTTTCTCGATCAGATAATCCACCAGCGCCAGGGCTTCGCGATAATCACTCTCTGAAGAACTGCCACCCAGGAAAGGAACAGCGTCGACGAGTTGTTTAGTGGCCTCAATGGCTCTTGCGGTATCAGTGATCATTCTTTGTTCTCCCTGTAGTAGCGGTTCAACTTATCGTATTCAGAGTGGGTGACGATATGCTTCACGTAAAAGCGTTTATTCACAAAATTGATGTAAGCGACAATCCTCAAGTTGTTGCCCCCCACATCTAATACCCACCATTTATTCCGATGCTTAAAATTATCCAGACTCGGTATTAACGTTCTCAGTTCTGTCGGTGAAACAAAATCTGTCTCACGAAGTAAGCGGTACAACGCCAGAAGAGCTAACGAATCGTTTGGGTAGTGCTTTGCCGCTTCCTCAAAAGGCTCTTTCGAAATGACGTGCATCATGCATGACTTCCATCCGTTTACATTATGTGAACACTGTAGCACCACACCTGGTCGTTCACAATATGTAAACTATGTATTATTTTTAACTCTCATAAATCACCTTCTGCTGGGGAAAAGTGAGCTATCCCATAGCGCTCAGGTAGAGACTTAAAACTCAATCCAGCACCAAAACCATCCCGTCGTACCCCGCTTCAAACCCGTCTGGCAATGGGTTATCCATCAGCCACACGTCAAACTGGTGGCTGATGTGAGTCAAAATTACCTGCGGGCAGCCAATCACCTCATTGAGTGCGATAATCGTGTTCAGATCGCAATGATTACGCGGCGTTTCCTCGCACGGCGCGTGGCTGCAATCGATAACGATGCACTGCGGTTGGTTGTTGAGCAGAAATTTTACCGTTTTTTCCGGCAGCCCGGCGGTGTCAGACAGCCACGCCACGCGGCTGTGCGCGCTTTCCAGCAGATAGCCAAACGTCAGCTTAGAGTGGTTCAGCGGCAGCGGCGTCACCCGTAAACCCTGGAGTTCGAACATCACAAAGGATTCTACTGTGTGGCTGAAATCCAGAATACCGGGATGTTTGAACAGATCGTCGCAGCCCGCGTCGTCCGGCGGGGCGTACACGGGAATGGTTGCGCCCACGCCCCAGCGTAGCGGGAACAGCCCCTGTACGTGATCCATATGGTAATGCGTCAGCAAAAACTGCTGAAAACTGCCCGCCGGCCAGTCATCCATCAGATGCGGAATACCCGCGTCCAGCAGCGTCACCGCGTCGTTGAATTTGACCGCCGCGCTGCACGGGCGACGGCGATGAGCCTCCTGTAATCGCGCCCGACGACATGCCGCGCAGTCGCAGCCAAAGACCGGCACCAGCTGCGCGCCGCCCGTTCCCATCAGCGTAATCGTCAAACTCATAGCGCCTCCTTACAGAGGTTTAGTGAATCTATAGTGGCTCTGGGCATACCCTTCGCGAAGATAAAAACGGTGGGCATCGACGCGCTTCACGCTGGTCGACAGCTCCGTCATCTCCGCACCCACTTTGCGCGCTTCGTCTTCGGCCCAGGCCAGCAGCTGGCTACCGACCTTCAGACCGCGCGCCTGCGGCAGTACCACCAGCTCCTGAATTTCGCCGATCCAGTTAACGTGATGGAGGTGAAATTGCAGATGCAGGCCAATCATGCCGACGGTCTGTCCGTCCAGATCCGCCAGCTGATAATGCATGTTGCGATCCTGAAGATTGGCGAGAAAGCCCGCCAGAAACGCGTCACGATCGAATTCCGCCTGTTTGAGTTCGCAAATCAGGCCGTAAACGGCCTGAGCATCTTCAGGGGTGGCGGGGCGGAGTTCACAGGCAGGCATGGCGTTTTTCCTTCTGGCGAATAAGCGCGATCAAATTATCGACTGACTGTAGCAAACTTCCGTCGTTATTGAGGAGATAACAGTCGGATGGCGTATAGCGCGCGGCGCGCTCCAGCCGCTCGTCAATCTCACGCGCGGTTTCCCGCCCTCGGTTTTGCAGGCGATGACGCAGCACGTCAGGCGAGACCTGCAAACAGACCGGCAGCAGCGCCTGTCCGTACCGGGCGCGCGCCTGTTGCAAATGGGCGCGCGAACCGTTCACCAGCACGTCAAATCCGGCATGCAGCCACAGGTCGATCTCCACGCCGACGCCGTAATAAAAGCCGTTCGCGTGCCAGCTCAGTACCAGTAAATTTTGCCCGGCGCGGGTAAAAAATTCCTGCTCGCTCAGGGCGATATGGTTCTCGCTGCCTGCATTGGCCGCACGCGTAATGTAACGATGCGCCACTAACAGCCGTGTATGTTCCTGCTGGCGCAGCGCCGTCAGCAGGCTGTCTTTTCCGGAGCCAGACGGCCCCATTAGCCAGATCAGTTTTCCCATCAGAACACCCGTTTTCCCTGACGCCAGACGTGGTCAATATGAACGTGCTCGCCTTTGCGATGCGCCAGCACCAGGTCGGCTCGTTTGCCTTCACCGATGACGCCGCGATCCTGTAGGTTCAGCGCATCCGCCGGGTTTTTGGTCACCAGACGAATCGCCTGCGGCAGGGTAAAGCGGTTGCCTGCATCGTCGGCAACGAGGAAAGCCGCATCCAGCAGGCTGGCGGGATAATAGTCGGACGAGAGAATATCCAGCAGCCCGAGCGAGGCAAGCTGGCTGGCGGCAACGTTGCCGGAATGCGATCCGCCGCGCACGATATTCGGCGCACCCATCAGGACGTTCATCCCGTGCTTACGTGAGGCTTCTGCCGCTTCGAACGTGGTGGGAAATTCGGCGATCACGCTGCCAAGCTGATGGGACTCGAGAACATGATCGTGCGTGGCGTCGTCATGACTCGCGAGGGCAATATTGCGCTCCCGGCACATCGCGGCAATTGACAGCCGGTTCGGCTGCGACCATTGCGCGGCCAGCGCCAGCTGTTCCTCTTCGTAGCGCGCCATTTCATCATCGCTGAGCGAATATTTGCCCTGATAATATTCACGATACTTTTCAATATTGGCGAACTGGCGCTGACCCGGCGAGTGATCCATTAACGAGACCAACGACACCGGCTCGCGGCCAACCAGCTTTTCAAACAGCGGCAGGGTGGTGTGATGCGGCAGTTCGCAGCGCAGATGCAGGCGGTGTTCGGCGCGATTCAGGCCGCGCTTCTGTGTATCTTCCACCGCATTAATCATCTTTTCGAGGTTTTCCAGGCGATCACCGCCGTCACGCACATCGCCAATCGCCACCGCGTCCAGCACGGTGGTGATCCCGCTGGCGACCATCAGCGCGTCGTGGCTGCTCATCGCCGAATGGGCGGGCCAGTCCACCTTCGGGCGCGGCGTGAAGAATTTGTCGAGGTTATCGGTGTGCAGTTCGATAAGCCCCGGCAACAGCCAGCCGCCTTCGCCGTCCATCGCCGCAGGCGTTCGGCTTTGCGTTTCGGCAAAGGCGCGGATTTCGCCGTCCTGGACTTCAATCGATCCTTCGACGACCTCGTTTTCCAGCACCAGTTTGACGTTATTGATAATCATGGTGCGACTCCCATGGCATGCAAACGATCCGCCACGCGATCGCGCACCGTAGCGTCGTGAAAGATCCCGACGATCGCTGCACCCCGCGTTTTGGCGTGTTCAATCAGTTCGACGACGGCGGCGCTGTTTTTGGCGTCTAGCGAGGCGGTCGGTTCATCGAGCAGTAAAATGGGGTAATCGACGATAAACCCGCGCGCGATATTCACGCGCTGCTGCTCCCCGCCGGAAAATGTCGATGGCGCGAGATGCCACAGGCGTTGCGGTACGTTCAGGCGCGTCAGCAAATTCGCGGCCTTTGCGGCACACGCTTCGCGCGGCACGCCCAGATCCAGCAGCGGCTGCATCACCACGTCGAGGGCGGAGATCCGCGGGATCACCCGCAGGAACTGGCTCACCCAGCCGATCGTCGCCCGACGCACTTCCAGCACTTTGCGCGCCGGGGCCTGCACCAGATCCACCCATTCATCACCGTGGCGAATATGAATATGCCCTTCGTCGGGCAAATAGTTGGCGTACAGCGAGCGCAAAAGCGTCGATTTTCCACTGCCGGAATGACCGTGTAGCACCACGCATTCGCCGCCGTTTACCTCGAGCGAGGCGTTTTGCAGGACCGGCAGGCGCACGCCGTTTTGCTGATGGAGCACAAACGTTTTACTGACATTTTCTACGCGGATCATGTTGACCTCTTAGTTCTGCAAAACGGATGACACCAGCAGCTGCGTGTAGGGGTGATGCGGATCGTCGAGCACTCGGTCGGTTAAACCACTTTCCACCACCTGGCCCTGCTTCATGACCAGCAAACGATCCGCCAGCAGACGTGCTACGCCTAAATCGTGGGTGACAATCACCACCGCGAGATCCAGTTCCACCACCAGCCCGCGCAGCAAATCCAGCAGCCGCGCCTGGACCGACACGTCCAGTCCACCGGTTGGCTCATCCATAAACACCAGTTTTGGATGGGTCACCAGATTGCGGGCGATTTGCAGGCGCTGCTGCATCCCGCCGGAAAACGTGGTCGGCAGGTCGTCAATGCGCGACGCGGGGATTTCCACCTCCTCCAGCCACTGCTGGGCGGTGGCGCGGATATTGCCGTAATGGCGTGCGCCGGTGGCCATCAGCCGTTCACCGATGTTCCCGCCCGCCGACACCTGGCGGCGCAGTCCGTCCATCGGGTGCTGATGCACCACGCCCCATTCGGTGCGCAGCAGACGGCGGCGCTCGGCTTCACTCATGCCGTACAGCGACTCATCCTGATAGCGAATTTCGCCATTTTGCGGCGTTAAGCGCGCGGAAATAGATTTCAGCAGCGTGGTTTTGCCTGAGCCGGATTCACCGACAATGCCCAGCACTTCGCCCGGCCACAGCTCAAACGACACGTCGCTAAAGCCTTTTCCTGGCGCGTATAAATGGGTCAGATTATTCACCGAAAGCAGCGGTTTCATTGGCCGTTCGCCTCGCTCTGTTGGCGACAGAAATCGGTGTCGGAGCAGACAAACATCCGTTTGCCCGTATCGTCCAGCACCACTTCGTCGAGATAGCTGTGTTTGGAGCCGCAGATAGCGCACGGCTCGTCCCACTCCTGCACCGTGAACGGGTGATCGTCGAAATCCAGGCTTTCGACACGCGTATACGGCGGCACGGCGTAGATGCGCTTTTCGCGTCCCGCACCAAACAGCTGCAGCGCGGGCATCATGTCCATTTTCGGGTTATCGAATTTCGGGATGGGTGACGGGTCCATCACGTAGCGCCCGTTCACTTTCACCGGATAGGCGTAGGTGGTGGCGATATGGCCGAAGCGGGCGATGTCTTCGTACAGTTTCACCTGCATCACGCCGTACTCTTCCAGGGCGTGCATGGTGCGGGTTTCGGTTTCGCGCGGCTCAATAAAGCGCAACGGTTCCGGGATCGGCACCTGGAAAATCAAAATTTGATCTTCGCTCAGCGGCGTTTCCGGGATGCGGTGGCGGGTTTGAATGAGCGTGGCGTCTTCGGTTTTTTCGGTGGTGTTCACGCCCGTGACGCGCCTGAAGAAGTTGCGGATCGACACGGCATTGGTGGTGTCGTCTGCGCCCTGGTCGATGACCTTCAGCACGTCCGTCTCGCCAATTACGCTGGCGGTAAGCTGAATTCCGCCAGTTCCCCAGCCGTACGGCATCGGCATTTCACGGCCACCAAACGGTACCTGATAGCCGGGAATGGCTACCGCTTTTAAGATGGCGCGGCGGATCATGCGCTTGGTTTGCTCGTCCAGATAAGCAAAGTTATACCCGCTGAGGTTAGCCATTTTTGCGCTCCCGTTGCAGACGTTTCAGCAGTTCCAGCTCGGCCTGGAAATCGACGTAGTGAGGCAGTTTGAGGTGTGAGACAAAGCCCGCCGCCTCGACGTTATCCGCGTGCGCCAGCACAAACTCTTCGTCCTGCGCTGGGCCCGCAATATTCTCGTCGTAATCGGGGGCCTGTAGCGCGCGGTCAACCAGCGCCATCGCCATCGCTTTACGCTCGCCCATGCCAAACACCAGCCCGTAGCCCCGTGTAAAATGGGGATCTTCCTGCGCTGGCGCGACAAATCCGTTGACCATTTCGCACTCGGTGAGCAGCAGTTCGCCAACGTTCACCGCAAAACCCAGCTCTTCCGGCACAATTTCGATATCCACCTGGCCGCTGCGAATTTCCGCCGCAAACGGGTGATTGCGCCCGTAGCCGCGCTGCGTGGAATAAGCCATCGCCAGCAGATAACCTTCGTCGCCGCGCATCAGCTGTTGCAGGCGCGACGAACGTGAGCAGGGATAAACCGGCGGCGTACGGGTCACGTCATCGGGCGTGGCGCCCGAATCTTCTTCCGCTTTCGCCAGCCCCTGATTCGCCAGCAGGCTAAACACGTGCGGGGACGACGCGTGCTCGGCATCGCGGGTTTGCAGCGCCGGGATTTCACCGTTTGCCAGCAGGGTAAAATCCAGCAGGCGATGGGTGTAATCGTAGGTCGGGCCCAGCAGTTGGCCGCCAGGGATATCTTTGTAGACCGCCGAGATTCGGCGCTCAAGGCGCATCTCGGCGGTGTTAATCGGCTCGCTCACCGCCAGTTTTGCCAGCGTCGTGCGGTAGGCGCGCAGCAGGAAAATGGCTTCGACGTTATCGCCGCTGGCCTGTTTCAGCGCCAGTGCTGCCAGCTCGCGGTCGGCAATGCCGCCTTCGGTCATCACGCGATCGACGGCGAGATTGAGCTGCTGTTCTATTTGGGCGACGCCCAGCTCGGGCAGCGCTTCATCGCCGCGTCGTCTGGATTCCTGCAACGCATGGGCGGCGGCTATCGCCTTCTCGCCCCCTTTGACGGCAACGTACATCAGCACACCTCGACATGCGTGGTCCGTGGAATCGCCAGCAGGCGCTCGCCGCAGGTGAGGATCAAATCGATACCCAGCGGGAACGGATGCGGTCGCTCGGTGAGTTCATGAATGATGCATTCCGGTAACTGCGGGGCGACCATACGTTCATCGGCAATCCCGGCGCCCGTCAGGCGCAGCATGCGACCGCCGCTCAGGCTTGAGACCTGCAAAATCAGCGTGGCGCTGGTTTCCGGCGCGACGGCTGAGCCTTCGGAAAGTGCGTTCAACTGCTCGTGGCTGATTTTTTCATCCGCCACGGCGAACAACGCCTGCTGCGGCTGATCGACCAGCGGTGCGCTGGTGTGAAAACGCAGGTTTTGGCTGGCGATATCATTTTGCAGGCTGGTGGAAAGCCATACGGGCGTGTCGCTGTCAGCGAGCGTCAGCAGCACGCTGGTGGTCGCGAGATTAAGCGGCTGCCAGCCGTGGGTGAGCTGATGCAGCGAGACAATCACGCCCGGCTCGCTCATGGCTTTGAGCAGACGACGGAAACTGTGTTGGGCATCCTGCACGGGCAGCGTAAAAGCGGGTTTGAGAGTCATGCGTTATCTCCGCGAACGAGCGTAAAGAAGTCGACCCGGCTGGTGTTCACTTCGGCCTGACGTGCGGCGATACGTGCGGCGCGATCGGCTTCCAGCGGGGCAATTAAGGTTTCCATTAGGGTCTGGAAATGGGGTTGTTCTTGCAGCAACGCGTCGATAACGGCGCACCGCTCGGCGTGGTCTTTGTTGCGTCCGAGCAGATAGCTATAGCCGAGCGTCCCGCTGGTGAGGCGAATCACCGCGCGCGTGAGCGTGGCGTCACCGGCAAAAAAACGTGCGCCGGTGCCGCCCATCCGCGCCTGAATCTGTACCAGACCAATTTCGGGCGCGCGGATTGACTCATAGTCCGCAGCGATATTCAGCCGATGCATGTGTGCCTGCAGCGCGGCGGGCTGGCTATGCGCGAGCACGCTCATCCAGCGCTGGCGAGTGGAGAGGGTGAAAGGCATTCAGTGCTCCATGGTGAATTCGATCATGTCGGCGCGGGTCAGGCTGACGGAGTATTCCGTCGCATTGATCTCACCGTCACGATGGTTAAGGGTGCGCACGCAGAGCAGCGGTGCCATGTTGGGGATCTCCAGCACTTTGCTCTCTTTGGCCTGCGCGCGACGGGCGCTGATCCGCGTCTGGGTGCGCTTGAGCGCGATCCCGGTCGACTCAAACAGAAAATCATGCAGCGAGCCGCTGGAGAAATTTTGCAGAATCGGCCACAGGGCGAGGTCAGCGAAGTAGTGGTCGATCTGACAGACAGCCACGCCGTTAACGCGACGCAGCGTGCGCAGATGCACCACGTTATCTCCCTCCTGAATCCCCAGCGCATCGGCGATATGGCTGGAGGCCGGGCGCAGCACCGAGAGCAGTTTTTCGCTGGTCGGGTGGCTGCCCTGATCGAGTAAATTCTGGCTAAAGCGCGCCTGGGAATTGAGCGGGTAGTCGAACGGACGCATCAGGACCAGCACGCCCACGCCCTGACGGCGCTGTACCCAGCCGCGCTCAACTAGCTGGTCAATGGCGCGGCGCAGGGTATGGCGATTCACTTCATAGCGGTCGGCGAGCTGTTGCTCGGCGGGCAAAAAATCCCCGCAGCGGTAGTGGGTGCGCAGCTCCACTTCGAGCTTTGCGGCAATCTCTTGCCAGCGGGTTGGGTAACTGGTCGGATGTCTGGATAAGTGCATAACAATCAATGCCTCGCAACTTAGATGAAGTGCTTACGCAAACGTTGAGACAGGAAATCCAGCAGGCTGACGGTCATGATGATTAACACCATCAACGCGCAAGTTTGCTGGAACTGGAAGCCGCGGATCGCTTCCCAGAGCGTGACGCCGATTCCGCCTGCGCCAACCATGCCGACCACCGTGGCGGAGCGCACGTTGGATTCAAAACGGTAGAGTGAGTAGGAGATCAGCAGCGGCATTACCTGGGGCAGCACGCCGTAGAGAATTTCTTCGATTTTATTGGCACCCGTTGCGCGGATGCCTTCGACGGGACCGGGTTCAATGGCTTCGACCGCTTCGGAAAGCAGCTTGGAGAGCACGCCGGTGGTGTGGATAAACAGCGCCATGACGCCCGCGAAAGGGCCCAAACCGACGGCGACCACGAACAGCATCGCGAACACCATTTCGTTGATGGCGCGGCAGGCGTCCATCAGGCGGCGCATCGGCTGGTAAATCCACCACGGCACGATGTTTTCGGCGCTCATCAGGCCAAATGGAATCGAGAGAACCACCGCGAGCGCGGTGCCCCAGACGGCGATTTGCATGGTGACCGCCATTTCGCTGAGGTAATCCTGCCACTGGCTAAAGTCTGGCGGGAAGAAGTCGGCGGCGAAGGTCGCCATGTTGCCGGAGTCCTGAATGAGCATCAGCGGGTTCATTTCCGCGCCCTTCCAGGAGACGACCAGGACCGCCAGCAAAATGGCCCAACTGATCAGCGAGAACCAGCTGCGCTTTGGCGGTGGAACGGTGATGGTTCGCATGTTGGCTCCTTAATCTGTTCTCCCTCTCCCTGTGGGAGAGGGCCGGGATGAGGGCATCAGCGTGCGCATTTCCCCTTCACCCTAACCTTCTCCCTCAAAGGTGAGGGAACTGCTCGGCGCGGCTTTTCTCCCTCTCCCTGTGGGAGAGGGCTGGGGGTGAGGGCATCAGCGTGTGCCTTTCCCCCTCACCCTAACCCTCTCCCTCAAGGGAGAGGGAACTGTCTGGTGCAACTTTTCTCCCTCTCCCACAGGGAGAGGGAACTGCTCGGCGCGGTTTTTCTCCCTCTCCCTGTGGGAGAGGGCCGGGGTGAGGGCATCAGCGTGTGCATTTCCCCCCTCACCCTAACCCCCTCCCTCAAGGGAGAGGGGACTTGAGTTACTGCACCACTTTGTTCACGCTGGTCATCGCGCTCAGGGCGGCGGTCAGACGGTCGAGATCTTCCAGCTGCGCCTGCAGGCCGGACACTTTGCTGGTCTTCTCTTCCGTGCTCAGGCCTTTGTTATCCTTCACACTTTGCATCTGCTTAAACAGCGCGAGCTGGCGAATCGGCACCAGCTGCAGGTCGCTGGAGGCGCGGAACGGTGCCCAGCCCAGGCGTTCCAGCACGGTTTTCTCTTCTGGCGTTTTGCCGTAATTCATAAAGAAGTCGTACACCTTGTCCTTGGTGCCTTCGGAGAGATTTTTACGCCACACGATCGGGTCGCCAGGGATCAGCGGTGATTTCCAGATAACCTTCAGCTGTTTCAGTTTTTCGGGCGCGGAGGTTTTCAGCTTGTCGAGGTTTTCGGTGTTGTTGGTGGCAACATCGACCTGTTTATTGGCGACAGCCAGCGCGTTGGTTTCATGTCCCGCGTTGACGGTGCGTTTGAATTCACTGGTGGAGATATTGTTTTTGGCGAAGACGTAATAGCCAGGGACGAGGAAACCGGACGTTGAGTTCGGATCGCCGTTCCCAAACGTCAGATCTTTGCGCCTGGCGAGCATGTCATTGAGGTTATTGATTGGGCTGTCTTTGTTAACGATCAGTACGCTCCAGTAACCCGGAGAACCGTCAGCGGCGACGGTCTGCGCAAAGACTTGGCCGTTAGCACGATCCACCGCTTCCATGGCGGAGAGGTTGCCGTACCAGGCGATATCCACTTTGTTAAAGCGCATGCCCTGGATAATGCCCGCGTAATCCGGCGCGAAGAAGGCGTTCACTTTGATCCCCAGTTTGGTTTCCATATCTTTCAGGAACGGTTCCCACTGGGGCTTCAGGTTTTGCTGTGATTCGGTCGAAATAATGCCAAAGTTCAGCACTTTCTCCTGTTCTTCGGCGTACGCCGGGCTTAACAGGGTGCTGATACTGAACATGCTGGTGAAAGCCAGCGCGGCAACGGCTTTGTAGCTCATCGATCATCCTCATTTGGCATTGTTCCAGGCTATTTCACTTGCCAGCTTGAACCCGGACAGTGCTCAAAATCCTCACGTACTACGTGTACGCTCCGGTTTTTCTGCGCTTTCCGTGTCCAATCTGGCTGCGCCAATTACGCCTGGTCTTTTCAGTTAAATTAAGCAGCCTGCGCGTTCTCTTCGACGCGATTAATGCCGCGGTAGAGATGGTCCAAACGTTCGTTATCAAAGGCCTGGCTTGAGCCGTCGTAAAACACGTGTCCCTGACGCAGGGCGACGATGCGCTCGCAGTAGCGCAGGGCGTAATCCACCTGATGGAGCGTCACAACCACGGTGATGCCGTCGTTCTGGTTAATGTCGCGCAGGGTTTCCATCACGATGCGGGCAGATTCCGGATCGAGAGAGGCAATGGGTTCATCGGCCAGAATCACTTTCGCTTTTTGCATCAGCGCCCGGGCAATCGCCACGCGCTGCTGTTGTCCACCGGACAGCGTGGAGACGCGCTGGTGGGCGAAATGCGCCATGCCAACGCGGGTCAGCGCCTGAAGAGCGTGCTGTTTTTGAACGGGTGAAAACCAGCGCAGACAGGTGCGCCAGAAAGGGGTGCAGCCGAGCGCGCCAATCAGTACGTTTTCCATCACCGTCAGGCGGTTTACCAGGTTGAACTGTTGGAAGATGTAGCCGGTTTGCGCGCGGCTTTTACGGATGTCGCCTGCCAGACGCCCCGCGCGCTGCACGGTATTTCCCAGCAGTTCGACGTGGCTTTCAGGCGTTTTATCCCCGGTAATTAAGCCGCTCAGATGGCGCAGAAGCGTGGATTTGCCTGAACCGGAAGGCCCCAGCAGCGCCACCATTTCGCCTTTCTCGACGGTCAGATCAACAGCATGCAGGGCCTTATTGTGATGAAAGGTCTTGCTCAGTTTCTCGACGCGGATGACAGTTTGCATGTGCTGGGCCTCACGATAAATGTGGCCTCATGCTGGCGGATTAATGTGACATTTGGGTTAAGTATTGGTTGCGGGAATTTGAAGAGTTGAGGTGAAAGGGATGACAGGCGGAAGCACGCGGCCTCCGCCAGCCTGTTACTGCTGTTTAACGACGTTAATCATCCACGGAACGCCATATTTGTCGGTGACTTTACCGAAGCCGTGCGCCCAGAAGGTTTCCTGCCACGCCATGTCAATGTTGCCGCCCTCGGCGAGATTATCGAACCAGCGTTTGCCTTCTGATACATCCTGCGTGTCGAGCACCAGCGTAAAGCCTGCGTACTGGGCTTTGTCTCCAGGCAGGCCGTCGCTCATCATAATATCGTTCCCGGCGATGCGGACGTTGGAATGGGCAATGGCGGAGTCAGGGAATGACATGCCCGAAGGGCAGCCGTCTTCGCTGTGCTCGTCTTTGGGCATTTCGCCGAAGGTGATTTTGTAGAGGAGTTCTGCGCCGAGCGTTTGCTGATAAAAGGCGGTGGCCTCTGCACAGTTTCCGGCGAAAGAAATATAGGGACTTAACGGCATAATCATTACCTCAGGTAAGAGAAGCTCGATAAGTGTAGTTCCAGTCTGCCCGGTAAGCTAAGCGCTACCGGGCAGGCAAATCAGTTCTTTTTAACGAATTCTGATTTGAGCTTCATTGGGCCGAAGCCGTCAATTTTGCAGTCAATATTATGGTCGCCTTCAACCAGACGAATATTCTTCACCTTCGTGCCGATTTTCAGCATGGAAGAACTGCCTTTTACTTTCAGGTCTTTTACGACGGTGACGTTATCGCCATCGACCAACAGATTACCGTTGGCGTCTTTTACGATCAGCGCATCGCTATCTTGCGATGTTTCTGCGTCATTCCATTCATGGGCGCATTCAGGGCAAATGAACATGCCATTATCTTCATAGGTGTATTCGGAATTACATTTTGGACAGTGTGGAAGAGACATATCGGTATCCTCTAAAAGTGCGAACGGGGCTGGAAAGCGCCAGCCAAAACACGGCAGTTTGCCGAAAAAGGCGTCAAGTATAGCGTAAGCCCCCACTTTTGTCGGTGATATTCTTTTTTTAAAAAATAAATAAAACACCGCATCTGGAGTGACATTTCCTGTCAGTCAGTTAAGCGATGCTAACAGCGTGCTTAAGAGATAAACATCGCAATGAAATATATAGAATATTTTATTGCGTAAATTGCCAGGTACTGACATTTCGGATAAGGTGAGGTGCGCTGTTGTTATTTAGCAACCGCAACCGGATTTGCCACTTCTTCTTTGGTGACCGGGAATTACCTCTCTTTTTAGGTGGGTAAATTACTTTGATATATCCTATAGCTCCATAAAAAATGGTCTACGCTCATTATCTTTCGGCTTTTCTAGCCGAGAGGAGTGTACGAGCGCTCTACGCTGCAAACAGATTATATTTGTTTTGTCATCAGACGCTTATATTCAATGAACCTAATTTCCACGCGTAATCAATAAAGCCGAAATTTCATTATTAAAACTATCTGGCTTAATAAAAGTAATAAATTTGCGTTAAGGAAAGGCTTTTATCATGCACACACAAACAATATTTGAATTGAGCCAGGAAGCAGAGCGGCTGCTACAACTTGCTTTACAGAATCTTGATGCCTTGAAATCAATGCCGATTGCGGCAATGGATAGCACGACTGCAGCAATAACTGGTGTCAGCAATAATGTGCTGCCTTTGCACTTCAGCACCCGGGGTGTTGAAACCCAGCTGTCGATGCTGAATAACGAATTACGAAAAATAACCCGTCTTGAGATGGTGCTGGCCATTGTTGGCACGATGAAGGCCGGGAAATCGACCACGATTAATGCGATTGTCGGCACGGAAGTCCTACCCAACCGTAACCGTCCGATGACCGCGCTGCCGACGATGATCCGCCACACGCCGGGGCAAAAAGAGCCAGTGCTGCATTTTGCCCACGTTTCACCGATCGACACGCTGATTAAACAATTGCAGGAAAAACTGTGTAATCACGATCGCGGCAAGCTGACGCAGCGCCTCGAAATTGATAAAGACATGAATGCGTTGCTCGGGCGCATTGAGCAAGGTCAAGCCTTCGAAAAACATTATCTTGGCGCGGAGCCTATTTTTCAGTGTTTGAAAAGCCTGAATGATTTAGTGCGGCTCTCTCAGGCGCTAGGCGTTGATTTTCCGTTTACTGAATACACCGCGATTGAGCATATTCCGGTGATTGAAGTGGAGTTTGTCCACCTCGCGGGCATGGATTCTCACCTTGGGCAACTGACGCTGCTTGACACGCCGGGGCCGAATGAAGCTGGGCAACCGCATCTGCAAAAAATGCTCAACGAGCAGCTGGCGCGCTCCTCGGCGGTGCTGGCGGTGATGGATTACACCCAGCTTAAATCGATTTCCGATGAAGAGGTGCGGCAGGCGATTTCGGCGGTGGGCAAATCAGTGCCGCTGTACGCGCTGGTCAATAAATTCGATCAGAAAGACCGCAATAGCGACGATGAAGAACAGGTGCGGGCGATGATTTCCGGCACGCTGATGAAAGGCAATATTTCGCCGGGGCAGATTTATCCCGTCTCCTCGATGTGGGCCTATCTGGCCAATCGTGCGCGCTTTGAAATCGCCAACAATGGCCGTTTGCCGGATCATCAGGAGCAGCGCTGGGTGCAAGATTTTGCCGAAGCCGCGCTGGGGCGTCGCTGGCGCACGGCGGATCTGGATGACGTAGAACATATTCGCCATGCCGCCGATCTGCTGTGGGAAGATTCGCTGTTTGAGCAGCCGATTCGCAAACTGATTTATGCCGCGTATGCCAACGCGTCGTTGTATGCGTTGCGCTCGGCGTCCCATAAGCTCCTCAACTATGCGCAGAACGCCCGTGAATATCTGGATTTCCGCTATCAGGGGCTGACGGTCGCCTTTGATGAGCTGGAGTTGAATATTTCTCGTCTGGAAGAGGATATGGCACTGCTTCAGATGCGTCAGGATGTGGTGAGCGACGAAGTCGGACACGAAGTCGAGCAGGCGCTGGATGCGGCACAAACGTTTATCACACATCAGAAAAACCAGATCCAGCAGGCGATTAGCCATATTTTTGACGGCGATAACATTCTCGATTTGGCCGGCATTGACCGCATGAATTTGCGAAACGGGGCGCAACACGACATGGGGCAACTGGTGCTCGATGACGAAGGCCAGGCGCAGATTGTGCTGAGCAAAATCCGTTCATCCTGTGAACTCGTGATGCTGGACGCGCAGGGCAAAATCAGCCGCGAGCTAGCGTTGCGCTTTGATCAGCTTGAGTCGACGCTGGCGCGATCCTTAAACGAGGCGATGCGTCCGATTGAGAAACGCATCAAGGAAGAGTTAAGTCACGCTGGATTTCGGGCGCGGATTAGCTTCCCGGCGTTCCAGGCCAGTCAGCTCAACTTCAACACGCGCGGGCTGTTTAACGACGCGATTGCCTCAGAAAATCGTCCCGCCGGTGAGATCTCTGGCTCCAGCAGCGTGCGCGAAACGGTTTCACGCTGGCTAAACAATCCGGGCTGGGGTTGGGAGGATTGCGTGGTGACGCGCACGCGATACGTCATTGACGTCGCGCAGCTTCATACGCGAATCAAAGAACATATTGATCAATTTTGTGAACAAATCTATAAAGCTTTGGTGGCGCAGGTCGATGTTTCTGTTACGGCAGGCATGGCAACGTTTTTTGCGGAATTCTCGTTATGCCTCACCGGTTTACAGGAAAGCTTGCGTGATAGCCTCGCAGTGCGACAGCAAAATGAGCATTCAACCAGAGCGCTCAGCCAGCTGTTGCAGCAATGTATTACAACTGCGACGTGGATTCAGGAAGATACCCGATTGTTACGCGATGATATTCAAACTTTATTCGCGGCAGAGCAAACATGACAACCCCATTGCTGGACGGTCCCGGGCGGACGTTAGAGTGTATTCATCCCAAATTTATGGTTGATTTGGTGCAAGGAGTGGACGCGGTGCGTCTCACTCCGCTGGTGCCTCAGCAGCAGCAGTTTCGTGAGCGTTTAGCCCAGGAGATCATGACTCAGACGAAGCTTCGACCCTGGGCGATGACGGGAATGTTCAGCGAAAATGCTGCCCTGCGGCTGGGTCTGGCGGAAAAACTGGCCGGTATGTTCGATCCTGGACATCTGGCCTTGACGCGTATGACCGACAAATTAACCTCATTGCGTCAGCAAACTAACCGTCCCAAGCAACACTCTCTGGGATTGATACAGCAATACGACGATCTCTCTTCCTATTTTCATCAACGCGCGGCCTATAAAGAAAAAGCGTTGTCGCAGCGTGGCTTGACGGTGCAAGCGGGTGAACACAGCGAGCAAATCTTTAACCACTGGCGGGCGGGCCAATACGATGGCTGGTCGCTGGCGGGACGGTGTTATATCGCGCTGGAAGAGCTGCGCTGGGGGGCATTTGGTGATGCCTGCCGTCTGGCGAATGATGATGTCGCGGCGATGCTGAAGGACAATTTGCGCAGCCTGGCAGCGAACTATCTTGCTCAGGGCATTAATGCTGCCCCAACAACACGTCATTTTTACCATCAATGGCTCGCCACGCCGGTATCGCCAGGTTTAATGGATCATAAAGATATGCTCGGCTGGCTGGGGGACTGGTGTCATGCGGACCGTCATCCGGTGAGCTGGTCGGTGACGCAGAGCTGGCAAACGGTGGCGCTTGGCATGCCGCGATTGTGTTCGGCGAAAAGGCTGGCGGACGCGATGGTGGGCGAGATGTTCGGTGAATAATACGGTGCGTCGGTAAAACAAAAAACCTCTCAGATGAGAGGTTTTTTTATGTGAGGAGCTTAGTGGTGCAACGATTCGACCGGCTGCGGCTCGACGTCGGCTTTCGGGATATTGCCGTAGCGTTTGGCATACAGGGCGGTGATGATTGGCACCAGAATCGCGGTCACGATGACTGACGCGGCTACCAGTGCCGTCGCGGAGGCCGCAACAGGCTCAAATGACGGGTTAATCTGCGCAATGATCATCGGGTTCGCCACCGCAGCGCCTGCGGCTGACGACGCGGCGACACCGGCGGTACCATTCCCGCCACCAATCACACGGTCGGCAATAATCAGCGGAATACCAGTGATAATAATAACCGCAACACCCAGCACGATACCCAGCAGGCCGGTGTCCATAATCACGTTCAGATTGATGGTATTACCCAGCGCGAAGCCGAAGAAGGGAATCAGAACCGGCGTTGCTTTGCTGAAGAAATCGCGCAGGTCGGTGTCCAGGTTGCCCAGGGCAAAACCAATCAGGAATGGCAGGACTGCGCCCACGAAGTGGTGCGGTTCAAACGATGCCAGACCCGCGGAGCCGAGGATTAACATGGTCACCAGTGGGCCAGACTCCAGAGACATCAGCACGAATGCGCCGGACTCTTCTTTCGTGCCGTACTGATTCATCAGGCTGGCGTACAGACCGCCGTTGGTCATGTCCATGGCAGACACAATCGCCAAAACGGAGAGACCGGCGAAGAAACCGGTTTGAATGCCATTCTCAGGAATGAACATCGCACAGCCCATGGCGACAACCCAGGCAACAGCAATTTTGGTGAGCACTAACGTACCGGATTTACGTAATACGGTTCCGGTTGCACGTAAATTAATGGATGCGCCAATACAGAAGAACCACACCGCCAGAATTGGCACCGTGCCGGAAATCATTCCTTTGGTAAATCCGCCAAAATAAGCGCCGGTATTTGGGGCCAGGGTATTTAAGATTGCGCCAAGTACCAGGGGGACCAACATCATCCCGCCAGGGATGCGTTCAATTGTGGCTTTGATTTTCATGATAAATCCTCACATCTTATCTCGCGTTTCTGGCGGACAAGTCGGGTAGAAATTCGTATTGAATTCAAGTTATTGTGAATTCTTACTGTCTGGTGAACCGTCTGTTTAATCAGAAGCCGTAATCAGTTTTAACTTGTTTACGGCGGGTGAAATGCACCCGGGGCGGCGTGTTCGGGCTTATCATCTGATCTTTGGAATTATGATTCAATGAAAATAAAACAATGTTTTAGTTATCTGGATCACATATTTTTGTAAACGCGTGTCTACATTATTAGTTATTAAAATTGCTGTGAATTTAATGTGAATAAAGGTGAGTGGTTTTTTGAATTTTGATGAAAATAATAACCTTATAAAGCGAATCCTAAAGGGCACAGGATTTTCGCGGTCATTAAAGTGTGTTGACGTTTTCTGACAACATTTGACACCCCACGTAAATATCTGTGAAGTTGATCACCTATTTAAAGGCTGGTAGGGTAAAGACGTCACTAACTGCCCAGACAGGCGTCAACAGGTTCGGTTGTATCGACGAGAAACGTCAATGTAAGTAAACCTGCTACGCTTGAAGAAGAAGATTCGCATGAGGCGAATTCGAGGTTCACAGACCGCAAGAAGATCTGTGGTATGGACAGGGCTGAGTCTACGAGGATAGCAATGCTTAAAAGGAAAAAAGTCAAACCCATTACACTGCGCGACGTCACTATCATTGATGACGGCAAGTTGCGTAAAGCCATTACCGCTGCGTCGCTGGGTAACGCGATGGAGTGGTTTGATTTCGGTGTGTATGGTTTCGTTGCCTACGCTTTAGGTAAAGTCTTCTTCCCGGGTGCCGACCCGAGCCTGCAGATGATCGCGGCTTTAGGTACCTTCTCCGTACCCTTCCTGATTCGCCCGCTGGGTGGTTTATTCTTCGGGATGCTGGGCGACAAATACGGTCGCCAGAAGATACTCGCCATCACGATTGTGATCATGTCGATCAGTACATTCTGTATCGGCTTGATTCCGTCCTATGCGACGATTGGCATCTGGGCACCGATACTGCTGCTGCTGTGTAAAATGGCGCAGGGCTTCTCGGTCGGTGGTGAATATACCGGTGCATCGATCTTTGTCGCCGAGTATTCTCCGGACCGTAAACGCGGCTTCATGGGAAGCTGGCTGGACTTTGGCTCGATTGCCGGGTTTGTGCTGGGTGCGGGCGTCGTGGTGCTCATTTCCACCGTCGTCGGCGAAGCGAACTTCCTTGAATGGGGCTGGCGTATTCCGTTCTTCCTGGCGCTGCCGCTGGGTCTGATTGGTCTATACCTGCGTCATGCGTTAGAAGAGACGCCAGCGTTCCAGCAGCATGTTGAAAAACTGGAGCAGGGCGATCGCGAAGGGCTGCAGGAAGGACCGAAAGTCTCCTTTAAAGAGATTGCGACGAAACACTGGCGTAGCCTGCTGACCTGTGTCGGTCTGGTCATCTCGACCAACGTGACCTACTACATGTTGCTGACCTACATGCCGAGCTACCTGTCGCATAACCTGCATTACTCCGAAGATCACGGTGTGCTGATTATTATCGCCATCATGGTGGGGATGCTGTTTGTGCAGCCGATTATGGGCCTGCTGAGTGACCGCTACGGTCGCCGTCCGTTCATTATTCTGGGCAGCGTTGCGCTCTTACTACTGGCGATCCCGGCCTTTATCCTGATTAACAGTAACGTGCTGGGCCTGATTTTCGCCGGTCTGCTGATGCTGGCGGTGATTCTGAACTGCTTTATCGGGGTGATGGCGTCAACGCTTCCGGCGATGTTCCCGACGCATATTCGCTACAGCGCGCTGGCGGCAGCGTTTAACATTTCGGTGCTGGTTGCCGGTCTGACGCCGACCATTGCGGCCTCGCTGGTCGAAAGCACGCAGAACCTGATGATGCCTGCGTACTATCTGATGGTGATTGCGGTGATTGGTTTGATTACCGGTCTGACAATGAAAGAGACCGCGAATCAGCCACTGAAAGGGGCCACGCCTGCGGCGTCTGACCTTCAGGAAGCGAAAGAGATTCTGCGTGAACACTACGACAATGTTGAGCAGAAGATTGACGATCTTGACGTAGAGATTGAAGAGCTGCAGAAGAAGCGCTCTCGTCTGGTGGATCAGCATCCACGCATTAACGAGTAAAACGAAAAACCCGCTTCGGCGGGTTTTTTATTAGCATCCGGCGGCGATGTAGTCGCCGTTGGCGCTGATGGGGATCACCGTCAGGAACAGCACTGTTGCAAACAGGATCAGCACGATTCCCCCGGCAATTTTTGCCGCGGGCACCAGCCAGCTCATCGTAGAACTGCCGCCAAAGAAAGCGACCGTCCGTTCCCGCGCATAGCGCACCGCCAGCGATAGTCCCATAATCGACAACGCGGTACCGAGCGACATGGTCATCACCGCCGCCATTCCCCACGTCACAATTCCTAGCGCATTTGAGAACATCAGAATCATGATCGCCCCGCTGCATGGACGCGCACCGATCGCCAGAATCACTCCCAGACGCGTTTTCCAGTCGCCTTTTTCCACATCGACGCTGACGCCGTGATGCCCGCAACCGCAGCGGTCATCGTGCTGATGGAGCGGTGTTACGCTGCGAATGGAAACTCTGCGTGGCCGCAGGCTTTTCAGCGTTTGGTAAATCATAAAGATACCGAATGCACCGATCAGCAATGCGCTGATTTTCTCCACGTACCAGCGGCTGGCGCTGAGATCGCCAGAGGCGAGGTTAAATCCAACGGCCAGCACAAAGACGAACAGAATGGCGCTGAGGCCCTGCATCAGGCTACCGAGAAATGGTACGACGCGCGCGGCAAGCTGGCTCTCTTTATTGGTGGTGAGATAGGTCGTGACGATGAATTTACCGTGTCCCGGGCCGATCGCGTGCAGAACGCCGTAGAAGAACGCGCCCGTCAGGAGCCACAATCCGCCGCTGTATTGATGATTATTCAGCTGCAACAAATACATCACCAGATAGCGGTGCAGCGTGATTTGCGTGGCGAGACACCATTGAATAAACGCGCTCCAGTGAGCATGTAAAGTGAATCCGCTAAACAGAACCAGCAACAAAAGCAGACCTGCCGTGGGAATACGCCAGTCACGCGAGAGAATTTTTGTCGTCATGTTGCGGCCTGTCAGGAGGGGGGGATTCTGGGGCAAGTATAGCGTGAGTCGCGAGGCGGCGAGGGCATTTTGCGGGGCGCTCTGGCTGTTATGCATTCGCAAAATTCGGCTTTATTTATCGTTGCCTGTCCATCGCAATAAGCCAGGGTTGGGTAAAACGGTTATCCCATTTATCCGCCGTGGAAGCGGTATAGCACCCTGTTGTTCGCTCTTTGATTTTTCTGTCCGAAAGGGCGTTATGCAAAATTGGCTTTAACTATCAGCCAGCATCTTCCTCACCTGTCACCCCTTCGCCATGCTTCCCTTTTACCCATGCGAGGCGTCGGTGGAACATCTTTCGCAAGGCCCGGCCAAGGGTATTGAACCAGCCTGTCGGGCGCGGGTCCGCCAGCATGCTCATGGCGCGCGCGTAATCCAGCACCAGTCCTGGCGTCCAGGCCATTGTTTCGGCTCGTTTCCGCAGTTGTAACGCGACCCACAACTCGGGTGTGGATATCAGTTTCCCAATCGAGAGCCAAAAGCCGCGCTTTTGCCACAACCTGCCGACGGAACCCTCAAGCGCCGCTTCCAGCGCTCTTGCCACGCTGCTGGAACAGTTACGGTGGGTCAGATTATAGGATTCGTTTTGGCGGTAGTTTTCCCAGAATGCCGCCAGACGCGTTTCGCTGTAATTGCGAATCCGCACCTTGCGGGTGGAGTGGCACCATTTACTGGATTCGGTGATGTAATCCGACTGAAATTCACCCGGCACGTTATTTTCGGGCGTGGCGCGTAGCAGGCGGGCGAAGGCATCCGGTGAGCGGTCGATCTCAACGGCGGGATATAAACTGATGTAAATCCCGCCAGGGGATTCCAGCGCCGCGTGACCGGTTGAGATCACGCCATTTTTATCCACGGCAGCAATATAACGGCTGATCACGGGGCGAGAGATCGTCTCGCCGGGGGCTGAGCCAACGGGAGTCCAGACGTGAACCGTCAGCGCTTTTTCATCGTCGTCTGGCGGGCCATCCCATTCCACCACGGCAGGCTGATGCGTATCGGCTTCTTCCATATACTCTTCGCCTTTGAGACCTGGGTTGGCTGCCGCCACTTTGACCCGGTTAGCGAGAATAAACATATTCCAGCCCGCAAAGGCCAGGCCGAGACCGAGGCAGTACGGAACGGTGCCTGTATAATTCGAGGGCCACGGTTGATAGAAGAAAATCGCCAGCGCAATTTCGACGATTCCTCCTGCTAGGGCAGGCCGCCAGCGCCGATAGCGCACCACAATGGCCGAGGCGATTTGTAGCGCGCCATCCAGCAAGAACAGCGTGCCGAAAATCATTGCCAGCACAATATTACCGTCGTGGTTTCCGGCGAGGATCAGCACGGCGGCCAGTGAAAACGTCGCACCTTTGACATAGCGCAAAATGCGCTGCCCGCCCATGCCGCTGTGCGCGACCAGCAAGGTTGCGCCGCCTTCAATCAGCAGCAGAAACGCAAAAGGTTCGATAGGGAAGTACAGCACGCCGTCCATCGCGTCGATAAAGATAACCGTCCCGGCAATCAGCGTGACCCACCCGAAGCGCCGCAGTCCGCGCCAGTGCGAACGCAGATAATCAACGCCGAGCAGAATCAGGATCAATCGCATCATAAGGGGGCTTCCGGAATGGGTATCCCACATTTATAACCCACTCGGGGCGGAAGTGCTTCAGGAAATGATGAGGATGGGAAGCGTAGCGACAATAATTCTGCATGCTTACATAGTAACAATTAGAAAGACCTCATATTGCCATTACACATGACGCATAACGATTTTATACTGACTTGTCATAAAGTTAAGTTTAATTGAAATACCCGTCTGTCCAGAATCGGACCAATAAGCACTTGGGTTTGAATATCGAGAAAAGATAAACTTCTTCTGAAGAGGGGGGGCTTTCTTCGGATTTCACGCTGATGAATTCAACACATGCATAGATTTTTACTTGATTTGAATCAAGTAAAAATTACTGCTGCCAAAAATAAATCACACTTGATTTGTTAAATAGAATTCAATTTCCAGTATATCCATTCAAACATCTAAAGGCGTTTTTCAAAATGAGTTGCATGTCTAACAAGGCGCTTTCTTCACAGAAAGCCATGAAAAATAATTTAAAATCAAATGGTCAGATTTTTCGTTTAAAGAAACATCATCAGTTGCTGGTTTTGTTTCCATCACTATTATTAGGAATGTCTGCAACAGTCAATGCAACCACGGTTATTGATACCAACACTACACGGTATTATACCAGCGATACTGATTATGTGATCAATGCGGGTCAGACCGTTGATGCATTTACGAGTGATGGTCATGGCGGCTATGATGATATTATCATAGCGGGGCAGGCTGGGGCGACGTTTACGAATAATGGGATTCTTACACGTAGCGGTGGTGATTTTAACAAAGGCTTCGCACTTAATTTTGAAACAGCAGGTACTATTATAAATAACGGCACGATATTTGGTGCTGAAAGAGGTGTGGCTGTTAATTCAAATGGGGCTGGCGATGTAAATTTTGTGAATAAGGGGGATATTAGCATATCAGGAACTGCTCATAGTGCGATCTTCTATACTAATACTAATGGTGTTATTGATAACTATGGCACAATAAGTGCTAGTGCCAGCCAAGGTAAAGATGATGATGGTATCCAGGTTGCCGGGACTTCTGCCGTCACTATCAACAACTATCAGGGGGCGGTTATCGGTGCCGGACCAATGGACTTAAGTGATTCGTCCTCAAATGGTATTGAAATTCTGGATGCTGAAAGTACTGCGACGATTAATAACGATGGCGAAATTCATGGCAATACATCAGCGGTAAAAGTTAACCCTGGAGGAGGCTCTGTCATTGTAAATAACAATGCTACAGGGATTATGACTGGTAGCTTGTATAATACTATCCATGTGATCTCTGATAGCACGGTGAACAATAAGGGCAGTATCACTAATGATAAGAATAACGCTGTTGAAGCCAGCGGAAGTAATAATAAATTTATCAACTCGGGTATTATAAATGGTGGTGCTGATAAATTTGCAATTTCTTTAACTGGAGATGATAACAGCATTACTTTGAACACAGGGTCTTCTCTGGGAGGCACCACCGTCATTAATTCTACTGGCAAAAATAACACCTTAACACTGCAAGGCTCTAGCTCTGAAGATGGTGACATTGTTGGAATGAGCAGTTTAGACGTTGTCGCAGGCAGTCAATGGAGTCTATCAGGTAACGTGGGTATCACAGGTCAGGTTGCGAATTCAGTTAATGTTGCTGGCAGCTTGAATATTGATGGCAAGATGGATAACAGCACGGGGGGAACACTTGTTTCCGATGGCGGTATCTTAACTGTTAACAATACGCTGACTAATGCCATGGACTTCGGCTCTACGGTAAATAGCAGCGGAACACTGATTGTGGGTGATATAACTCATACATCAGCTAATCTTACTGGTGGCAATGTTACCGTAAACAGCGGTGGTACATTAAGCGGCGATGCCACGGTAACCGGTAACGTGACAAATAGTGGTACTATCGCAGCACTGAATGCGATGAGTGCGCCAGTGTCCTCACAGTATTTAACACAAACGACCGTTCCAGCGACTAATTTAACCATTGAAGGTGATTTAACTAACAGCGGAAATATTCAACTGGCTGGTAGCGATGTAGGTAACACGTTAACCGTCACTGGCGACTATACCGGTAATAGCGGCACGCTTATTATCAATACCGCGTTAGGTGATGATTCTTCTGCAACAGATAAACTGATTGTTGAAGGCGATACCAGCGGAAATACTAACGTTACAGTTCAGAATCTTCATGGTGCTGGTGCGCAAACGGTAAATGGGATCCAGATTGTTTCCGTTGATGGCACATCTGACGGTGATTTTAAACTTCAGGGCCGCGCTGTTGCAGGGGCGTATGAATATCAACTAAGCAAAAATGAGTCTGATGGTGACTGGTATTTATCTTCAACTGCTCAAACACCTGATCCACAGCCGCAACCAGACCCACAGCCGCAACCAGACCCACAGCCGCAACCAGATCCAACACCAGCACCGCAGCCGGACCCAGCACCGCAGCCAGCACCGCATCAACAGTTACGCCCTGAAGTTGGAGCATATTTAGGGAGTATGACAGCGGCACAAAGCATGTTCGTTAACACATTATATGATCGTATGGGTGATCGTTTTAACGATGCTAATGGGAACAGTAATGCTGCGTGGGGATATATCAACGGGAACCACACCCGACAGGATAGTGCTCATAGCGCACTCACTACTGACACTGATACTTATGCAATGGAGTTGGGCGGCGATATATTTAAGATGAGTATTACCGGCAATGACAGTTTCACCGCAGGTGTAATGGCTGGCGTTGGTAATGCAAAAACGAAGAGTAAGGCTGCGGGTGTTAAGAGTGAAGCACGCTCCTCTGTCGACGGTTACAACGTCGGTATTTACAGCACGTGGTTTGCCGATGAGAAAAATAAACATGGGCTCTATATTGACTCATGGGCACAATACGGTTGGTTCAATAACTCAGTTCAGGGCGATGATTTAGACGAAGAACGCTATGACAGCACCAACCAAACCGCCTCTTTAGAATCAGGTTATGCTTTCAATCTGGGTAATCTGTGGAATGCTAAATGGGTACTGGAACCGCAGGGTCAAGTTATCTATATGCATTATCAGCAAGATAATCATACTGAAAGTAATGGCACGAAAATCACTGATGTTTCTGGTGATGGTTTTATTACCCGCCTTGGTGGCCGTCTGACTGGTGAGTTTAAAGACAGCGTAAGACCTTTCACTGAATTAAATTGGTGGAATGGTCGCCCGGTAGCTAACAGCGTGACAATGGATGGTGTAACAAACGGTACTGATACGCCAGTCAATCGCTATCAGATGAAAGTCGGTGTACAAGGCAAACTAAGCTCAAATCTCCAGGTATGGAGTGACCTTAATGGTTCACTTGGGGAAAATAGCTACTCGGAATATGGTGCGATGGCAGGTTTGCGTTACCAGTTCTAATATAAAATATGGCAATAATAGTTAACGCTATTATTGCCATAAATATTGTGTAACTAAAATTGCGCAGTATTTAAAATTCGAAAAGTTTAGTTTTTTAATAATTCACTTTCTCACAAAGCTGTTTACCCCGCCAACGTCGATCACGTGCTTCTCACCAATCTCCTCACCCCAATGACAGTAATATCTTCATGAGATTCATGGACGCGGTATTGACGTCACGATCCTTTTGATTGTTTGTGGACTGGAAAATCAACCGACTGGATCGGGCATTCCCGAGTGAATCCATTAACTTTACCATCACCGCTGTTTTTGCCGAGTTGTCCTGGATTTGTTCAAAACCCCGAATACCGGTAAAAGCAACAATCACTGTCAGAAACAGCACGATGGCAAATCCGAGACTCAATTTTTTACCGATTCGCAAATTTGCAAAATAGGTAAAGGTACTTTGATGCTGGGTCATTATTCCGGTCCACATAGATAAAGAAGAGAAAAGGATGATTTTCAGAAGGTTATTACTCTCAACATCCCGCATCTCAACTATCGGCAGCCGCGTTTTAGAATTTATTCTGTATTTTAATCCTGCGTAGGGTAATGGTCTGGTCTGGGGTTATCTGATTGATTTATATTATGAAAATAAAATTACCAGGTTAATTTTTAGTAGAGTGAGTTTGTGGATATTAATATACCATTCAAGGAGTTAACTTTTCTGTGGAGTAAGGTGATGCATTCATTTCGAATATTGAGATGTCATTATGAGTGACGAAATAGGCCCTTTTTCTCGTTTGGTTTAAATACTGGTTTTTTAAGTTGATGATGAAAATAGATATCAACATTTTTACCTGTTAAAACAATAGCATTACAGGCGTAATTCATCTTTTTAACGCACAGTAAAGATGCGCAGCAAACCTGGGATAGTGCTTACTCGCTGATATTCAATACAAAAATATCAGGCGTGGCTGGAGTTATCCTGATTTACTGCATGAGGTCATGATGTTAACAAACGATATGAAGGATTCTGGGTGGTGGCGTAGTGGGCGAACGTGCTGGGTTTGCGTTGGGACGGGGGAGGGTGACGAGTCATCGAACGGATTTGGGGAAGTGTACGTGCTTCCAAAGCAAAAAACCCGCCATAGGCGGGTTCTTCTAAATAGTGGTGCCCGGACTCGGAATCGAACCAAGGACACGGGGATTTTCAATCCCCTGCTCTACCGACTGAGCTATCCGGGCAACGGAGCGCATTAAACCTTAATCCCGTTTGATCGTCAACCCTAATTCGGGGAAAGCTGTTCAACTGCTTAACTTTACGGCAATCTGTCGGTCTACGCGTCGATTTTGCACAAATCTTCCAGACAAAAACGCCAGGGCGGAGCAATGCTGATTGTGATGAGGAGGTGGTATGGCAAACGACTGGCTTGAGCTGCGTCAGCATGCGGAAACGGGTATTGAGACGATCAAAGCACACTTTGAAGGCCACGCCTTCGATCCGCACTGGCACGACAGTTATCTGGTGGGCATTACCCTGTCTGGCACGCAACAATTCCACTGCCGCCGCGAGCGGCATCGCAGTCATCCAGGAGATGCGTTTTTACTGGAACCAGGTGAAATTCATGACGGTGACGCGCCGGTAGACGGTGGTTTTACCTATCTGACTTTTTACCTCGATGAACAGTGGCTGACAAACACGCTGCACGGTCTATATGAATCCACGCCGGGCAGTTACTCGCTGCATTTCGCGCAAACTCTGACGCGTGAACCGCAGCTGGTGCGGACCATTAGCGACACCTTTTCCACGCTTCACAATGAGGAGATGAAGATCGTGCAGCAGAGCACAATGGATAACCTGCTCGCGCAAATTACCTCCCATTGTCACTGGCGCAAAAGACTGCCCGTGCAGCGACAAAGTGCTGCTGTTGCCCATCGCGCGCGTGATTATTTGTATGCTCATATGGGGGACAACATTGGTCTGTCCGATCTGGCGCGAGAAACGGGCACCGATCGTTTTACGCTGACGCGCTGCTTTAAGCGCGAATTCCACCTGGCACCGCACGCCTGGCTAATCCAGCTGCGCCTGGCGAAAGCGCGTCAGATGCTGGGGATGGGCGAACAGCCTGTCGATGTGGCCGCAGCGCTCGGTTTTGCCGATCAAAGTCATTTAGGTCGCTGGTTCCAGCGCGCCTATCGCATCACGCCAGCCCACTACCGTCGGTTGTGCACAAACCTTCCAGACGTTTCCAGAAAATAGCGGCACAGTCAGGACTCTAAAAATAAGGAGTCACCTGTGAATCTGATGCCGTTTCTGCTGTTTGCGTTTGTCGCCTCGATAACGCCCGGCCCGACTAATATTCTCGTTCTGACCAACAGCCAGCACTTTGGCGTTAAAAAAACCATGCCTGCGATTCTGGGCGGATGTTTTGCGGCAAGCCTGATTGTGTTGATTTCCGGTGCGGGGGCTGGGGAGGTTTTACGCCAATATCCGCTGGTTCGTCAGGTGATGAGTTGGGCAGGGGTTCTATGGCTGAGCTGGATGAGCTGGCAGCTGTTCAGCGCCCCAGCGGCCATTTATCGACGCCATCACATCGACGTTTTACGGCCCGCGCGGCGGCGCTATTGCAGGTGATTAACCCCAAAACATGGATGATGGCGCTGGCGGTTGTGAGCTTGTTTGCACCGGCAGGCGGAAATGCGCTGCGCGATGTCACGTTAATGGCGCTGTGGTTTCTGATAATTTCGATTGTGTGTTTGATGTGCTGGGCGTGGCTGGGAAAAGCGGTGAACCGGGTGTTTCGCACCACCGTGGCGATGGTGCGCTTTCAGCGCCTGATGGCGCTGTGTCTATTTGTCTCCGCGTGGGCGGGAATGCTGGCTTAGGTTAGCGCGCCACCCATGCGACACTGAGCGAAGCGCAGAATATCTTCCGCCAGACGGTGCGCCGTCTCCACGTCGGTCAGGCTACGATTGATCAGCATGCGGCTCAGGCAGCCTTCAAGCACCAGCTCCATCTGTTTAGCGACCATCGCCGGATCGTCAACCTCAAGCTTCGTGAGCAGCTCGTGGGTAAAGTCGTGGGCGGCACGTTTTTGCTGATCGGCGAGTTGATGGATCGGGTGGCCCGGATCGGGGTAGAACGTGCAGGCGGCGATAAACAGGCAGCCAGGGTAACGGTTGTTACGCACGCAATCCGCCAGCGCGGTATAGCGCGCCAGCACTTTTTGCTCGGCCGTCAGCGCGTCGTTCAGCATCAGCTGTCTGCGCCAGATATCGACCTGCTGACTGAGATAGCGCAGCGCATCGTAGAGCAGCGCTTCTTTATCCGGCCAAAAACGGCGCAATTCATCCAGTGGATAATCGATGCGTTCGGCGACCATCTCAAGCGTGGTGCTGGCGATCCCTTGTATCTCAAGTAATTGCAGGGCTTGTCCCAGTACGTCTTCGCGTTGCACGGTTTTCTCCTCCCAATGCTAACGGTTTATCCCGTTAACAGTGTCGTTTACGGTTGGCGATCGCGCAAATGCGCGCTGAACGCGGTTGCATCCATAAATCCTGTCACTCGTTCGCCTGGCTGCTCTTCTCCCTGCGCATTAAAGAACAAAATCGTCGGCAGACCGAGTACCCTGAGTTGTTTCAGTAAAGCCTTGTCCTGCGCATTATTGGCGGTTACGTTCGCCTGCAACAGAACCGTATCTTTTAACGCATTTTGCACCTGCGGATCGCTAAAGGTGTATTTTTCGAACTCTTTGCAGGCGACACACCAGTCGGCGTACAGATCGAGCATGATGGGTTTGCCTTTTGCCTGTGCCAGCGCGTGGTTCAGCTCATCAACGTTGCTGATTTGAATGAAGTTAAGATGAGCCTGGTTTTGCGCAGCAGGTGTGCCAAATGCCCAATCCTGAAGCGGTCGCACGCTGATCAGTGCAGCTGCCAGCAGAATGATTTGTACGATACGCATCCACGTTTTTTGCGCCTGCAGGCTGGTGATAAACGCCCAGCCGAAGAATGCGACGCCAAGAATGGCCCACAAACGAAGGCCCCATACGTCACCCATCACGCGCTCCAGCAGGAACACCGGCAGCGCCAGGATGACGAAACCGAAGGCGATTTTGACCGTTTCCATCCACGGCCCGCTTTTCGGCAGCAGACGGTTGCCAAACACGGTGACCAGAATCAGCGGCAGACCCATGCCCAGCGCGTACAAATACAGCGTACCGCCGCCCAGCCACATGTTCCCGCTTTGCGCGATGTAGAGCAGGATCGCGCTCAGCGGCGCGGTGGTGCATGGCGAGCAAATCAGCCCAGCAATCGCACCCATCACAAACACGCCACCTGCGGAGCCGCCTTGCTGGCGATTGCTCATCAGCGTTAAACGCGTTTGTAGCGAGGAGGGCAGTTGCAGGGTGAACAGGCCAAACATCGACAGCGCCAGCAGAGTAAACACGACCGACAGGCCGATCAGCACATACGGATGCTGAAGCGCGGCCTGGAACTGGAGCCCGGCAGCGGCAACCACAATCCCGAGCGCGGTATAGGTGAGCGCCATGCCCTGAACGTAGATAAACGCCAGCAGCAAGGCGCGACCGGTGGATAAACGTTGTTTACCGCCTAGCACGATGCCTGAGATGAGCGGATACATCGGCAACACGCACGGCGTAAAGGCGATACCGATACCGATGAGCAGCGCCCAGAGCGCAGAGAACGGCAATTCTGCGCTGTCTTCCTCCTTCTCAGTGGAAGGAGGCGCAGCAGGCTGAGCCGCCGTATCCACTTCACTGAGCGGCACAATTTTGGTTTCTGGCGGATAGCAGAAACCGGCGTCGGCACAGCCCTGATACGTCACGGTGACCGTCGCGCCTGTAGCGGCCTGATTGACGCTGACCGGCACGACAAGCTGGTGGCGGTAGATTTCGCTTTTGCCGTAAAACTCGTCTTCGTGCCACTCGCCCGCAGGCAGTTGCGGCTCGCCGACTTTCGCATTGGCTGGCGTGATGCTGACCTGTTTTCGGTAGAGGTAATATCCGTCTTTGATCTGCCAGTTGAGGCTGAGATCGTGCTGGTTTTGCTGGAAGTCGAAGACAAACGCCTGATCAGCAGGAATAAAGTTTGAGCGGCCAGGTGCGTCGAACAACCCGGCAAAAGCTGATGTGCTGCACAGCAGCAGGATCAGCGTAAAGAAGCGTTGAGCCATGAGAGATAGTCGTTATCGCCGTGGGACACTGGGAGAACCAGCAGTTCCGGAGTCTGGTAAGGATGATGAGATTTGAGGCAATCCAGGAGCGCCTGCTGATGCGCTACCGAGGTTTTAAGCAGCATTTGCACTTCGTACTCTTGCTCGAGCTTGCCTTCCCAGTAGTACAGGGAGGTGGCGCCAGGCAGGATCGTAACGCAGGCCGCGAGCTTATCAGTAAGTACTTTGGCGGCCAGTTCCTGGGCGGTTGCTTCATCGGGAGCGGTACAAAGCACAACAACGGCGTCAGGCGTGTTCACAAGTCGACCTCCTCATCGCGAAAAAATCACTATATCACGGCGGGTCGGAGGGCATTAATGAATCGGGCCGCTGAGCGGCCCGAATTTAACAAATTTTACAACATTTATGAGGTTACAGAATCACGCCGCCAATGATAAACCCGAGGATTACGCAAAGGGATATTGCTATCACGCCTGGGATCAGAAACGCGTGGTTAAACACATATTTACCGATACGGGTGGAGCCGGTGTCGTCCATTTCTACCGCCGCCAGCAGGGTTGGATAGGTTGGCAGGACGAACAGCGCGGAGACGGCTGCGAAAGAGGCAATCGCCGTCAGCGGCGTTACGCCCAGCATCAATGCCGCAGGCATCAGCGCTTTGGTGGTTGCTGCCTGGGAATACAGCAGGGTTGCTGCAAAGAACAGTACCACGGCCAGCAGCCACGGATAGTTATGCAGCAGATCGCCCGCCACGGTCTGGATATCGGTGATGTGCGCTTTCACGAAAGTATCACCGAGCCACGCCACGCCCAGTACGCACACGCAGGCGCTCATACCGGATTTAAAGGTGCTGGCGTTCAGCACTTCGCTGGTGTCGATTTTACAGGTGATGCTAATCAGCGTGGCGATGGTCAGCATAAAGACCACGATGGCTTCGTTACGCGGCAGAACCGGGTTCTGAATCAGTCCGACGGTGTCACTGATCGCGGTGGCATAGAACATCACCGCAATGATACCGATCAAGAACAGCAGCACGGAGCGTTTCGCATGCGGTTTCAGCTCAAACACCTGGCTGCCGCGCAGTCTCACTTCGCCTTTCGCCAGACGTTCCTGATAGACCGGATCGTCTTTCAACTCAGCGCCGAGGAAATTACACACCACGGCAGTCAGCATGACGGCAATCAGCGTGACCGGAATACAGATCGACAGCAGCGTCAGGTAGCTCACGCCCAGGGGTTCAAGAATACCGGCGAAGAAGACGACGGCCGCTGAGATTGGCGACGCGGTGATTGCAATCTGTGAGGCGACAACGGCGATGGAGAGTGGACGAGACGGGCGGATACCCTGTTCTTTCGCCACTTCGGTAATGACCGGCAGCGTGGAGAACGCCGTGTGGCCAGTACCGGCCAGAATGGTCATGAACCACGTAACCAGCGGCGCAAGGAAGGTGATGTATTTTGGATGACGACGCAGCATACGTTCTGCCAGACTCACAAGGTAGTCCATACCGCCAGCCACTTGCATGGCAGCAATCGCGGCGATAACCGCCATGATGATTTCGATAACGTCGAACGGGATAGCGCCGGGTTTAATCTGAAAGATGAGGGTAAGAACGAGCACGCCGAGACCACCGGCAAAACCAATGCCGATCCCCCCGAGCCTTGCTCCCAAATAAATCGCCAACAGCACGACGACGAGTTCTGCTCCAAACATAAGGACCTTCCTTGCTTATTAACAAGTTGATATTAAATTGTTGAGTATTTGGTAAAGCCTGAAAAGAAAAAAGGCACGTCACCGGGTGACGTGCCTTTCGGAAATTTAACCGGAACGGTTACTGTTCGCTTTCATCGGTATACCGTTTCGCTTTATATGCCGGATGCATCAGGTTTTGCGGCGAGAAGATATCATCCAGTTCAGCCTCTGTCAGCAATCCACGCTCAAGGACCACTTCGCGCACACTCTTACCGGTTTCAGCACAAATCTTACCAACGATATCGCCGTTGTGGTGGCCGATGAACGGGTTCAGATAGGTGACGATGCCGATAGAATTGTAGACGAAGCTTTCACACACGGCTTTATTGGCCGTGATGCCGTTGATGCATTTTTCCAGCAGGTTGTAGCAGGCGTTGGTCAGGATGTGGATGGACTCAAACATGGCCTGGCCAATCACAGGCTCCATCACGTTCAGCTGCAGCTGACCGGCTTCGGAGGCCATGGTGACGGTGATGTCGTTACCGATGACTTTGAAGCACACTTGATTCACCACTTCTGGCACCACCGGGTTGACTTTGGCTGGCATGATGGACGAGCCGGCCTGTAGCTCTGGCAGGTTGATTTCGTTCAGGCCAGCGCGCGGGCCGGAAGAGAGCAGGCGCAAGTCGTTACAAATTTTGGACAGTTTAACCGCCAGGCGTTTCAGCGCGCTGTGCACCATGACGTAAGCGCCGCAGTCGGATGTCGCTTCGATCAGGTCTTCGGCGGGTACAACCGCGAGATTAGACACTTCCGCCAGTTTCTCGACGGCCAACTGTTGATAACCGTCAGGGGTATTGAGGCGAGTCCCGATGGCGGTTGCGCCCAGGTTCACTTCGAGCAGCAGTTCAGAGGTACGCAGAATGTTGCGGGTCTCTTCGTTCAACAGCACGTTAAACGCGTGGAATTCCTGGCCGAGGGTCATCGGCACCGCATCCTGCAGCTGGGTACGACCCATTTTCAGAATGTCCTGGAACTCAACCGCTTTGCGCTGGAAACCGTCGCCCAGCTGGTTAATCGCGTCAATGAGTTTCACAACGGACGCGTAAACCGCGATACGGAAACCGGTCGGGTAGGCGTCGTTGGTGGACTGGCACTTGTTTACGTGGTCGTTAGGATTGAGGTACTGGTACTCACCTTTCTGGTGACCCATCAGCTCCAGGCCAATGTTTGCCAATACTTCGTTGGTATTCATGTTTACGGAGGTGCCTGCGCCGCCCTGATAGACGTCGACCGGGAACTGGTCCATGCATTTTCCGTTGTTCAACACTTCATCGCAGGCTGCGATAATGGCATTTGCAGCGCTTTTAGGAATGGTTTGCAGCTCTTTGTTTGCCAGGGCTGCGGCTTTCTTCACCATCACCATACCGCGTACAAACTCAGGGATGTCACTGATTTTGTTATTGCTGATGTAGAAGTTCTCAATCGCTCTCAGAGTGTGAATACCGTAGTAGGCATCCGCTGGAACTTCCCTGGTACCCAACAAATCTTCTTCGATACGAATGTTGTTTAACATGTGAACCTTCTTTTAAAGCTGCCGATGGATTGTACTAAACACACAGTAGATATGTGGTTTTGAATATTTGCTGACCGACGATTATTCCCTCAATCAGCCAGATACCCGAGATGATATGCTGATGATAGCGAATTGCCGTAACCTGGATCACTTATTATCGCCCTCGCGACATGATAATTATTAATCTGTGAAATGAATCACCGCTTGAATGTTTCCAAAAAAATATCCGTGCAAACCGATTGAATTTTGGCTAACCGTCACCATTTCAAAGAAACGCGATTCGCAAACACATTCAGACAGGGGCCAGACGGCGTCTGCCACACAGGAGAAGCCAGTGCGCTGGATACCTTTAATTGCCATTTTTCTCTATGTTTACATAGAAATTTCCATTTTTATCCAGGTCGCCCATGTGATGGGTGTCCTGCTGACGCTGATTCTGGTCATATTCACATCCGTGATAGGTATGTCGCTGGTACGTAATCAGGGATTCAAAAATTTCCTGTTGATGCAGCAAAAGATGGCGGCGGGTGAAAGCCCGGCAGAGGAGATGATCAAAAGCGTGTCGCTGATTCTTGCTGGCCTGCTGCTGATTCTGCCCGGCTTTTTCACCGATTTCCTGGGCCTGTTGCTGCTGTTACCGCCGGTGCAAAAGCTGCTGACGATGCGCCTTTTGCCGCATCTGCGCTTTAACCGGATGCCTGGCGGTGGATTCACCACCGGACCGGGAAATGGGGATACCTTTGAAGGGGAATACCAGCGTAAAGACGATCAGCGTGACCGCCTCGATCACAAAGACGACAACCGCTAAGACAACAACGCCCGGCATTGCCGGGCGTTTTGCTATTTAATGATCCTGCGCTTGGGGAGCAAGAACCACAGTCCCGCCAGCATGATAATCGCGTAGAGGCTTTTCCAGCCCACCATGGCCAGCAGGAGCAGGCACAGCGCGCTACCGATTATCGCCAGCCCTTTAAAACGCCCCGTCAGCAATCGACACCCTGCCAGCATACACAGCAGGTAAATCATGATGAAAATACCGTTGGCATAGATGATGAGCGCATCCAGATTGATGTTGAGCCAGTAAATGCCGAGCGTACTCAACACGCAGCAGCCCAGCACCGCGTTTAACGCATTTGTCGGCAACTGACGCTTCGACAGGCGTGACAGACGGCTGTCCGGCTTGTATTGCGCCTGGGACCACATTAGGCGAGCAAAGCTTTGAATGTAGATGTTCAGGCTGGCGAAACAGGCGAGATAGCCAATCACACAGGCAATCCACAACGCTTTCACTCCAAACAGGTGTACAACGATACCCGGCAGCGATGCGGCCGCAGCGGTGTCAGATCCGTAGGCATTGAAGTGCAGCACCAGCACGGTACATGCCCAGTAAACCGTTCCGGCGAGCAACAGGCCAATCATCAGCGCGCGGGGAAAATCACGCTCAGGCTGTTTAAATTCTGATGCCAGATGCGCAAAAGCTTCCAGCCCGACAAAACACCAGAACATCACTGAAAGCGCGGCGAAGAGCTGCGAATTATCCACGTCCGAGAGGGCCGGGAACGGAATTTCACCCACGCTAATGTCACCCGCCCACCAGATCGCCGCAATCAACGCCACAATCAGTATGGCGACCAGCGTTTGTAGGTTGGCGCTGGAACTGGCCCCGCGTGAACCCACCCACCAGACGATCGCCAGTGTGCCCAGCTCTGCAAACAGCAGTTGCTCATCGTGCCAGCCGAACAGCGCCTGGCCAAAACCGGTGGCGATATGCAGGGCGGCGGGCAAGCCAACCGGAATTACCGACAGAAAAAGCCAGCCCGTGACGCGCTCGAGGCGAGGACCAAACGCCATGCCGACAAAATGCGCTACGCCGCCAGCACTGGGGAAATGGCGGCCAAGGATCGCGAAGACAATGGCTATCGGAAAGACCAGAGCAATCAACACGGGCCACGCCCACAGGCTGTTGTTTCCGGCCACCAGCGCCGCCAGTGCGGGCACCGCAAACACGCCGGTTCCCAGTAAGGAAGTTGAGAGTAAACCCACGCCTTGCGCGAGTCCCAACTCCTGTTTTAGTCCACTCATTGACCTCGTCCTGCCACTGCCAAAAGAGAAGCGATGGTAACACTTTCGCAAATTTTTTTTCGACAACCCCTTGAAGGGGCTATTTTCGACCCCCATCTCTCAGGTCACCAGTCGGTAAACCTTTTACGGCCCGGCGTCTTCCATAACTGATAATGACTTTCTCGAAGGAGAGCTATCAATGAGTATTCGTCCGTTACATGATCGTGTGATCGTCAAGCGTAAAGAAGTTGAAACCAAATCTGCGGGCGGCATCGTTCTGACCGGTTCTGCAGCAACCAAATCAACTCGTGGCGAAATCATCGCTGTCGGTAAGGGCCGCATCCTGGAAAACGGTACTGTGCAGCCACTGGACGTTAAAGTGGGCGACATCGTGATTTTCAACGATGGTTACGGCGTGAAATCCGAGAAGATCGACAATGAAGAAGTGTTGATCATGTCCGAGAGCGACATTCTGGCAATTGTTGAAGCGTAATCCGCGAACGACACTGAACATACGAATTTAAGGGAAAGATAAAATGGCAGCTAAAGACGTAAAATTCGGTAACGACGCTCGTGTGAAAATGCTGCGCGGCGTAAACGTACTGGCAGACGCAGTAAAAGTTACCCTCGGCCCGAAAGGCCGTAACGTAGTGCTGGATAAATCCTTCGGCGCTCCAGCCATCACCAAAGATGGTGTTTCCGTCGCACGTGAAATCGAACTGGAAGACAAGTTCGAAAACATGGGCGCGCAGATGGTGAAAGAAGTTGCCTCTAAAGCGAACGACGCTGCAGGCGACGGCACCACCACCGCAACAGTACTGGCGCAGGCTATCATCACTGAAGGCCTGAAAGCGGTTGCTGCGGGCATGAACCCGATGGATCTGAAACGTGGTATCGACAAAGCGGTTATCGCCGCTGTTGAAGAGCTGAAAACCCTGTCCGTCCCATGCTCTGACTCCAAAGCTATTGCGCAGGTTGGTACTATCTCCGCTAACTCTGACGAAACCGTAGGTAAATTGATCGCTGAAGCGATGGATAAAGTCGGTAAAGAAGGCGTGATCACCGTTGAAGACGGTACTGGCCTGGAAGACGAACTGGACGTGGTTGAAGGTATGCAGTTCGACCGTGGCTACCTGTCTCCATACTTCATCAACAAGCCAGAAACTGGCGCTGTTGAACTGGAAAGCCCGTTCATCCTGCTGGCTGACAAAAAAATCTCCAACATCCGCGAAATGCTGCCTGTTCTGGAAGCCGTTGCGAAAGCAGGTAAACCACTGCTGATCATCGCTGAAGACGTTGAAGGCGAAGCACTGGCAACGCTGGTGGTTAACACCATGCGCGGTATCGTGAAAGTGGCTGCTGTTAAAGCACCTGGCTTCGGCGACCGTCGTAAAGCGATGCTTCAGGACATCGCAACCTTGACTGGCGGTACCGTTATCTCTGAAGAGATCGGTATGGAGCTGGAAAAAGCGACCCTGGAAGATATGGGTCAGGCGAAACGCGTCATCATCAACAAAGACACCACCACCATCATCGATGGCGTGGGTGAAGAAGCCGCTATTCAGGGCCGTGTTGGTCAGATTCGTAAGCAAATCGAAGAAGCGACCTCTGATTACGACCGCGAAAAACTGCAGGAGCGCGTAGCGAAACTGGCTGGCGGCGTTGCGGTTATCAAAGTCGGTGCAGCGACCGAAGTTGAAATGAAAGAGAAGAAAGCACGCGTTGACGATGCTCTGCACGCGACCCGTGCAGCAGTAGAAGAAGGCGTGGTTGCTGGTGGTGGCGTAGCGCTGATTCGGGTGGCGTCTAAACTGAGCGAACTGCGTGGCCAGAACGAAGATCAAAACGTGGGTATCAAAGTTGCGCTGCGCGCAATGGAAGCACCACTGCGTCAGATCGTTCTGAACTGCGGCGAAGAGCCTTCTGTGGTGGCTAACACCGTGAAAGCGGGCGACGGTAACTACGGTTACAACGCAGCAACCGAAGAATACGGCAACATGATCGACATGGGTATCCTGGACCCGACTAAAGTGACTCGTTCTGCTCTGCAGTACGCGGCATCTGTAGCAGGTCTGATGATCACCACCGAATGCATGATTACCGATGTGCCGAAAGGCGACGGTCCTGACTTAGGTGCAGGCGGCATGGGTGGTATGGGTGGAATGGGCGGCATGATGTAATTGCCCTGCGCCCTGAAGAATACAGGGCGCATAGCTCCCATAAATGAAAAACCCCCGGGCAGAAATGTCTGGGGGTTTTTCTTTTGGTCATCTTTTTAGTATAAGGTTTAGACAGGGACAACTCTTGTCCAGCTTATTGAAAACGAGGAATAACATGCGCGTAACAGTCTGTGCAGGGATCGTAGGGGCAGCATTGCTGCTGGCGGGTTGTAGCTCCAGTAACGAGCTATCTGCAGGTGGTCAGGGCGTTCGCTTTGTGGAAGATAAGCCGGGCAGCGAATGTCAGCTATTAGGCACGGCGACCGGTGAACAAAGTAACTGGATGTCAGGCCAACACGGTGATGAGGGCGGTTCAATGCGTGGTGCGGCGAATGCGCTACGTAATCAGGCTGCCGCGTTGGGGGGTAACGTGATTTATGGCGTCAGCAGCCCAACACAGGGTGTGCTGTCGAGCTTTGTTCCGACCGCCAGCACAATGAACGGTCAGGTTTATAAGTGCCCGAATTGATCGATGCGCTCTAATGCCCTCACCCTAACCCTCTCCCACGGGAGAGGGGATGGATCGGCGCAAATTCTGACAAATGGGTGTGGGAGCCGTCACCCTCTTTGATCGGGAGAGGGCGGGGATTAATTCTGTCGCAGCTGTAAATCTAACGGCGTTTTACTTGGCTCACCGCCGATTTCTCTCGCCAGTTTTGGCACCATATAGCCGGAAACAAGCGTCAACAGCTCCCGCACAATCTGCCGGGCTTCTTCATCGCTCACCATGAAATGCGCCGCGCCCTGAACTCGGTCCAGCACGTGCAGGTAATAGGGCATCACCGACGCGTCAAACAGCGCGTTGCTCAGGTCAGCAAGCGTCTGAGCGTTATCATTCACGCCGCGCAGCAGCACGCTTTGATTCAACAGCGTCACGCCCGCGTTACGCAGACGCATCATCGCAGAGCGGAACGTCTCATCGATCTCATTTGCATGGTTAATATGATTAACCAACAGAATTTGCAAAGGGGACGCTGCAAAGCGGGAAACCAGGCCGTCAGTAATACGCGCGGGGATGACAATCGGCAAACGGCTGTGAATACGTAAGCGCTTAATGTGCGGTATCGCTTCCAACTGCGTAAGCAGCCAGTCAAGCTCGTGATCCTTCGCCATGAGCGGATCGCCGCCGGAAAATATAATCTCATCCAGCTCGGGATGGGCCGCAATATAGTCCAGCGCCACCTGCCAGTTGCGCTTATTACCCGGATTTTCGGCGTACGGGAAGTGGCGGCGGAAGCAATAACGACAATTTACCGCGCAGCCTCCTTTCACCAGCAGCAGTGCGCGGTTACGGTATTTGTGCAGCAAACCGGGCACGACGCTGTTCTGCTCTTCTAACGGATCGGTGCTAAAACCGGGTGCGGTAACAAACTCATCTTTCGATGTAAGCACCTGTTTTAAAAGTGGATCGTTAGGATTTCCTTTCTCCATGCGCGCGACAAATGCCCGCGGCACGCGCAGCGCAAAAAGACGCTTTGCCTCACGGCCAGCCAGCATATTTTCATCAGAGTCTATATTCAACAGACGCAGCAGTTCATCAGGACTGGTGATGACATCGGCAAGTTGCGATAACCAATCTTCTCTGTACGGGGTATTTAGGGTTACAATATGCGCCATTTTGTGGCTTAGCTACCAGTTAACAATTTTCAGAGGGCCTTATGGCGACTTACTATAGCAACGATTTTCGTGCTGGTCTTAAAATCATGATGGATGGCGAACCGTATGCGGTTGAAGCTAGCGAGTTCGTTAAACCAGGTAAAGGCCAGGCATTTGCGCGCGTTAAGCTGCGTCGCCTGCTGACCGGTACCCGCGTTGAGAAAACGTTCAAATCTACTGACTCTGCAGAAGGCGCGGACGTGGTCGATATGAACCTGACTTACCTGTACAACGACGGTGAGTTCTATCACTTCATGAATAACACGACTTTCGAACAGCTGTCTGCTGATGAGAAAGCCGTTGGTGAAAACGCGAAATGGTTGCTGGATCAGGCAGAGTGCATCGTAACTCTGTGGAACGGTCAGCCAATCTCCGTGACTCCACCAAACTTCGTAGAACTGGAAATCATTGAAACCGATCCAGGTCTGAAGGGTGACACTGCAGGTACTGGCGGCAAGCCAGCCAAACTGTCTACCGGTGCAGTGGTTAAAGTACCGCTGTTCGTACAGACTGGCGAAGTCATCAAAGTCGATACCCGCTCTGGCGAATACGTATCTCGCGTGAAGTAATTCATGTAAAAGACTTAAGGCGCAGCGCTCGCTGCGCCTGTAATATTCAGGCAGGGATGATGAAACGTACGATTAAAATTCTGCTGATACTGGCGCTTTCCAGCACCATCCTGTCTGGCTGCAATACCGCGCGTGGCGTAGGCGAAGACATCAAATCCCTCGGTCATGCCATTTCTCACGCCGCCAGCTAAACCTTCTAATTTTCCTAAAAATCCGTCCTTTTCCGTCGAACGACAAGATCTTGTCTATCCTTAAGTAGCTATACACAAATAACATTGGCTATAAAAGGAAGATATTATGGTTAAGAAAACAATTGCAGCGATCTTTTCTGTTCTGGTGCTTTCTTCGGTGTTGACCGCCTGTAATACCACGCGCGGCGTGGGTCAGGATATTTCGGACGGCGGTAGCGCAATTTCTGGCGCGGCGACTAAAGCGCAGAACTAAACAGTGTGATATCCGACGGTACGGAATACGAACGATTGCCGTACCGTCAGCTTTGTACTGCCTGAAGGGATAAGAACGGTGAAAAACGCGTATCCATATGCAGTTTCACACGGATATTTCGTTTGTAGGTATACACCGTTTTACTGTTAATACTGAGCTGCCCGGCTATCTTCTGGTTGCTGGCGCCTTCCATCCAGAGCGTTAAAACCTTTTCTTCTTGTCGTGTCAGAAGCGGCGGCGTGACGCGCGGAGATGCGCAGTGAGCACGTGTGCTCAACGCTTCGTTAATGACTCTCGCCAGCGATTCCAGCCGGGCACTTTTGCAGAGCGTGGCCCACAGCGGGTATTGCTTAATATACCCTGACATATCGGTCTGCTCGCTGGATTGCAGTAATATAAACGGCAGCCTCTCGCTCGCATTCAGCAGCGAAGATAATTGCTGCGTATCATTCATCTCCTGCATAAAACTATTTAAGTCAGCGATAACCAGCGTGGGTTTCCAGTGAAGAATATGTTCTCTTGCAAGGAAAAGGTTATTCACACCCGTTATCGTAAAATCACCAGTGAACAAACCAGAATGATTGAGCCATGCTTCAAGCCCTGAACGGGTGAAGTGACAACGGTCAATCAAAAGAATTTTAAACATGTCGTTTTCGCATCAGGCAAAGGGATAGGCTGACTGTCATCAGAAAGCACGCCTATCTTAAACAAGTCGGATGAGTGATAAAGGAGCGAACTCCGCTGCATACCGCTGCTATTTCCGGCTATTACCTGTCTTTAAGAAATGGATTGAAATATATTCGCTTTGTGCGGAAAATACACGCTCTGCTTATGCCTTGCGGGACGACCTGCAAGCGCTTCGAACATCGGGGACGGCCCCATACTGTTATTTAAGTTAAGGAGCCTGATATGTCCTGGATAATTCTATTGATTGCCGGTTTGCTTGAAGTGGTTTGGGCGATTGGCCTGAAATACACCCACGGTTTTACCCGTTTGACCCCAAGCATTATTACGGTGACGGCGATGATTGTCAGCATTGCGCTACTCTCGTGGGCGATGCGAACGCTGCCCGTGGGGACCGCTTATGCTGTCTGGACGGGCATTGGCGCGGTCGGCGCGGCGATCACCGGCATTCTGCTGTTGGGAGAGTCCGCGAGCCCGGCGCGTATCGCCAGCCTCGCGTTAATCGTGGCAGGAATTATCGGGTTGAAAATCAGCACACACTAATGTGGCTGTTCAATCCACATTAATTTTGAGACATCAAACCCTTGCCGGGTCGCGACAGCAAGCATCTGCTGTTTCATCTCTTCTGAAATGGTCGGTGTGCGAGAAAGTATCCACAAATAGTCGCGATCTGGCCCGCATACCAACGCATGGCGATATTCTTTGTCCAGCGCGATGACGTTATAGCCGCCATAGAATGGCCCGAAGAACGAGACTTTCAGGGCCGCTCTGTTCGGATCGCCGGTAAAGTAGGCCTGGCCAACCACCTGCTGCCACATTCCGCGCTCAGGATTATATCCCCGGTTGACCACCTCAATGCCGCCATCATCCATGGAGCTGTAAGTTGCCGTCACGCGCTGTAATCCTCGCTCAAAACGGTGATCAAACCGGGCGATTTCATACCATTTGCCAAGATAACGTTGCGAATCGAAAGGGGTGACGACGGTGACGCCCGGAGGTGGCGTCGGAGAGCTACAGGCAACAACGAGAAACGCGGCTGTCACCGCGGCGATAACAGGCAAAATGCGCATAGCGATTTCCTTGCTGTTTTTTTGTTAAGTGTAGATGACAGCAAGGAAAATGTGGGTAAATCGGTTATTTCAACGTGGCCAGAATGCGGTACGCCGCGTCGACACGCGCAGGGTTAGGATAGCTCTTGTTCGCCAGCATCACGATGCCGATGTTCTTTTCAGGAATAAAGGCGACGTAGCTCCCAAATCCGCCGGTTGAACCCGTCTTGTGCACCCACGAGGCTTTAACAGCAGGCGCGGGGGGATTCACCTCGACGGCCATCAACGGTGCCAGCGCGATTTTATTGTCGCTGCCGTCGACGACGGTTTTTGCTTTCACCGGCCAGTTCAACATTTCCCAGCCTAAGCCCTGATACATCTCACCAATACGCCAGTAACGTGACTGTGCCAGTTCGATCCCTTGCTTTAGCATTTCATCTTTAACGCCCGCAGGATTCATATTGGCCTGAACCCAGCTCGCCATATCTTCAATGGTCGTTTTGACGCCATACGCTTCAGCATCAAGCATGCCTTGCGAAACGTGCACCGGTTTGCCGTCACGATAGCCCCAGGCGTAATGCTTCTCTTCTGCTGCCGGGACGTTAATCCAGGTGTGATTCAGTTGAAGCGGCTGAAATACGCGCGTGGTCATCGCCTGTTCAAAATCCATCCCCGATGGCTTGACCGCCAGCATGCCAAACAAACCGATACTGGCGTTGGCGTACAGGCGTTTTGCGCCCGGGGACCACTGCGGCTGCCAGTTTTGGTAGAAATGCAGAAGGGCAGCCCGATCGGTCACGTCATCTGGCACCTGCAGCGGCAAACCGCCTGCGGTGTAGGTAGCCAGATTCAGCAGAGTAATGCCTTGCCATTGTTTACCCGTCAGCTCAGGCCAGTATTTGCTTGCGGGATCGTCAAGCTTGATCTCTCCGCGTGCGATAGCTTCGCCACCCAGAACGCCGGTGAAGGTTTTGCTTACAGAGCCCAGTTCAAACACGGTGCGCTGAGTCACTGGCTGATTCGCGGCGATATCCGCTTTACCGTAGACAAAATAGTGCGTCTTTCCCTGATAAATCACGGCGACGGCCATGCCCGGGATCGCCTGTTCTTTCATGAGTGGTGTCACGATGCGATTGACGGTGTCCGCGATCTGTTTGTCTGTGTGAGGGGCGGCAAGCGTAGAGCATGACGCGCTGAGCAGCAGCACGGCGCAAAGGGATTTTTTCATCTGATTCTCTTCCATAAAAAAAGCCCGCCGGAAAGGGCGGGCCGGATGAAGAACCACAATATCAGATAGTGACGATAGCCACCAAAGTTACCACAGTCAGGATCGTCGCCAGACCGTAAAATACCCATTTGCCGTTGGGTACGTGGATTTTTAAATCATGCATGGCGTGATGAATACGGTGCAGCCCCAGCCACAGCGGCAGGACAATCATCAGGAAGATAAAGACGCGACCAATAAAGCTGCTCGCGAATGCCAGTACACGCTCGTATCCCAGTGCCTCGCCCGGGAACAGCCCCAGCGGCAGCAAAATGGCGACCAGCAGAATAATGACGGGGGCGACGATGGCGCTCCACATTCCGCCTGCGCCAAACAGACCCCAGAATACCGGCTCGTCAGAGCGCTTTGGATTTGGATTAATCACTTAGGCCTCCTTACCAGAACAGTGCGACAAACAGAACGACCGCAGTTACGACTGCAGTCACCGCCCAAAGCCCCTTAATAACCGGCTCGGGTCCCATTTTTTCGCCTTTAACAATGATGTTCGCGGCCTTCGGTGCCAGCTCAAACCAGGTTTTGGTATGCAGCAGTGCGGCCGCCAGCACGATCAGGTTCAGGATCAACACCACCGGATTTTGCAGGAACCCGACAAAATCCGCCCAGGTTTCCGGACCGTGTTTCAGGGCAAACACCCCATACATCAGCTCAAGGCTGAACCAGACCGCCGGAACCGCAGTGCCTTCACGCAGCATATAGAAGCGATAAAACGGCAGTTTTTTCCACCAGGTGGACGGCATTGGCCGCACGTAGGCTTTGCGTTTAGTCGTCATCATGCACTCCTTAGCGTGGTTTCAGGGTAGCGATAAGAAAGTCTTTCGAGCTTTCCACTTTACCCTGCTGAATGGCGGCGGCCGGATCGACATGTTTCGGGCACACTTCGGAGCAGTAGCCCACGAAAGTACAGCTCCACACGCCGTTCTGACTGTTCAACTGCGCCATACGTTCTTTCTTACCGTGGTCGCGGCTGTCTTCGTTGTAGCGATGCGCCAGCGTAATCGCAGCCGGGCCGATAAACTCCGGATTCAGGCCGAACTGTGGGCAGGCCGCGTAGCACAGACCGCAGTTGATACAGCCGGAAAACTGATGGTATTTCGCCATCTGCGCAGGCGTCTGGGTGTTTGGACCCTGATCCGGCGTACGCGGATTACCGATAATGTACGGCTTAATCGCTTCCAGACTCTCGATAAAGTGAGTCATATCGACCACCAGATCGCGCTCGATTGGGAAGTTGCCCAGCGCTTCGACCTTGATGCCTTTCGTGTATTCACGCAGGAAGGTTTTGCACGCCAGCTTCGGCACTTTATTGACCATCATGCCGCAGGAACCGCAGATCGCCATGCGGCAAGACCAGCGGTAGCTCAGGTCCGGCGCAAGGTTGTCTTTGATGTACCCGAGGGCATCCAGCAGGGACGTTTGCTCGTCATAAGGCACTTCATAGAATGCGCTGTGCGGTGCGGCGTCCACTTCCGGGTTGTAGCGCACCACTTCAATTTTCAGCGTTTGCATCTCAGCCATTTGCCGTCTCCTTTTTGTCGGCTTCTTCCGCTTCTGCACCGTAAACACGTTTCGCCGGTGGCAGCGTGGTGATCTTCACATCGCTGTAGTCCAGACGAGTGGTACCGTCTGCGTCGCGATAAGCGAGGGTGTGCTTGAGGAAATTGACATCATCACGCTCGGTGCACCCTTCGTCCAGACGCTGATGCGCGCCGCGCGACTCTTTACGTGCCAGGGCAGAGTGCGCCATACATTCGGCGACGTTCAGGCCGTGGCCCAGCTCAATGGTGTAGAGCAGATCGGTGTTAAACACGCTGGACGTATCGGTAATACGCACGCGCTTGAAGCGCTCCTGCAGTTCCGCCAGCTTATCAACCGTTTTTTGCATCAGCTCCGGCGTACGGTAGATACCGCAACCTTCCTCCATCGACAGACCCATTTCATCGCGGATCTTCGACCAGTTCTCGTTGCCTTCCTGATTGACGAGCGCTTTCAGGCGCTTCTCAACATCAGCGACCTGTGCGTCCAGTGCAGCACCGTTGGCTTCGCCGACTGTCGCCGCGCGCTCAACGGCTTTTTCGCCGGCCATGCGGCCAAAGACCACCAGCTCTGCCAGCGAGTTAGAGCCGAGGCGGTTCGCGCCGTGCAGGCCGACAGAAGAACATTCGCCGACGGCAAACAGCCCTTTAATGTGGGTTTCACACTCCTGATTGGTTTCGATACCGCCCATGGTGTAGTGCGCGGTTGGACGGACAGGAATCGGCTCTTTTACCGGATCGACACCGACGTAGGCTTTTGCCAGTTCACAAATGAACGGCAGTCGTTCCAGCAATTTCTTCTCACCAAGATGACGCAGATCGAGATAAACCACATCGCCGCGCGGCGTCGAAATGGTGTTGCCTTTGCGCCACTCGTGCCAGAACGCCTGGGATACTTTGTCGCGCGGGCCGAGTTCCATATATTTGTTTCTCGGTTCGCCAAGCGGGGTTTCTGGGCCCATGCCGTAATCCTGCAGATAGCGATAGCCATCTTTATTGACCAGAATTCCGCCTTCACCGCGGCAGCCTTCCGTCATCAGAATGCCGGAACCCGGCAGGCCGGTTGGGTGATACTGCACAAATTCCATATCGCGCAGCGGAACGCCGTGACGTAACGCCATGCCCATTCCGTCGCCGGTGACAATCCCGCCGTTGGTGTTGTAACGGTAAACACGACCCGCACCGCCGGTTGCCATCACCACGGCATTCGCGCGGATCTGCATCAGGGTGCCTTCCATCATGTTCATCGCTACCAGACCGCGCGCCTGACCGTCATCGACCAGAATATCCAGGACGAAGTGTTCATCGAAGCGTTGAATTTGTGGGAACTGGAGGGATGTCTGGAACAGGGTGTGCAGCATGTGGAAGCCGGTTTTGTCGGCGGCAAACCACGTGCGTTCGATTTTCATGCCGCCGAAACGGCGCACGTTGACGCTGCCATCTTCACGGCGGCTCCACGGGCAACCCCACTGTTCCAGTTGCGTCATTTCGGTTGGACAATGATGAACGAAGTAGTCAACGACATCCTGTTCGCACAGCCAGTCGCCACCGGCCACCGTGTCGTGGAAATGGTATTCGAAGCTGTCATGATCCTGCGCAACGGCGGCGGATCCTCCTTCTGCGGCAACCGTGTGGCTGCGCATCGGATAGACTTTTGAAATCAGCGCGATTTTAGCATTCGGATTAGCCTGCGCTGCGGCAATAGCAGCGCGTAATCCCGCACCGCCAGCGCCTATAACGACCAGATCGGCTTGAAAAGTGTGCACGACATTCCTCCAGATTTTTGTTATTCCGCAACGCGAATGCCTTAACGGTGTTCACCTGCCCGAGGGCGATTGCGAAAGAGATTCCACTGCTCCTTTATGGGTAAAACAGTATAACCGTATGGATGTCGGGGAAATTTGACGTGTTCGATTTTTTTGCTGTTCTGTGCGCCGATTTATCATCTCAATTGATGAATTGCGTCACGAAATCACACGGTCGGCTGAATCGAGAGAATTTAGTGTGCAACATTTGTCACTCCCGACGCTAACGAGTAGACTTCGTGCCCTTGTCTGAAATCGGAGAAATTCTCATGAGCGAAACGGCCACCTGGCAGCCGAGCGCATCCATCCCAAACCTGTTAAAACGCGCGGCAATTATGACGGAAATCCGTCGTTTCTTTGCTGACCGTGGCGTACTGGAGGTGGAAACGCCGTGCATGAGCCAGGCGACGGTAACCGATATTCATCTGGTGCCGTTTGAAACCCGTTTCGTGGGGCCTGGCCACTCGCAGGGGATGAACCTCTACATGATGACCAGCCCGGAATATCACATGAAGCGCCTGCTGGCGGCGGGCTGTGGGCCGGTTTATCAGCTGTGTCGTAGCTTCCGCAATGAAGAGATGGGGCGTCACCACAACCCGGAATTCACCATGCTGGAGTGGTATCGCCCGCATTACGACATGTATCGTCTGATGAACGAAGTGGACGACTTGCTGCAACAAGTGCTGGATTGCGCAGGGGCAGAGACACTCTCTTATCAGCAGGTCTTCCAACGTCATTTGGAAATCGATCCGCTGTCGGCGGACAAAACGCAGCTGCGCGAAGCGGCAGCAAAGCTGGATCTCAGCAACGTCGCGGACACGGAAGAAGACCGCGATACCTTATTGCAGCTGCTGTTTGCTTTTGGTGTTGAACCCCACATTGGCAAAGATCGCCCGACTTTTGTTTATCACTTCCCGGCAAGCCAGGCGTCGCTGGCGCAAATTAGCACCGAAGATCACCGCGTCGCCGAGCGTTTTGAGGTGTATTACAAAGGTATTGAGCTGGCGAATGGTTTCCACGAACTGACGGATGCCCGCGAGCAGCAGCAACGCTTTGATCAGGATAACCGCAAGCGCGCCGCACGCGGATTGCCGCAGCAGCCTATTGATACGAATTTACTGGAAGCATTAAAAGCCGGTCTTCCGGATAGCTCCGGCGTGGCATTGGGCGTCGATCGTCTTGTGATGCTGGCGCTCGGGGCTGAGCAACTGGCGGATGTGATTGCCTTTACGGTCGATCGCGCATGACAGTACGTTAGCCCTCTCCCAATGAGAGAGGGTTAACGCGGTATTACAAACTCCCCGCCGTGCGCTTACGCGTTGCCGACGACAGTGTTCTACCCGTTTTACGTCCATCGAGTGTTTCCAGACGCATCTGGAACGGTGGGAACGGCATATCAATCCCGTGTTCACGGAAGCCCGCCAGAATCAGCTGATGGATTTCGTGACGCAGCGGCATACGGTGCCCCATCTCAGCGGCGTAGATACGCAGCTCGAAAATTTGAATCCCCTGCTGTAAATCCACCAGGAACACTTCCGGTGCCGGATTATCAATCACCAGCGAACAGCGCTCCGCCGCCGTGTACAGAATCTGCGTCACCTCTTCGCTGTTGGCGTCCGATGGCGCAGGCACGGTGAGCACCACGCGCGTCACGGAGTCGGAAAGCGACCAGTTGATAAACTGTTCGGTGATAAACGCTTTGTTCGGCACGATGATCTCTTTGCGATCCCAGTCGCTGATCGTCGTGGCGCGGGTGTTGATCTTGGTAATGCTTCCGGTCAGATCGCGGATCGTCACGGTATCGCCAATACGAATCGGTTTCTCGAACAGAATGATCAGGCCCGAAATAAAGTTGGCGAAGATCTCCTGCAAGCCAAAGCCCAACCCGACACCCAGCGCGGCAACCAGCCATTGCAGCTTAGACCATTCAATACCTATCATCGAAAAGCCCATCAGCGCGCCAAACAGCAGAATCAGATATTTAGTGATGGTGGTGATGGCGTACCCGGTGCCGGGGGTTAAATCCAGATGCTGCAACAGCGCCAGTTCCAGCAAGGCAGGGAAGTTTCGCACCAGTTGGGTGGTGATAATCAGGACCAGAATCGCTATCAGCACTGCACCCAGCGTTATCGGTTCAATGCTTTCGACACCCTGAACGGTCGAGGTGGCATCCCACAGCGAAATGTTCTCCAGGAAGCCGAACGCCGAGTGGATTTCCGACCACAGAACGATGACCGACAACAGCGCGATCAGCATCAGGATGGATCGCACCAGCCGCAAGGACTGGGTACTGATGGCGTCAAGATCCAGCTCGACTTCATCGACATCCATATTGCCTTCTGTACTGCTGGTGCTGTGCGGATCTTCTTCACCACGTGCACGTTGGGCAAGAATTTCAGCTCGGCGATGCTTGGCGCGATCGAACGCCAGTCGGCGCCGCTGAATCAGCATCCAGCGGCGGATGACGTGATACACCACCAGCAGCAGGAACCAGATCGCGACCGACGTTTCCAGACGGGCCAGCAGCGCCTGCGCGGTGGCGAGATACCCCACGGCAGCGGCGAGAATTGCCGCCAGCGGGGCGCTGAGCAGCAAGTTCCACAGCATACGGTTCACCATGTTGTCGCCGCTGCCGGTTTTATCGACATACAGTGGAATGCCCGCGCGTTTGAGGCTCAGAGTGACCATCGCCAGCGCGCCGCAGATCAGCATAAAGCACAGCCGTCCGAGCGAGCCGGAAAATTCACGGTCGTTAAGATTATCGAACATAATCAGCGCCATAATCAGCGGCACAATCAGTCCGATGCTCAACAGGTAATAGCGCATCGCGCGCGACACACGTTGGCGCGGCCAGGAGAAGTGGGTGATAAACAGGCCATTGGGACGGGCAAAAGTGGCGCAAATCATCACCACCCATAGCAGCGGAACCGTGGCGGTTACGCCATCGCCAATCGCCACGGCGAGCGGATATGGCCACGCTTCTCGCAGGCCATATCCGAGCGTCATCCACAGAACCGGCAGCGGTGACGCCACCAGTATCGACCAGAAAACGGTGCGCAGCGTAAGCCAGAAGTGGTCCTGCGTCACTTTACCCACGCGGGAGCTGGAACGTTCCAGGAAGCGGGTGAAATGCCTGCGCGAGTAAATACTAAACCCCACCAGAATCAATGCGCCCATCAGCGGGAAGATGGTCTCTTTGCTGGTGAGAATCATCACGCTCGCTTTGCCCACCTGACCAAACGTATCCAGCGAAATCAAACGACGCAGATCCTGCACGATATCAATGGGCCAGGAGAAGGTCATGGGCCGAACATCAGAGGTCCAGAACAGATAGCGATGCGTCGCCTCGTTGACTTCTTTCAGCGCGTCTTCAAGCTGACTATTGGAGACTTTCAGCTTGGTGAGTTCGAGAATGAGCGTATCACCGCCCTGTAACAGCGAGTTCAGCAGTTCGCGCTGGGTACGCAGTTGCGCTTCCAGAATACGGTTTTGCTCGCTGGTCAACGGCTTACCATCCGCCTGCTTAAGCTGGCGAATTTGCGGCTGTTTGTTGAGCAGATCTTCAAAACGCAGACGCTGAACGCGCAATTGCGCCATTTCGGTGTCGAGCTGCTGCGGCTTTGGCATTTCCGGCAGACGCGAAACCTGCGCACGCAAGGCTTCACCGAGTAAATTCGATGAGCCGAGCCACTGCGATTGCTCACGCAACGTGTTCAGGGCCTGACGCACCTGCAGCGTCTGATTAGTGGCCTGGCGCTGTTGAGACGCCACCAGATCCATACGCTGAGCCTGTTGGTTAAGCGCAGCAGAAAGCTCACGGTTAATTTTGAACTGATCGACGATGCCCGCAGGCAGGTTTTCGCTGTTTTCCGCCAGCAGTTCGGTGCTCTCCAGCGCGCGCTCGGCTTCACGCTGGCGTTGGCTGTTCAACTGATTGCGCAGAGCTTGCAGATAGGCATCAAGTTGCTGGCTCTGCTTTTGCGCCAGTTCTGAACGCATACGCGCCAGTTCCTGACGGTTATTGGCCGACAGTTGGGCGAGCTCAAGCTCATCAACCTGGGCTTTTAGTTTGGCTGATTCCGCCTGCAAACTGAGATTTTGCGGGGTGTTACCCGGCTGCGTCCCAATCCGGCGTTCAATTTCATTGAGCTGGCGACGGGCATCGGTTTGCTGTTGCGGCAGTTGGCTCAGGGAATCCGCGATTTCGCGGGCGCGCTCTTGTTCCTGCTGCGCCTGACGGCTTTTTTCCAGCAACTGGCTGCTGACCTGCAGGATTTCCTGATTCAGGGCGTCGGACGTCATACTCAATGGCGCGTCACGCGGCTCATCGCGCAGATTCGTCAGCTGTGAACGTAACGTTTGCGAGAGTTTAGGGAAGTTATCAATAACTTGTTGATACTGCTGCGCACGCTCAAGAGAGCCTTGACGTTCTTCAAGCGCATTCAGGGCGGCCTGGAGCGACTCAACGGTCTCGGGCTGAGCGGGTTTTGCCGCTTTAGCCTGTTCCAGTTCCTGGGTGATTTGTTTGGCGTCGGGGACTGTTGCTGCATACGCCCCCACACTGAGGCACCAGGCCATCAGAAAAATAATTATCAGGCGCACGTCAGCGATTCCTTCATACATTTTTTGCTTCAGGCTGCCTGCGGGCGGTTGGCTTAGGGCAGCCTGAAGGGTGTGCGTATGTTTTAGACTGGGTCTTTACTGTCGTCACCAGCGGGCTGGCGTCGTGTTCAGCTTTGATCTCTTCTTCGGCCAGCGGCGCAGGTTCAGCATCCGGCGTCACGAAGGTTTCGGTAGAGATGGCCAGCGGTTGACCAATCTTAGTCACGGACAGGCTTTTCAGCGACTCTACCAGGTTAACTTTGCCCGGTGCGAACAGGTTAATCACTGTTGAACCGAGTTTGAACCGACCCATTTCCTGGCCTTTCAGCAGGGCGATTGACCCTTCGCTTTCGCCAGCCGGCCATGTCCAGCGTTTGATAACGCCTTCACGCGGTGGGGTAATCGTTCCAGCCCAAACGGTTTCGATGCTGCCCACAATCGTCGCACCCACCAGAATCTGGGCCATCGGACCGAATTCAGTATCAAACAGGCAGATGACGCGCTCGTTACGGGCGAACAGATTCGGCACGTTCTGCGCGGTCAGATGATTCACAGAGAACAGGTCGCCTGGTACATAGATCATTTCGCGCAGGATACCGTTGCACGGCATATGTACGCGGTGATAGTCACGCGGCGACAGGTAAGTGGTCACAAACGAGCCGTTACGGAACAGATCCGCCATCAGATAGTTTCCTGCCAGCAGGGCTTCCATGCTGTAGTCGTGGCCTTTGGCCTGCAGGATTTTGTCTTCTTCAATCTTGCCGAGCTGGCTGATCACGCCGTCAGCAGGCATCACCAGCACGTTGGGATCGGTATTCAGCGGGCGAACTTCATCACGCAGTGGGCGCACGAAAAAATCGTTAAAGGAGCGATAGCTGGCAGTATCCGGCTTCTGCGCTTCTTTCATATCGACCTTGTAGTATTTAACGAACAGATCGATAACCAGCTTCGTCAGCCAGCCCGCTCGTTTGCTCGCGCCCCAACCCGCCAGGCGGGTGAGCCATAGTTTCGGCAGAATGTATTGAAGCGAAAGTTTAAATGAGTTTAACAAGGTAGCCTCCAGGCCATTGTTTTGTCGTTCCTGATCCGGCTTAACGCAGCCGGAACCTGAAAAAAGGGGACGATTTTAGCGACGCTTAGCTTAGTTGTCAGTTATCAGAATCAGAAAAGTTTTTACGTGTTTTTACCTGATCCATGCTTTCGAGAATGTGGTGATAATTGTAGAAGCGCGTTGCCGCGATTTTGCCTTCTTCAACCGCCTGACGAATGGCGCAGCCAGGATCATTGTCGTGTTTGCAGTCGCGGTATTTACAAGCGCCTAAATACTCATGGAATTCGACAAATCCGTTGAAGATTTGTTCCGGTTCAAGATGCCACAGACCAAATTCACGAACGCCGGGGGAGTCGATTACATCGCCGCCGTGGGGGAAATGATACAGGCGAGAAGCCGTGGTGGTGTGCTGGCCCAGACCCGAGTTGTCCGACACATCGTTGGTGAGGATCTCTTCCTGTAACCCCAGCAGGTTGTTCAGTAGACTGGATTTACCCACGCCAGACTGGCCCGCAAAAATGCTGATACGGTCTGTCAGCGCTTCTTCAAGCGGCTTCAGGCCATCTTTCTTATGGCTCGATACCATCAGCACGCGATAGCCAATCTTACGGTAGATATCCATCTGCTCATTCACAAAACGCATGCCTTCGTCATCAAGCAGATCGATTTTGTTCAGAACGATCAGTGGTTCGACTTCAAGCGTTTCGCAGGCAACGAGATAGCGGTCGATAATATTGAGTGAAAGTTCGGGTAAAATCGCCGAAACAATCACGATCTGATTAATATTGGCGGCGATAGGTTTAACGCCGTCGTAAAAATCAGGACGATTGAGCACCGATGTGCGCTCATGAACCGCTTCGACGATGCCTTTTACTCTGACGCCTTCAGCGGCTGCTTTTCCCGGTCGCCAAACGACGCGGTCGCCGGTCACCAGCGATCGGATGGTGCGGCGGATGTTGCAGCGGTGAACACCACCGTCGGCGGCTTCTACGTCAGCATGCATGCCGAAACGGCTAATGACCATGCCTTCTGTTGCTTCGCCAAACAGGTTGTCGTCGTAATCGGGTTTCTCCGAAGTGGTCTTAAGACGGCGTTCATGGTTGGCATTTACGCGGCGCTGTTGCCCTTTGGAGAGTTTATTTTTACTCAATCGTGCTGGCTCCTGGTCGCCCATAACGGGCAAAACCTCTATGATACACACTAATTAATACTAGTTAACCTGCTACAGCCGGTTATGCGAGAAGGGTGGAAAATAACATGAGCGCAGATGAAAACAACCTGATTTGGATCGATCTGGAAATGACCGGCCTTGATCCCGAGCGCGATCGCATCATTGAAATCGCGACGCTGGTGACCGATGCGAACCTGAATATCCTGGCTGAAGGCCCGACGATTGCGGTGCATCAGTCTGATGCCCAACTGGCGCTGATGGATGACTGGAACGTGCGGACGCATACCGGCAGTGGGCTGGTGGAGCGAGTGAAAGCCAGCACCCAGGGCGATCGCGAAGCGGAGCTGGCAACGATTGAATTCCTGAAGCAGTGGATTCCAGCGGGCAAATCGCCGATTTGCGGTAACAGCATTGGGCAAGACCGCCGCTTCCTGTTTAAGTACATGCCGGAGCTGGAGGCGTATTTCCATTACCGTTATCTGGACGTGAGCACGTTGAAAGAGCTGGCGCGTCGTTGGAAGCCGGAAATTTTAGACGGCTTTAAGAAGCAGGGAACGCATCAGGCAATGGATGACATTCGCGAGTCAGTGGCCGAACTGGCGTTTTACCGCGAGAATTTCATTAAGCTTTGATTTTTATGCCCGGTACGCTTGCGCGGCCGGGTATTTGCCGTTAAATTGTCCAGCTTGCCGATTAATTAATCACTTGAACGTGATTTTAAAAAAATCGCTTTCAGGGGGGTTGCAGCTAAAAGGATTTCTCGTATAATGCGCCTCCCGTAACGACAGAGAATTACGCGTTACGAAGCATCAAATTTAATCGCAGAATTTCGGGTCGCAGCTAACGAAGTGGCGTCTTGAAAGACGAAGATTATGCGGGAATAGCTCAGTTGGTAGAGCACGACCTTGCCAAGGTCGGGGTCGCGAGTTCGAGTCTCGTTTCCCGCTCCAAATTTGAAAGTATCGCAAGATACGCACCACCAATCGCAGGATTTCAAGTTGCAGCAAGGCGGTCAACGCAGTGGCGGCTTGAAAGACAAAGATTAAGCGGGAATAGCTCAGTTGGTAGAGCACGACCTTGCCAAGGTCGGGGTCGCGAGTTCGAGTCTCGTTTCCCGCTCCAAATTTGAAAGTATCGCAAGATACGCACCACCAATCGCAGGATTTCAAGTTGCAGCAAGGCGGTCAACGCAGTGGCGGCTTGAAAGACAAAGATTAAGCGGGAATAGCTCAGTTGGTAGAGCACGACCTTGCCAAGGTCGGGGTCGCGAGTTCGAGTCTCGTTTCCCGCTCCAAATTCTTCTCCAATCTCCAGATTATCCACAGCGAATTCCTTCGTTGGGGACATTTTCTATTGTATTTGAAATATTCTTGTAAACAGAGTTATCCACAGTTAATACCGCTTTAGCGAAACGACCAAACGCTTCGCACGGTGAAGAGTTATTTTTTAACTGAATGAATAATATCAATAAAATTTCGTTTCAAAATGCTATCCAGATCACTTGACCTGTTTGCAAAGCCTGATGGTATCTGGCTTGGTAATTTTATTCACAGGCTGTGAATATATCAGGCGTCGCGGATAAGCCCTTTTTCGATCACTCTGACCAGTCGCTGTTTCTTCGGTAATTGCACCTCGACCACGCAGGCATTTCGCTTCTCTATTTGCTGCGCAATCGCCCATTCTATGTGCTCATCAAGAAGTGGGTGCTCACCTCTGCGCTTTTCCAGCGCTGTGATATTCGCTTCATCCCAGCAGGCGTTTCCTAATGCAACGGCAATATTTCGCAGCCAGCGCAGATGACCAATGCGTCGAATCGCAGACCCTTCCGTTATCCGCAGGAAATAAGCTTCGTCCCAGGCAAATAACTCAATGAGTTTCGGAGCGTGCAGGGCTTTACGCGGGCTGAAATCGTCTTCATCTGTCAGCTGCGAGTAGCGATTCCACGGGCAAATCAGCTGGCAATCGTCGCAACCGTAAATTCGGTTGCCGATAAGAGGACGAAACGCTTCCGGAATTGCCCCTTCCAGTTCGATGGTGAGATACGAGATGCAGCGGCGCGCATCAACGGTATAAGGCTCAACAATCGCACCCGTCGGGCAAATCGTCATGCACGCCACGCAGCGCCCGCAACCTTCTTCAACCGGGCCATCCACGGGCAGCGGTAAATCAATTAGTAGCTCGCCCAGGAAAAAGAACGAACCTGCGTCGCGGCTTAGGATAAGTGAGTGCTTACCTGTCCATCCCAGGCCTGCTTTTTCGGCTATCGGGCGCTCAAGAATAGGCGCAGAGTCGACAAACGGTCTAAAATTCAGCGAGCCACAATGTTCCTGGATGGTTTCCCCGAGTTTTTTTAGGCGGTTACGCAGAAGTTTGTGGTAGTCACGCCCCAGGGCGTAACGGCTGACATAACCCAGCGACGGATCTTTCAGCGTGCGGGCAAACGCCGCGTTGGCGGGGAGATAGTTCATGCGAACGCTGATAACGCGCAAGGTACCCGGCAATAGCTCATGAGGGCGCGCGCGCATCATACCGTGGCGCGCCATCCACTCCATTTCGCCGTGGTACTGTTTGTCCAGCCAGGCCTGCAGTTTTGGCTCGCTCGCGGAAAGATCGGTATCGGTGATACCGACTTTCTGGAAGCCAAGCTCAGCGCCCCACTGTTTAATGTTTTGCGCTAACTGATTGAGATCGAGGGGCTGTGACATGACGGACCATACAATGAAGAAAAACCCCATCAGTATACCACATTCCATTTGGCCTGCGGATGACCTCCGTTGCGCTGAAAAAGAGGCCGCAGATAGCCTGGGTATCACGCTTTATGAACTGATGCTCCGTGCGGGCGAGGCGGCGTTTTCCGTGGCGCGAGAGACGTGTCCTGAGGCAAAACACTGGCTTATTTTGTGCGGGCACGGCAACAACGGCGGCGACGGTTATGTGGTCGCGCGTCTGGCCGTTGCTGCTGGCCTGCGCGTCACGCTGCTGGCCATCGAAAGTGAAAAACCGCTGCCAGAAGAGGCGAGCGAAGCGCGTGAGGCGTGGCTGAATGCGGGTGGGGAGATTCATGCCGCCGATATCAGCTGGCCAGAAGGGATTGATCTGATTGTTGATGGACTGCTGGGGGCGGGGCTCAGGCTGGCTCCACGCGAAAATATTGCAACGCTTATCGATAAAGCAAATGCCCATCCGGCTCCTGTCATTGCGCTGGATATTCCGTCGGGCCTGATTGCCCAGACGGGCGCGACGCCGGGAGCGGTGATTCACGCAAAGCTTACGGTCACGTTTATTGTGCTCAAGCCAGGGTTACTGACCGGCAAAGCGCGCGATGTGGTGGGAAAACTGCATCACCATGCGCTGGGGCTTGAAAGCTGGCTCGCCGGACAAGAACCGCCCATCGCACGCCTGGATGCGAATCAACTTGAGGCGTGGCTGCCGCCGCGCCGCCGCACATCGAACAAAGGCGATCACGGCAAGCTGGTGATTATTGGCGGCGATCATGGCACTGCGGGTGCGATTCGCATGACTGGAGAAGCCGCGCTGCGTGCGGGAGCAGGCCTGGTACGCGTGCTGACGCGTATCGAAAATATTCCGCCCATTATTACCGCTCGACCTGAACTGATGGCTCATGAACTGACGCCAGAATCCCTTGATGCAAGCCTGGAGTGGGCCGATGTGGTGGTCATTGGTCCAGGGTTGGGGCAACAAGCGTGGGGCAAGAAAGCGCTACAAAAGGTCGAGAATTGTCGTAAACCGATGCTGTGGGATGCCGACGCGCTTAACCTTCTGGCAATCAATCCTGATAAACGTCACAATCGCATCCTGACGCCACACCCCGGCGAGGCCGCGCGGCTGCTTAGCTGCAGCGTCGCAGAAATTGAAAACGATCGCTTACTTTCTGCGCAGCGTCTGGTAAAACGTTACGGAGGTGTTGCAGTTTTAAAAGGGGCGGGCACGATTGTGGCCTGTGAGTCTGGCGCGCTCAGCATTATTGACGCGGGCAATGCGGGAATGGCGAGTGGCGGAATGGGCGATGTGCTCTCCGGTATTATCGGCGCGTTGCTAGGACAACATTTTAACCCTTACGAAGCAGCCAGCGTAGGCTGCGTGGTCCACGGTGCAGCAGCAGATAAGCTCGCGGTTCGCTACGGAACGCGCGGTATGCTGGCCACCGATCTTTTTGACACGCTGCGGCGTGTTGTTAACCCAGATGTGATTGACGTAGAAAATGACTAATCGAGTGATGGCTTTACCCGACGAGCAGGCAACTTTGGATCTTGGCAAGCGTCTGGCGCTGGCCTGTGATGGCGCGACCGTCATTTATTTGTATGGCGATTTGGGTGCGGGTAAAACAACGTTTAGCCGGGGATTTTTGCAGGCCCTGGGCCATAAAGGGAACGTGAAAAGCCCGACTTATACGCTGGTTGAACCCTATACCCTCGACAATCTGATGGTGTACCACTTCGATCTTTACCGTCTTGCGGACCCTGAGGAGCTGGAATTTATGGGGATCCGTGACTATTTTGCCAACGACGCCATTTGCCTGGTGGAGTGGCCGCAACAAGGTGCGGGTGTGTTGCCTGACCCGGACGTCGAAATTCACTTAGATTACCAGGCTCAAGGGCGTGAGGCACGCATCAGTGCTGTTTCCTCATCAGGTAATTCCTTGCTGGCGCGTTTAGCTGGCTGAACTCAGGGATAACGGGATGATTAATCGCGTTAAAGGTTGGTTGTTGGCTGCAACGGTGCTGCTGTGCGCACAGGCTGGAGCCGCAAGTTTATCGGATATTCAGGTCTCCAACGGTGATTCGCAGGCGCGGATTACCTTCAGTTTTATGGGCGATCCGGATTATGCGTTTTCGCAGGTTGATAAGCGTAGCGTGGCGCTGGATATCAAACAGACCGGCGTGATTCAGGGCCTGCCGCTGCAATTTAGCGGCAATAACCTGGTTAAAAGCATTCGTTCCGGTACGGCGAAAGATGCGCAGTCTTTACGGCTGGTGGTCGATCTCACCCAAAACGGTAAAACTCGCGCCGTGAAGCAGCAAAACGGTGCGAATTACACCGTGGTCTTTACGATCAATGCTGATGCTCCGCCGCCTCCACCGCCACCGCCTGTCGTGGCGAAACGCGTTGAAGCGCCGATTGTCACATCGCGTCCGTCTGAACCTGCACGTAATCCGTTCAAAGCGGAAAACGATCGCATGACCAGCGTCACCAGCAGCAATACGGTCACGCGCCCTGCGGCACGCGCTCGTCCTGCCACGAATACCAGTGACGAGAAAGTGATTATCGCCATTGATGCGGGGCACGGCGGGCAAGATCCTGGCGCAATTGGCCCTGGCGGTACGCGTGAGAAAAACGTCACCATCGCGATTGCGCGCAAACTGCGCGAACGTCTGAATGACGACCCGATGTTTAAAGGCGTGATGACCCGCGATGGCGATTACTTTATCTCCGTCATGGGGCGTTCTGACGTTGCGCGTAAGCAAAACGCTAACTTCCTGGTGTCAATTCATGCGGATGCTGCGCCAAATCGCAGCGCGACCGGCGCTTCCGTTTGGGTGTTGTCGAATCGCCGCGCTAACAGCGAGATGGCGAACTGGCTGGAAGAGCACGAGAAACAGTCTGAACTGTTGGGTGGCGCAGGTGATGTGCTGGCAAACAGTCAGTCCGACCCGTATCTCAGCCAGGCGGTGCTGGATTTACAATTCGGTCATTCCCAGCGCGTCGGGTATGATGTTGCCACTAACGTGATAAGCCAATTGCAGAGCGTGGGTGCTATCCACAAACGCCGTCCTGAGCACGCCAGTCTTGGCGTGTTGCGTTCGCCGGACATCCCGTCGATTCTGGTCGAAACCGGCTTTATCAGTAATAACGGCGAAGAGCGCCTGCTGGCGAGCGACAGTTATCAGCAGGAAATCGCCGATGCTATTTACAACGGTTTGCGCAATTACTTTGCGTCTCACCCGTTACAGTCAGCGCCGCCAGGGGGCGGGGGACAAACTGCCAGCGCAGCCCTTCCCGGTGAGATGAGCGCGACCCACTAAGGAGAATTCATGCCGATTCAGGTTCTGCCGCCGCAGCTTGCGAACCAAATCGCCGCCGGCGAAGTGGTAGAGCGTCCTGCATCGGTTGTGAAGGAACTCGTCGAAAACAGTCTTGATGCGGGCGCGACCCGCATTGATATTGATATCGAGCGCGGTGGTGCAAAGCTTATCCGCATCCGTGACAACGGCTGCGGCATCAAAAAAGACGAGCTGGCGCTGGCGCTGGCGCGTCATGCCACCAGTAAAATTGCCTCGCTCGACGATCTGGAAGCCATTATCAGCCTCGGTTTTCGTGGCGAAGCGCTGGCCAGTATCAGCTCCGTATCCCGCCTGACGCTCACCTCCCGCACGTCTGAACAGCAGGAAGCCTGGCAGGCTTACGCCGAAGGGCGTGATATGGACGTGACGGTCAAACCCGCAGCCCACCCGGTGGGTACGACGCTGGAAGTGTTGGATCTGTTCTACAACACGCCCGCGCGCCGCAAGTTCATGCGCACCGAAAAAACCGAATTCAACCACATCGACGAGATCATTCGCCGCATCGCGCTGGCGCGTTTTGACGTCACGATTAACCTCAGCCATAACGGTAAGGTGATGCGCCAGTATCGCGCGGTGGCGGAGGGCGGGCAGAAAGAGCGCCGTCTGGGCGCAATTTGCGGTACGGCTTTTCTCGAACAGGCGCTGGCGATTGAGTGGCAGCATGGCGATCTAGCGATGCGCGGCTGGGTTGCCGACCCGAAAACGATGAACGCGACGCTGGCCGAGATTCAGTATTGCTATGTGAATGGCCGTATGATGCGCGATCGCCTGATAAATCATGCGATTCGCCAGGCCTGTGAAGACAAACTGGGTGCCGATCAGCAGCCTGCGTTTGTGCTTTATCTTGAAATCGATCCGCATCAGGTGGATGTCAACGTGCATCCAGCCAAGCATGAGGTGCGTTTCCATCAGTCGCGACTGGTTCACGATTTTATTTATCAAGGCGTGCTGAGCGTGCTTCAGCAGCAGGCTGAGCCGTCGTTACCCCTGACCGAAGACGCCATCAGCCCACGGCCGATCCCGGAAAACCGCGTTGCGGCGGGGCGCAACCAGTTTGCTGAGCCTGCGGTTGCGCGACAGCCTGAAGCGCCGCGCTATTCATCGGGCGCAAGTGCGCCGCGTCCAACCGGGGCGAACTATCCCCATGCACCGGTTTATCAGAAACAGCAGGGTGCGCTTTACAGCAAATTACTGGATACTCCCGCGGTTGAACGTAAAGAGAATGTCGCGCCGTCGGCTCCGGCACTGGATGGGCACAGCCAGAGTTTTGGGCGCGTGCTGACCATTATTGCGCCGGACATGGCTTTACTTGAACGCGATAGCCACATTGCGTTGTTGGCGTTACCCGTCGCGGAGCGCTGGCTCAAACAAGTGCAGCTGACGCCTGGAACAAACGCAGCGTGCGCACAGCCGCTGTTGATTCCCGTCCGGCTTAAAGTGTCAGCAGAAGAAGTGGCGGTTTTAAACCGTGCAAAAGCGGTGTTGGTGGAAATGGGCATTGAATTTGTTGTAGAAGCACATCATGTGACCATTCGCGCGGTGCCTTTACCCTTACGCCAACAAAATTTACAAAACTTGATTCCTGAACTGATAGGCTACCTGGCGCAGCAAACATCCTTTGACGCTGCCAATACCGCGCAGTGGATGGCCCGCCATCTCGCGAGTGACCACAATCTGTGGAGTATGGCTCAGGCCATTACCGTATTGGCGGAAGTTGAACGTCTTTATCCACAATTGGTCAAAGCTCCGCCGGGTGGTTTATTACAACCTGTTGATTTGCATTCGGCGATGAAAGCCCTGAAAGATGAGTGATGTGAGTAAGGCGAGCCTGCCTAAGGCGATTTTTTTGATGGGGCCTACGGCCTCCGGTAAAACGGCGTTAGCCATTGAGTTACGTAAAGTTTTGCCAGTAGAGTTGATTAGCGTCGATTCTGCCCTTATTTATCAAGGGATGGATGTCGGCACGGCGAAGCCAAATGCAGAAGAACTGCATGCGGCACCGCACCGGTTGCTGGATATTCTCGACCCGGCGCAGGCGTATTCCGCAGCGGATTTCCGTCGCGATGCGCTCGCTGAGATGGCTGAGATAACCGCGGCGGGACGGATACCGTTGTTGGTCGGCGGTACCATGCTTTATTTTAAGGCACTGTTGGAGGGGTTATCACCTTTGCCATCAGCGGATCCTGAAGTAAGAGCCAAGATTGAGCAGCAGGCGGCAGAGCAGGGATGGAGCGCGTTGCATAAGCAACTGGAAGAGGTTGATCCGGTTGCCGCAGCACGGATTCATCCAAATGATCCGCAAAGGCTTTCCCGAGCACTGGAAGTTTTTTTCATTTCGGGTAAAACTTTAACGGAACTGACGCAAACGTCAGGCGAGGCTCTGCCGTATCAGGTGCATCAGTTCGCCATCGCCCCGGCGAGCCGTGAACTGCTCCATCAACGAATTGAGCAGCGTTTTCATCAGATGTTAGCTTCAGGTTTTGAAGCAGAAGTGCGGGCGTTATTTGCTCGCGGAGATTTGCATACGGACATGCCTTCCATTCGTTGTGTCGGATATCGCCAGATATGGTCATACATTGAAGGTGAGATCTCATACGATGAAATGGTTTACCGAGGTGTTTGCGCCACCAGACAGTTGGCGAAGCGGCAGATAACCTGGTTGCGTGGTTGGGAGGGGATTCACTGGTTAGACAGTGAAAAACCTGAACAGTCATACAACGAAGTTTTACAGGTTGTGGGTGCTATCGCAGACTGAGTGTGTACAATTAAGTCGTACCGTGCGCAATTTTTCAGAATCGCAAGGTTCTAAGTACAAAACAAACATATAAGGAAAAGAGAGAATGGCTAAGGGGCAATCTTTACAAGATCCGTTCTTGAACGCACTGCGTCGTGAACGTGTTCCAGTTTCTATTTATTTGGTGAATGGTATTAAGCTGCAAGGTCAGATTGAATCTTTCGATCAGTTCGTGATCCTGTTGAAAAACACGGTCAGCCAGATGGTTTATAAGCACGCTATCTCTACTGTTGTTCCGTCCCGTCCAGTTTCTCATCACAGCAACAACGCTGGCGGCGGCACTGGTAGTAACTTCCATCATGGCAGCAACGCACAGGGTTCTTCTGCTCCTGCGCAAGACAGCGACGAAACCGAATAAGGTTGCGGGCTGTTTTTCCACACGGGGAGCCAGGTTTTCTGCGTTCCCCGCTGATTTATATTGAGGATAATACGCTTGTTTGACCGTTATGATGCCGGTGAGCATGCGGTGCTGGTACACATCTATTTTACGCAAGACAAAGATAAAGAAGACCTTGAGGAGTTTGAAGCTCTGGTCTCTTCTGCTGGCGTCGAAGCAATGCAGGTGATTACTGGTAGTCGTAAAGCACCGCACCCGAAGTTTTTTGTAGGCGAAGGTAAAGCAATCGAAATTGCGGAAGCCGTAAAAGCAACCGGCGCGTCAGTCGTGCTGTTTGACCATGCGTTGTCTCCGGCTCAAGAGCGTAACCTGGAAAGTCTGTGCGAATGTCGTGTTATCGACCGCACCGGCCTGATATTAGATATTTTTGCTCAGCGTGCACGTACCCACGAGGGGAAATTGCAGGTTGAGCTGGCGCAATTGCGTCATCTGGCAACGCGGCTTGTGCGTGGCTGGACCCACCTTGAAAGACAAAAAGGCGGTATTGGTTTGCGCGGCCCGGGTGAAACCCAGCTCGAAACTGACCGTCGACTACTGCGTGGTCGTATTACCCAGATCCTTTCGCGACTGGCAAGAGTCGAGAAACGGCGTGAGCAAGGACGTCGTTCGCGAACCAAAGCTGACATCCCAACGGTGTCGCTGGTGGGGTATACCAATGCCGGTAAATCCACCCTGTTTAACCAGATTACCAATGCTGAAGTCTACGCCGCAGACCAGTTGTTTGCGACGCTCGACCCTACGCTTCGCCGTATTGATGTTGCGGACGTCGGCGAAACCGTGCTGGCGGATACCGTAGGCTTTATTCGTCATTTGCCACACGATTTGGTGGCGGCGTTTAAAGCGACCTTGCAGGAGACGCGTCAGGCGACCCTGCTGCTGCATATCATTGACGCCGCCGATTTCCGCTTGCAGGAAAATATCGATGCGGTGAATACCGTGCTCGAAGAGATTGAAGCGGACGATATCCCAACGCTGTTGGTGATGAATAAAATCGATATGCTCGAAGACTTCGAGCCGCGTATCGACCGAGATGATGAGAACAAACCGATTCGGGTCTGGCTATCTGCTCAGACCGGGGTTGGCGTGCCACTGCTTTTCCAGGCTTTAACAGAACGTCTTTCCGGTGAGGTTGCTCAGCACACGCTGCGTCTGCCACCACAGGAAGGCAAGCTGCGCAGCCGGTTTTATCAACTTCAGGCGATAGAAAAAGAGTGGATGGAGGATGACGGCAGCGTGGGGATGCAGGTGCGTATGCCAATCGTTGACTGGCGTCGCCTCTGTAAACAAGAACCTACGTTGATCGACTACGTAGTCTGATCAGATTAGGGTAGTCCTGAAGATATTCGCCCTTGCATAACAAATATGGAGCATATACATGGCGTGGAATCAGCCCGGTAATAACGGACAAGACCGCGACCCGTGGGGAAGCAGCAATAATCAAGGCGGCAACTCTGGGGGAAATGGCAACAAAGGTGGTCGCGAGCAGGGGCCTCCTGATCTGGACGACATCTTCCGCAAGCTAAGTAAAAAGCTGGGCGGTTTTGGTGGTAAAGGTTCCGGTTCGGGTTCCGGCGGAAATGCCCCGCAGGGGCCACGCCCGCACCTTGGTGGCCGCGTAGTGAGCATTGTTGCCGCTGCCGTGGTGATCATTTGGGCCGCCAGCGGTTTCTACACCATTAAAGAAGCTGAGCGCGGTGTTGTCACTCGCTTCGGCAAGTTTAGCCATCTGGTTGAGCCGGGTCTGAACTGGAAGCCAACGTTTGTCGATAACGTGACTGCGGTAAACGTAGAATCGGTTCGTGAACTGGCGGCGTCCGGCGTGATGCTGACTTCTGACGAGAACGTGGTTCGCGTCGAGATGAACGTGCAGTACCGCGTCACCGATCCTAAAAACTACCTGTTCAGTGTGACCAGCGCGGACGATAGCCTGCGTCAGGCGACTGACAGTGCGCTGCGTGGTGTGATCGGCAAATACACCATGGACCGTATTTTGACTGAAGGTCGTACCGTTATTCGTAGCGATACCCAGCGTGAGCTGGAAGAGACCATTCGTCCGTACAACATGGGTATCACCCTGCTGGACGTCAACTTCCAGGCTGCTCGTCCGCCGGAAGAGGTGAAAGCTGCGTTTGATGATGCGATTTCCGCGCGTGAAAATGAGCAGCAGTACATCCGTGAAGCAGAAGCCTACACCAACGAAGTTCAGCCACGTGCTAACGGTCAGGCGCAACGTATCCTCGAAGAGGCGCGTGCGTATAAGACTCAGACCGTGCTGGAAGCGCAGGGTGAAGTAGCCCGCTTTGCTAAGCTCCTGCCTGAATATAAAGCCGCTCCGGAAATTACCCGTGAACGTCTGTATATCGAGACCATGGAGAAAGTGCTGAGCCATACCCGTAAAGTGCTGGTGAATGACAGCAAAGGTGGCAACCTGATGGTTCTGCCGCTGGACCAGATGCTGAAAGGCGGTAGTGCCTCTGGCGCGAAACAGGATAACAGCGGAGCCAACAATCTGCTGCGCCTGCCTCCTGCGTCCGGGAGCAACTCTAACGCCAAAAACACGTCGTCTTCAACCGATGGTGACATCATGGACCAACGTCGCGCTAACGCGCAGCGTAACGACAGCCAGCGTCAGGGGGAATAACGATGCGTAAGTCAGTTATTGCGATAATTATCATCGTGCTGGTAGTGCTTTATGCCTCAATCTTTGTAGTGAAAGAGGGCGAACGCGGTATCACCATGCGCTTCGGCAAAGTTCTGCGTGACGATGAAAACAAACCGCTGGTTTTCGAGCCGGGTCTGCACTTCAAGCTCCCGATGATCGAATCAGTGAAAATGCTCGATGCCCGTATCCAGACCATGGATAACCAGGCCGACCGTTTCGTGACCAAAGAGAAAAAAGACCTGATCGTCGATTCCTACATCAAATGGCGTATCAGCGATTTTAGCCGCTACTATCTGGCAACGGGCGGCGGTGACGTCTCTCAGGCGGAAGTGCTGCTAAAACGTAAGTTCTCTGACCGTTTGCGTTCTGAAATTGGTCGTCTGGATGTGAAAGATATCGTCACCGATTCTCGTGGTCGTCTGACGATTGAAGTCCGTGATGCGCTGAACTCCGGTTCTGCGGGTACCGAAGACGAAGTCGCAACGCCAGCCGCAGATGATGCGATTGCGAAAGCAGCTGAACGTGTTCAGACCGAGACTAACGGCAAAGCGCCGGTGATCAACCCGAACAGTATGGCTGCGTTGGGTATCGAAGTCGTTGACGTGCGTATTAAGCAGATCAACCTGCCTGCCGAAGTGTCCGAAGCGATCTACAACCGTATGCGCGCTGAGCGTGAAGCGGTTGCCCGTCGCCACCGTTCACAAGGTCAGGAAGAAGCTGAAAAGCTGCGCGCCACTGCCGATTATGAAGTAACGAAAACGCTGGCAGAATCTGAACGTCAGGGCCGCATTATGCGCGGTGAAGGCGATGCAGAAGCCGCGAAACTGTTTGCTGATGCATTCAGTCAGGATCCGGATTTCTATGCCTTTATCCGTAGCCTGCGTGCTTATGAAAACAGCTTCCAGAGCAACCAGGATGTGATGGTGCTCAGCCCGGATAGCGATTTCTTCCGTTATATGAAGACGCCAGGCAACGCCACGCGATAAACTCAACGCCGTTTGAGTGATCAAACCACCGCTCTCTTCCGAGGCGGTGGTTTTCTTTTATAAGGATCCAAAATGAATTCAACCATCCTGTTGGCACTGGCGTTAGTTTTGGTGCTGGAAGGCCTGGGACCGATGCTTTATCCGCGTGCCTGGCGACGCATGATTGCCACCATGAGCCAACTGCCGGATAATATTTTGCGTCGTTTTGGAGGGGGTCTTGTGGTTGCCGGTATCGTTATCTACTACATGTTGAGGAAAACGATTGGCTGATCAAAAAGTGGTCGGATTTGCCTTATATTGCGGGCAAAAAGTGCTGTATATCTGAAAAAGCGGTGGTAGAATCCATTTTTAAGCAATCGGTGATTTTTAAAATGGGTAACAACGTTGTCGTACTGGGCACCCAATGGGGTGACGAAGGTAAAGGGAAGATCGTTGATCTTCTGACTGAACGTGCTAAATATGTTGTACGCTATCAGGGTGGCCACAACGCGGGCCATACTCTCGTAATCAACGGTGAAAAAACCGTCCTCCATCTCATTCCATCAGGTATTCTTCGCGACAATGTGACCAGCATCATCGGTAACGGTGTTGTGCTGTCTCCTGCTGCGCTGATGAAAGAGATGAAAGGCCTGGAAGACCGTGGTATCCCGGTTCGTGAGCGTCTGCTGCTCTCCGAAGCTTGCCCGCTGATCCTCGACTATCACGTGGCGCTGGATGTGGCGCGTGAAAAAGCGCGCGGCGCAAAAGCTATCGGCACCACTGGCCGTGGTATCGGCCCTGCTTATGAAGATAAAGTTGCTCGCCGCGGTCTGCGCGTTGGCGACCTGTTCGACAAAGCCACCTTCGCTGACAAACTGAAAGAAGTGATGGAATATCACAACTTCCAGCTGGTGAACTTCTACAAAGCTGACGCTGTTGACTACCAGAAAGTGCTGGATGATGTCATGGCGGTAGCGGATATCCTGACCGGTATGGTTGTGGATGTGTCCGATCTGCTGGACCAGGCGCGCAAGCGTGGCGATTTCGTCATGTTCGAAGGCGCTCAGGGTACACTGTTGGATATCGACCACGGTACCTATCCGTACGTGACCTCCTCTAACACCACCGCGGGTGGCGTGGCGACCGGCTCCGGCCTGGGCCCGCGTTATGTGGATTACGTTCTGGGTATCATCAAAGCTTACTCCACTCGCGTGGGTGCAGGTCCGTTCCCGACTGAGCTGTTTGATGACATCGGCGAGTTCCTGTGCAAGCAAGGCAACGAGTTTGGCGCGACTACCGGTCGTCGTCGTCGTACCGGCTGGCTGGATGTGGTCGCCGTGCGTCGTGCCGTGCAGATCAACTCCCTGTCTGGCTTCTGCCTGACCAAGCTGGACGTGCTGGACGGCCTGAAAGAAGTGAAACTGTGCATCGGTTACCGTATGCCAGATGGACGCGAAGTGACAACTACTCCGCTGGCCGCTGACGACTGGGAAGGCATCGAGCCAATCTACGAAACCATGCCAGGCTGGTCAGAAACCACCTTTGGCGTGAAAGCGCGTAGCGGCCTGCCGCAGGCGGCGCTGGATTACATCAAGCGTATTGAAGAACTGACTGAAGTGCCGATCGATATTATCTCTACCGGCCCTGACCGTAGTGAAACGATGATTCTGCGCGACCCGTTCGACGCATAATTTCGTGACTGCTGGCCTACGGAGCGATCCGTAGGCCGGATAAACGCCGTTCCATCTGGTTTTTGCCCTCTGTTTCCGCTTTTACCCCTTTCCGTTTAAATAAATTCGCCGTTAACTATCTGGCTGGTTTATCATCATTATTGAATATCTCTGCGGTTAAACCGCGTTTTTCCCTTTTCCTGAGGTTGATGTGCAGTTAACGAGTTTCACCGATTACGGCTTACGTGCGCTGATTTACATGGCGTCGTTGCCACAAGGGCAGATGACCAGTATCTCTCAGGTTACAGAGGTCTACGGCGTGTCCCGTAATCATATGGTCAAAATAATCAATCAACTTAGCCGTGCGGGATACGTGACTGCCGTCCGCGGGAAAAACGGGGGAATTCGTCTCGGTAAACCCGCACAGAGTATTCGTGTAGGGGACGTGGTGCGTGAACTGGAGCCGCTGTCTCTGGTGAATTGCAGCAGCGATTTTTGCCACATCACCCCCGCATGCCGCCTCAAACAGGCACTTTCTAAGGCTGTGCAAAGTTTCCTTATGGAACTGGATAACTACACGCTGGCCGATTTGGTTGAAGAGAATCAACCGCTGTATAAATTATTGCTGGTGGAATGAAGAAAATTTTCGCCGGAGCTGACAACGGAGGAACCGCTATGTCACATGATCCTTTCCAGGACCGCGAAGCAGAAAAGTACGCGAATCCTATCCCAAGCCGCGAGTTCATCATCGAACACTTAACCAAGCGCGAAAAACCCGCCAATCGTGAAGAACTTGCCGTTGAATTAAATATTGAAGGTGAAGAGCAAATTGAAGCCCTTCGCCGCCGCCTGCGCGCCATGGAGCGTGACGGTCAGTTGGTCTTTACCCGTCGTCAGTGCTATGCGTTGCCAGAACGTCTGGACCTGCTGAAAGGCATCGTTATCGGTCACCGCGATGGTTACGGTTTCCTGCGCGTCGAAGGGCGTAAAGACGATCTGTACCTGTCATCTGAACAGATGAAAATGTGCATCCATGGCGACCAGATTTTGGCGCAGCCGCTGGGGGCCGATCGTAAAGGCCGTCGTGAAGCGCGCGTGGTGCGTGTGCTGGTACCTAAAAACAGCCAGATTGTCGGTCGTTACTTTACCGATGCCGGCGTGGGCTTTGTGGTGCCGGACGACAGCCGTATGAGCTTCGACATCCTGATCCCACCGGAAGAGGTAATGGGCGCGCGAATGGGCTTTGTGGTGGTGGTTGAACTCACCCAACGCCCAACCCGTCGTACCAAAGCGATCGGTAAAATCGTTGAAGTGCTGGGCGATAACATGGGTACCAGCATGGCTGTGGACATGGCGCTGCGTACGCATGAAATCCCTTACGTCTGGCCGCACGCGGTTGAAGAACAGGTCAAAGATCTGAACGAACAGGTGCCGGAAGAAGCCAAAGTCGGTCGCGTGGACTTGCGTGATTTGCCGCTGGTGACTATCGATGGCGAAGACGCGCGTGACTTCGATGACGCCGTGTTCTGCGAGAAGAAACGCGGCGGCGGCTGGCGTTTGTGGGTGGCGATTGCTGACGTCAGCTATTATGTTCGCCCTAACACGCCGCTCGACGCCGAAGCGCGCAGTCGCGGTACATCGGTGTACTTCCCGTCGCAGGTCGTACCGATGCTGCCAGAAGTGCTCTCCAACGGCCTGTGTTCTCTGAACCCGCAGGTTGACAGGTTGTGTATGGTCTGCGAAATGACCATCTCTACCAAAGGGCGCTTAACCGGCTACAAATTCTATGAAGCGGTGATGAGCTCGCATGCCCGTCTGACCTATACCAAAGTCTGGCATATGCTGCAGGGCGATCAGGAATTGCGCGAGCAATATGCGCCGCTGGTTAAACACATCGAAGAGCTGCACAACCTCTACAAAACGCTGGAGCAAGCGCGCGAAGAGCGTGGCGGGATCTCCTTTGAGAGTGAAGAAGCCAAGTTCATCTTTAACGCTGAGCGCCGTATCGAACGTATCGAGCAGACCCAGCGTAACGATGCGCACAAGCTTATCGAAGAGTGCATGATTTTAGCCAACATCTCGGCGGCGCGTTTCGTTGAGAAAGCCAAAGAGCCTGCGCTGTTCCGTATCCACGATAAGCCGACGACCGAAGCCATCACCTCTTTCCGTTCTGTTCTGGCGGAGCTGGGTCTTGAACTGCCGGGCGGCAGCAAGCCAGAGCCGCGTGATTACGCCGAACTGTTGACTGCAATCGCCGATCGTCCTGACGCAGAAATGCTGCAAACCATGCTGCTGCGTTCGATGAAACAGGCGATTTACGATCCAGAAAACCGTGGTCACTTTGGTCTGGCGCTGCAGTCTTACGCGCACTTTACCTCGCCGATCCGTCGTTATCCGGATCTGTCACTGCACCGCGCCATTAAATATCTGGTAGCGCAAGAGCAGGGGCATAAGGGCAATACCACTGAAACCGGCGGCTACCATTATTCGATGGAAGAGGTGCTGCAGTTAGGTCAGCACTGTTCTATGGCGGAACGTCGCGCCGATGAAGCCACGCGTGATGTTGCGGACTGGCTGAAGTGTGACTTTATGCTGGATCAGGTGGGCAACGTCTTTAAAGGCGTGATTGCCAGCGTGACCGGTTTTGGTTTCTTCGTCCGTCTCAATGAGCTGTTCATCGATGGTCTGGTGCACGTTTCCTCGCTGGACAACGATTACTATCGTTACGATCAGGTGGGGCAACGCCTGACCGGTGAGTCCGGCGGTCAAACGTATCGTCTGGGCGATCGCGTAGAAGTGCGCGTTGAAGCCGTGAATATGGACGAGCGTAAGATTGATTTCAGCCTGATTTCCAGTGAACGCGCGCCGCGTAATGTGGGTAAAACCGCGCGTGAAAGTGCGAAAAAAGGGTCTGGCGGTAAGAGCAACGGCAAACGTCGTCAGGCAGGCAAAAAGGTGAACTTCGAGCCAGACAGCGCTTTCCGGGGTGACAAAGGCAAAGCGGCACCGAAACAGCCAAAAGCCCCACAATCCCCAAAAGCGAAAGCTGAGAAAGCGGAAAAAGGCGCGAAAAAACCGTCGGCTAAAACGCAAAAAATAGCCGCTGCCACCAAAGCAAAACGCGCAGCGAAGAAAAAAATCGCTGAGTAATTTTTTCCCTCACCCCTCCCATGGGGAGCATTTTCCTCCTTCTCCCTGTGGGAGAGGGTCGGGGTGAGGGTGATCCGTTAACAGAGTGAAAGACGAGTCCATCAATGAGTGAAATGATTTACGGCATCCACGCGGTGCAGGCCCTGCTGGAGCGCGCTCCAGAGCGTTTTCAGGAAGTGTTTATTCTGAAAGGCCGTGAGGACAAACGTCTGCTCCCGCTGATCCATGCGCTGGAAGCTCAGGGCGTAGTAATTCAGCTGGCTAGCCGTCAGTTCCTCGACGAGAAAAGTGAAGGTGCGGTCCATCAGGGGATTATTGCCCGTGCGAAACCGGGTCGTCAGTACCAGGAAAACGATCTGCCGGACTTGATTGCCCAGTTGGATAACCCGTTCTTCCTGATCCTCGATGGCGTGACCGATCCACACAACCTCGGCGCGTGTTTGCGCAGTGCCGATGCAGCAGGTGTGCATGCGGTGATCGTTCCACGCGATCGTGCGGCGCAACTGAATGCAACGGCGAAGAAAGTGGCTTGTGGCGCAGCGGAAAACGTTCCGTTGATCCGCGTGACCAATCTGGCGCGCACTATGCGTCAGCTTCAGGAAGAGAATATCTGGATCGTCGGTACGGCGGGTGAAGCCGATCATACCGTTTACCAGAGTAAAATGACTGGCCGTCTGGCACTGGTGATGGGCGCAGAAGGCGAAGGTATGCGTCGTCTGACTCGCGAACATTGCGATGAGCTGATCAGCATCCCGATGGCGGGTAGCGTGTCATCTCTGAACGTCTCTGTTGCGACCGGTATTTGCCTGTTTGAAGCGGTTCGTCAGCGCACCAAATAAACAGTAAGGCCGTCCTCAGGACGGCCTTATTTTTTTCCGTGGGTTAGAGCGCCAGACAGTGGCAACCTTACTCCTCTAACGACCGCAAATGGTCATCTTTATTAAGCGTCATTAGCGCCGCCATACTGACCACCGCTGTCGCCATCACGTAGTACGCCGGAATATCCAGATTACCCGTCTGTTTGATCAAGCCTGTAATGATTAAGCCCGCACAGCCTGAGAAAATCGCGTTCGACAACGAATACGCCAGCCCAAGCCCTGTGTAACGCACGCGCGTCGGGAACATCTCCGACAGCATCGCCGGCCCTGGCCCTGCCAGCATTCCCACCAAGCCGCCTGCAATCAGGACGACAATAGCTTTAATCGCCAGCGTGGTGGACTCTGCCTGCAACACTTTTAGCAGCGGTAGCGCCAGAACCAGCAATAGCCCAGTGGCGATCAGCATCACCGTGCGACGACCGATTCGGTCGCTCAATATCCCCGATGGAATAATGGTCAGCGCAAATCCGACATTCGAGATCACGGCAATCAGCAGCGCCTGGTTAAAGCCGGTGTGCAGCGCTGACTGTAAATATGTGGGCATAATGACAAGATAGGTATAACCCGCAGCCGACCACACCATCACGCGTCCTATCCCCATCACGATGGCCTTGAGCGCCGCACCGGCCTGCGCCTGCGCAACGACCGGTTTTTCCTGCTGCTTCACAAAGCTTGGCGTCTCTTCCATGCTGACCCTCAGCCAAAGCGCGACCACGCCCATCGGCAGCGCGAGGAAGAACGGAATGCGCCAGCCCCAGTCGTGCAACGCTTCGGGCGTGAGGACGGCAGAAAGCAGCGCCACAATCCCCGCACCGGCCAGCAGGCCAAGCGCGACGGTAAAGGACTGCCACGCACCGTAAAGACCGCGTTTGCCGCGCGGGGCGAACTCGGTCATCAGCGATACTGCACCGCCGTATTCACCGCCCGCAAACAGCCCCTGTAAAATGCGCAGTCCGGTGATGAGAAGCGGCGCGGCAATGCCAATACTGGCATAGACCGGCACGATACCGATCGCCGCCGTCGCGAGGGTCATCAGCACCAGCACAATGATCAACGTGGGTTTACGCCCAATGCGGTCGCCTATTCGCCCGAACACCACCGCGCCCAACGGGCGGAAGAAAAACGCAATCGCGAACGAAGCGTAGGTCAGAATGAGGCTGGTCGTTCCTGCTTCACCTTCAAGCTGGAAGAAGTTTTTCGCAATAACGGTGGCCATAAAGCCATACACCGCAAACTCATACCATTCGATAAAGTTACCAATAGAGCCTGCAACTAAAGCGCGCTTATGCGCATCCGGCGCACGTTGGGAAGATTGCATAATGATTCTCTTCTGGAAGGTGAGAATAAATTATTCAACAGAATGACCAGAGTGAAATAGTTTATTCTTATATTGTGTGACCTGTTTCACGAATGATCTCAGCAAGATCGCTGCCTTGTGACCCGACTCCCATGCAGCTTCCGCGGTCGTTGTCCATAATGACCTTCATTGCCATTGAAGGAGGGACGCACCATGCACTGGCAGACACATACCGTTTTTAATCAGCCGTTACCCCTTTCCAACAGTAATCTGTTTCTTTCCGATTGCGCGCTACGCGACGCCGTCATCCGCGAGGGGGCGGAGTGGGACATAGAGTTGCTCGCCAGTATCGGCCAGCAGTTGGGCACGGCGGAATCGCTGGAGCTAGGCAGGCTTGCTAACGCAAATCCCCCTGAACTTTTACGCTATAACGCTGCGGGCGAGCGGCTGGACGATGTACGGTTTCATCCGGCGTGGCATTTGCTCATGCAGGGGCTGTGTGCGAATCGGGTCCATAATCTGGCGTGGGAAGATCAGGCCCGGAGGGGATCGTTTGTCGCGCGCGCGGCACGATTCATTCTCCATGCGCAGGTGGAAGCCGGTACGCTTTGCCCGGTGACCATGACGTTTGCCGCGACGCCATTATTACAGCAATCCCTCCCTAAACCTTTTCACGACTGGCTGACGCCGCTGATGAGCGATCGTTACGATCCGCATATCGCGCCTGGCGGGCAAAAACGCGGACTTCTGATCGGGATGGGAATGACCGAAAAACAGGGCGGATCGGATGTCCTGAGCAACACCACGCGCGCCGAAAAATGCAGCGACGGCAGCTATCGGCTGGTGGGACATAAATGGTTTTACTCCGTGCCTCAGAGCGATGCACATCTGGTGCTGGCGCAAGCAAAAGGGGGGCTTTCATGCTTTTTCGTCCCGCGCATATTACCTGACGGGCAGCGCAACGCCGTGCGGCTGGAACGCCTGAAAGATAAGCTCGGCAATCGCTCCAACGCCAGCAGCGAAGCGGAGTTCATGGAGGCTTCTGGCTGGATTTTGGGGGAGGAGGGCGAAGGCGTGCGTCAGATCCTCAAAATGGGTGGACTGACGCGCGTTGACTGCGCGTTGGGCAGCCACGGGCTGATGCGCCGTGCGCTTTCTGTTGCGCTGTACCACGCTCACCAGCGCCAGACGTTTGGCAAAAATCTGGTGGATCAGCCGCTGATGCGCGAAGTGCTGAGTCGCATGGCGTTGCAGCTTGAAGGGCAAACCGCGCTGCTGTTCCGCTTGGCGCGCGCCTGGGATCAGCGCCAAGACCCGAAGGAAACCGCTTGGGCGCGGCTCTTTACGCCTGCCGCGAAATACAGCGTCTGCAAAGCGGGAATCCCCTTTGTGGCGGAGGCGATGGAAGTATTGGGCGGCGCAGGCTATTGCGAAGAGAGTGAATTGCCGCGTCTTTACCGCGAAATGCCGGTGAACAGCATCTGGGAAGGGTCGGGCAACATTATGTGCCTGGACGTTTTGCGCGTCCTGGCGAAGCAACCTGCCATTCTCGACGTACTACAGGAGGATTTTGCCCAGGTCAAAGGCCAGGACCGACATTTTGATCGCAGCTGGCGGCAGCTGCAGCAGAAGCTGCGTAAGCCTCAGGAGTCGCAGGGGCGGGAGATCACCCAGCTGATATTTTTATTGGGCGCAGGTGCACAAATGCTGCGGCACGCATCGCCTCCGGTGGCGCAGGCGTGGTGCCGCATGATGCTGGATGCCCGTGGCAGCCTGGTGCTGAGCGAGCAGGTCAAAAATGACCTACTGCTGCGCGCCACGGGGCGGGTGGTTTAGTGTTTTAAGCGGAAAATGCTGACCACTTCAGCCAGATGCGATCCCTTCTCGCGCAGCGTTTGTGCAGTTTGCTCGCTGCGAGAAACGCGATCGGCGTTGATATGCGACGCTTCGCCAATGTGGGTCATCGCCAGGTTGACCTGATGTATCCCCGCAGATTGCTCATGCGACGCGTGGTTAATCTCGGTCACCAACTGGTTGATGTTATCGATATGCGTAATGATCGACGCCATCGCGTGCTGGGTTTGCTCGGAAAGCTGGTGGCCTTCGCTCACTTTCTTCAGCGTATCGCCGATCAACTGCTCGATTTCTTTCACCGCATTGGCACTGCGGGCAGCCAGCGCACGCACTTCCTGGGCGACAACGGCAAAACCTTTGCCATGCTCACCTGCACGCGCAGCTTCCACCGCGGCGTTCAGCGCCAGGATATTGGTCTGAAACGCGATGGACTCAATCACGCGGGTGATGTCTTCGATACGTTTCGATGCGTCGCGGATATCATCCATCGTCGCGACCGCGTTTCCGACGGTTTCACCGCCGTGATGCACGGCGCGTGAGGTCTCACCAACCAACTGCTGAGTTTGCTCCATGTTCGCCGCATTTTGCTGCACAGTCGCTGCAAGTTGCTCCATACTCGCCGACGTTTCTTCAACGCTGCTCGCTTGTTTATTAATCTGCTCAGAGATTTCACCGGTATCGGAAGCCAGTGCGTTAGTCCCCTGGCGGATTTCACCTGCCGCTTCGCGAACCTGCTGAACGATCTGCTGCAATCCGGCGCCAATGCCGTTAATCGCGCCAATTAACTGGCCCACTTCATCCTGGCGAGTGACGGGCAGTTCCGCCCGAAGATCGCCCGCTGCGTATTGACGAGCTAAATCGATAACGTCGCGCAGTGGACGGGTTAACCAGCGACGGATAATCACGACAAACAGCGCAGCGAACAGGGCGGAGATCACGATTCCCGCCAGCAGGAAGCGATCGCGCATGGCGTTGACGTTGCCCAGCAACACGGATTTGTCCACTTCACCGATGATTGTCCAGTTCCAGCCTGGCAACGGCGTATACGCCATTTTAAGCGTACGGCCATCGTCGCTTTGACGTTCCAGAGTGCCGGATTTTCCGCTCAGAAGCTGCTGCTGAATCTCGTTATCCCACTTCGGCAATTTTCCTTCTTCGCTGGAGTGGAACAGGTATTGCCCGCGCGTTTTGCCGTTGCCGCGATCTAACACATAGAAATGACCGCTGTCGCCGAGGCGGCGATTGAGGATCTTTTCACGCATCACGTTCCAGGAACGGGTGATATCCACGCCGACAAAAACGATCGCAATCACCTGGCCGCTCGCATCTTTAACCGGCTGATACTGGGTGATGTAGCGCTTGCCAAACAGCAATGCCAGACCGCGATAGACTTCGCCTTTGCTCACGGAGCCAAACGCGGCGCTGGAATTATCCAGCACGGTGCCGATGGCGCGTTCACCGTTTTCTTTGCGCAGTGACGTCGCCACACGAATAAAGTCATTCCCGCTGCGGACAAACAGGGTTGAAATCGCGCCGGTACGGTTCAGGAAATCATCAGAAAAGGTATTGTTTTCGTGGAGTTCAGTTTCACCCCCTTTCAGCAAAGGTGCATCTTGCCCGTTAATGGTACGCATTTGGCTGGCATCGCTGCTCAGCGGTTGGGGCAGAAATGTGCCGAAGAGTTTGGTGTAATTCTCGACTTCTTCGCTAAGGCTGGTGTTGAACATCTCGACCATATCCACCACGCCCGTGGACTGGTTATGCAGATCTTCCACAGCAAGGGCTTCGAGCTGTTGGCTGGCTTTTTGACTCAGGAGAAAGGTAAATAACAGGAAGAGCGTAGCAACGCTCGTACCGGTAAGCAGCGAAAGCTTGGTGCCCAAACCAGAACGGCGGAAAAAATTGATCATAAATTGCTCATTGTCGAAAAGGTATGGCAGTTCAACGGCAGAGCGGGGATAACATTTACCAAACTTATGTAACAAAATGTTACATTGATGTGATGAATGAGTAACAGTCAGGATAAACGATTTGTAAAAATAGAAAAGCCACTAAAATTAAGTGGCTTTTTTGGGAGCGTTTCAGGCGTAGAGAATGGCTTGCACTCGCCACTGATCGGCATGTCGGTCCTCCTGCATCTGGACGATGCGATACCACGAAGCACCTTGTTCATCCGCTTTTAAGGCAATCACACGTTCAACATCTTGCGGGCTCCCTGAAATATTAGTCACGGAGATCAGACCAATTTCATTTAAGCCTGTGACGCAATCCGCACTGGCAAATTCCGCTGACTGCGCGGTGGTGCTCATCAGCCCAGCTGAGAGCAGCAGTGAGGTCAAAGCAAGAGATCGTTTCATTGTCAGCTCCATTTCACATTTCTCCGGTATCCGCCGGGCAATCCTTCGCAAATAAACTCACTTCCTTTGTCACAGGCATGGAGTTTATTGTGGACAGGAAAACGTCTATGGACGCAAAGCAGTGTAAATGTCGTTTAAATGCTGACAGTTATTTGCGGTACAAAATGGCTTGTGAGTACCACTGTCCCGTTATGATTGTTTCATCAATCATAACGATGACGTAATAATCTGCTTTCGTAGCGACAGCTTTGGCTTTTATTTCATCCTCTGCATCCGCCGGTGAACCGCGAACTAATGCACTGACGGTACCCAGTCGTTGTAATCCTTCGGTCTGATTACGGCGAATTTCCTGAGGATGATCGGTGGCCGCGGGAGCGGGTTGTGGCGTGCCTTGCAACGCGCTACAGCCCATTAATAGCGACACCAGCAATAAAGCAGCGAACCTGCGCATAACCATATCTCGTTTCCTGATAGTCATAGTGTAGATGTCTGCGAATTTCCTTTTGGGGGAATGTTCCCAAACTGTTATCTGTGACGTAAATTTCGAATGAAAATGTCGTGAAAGCGTAATCCAGTTCTCAACATTATGAATCACCCATCAGACAAGAGGATCGACCATGATTGAACTTACAACGCAGCGGCTTGGCGAACACGAAATTCTACACGCTTTTCCGGCGGGAATGCGTGAGCAGCCGTTGCCGGTTGTTATTTTTTATCATGGCTTTACGTCATCAAAACTGGTGTACAGCTATTTTGCCGTGGCACTGGCGCAGGCGGGCTTTCGTGTCGTGATGCCTGATGCCCCCGATCATGGCGCGCGATTTTCAGGTGATGAACAGGCGCGACTGGGCCAGTTCTGGCCCATTCTGCACGGCAATTTGGTGGAGTTTAGCGGATTACGAGATGCGTTATATCAGGCGGGATGGGTGGCTGATGACCGACTAGCCGTAGCAGGAGGTTCAATGGGCGGCATGACGGTGTTGGGGATCATGACACGTTACCCGGAAGTGAAATGCGTCGCGAGCCTGATGGGGTCGGGCTATTTCACCACGCTTGCTCACACGCTTTTCCCGCCGACGGGCGATATTGACGCAAGCGTTTCTCCACTCGCGGACTGGGAGGTCACGCATGCGCTGCCGCGTCTGGCCGATCGCCCATTGCTGCTCTGGCATGGTGAAGCGGATGACGTCGTGCCTGCTGGCGAGACGTTCCGTTTGCAGCAAGCCTTAATACGCGATGGACTGGATAAAAATCTAACGTGTTTGTGGGAAGCGGGTGTTAAGCATCGCATCACGCCAATGGCGCTGGATGCCACGGTTGCGTTCTTTCGCCAGCACCTGTAAACCCAAGTTTTACACCAGGTGCGGATAAAAAAAGCCCCCCGGGCAGGGGGCAAGTCAAACTAGGATTATGTTTTCGTTTTTGGCTTTCCTGGTGCTAACGTTCAAGTCTTATCGGTAGATATCTGCGCTTGCATGCATATTGCCGTTGCTGCCGGGTTCGCGCGTTAAAGCCACATGGTAATAGGCTGCGCCCTGCGCATCGGTCTCTTCATTAAGCGCCTGATCTGCTTCACTTTCAGTGGCGAAATTATGATTGATATAAATCACGCCTAAGCTGTGCACATCATCCATATTTTTGGCCTGTTGGCCGTCTATCTTGATGGCTGCCATTGCGTTTGTACTCAGCACAAGCGCAGCCAAAATGACGATTACGATGTTTTTCATGATCGGTACTCCACGACGACGTACTGTTTGCGGTTATTGGCCTCTCCTGTCGTGTCTGGATGGGGTCTGATTAAAGTGTAATCGCTTATCTGGCGGGCAATCGCGACCATTTCTGATGCTGTTGTTCAAAAAAATGGCGCTTTCGAATGTGATTAATTTTAAATCATCCACTTAGACTGGCTTTGCGCTTTGTGCGAATTATTTGTGCATTCAGCTTGAGTTTATGGGGGTTCGCAATTAGAATGGCGCGTCAATTTTTCAGCCGACCTTTAACAACGTTCCTTGCCTCCATGGGCCTCGGCTGACCCAGACAGGAGGCTGAATAATCCGTAAGGAGCAATTCGATGCGTCATTACGAAATCGTTTTTATGGTCCATCCTGACCAGAGCGAACAGGTTCCGGGTATGATCGAACGCTACACTGGTGCAATCACTGCAGCAGAAGGCACGATCCACCGTCTGGAAGACTGGGGTCGCCGTCAGCTGGCTTATCCGATCAACAAACTGCACAAAGCTCACTACGTTCTGCTGAACGTTGAAGCTCCGCAGGAAGCGATCGATGAGCTGGAAACTAACTTCCGCTTTAACGACGCCGTTATCCGCAGCATGGTAATGCGTACTAAAAACGCAGTTACTGAAGCATCTCCGATGGTTAAAGCGAAAGACGAGCGCCGTGAGCGTCGCGATGATTTCGCAAACGAAACCGCAGATGATTCTGATGCTGGGGATTCTGAAGAGTAATTTCTGATGACCAACCGTCTGGTGTTGTCCGGTACCGTGTGCAGGACCCCCCTTCGTAAGGTCAGCCCATCAGGAATTCCTCATTGCCAGTTCGTGCTTGAGCATCGTTCTGTGCAGGAGGAAGCCGGGTTTCACCGGCAGGCATGGTGCCAAATGCCCGTTATTATTAGCGGACACGAAAACCAGGCCATTACTCACAGTATAACGGTCGGTAGCGCAGTAACCGTTCAGGGGTTCATTTCTTGCCACAAGGCAAAGAACGGTCTGAGCAAAATGGTTCTGCATGCCGAGCAGATTGATTTGATAGATTCTGGAGACTAGCCATATGGCACGTTATTTCCGTCGTCGCAAGTTCTGCCGTTTCACCGCGGAAGGCGTTCAAGAGATCGACTATAAAGATATCGCAACGCTGAAAAACTACATCACCGAAAGCGGTAAGATTGTCCCAAGCCGTATCACCGGTACTCGTGCAAAATATCAGCGTCAGCTGGCTCGCGCTATCAAACGCGCTCGCTACCTGTCTCTGCTGCCGTACACTGATCGTCATCAGTAATCGGGCACAGTCCATTAATACGACTTTAAGAGGATAAGGTAATGCAAGTTATTCTGCTTGATAAAGTAGCAAACCTGGGCAGCCTGGGTGATCAGGTTAACGTTAAAGCGGGCTACGCTCGTAACTTCCTGGTTCCACAGGGTAAAGCTGTTCCTGCTACTAAGAAAAACGTAGAGTTTTTCGAAGCACGTCGTGCTGAACTGGAAGCCAAACTGGCTGACGTTCTGGCGGCTGCTAACGCTCGCGCTGAAGCAATCAACGCACTGGGCACCGTTACTATCGCGTCTAAATCTGGCGACGAAGGTAAACTGTTCGGTTCTATCGGTACTCGCGACATCGCTGACGCTGTAACTGCAGCTGGCGTTGACGTGGCTAAGAGCGAAGTTCGCATGCCGAACGGCGTTCTGCGTACCACTGGTGAGCACGAAGTGGACTTCCAGGTTCACAGCGAAGTGTTCGCTAAACTGGTAGTAAACGTTGTAGCTGAGTAATTTATTACTGAGTTAGCGTAAAAGCGCCGGCCTTGTGCCGGCGTTTTGCTTTTTGTCTCACTGCACCTCTCACAACTCTCCCTGTAGGGTAGCAATTGCTGCCGCAATCTCTGATAATGAATTGAAACGTCATTTTATTTTTGAGATTTGCCATGAACTCCGCTCCGCCTGTGCCCGTTTTTGCCCGTAAAAATGTTGCTTACGCCTGCGCGACGTTATGTTGTCTGCTGTGGGGTAGCTCTTATCCGGCAATCAAAAGCGGTTATGAACTCTTCCAGATAGCCACCGATGATATCCCGTCTAAAGTGGTATTTGCCGGTTATCGTTTTCTCTTCGCAGGGCTGTTACTGCTGATCTTTGCGCTCGCCCAGCGTAAACCCATCGCCAGACTCACCCCGCGACAGTTTGGGCAGCTCTCTCTGCTGGGACTGACGCAAACCACGATACAGTACACGTTCTTTTATATTGGCCTTGCGTATACCACGGGCGTGAAAGGTTCGATCATGAACGCCACCGGGACCTTTTTCAGCGTCCTGCTGGCGCACTTTATCTATCAAAACGACAAGCTCAGCTATAACAAAACCATTGGCTGTATTCTGGGGTTCGCGGGTGTGATGCTGGTGAATTTCAACAGTGGGCTGATGGACTTTAGTTTTGTCTGGCAAGGCGATGGTTTTGTGGTTCTGGCTGCCTTTATCCTCTCTGCCGCCACGTTGTACGGGAAGCGTATCTCTCAAACGGTCGATCCCACTGTGATGACCGGCTGGCAGCTGGCGATTGGCGGACTGGTGCTGGTAGTTGGCGGCTATTCGACGGGCGGGACGCTGGAAGTGCACAGCATGGAGGCCGTCGCAATCCTGGGTTACCTGACGCTCTTATCTTCCGTCGCTTTTGCGCTGTGGAGTATGCTGCTGAAGGTTAACCGCGTCAGCATGATTGCCCCGTTCAACTTTGTCATACCTGTCGCTGGCACGGTGCTGTCCGCCATTTTCCTTGGCGAAAATATTCTGGATATCAAATATGCCATCGCGCTGGTGCTGGTGTGTTCAGGAATTTGGTGGGTGAATAAAGTCAGTAAAAAGGCCGCCTAAAAAACCAGGCCCGGTGAACGTTGCGTCACCGGGCGGAGAATTATTTCGCGCGGATAAAACTCCCGTCAGTCTGGCGAGTGAATAACACCTGTTCGCCATTTCCGGTATCAATCGTCAAACCCGTCACCACGCCGCTGGCATTCTGGCGGATCTGCACCATCTGACCATTTTGTAAATTGCTCAGCGGTTTACCTGCCCCTTCTACCTGCGCCATGGAATAGACGTCCGTCGGTGGCAAATTGTGGTCGCGGAACAGTTGCGCCATCGTCTTTCCAGGCTCGACGCGATACGAACGCCATTGCTGGTCGATACCCGTAGGTTGCTGTGCCTGTGGTGCGGCGGCTTGCTCCTGAGGCTGATCCTCCTGGATTGGTTCAGGTTCTACCGGCGCGACTTGACCGGGATCGTTTGACGGCGTCACCAACTGTGTCTGCATGGGCTGCTGATCGCGCTGTGGCTGTGATTGCGACTGGATATCCAACTGCGCGTTGCGGCTCGCTGGCGCGGTAGCGCTGTCATCGCCTGAAGGAAGCAGGAAGCCCACCACCACCAGCAGGGCGGCAATGATGATGCCTCTGCGATGGAGGTTCGGCAGCGGGTCCATGATGCGAAAATTGTCTGGCGCATGCCAGATTTTCGCCAGGTTAGGTTTCAGTTCAAATCGCCCGGGCATGGCTCTCCTCCTGCTCCGCGTCTTTTTACCCGTCATCCACGGGTCGATATCCTGTTCTCAGAAGTATAGTTCGCTAACTGCCTGAATGGCGTAGCAAAGCCGCCTTCACTGTCCCACGTTTGGGAAAAATCCTGGTACGCCCTATTGTTTCTGTTTCGCGGCGGTTTGTCATCTTAACTTAAGACAAAGTTTTACCCGTAAGGGCGTGGCTGCTATGCTGCCCGCTACTTTAAATGTGATGGAAGGAAACCCCCATGACCACCCCGACTTTTGACACTATCGAAGCGCAGGCAAGCTACGGTATCGGTTTGCAGGTAGGACAGCAGTTGAGCGAATCCGGCCTGGAAGGACTGTTACCTGAAGCGCTGGTGGCGGGTATCGCTGACGCGCTGGAAGGCAAACAGCCAGCAGTGCCAGTAGACGTTGTTCATCGCGCACTGCGTGAAATCCACGAGCGTGCTGATGCCGTTCGTCGTGAGCGTTTTGAAGAAATGGCTGCTGACGGCGTGAAATATCTTGAAGAAAACCGTGAGCGCGAAGGCGTGAATATCACCGAATCTGGCCTCCAGTTCCGTGTGATTACTCAGGGTGAAGGCGCAATCCCGGCTCGCACCAACCACGTTCGCGTGCACTACACCGGTAAACTGATCGACGGCACCGTGTTCGACAGCTCCGTTGCGCGTGGCGAACCGGCAGAATTCCCGGTTAACGGCGTGATTCCTGGCTGGATCGAAGCGCTGACCCTGATGCCGGTTGGTTCTAAATGGGAACTGACGATCCCACAAAACCTGGCATACGGTGAGCGTGGCGCGGGTGCATCTATCCCACCATTCAGCACCCTGGTATTTGAAGTCGAGCTGCTGGAAATCCTGTAATCGACGCGCTTTTCCTCTCCCGCTACGGGAGAGGAAAATGCGTGATAAAACCTAATGTTACAGCGATATCAACATTTTATTTTGCATATGCACGCTTTGCGTGTATTTTTGTGAGCTGTTTTGCATTGTACAAGTGATATGACACTCACTTTAAACATATTATTAACATAATCTCTAATTCACAGTATTCATCCTGCCGATTCTTACCTACTATCGACGAGTCCTTGTATCAGGGATCGTCGCGTTTTGACGTCATTAAAGGCCAGAAGAGCCTAAACAACACAGACAGGTACAACAGGAAAATCACATGGTAGATCAGGTTAAAGTCGTCGCCGATGAAGAGGCTTCGTCTGAACAGTCGCTGCGGCGCAATCTCACAAACCGTCATATTCAGCTTATCGCCATCGGCGGTGCCATTGGTACCGGGCTGTTTATGGGGTCAGGTAAAACCATCAGTCTTGCCGGGCCATCCATCATATTCGTCTATATGATCATCGGTTTTATGCTTTTCTTCGTGATGCGAGCAATGGGTGAATTGCTGCTCTCGAATCTCGAATACAAATCTTTTAGCGATTTTGCTTCCGATCTGCTCGGACCGTGGGCGGGCTATTTTACCGGCTGGACTTACTGGTTCTGCTGGGTCGTGACCGGAATGGCCGATGTCGTCGCCATTACCGCGTATGCGCAATTTTGGTTCCCCGGATTGTCAGACTGGGTCGCGTCGCTGGCGGTGATCGTGCTGTTGCTGAGCCTTAACCTTGCGACCGTCAAAATGTTCGGGGAGATGGAGTTCTGGTTCGCGATGATCAAAATCGTCGCGATCGTTGGCCTCATCGTGGTGGGTCTGGTGATGATACTGACGCACTTCCAGTCGCCAACCGGCGTTCAGGCGTCGTTTACGCATCTGTGGAATGACGGCGGCTGGTTCCCGAAAGGCCTGAGCGGATTCTTCGCGGGCTTCCAGATTGCGGTGTTTGCCTTCGTGGGCATCGAGCTGGTGGGGACAACGGCGGCGGAAACCAAAGATCCTGAAAAATCCCTGCCACGCGCGATTAACTCGATTCCGATTCGCATCATTATGTTCTACGTGTTTGCGCTGATCGTAATTATGTCCGTGACGCCATGGGGTTCCGTGGTGCCAACGAAGAGCCCGTTCGTCGAGCTGTTCGTCCTGGTGGGACTGCCCGCTGCGGCAAGCCTGATTAACTTCGTGGTACTGACCTCTGCGGCGTCCTCTGCGAACAGCGGCGTGTTTTCCACCAGCCGTATGTTGTTCGGTCTGGCACAGGAAGGCGTTGCCCCAAGCGCATTCGCAAAACTGTCTAAGCGTGCGGTTCCCGCGAAAGGGCTGACCTTCTCCTGCATCTGCCTGCTGGGCGGTGTGGTGATGCTGTACGTCAATCCGAGCGTGATTGGTGCGTTTACCATGATCACCACGGTATCCGCGATACTGTTCATGTTTGTCTGGACGATCATTCTTTGCTCGTACCTTGTGTACCGCAAACAGCGTCCGCAGCTGCATGCGTCATCCAAATACAAAATGCCGCTTGGCAAACTGATGTGCTGGGTATGTATGGCGTTCTTTGTCTTTGTGCTGGTATTACTGACGCTGGAAGATGATACCCGTCAGGCGCTGATGGTCACGCCGCTGTGGTTCATTGCGTTGGGTCTCGGCTGGCTGTTTATCGGTAAGAAACGTATGGCCGGTATGCGCTAACGAAAAAAGGCCACGCGAGGTGGCCTAAAGCAAGGACTTCCAACAAGACGCTCTCGGGCGTCTTTTTTTATTCGCCTGCGAGGGCTCGCGGGAATAAGACGTTGTTTTCGAGGCTGATGTGTTCCATCAGATCGTCGATCAATTCGTTAATGCCGTTATACATCGCTTTCCAGGTAGTACAAGCATCGGCGGGCGGCGTCACGTTGTCGGTGGTGTGCTTAATCACTTCGAGCAGTTCGCCCGCATCATCATGCTCACTTTCCATCACGCTGATAGGGCCCATCGCCTGGCTGCCCATTCCCTGTTTGATCATCGGGAACAGGATTTGCTCTTCTTTCATCATGTGGCTGAAAAGTTCTTCGTGCAGCATGGTCAGGTATTTTGCCAGTCCTCGCGGTACAGAGGCTTTATCGGCGTGCACACGCTCGACTTTCGTCGCCTGCAAAATCAGCTCAGGCAACTGTTCGCGATGGCGATCGTGGTAGCGCACGATGATGTGATCGATGATTTCGCCAAGCGCGACCGTGCGCCAGTCTTTGTCGATGGGCTGCTCGGCCAGCTGCGCCAGTTCAGCTTCAATTGCGTCAACATCCAACTCCTTACGCAGGGCCGCACGTTCCAGCGTTTGCTTACCGCCGCAGCAATAATCCATGTCGTATTTACGAAACAGCGCAGAAGCGCGCGGAATGGAGAGCACCAGCTCGCCTAAAGGTTGGTCGCGAAAGGCCATCAGCAGTTACCTCGTCATCAATTGTATAAGGTGCATATTAAATGCATCTTTAAGGGAAGGCTATAACCCTTTAGTGGCAAACATCAAAACGTGAGCTTTATCACAAAATTATTTTAAAGTATTAAGATGCTGAATGGATTTGAGAAATTCAGAAAGTGTGGTTATTCGAGAATTTACAGCGTTAAACAACCCAGCGCGCCTGCCGATAGATACACGTCAGACAATATCCTGCATATAACAAAGGCATACAATGTTTAAGCGTATTAAAGTTATCACACTACTTGTTTCGGTGTTGCTGGTGCTGGGTGCCATGCAAATTATCTCTGCAAGCGTATTCATAAATGCGCTGAATAATGACAAAGACAATTTCACCGTTTCACAGGTTTCCAGTAAGAACGTAGCAGAATTTACCGACGCGTGGATTAGCCTCAACCAGGCGCGCGTTACCCTTAACCGCGGCATGCTCCGCCTGCAAAGCAGCGCAGCGAGTCAGATCAACGGCGGACAGCTCAGCGAGCTGGTTGCCACGGCGAAAAACCTGCTGGCGAACGCGCAAGGTCATTACGATAAATACTACGCCTTGCCAGAAACGCCGGGGATGGATGAAAACCTGGCTAAGCAACTGGAAGAGCAATATCGCATCTACTCGTCCACGCTGGCGCAAATGAACAGCTTGCTGGCGCAGGGCAATCTGGACGATATGTTCAAACAGAATGCCGAGAAAAAGCAGCAGGCGATGCAAAAAGTGTATCGCGAATGGCGCGAGGCGCAGGCTAAGCTGACCGACAAAGGGATCGTGGATAACGAAAACGACTATCAGCGCATCCTGTGGATCCTCTCCGCCATTATGATTGTGGTGGTGGGCGTGATTATCACCAGTTGGATCGCAATGCGTCGCGTGCTGCTCAAGCCGCTGGACGAAGTCATTAGCCATATCCGCGCGATTGCCGCAGGCGATCTGACGCGGCCTATCGACGCCCACGGTAAGAACGAAATGGCGGTGCTGGGGCGCAACGTGCAGGAAATGCAAACCGCGCTGGCGAACACCGTCGGCGTCGTGCGTGAAGGCGCAGATACTATCTTTACGGGCGCAGGTGAAATTTCTGCAGGCAGCAACGATCTCTCTTCCCGTACCGAGCAGCAGGCCGCTTCTCTGGAAGAAACCGCTGCCAGCATGGAACAGCTGACCGCGACCGTAAAACAAAATGCGGACAACGCCCGTCAGGCGTCACGACTGGCGAAAGATGCGTCTGTCACCGCTAAAAAAGGCGGCAGCGTAGTGGAAGGTGTGGTGCGTACGATGGATGATATCGCCACCAGCTCCAGCAAAATTGCGCAGATCACCAACGTCATCGACGGTATCGCTTTCCAGACCAATATCCTGGCGCTCAACGCAGCGGTAGAAGCCGCACGTGCAGGCGAGCAGGGACGTGGTTTTGCCGTGGTTGCCGGTGAAGTCCGTACGCTGGCGCAACGCAGCGCCCAGGCAGCGAAAGAGATCAAAGCGCTGATTGATGATTCCGGCGAGCGCGTCAGCGCAGGTTCTCAGCTGGTTAACGAAGCGGGCAGCACGATGGCTGAAATCGTCAGTGCCGTCACGCGTGTGACCGACATTATGGGCGAAATCGCTTCCGCCTCTGATGAGCAAAGCCGCGGTATCGATCAGGTCGGTTTGGCGGTTGCGGAAATGGATCGCGTGACTCAGCAGAACTCCTCGTTGGTTGAAGAGTCAGCGGCAGCGGCCGCAGCGCTGGAAGATCAGGCGGCACGTCTGAACGAAGCGGTTGCGGTATTTAAAATTAACCGTGGTCGGGCTGTGAAAGCCGCGCCGGTTAAAACCTTCGCTGCGAAGGTCAAGCCGACGGCAACGGTTTCTGACGGTAACTGGGAAACATTCTAAGTATTTGCCCGGCGGCGCAACGGCTGCCGGGCAAGATTCAACTCAGCGAAACCGGAACGACCGTGGGTTTTTCCGGTTTGGCTTTTACCGCGATCACAACGCCAATCACCAACAGCGCAATCCCGCAGGCGGTTAACAGCGGCGGCACGCTCTCGCGCATCAGGAAGGTATAAAGCAATCCGGCGAGCGTTTCGAAAACGATCAGCGGCCCCAAAATCACCGTCGGCAATTTCTGACTGGCGATGTTCCAGCACAGCGCACCCACCCAAGAACACAGCACGGCGATGGCGACCATTAACCCCACAAACACCCACGGCCTCGGCCCAAACGGCAGGGCAAACTCCGGCTGCTGAAGCCCTAACCATCCGCATGCGGCGAGGTAACCCACCAGCGAAACGGGCAGCGTCACCAGCGCTTGCGCAGTCGCCCACATCATCGGGTTTTTATCTGGGTTTTCCCGCAGCCATTGAGCATTACGCAGGGCATACCACGCCCAACACACCACAGAAATCAACGCCAGCACAATGCCTGAACCGTAGCGCCACGCGCTCATCTCGGCCAGTCCATGACGCAACTCCGCAATATTCACGCACGCCAGTCCCGCCGCAATGCAGACCAGCGCAGGCAGCATTTTTGACCATGCCAGCTTGCCGTCTCGGTGGCTATACAGGAGGTTGGCGAACACCGGGATTACCACGGGTAACGTGCCGATAATCATGGTCGACACCGGCGCGCCGGTGCGCTGGATGGCACTTGCCAGGCACACGTAATAAATCAGATTTCCCATCATGGTCAGCGCCAGCGCGGTCATCCAGTCTTGACGGCGTAGCTGACGCAAACGCCCACGGCCCAGCCAGGCCAGCGGCAGAGCGATCAAACCCAACGCCAGATAGCGCCCCATCGACTGCAAAACCGCCGGATATTCCGGGACGATCAGCGGGCCGACAAAGATCAGTCCCCACATCAAACCTGCAAGCAGGGCATACAGCACGCCGCTAATCATTTTTCCCTCCACGACCTATAAACCTGCATGCAGTGTAGGCAGAGCAACGGCTGGCGTATTGTATGAGATTGCGCATTAGCGCCGAGCGACCTGTTTTTGATAGCGCACGGGCGTAATGCCGTAGCGATGCGTAAACGCGCGGGTGAGATGCGATTGATCGGTCAGTCCGGTGGCCGCCGCCACTTGTGCCGCAGGCATGCCGTGGGTGAGAAACGCTTTGGCGCGCCACAGGCGAATCGCCATCAGCATTTGATGCGGCGTGACGTGAAAGTGCGCCTTGAATTGACGCTGGAAATGATACGGACTCAGCGACACCACGCGTGCCAGCTCGTCGAGCGTCACCGGATGCATATAATTGTCGTGCAGATAGTCGCGCGCCAGCTCAAAGCGGTGCGCGCCTTCCTGAATTATCGGCACATGGCGAGCCAGCGGCTTAAAGGTGTCGATCAGATCCAGCAACAATCCCTTTTGCGCCAGCGGGTCGTCGGTATGCCACAGGCCATAAATCAGCTGGCAGAGTTGCTGTGAGCGCTGCGGGTCATGGCGCGTCACATCGCTAAACCACCAGTGGCGAATCCCGGTCACCTCCTCCAGTAAATCAGGCTCAAGATAAACCATGCGATAGCGCCAGCCGTCGTCCGTGGCGGATTCGCCGGTATGCAGCTCGTCTGGATTCATGGTGACGACGGAATGGACAGGGGCGACGTACTGCGTGCCGCGATAGCGAAAGCGCTCGGCACCGGCTTCAATTGCGCCGATTCCGAAGGCTTCGTGAGTGTGAGGCTCAAAGGCGTAGCGAGAGATATGGGCGTGATACAGCTCTACGCCCGGTACCTGCGCCAGATGGCGAAAGCGCGCGCTGTCTCTCTCATCGATGAACTGTTCGGGTACGCCTTGCACGGTGAGCCTCCTCGTGGGTCATCTTTTGATTATCAGAGATGACCCAGGGGGATGCCATAAAAATTAACCTGCGCTTAACCGTTACAGAATGCTTTTGACGCTTTCCGCCAGCGGCGTAGTGGCGCGGCCAATCAGTTTGCTCAGCGTATGGCTATCGTCAAACAGACCGCCTTTCGACGCGCCGGTATCAGAGTCGGCCAGCATATCTGCCAGACCTGCGGGTAATCCCACGCCCTTCAGCGCCGCGGCGAAATCTGCTTCGTTCAGGTTCTGATAAACCACCGGTTTGCCGCTCTGTTTGCTCAGCTCGGCCGCCAGCTCGCTTAGCGTCCACGCGCTGTCGCCAGCCAGTTCGTAGACGTTGCCTGCGTGACCGTCTTCTGCGATGACTTTTGCCGCCGCAGCGGCATAATCCGCGCGGGTGGCCGCAGCAATTTTGCCGTCGCCGGCAGCGCCGATAAACACGCCGTGTTCAATGGCAGGCGGTGCGCTTGCCAGATAGTTCTCGGTATACCAGCCGTTACGCAGCAGGGCGAACGGAATACCAGAATCTGCCAGCGCTTTCTCGGTCGCGACGTGTTCATTGGCCAGGCCGAGTGGTGATTTATCCGCATGCAGCAGGCTGGTGTAGGCGATAAATTTCACGCCCGCCGTTTTGGCCGCATTGATCACATTCTTATGCTGCGGTTCACGCTGGCCGACTTCGTTGGACGAAATCAGCAGCAGTTTTTCCACGCCCTTCAGCGCCTCAGTGAACGCCGTCTGGTCGGTGTAATCCGCCTGACGCACGGTGATACCTTGTTGGATCAGCGCATCGGCTTTTGCCGGATTACGCACAATAGCCACAATCTGATGGGCAGGAACGGTTTTCAGCAGATTTTCGATAACATGTTGGCCAAGCTGGCCGGTAGCGCCGGTAATCGCGATCATGAGGAACTCCTTCGTGTTTGTCTGGTGTTGTGGCACACTATCACTCTAACTAACTTATAGTAAGTACGTACAAAAAGGTAAGTATGAAATCAACCCTTCCGACGCTCAGCGAGCAAATGCGCGACGGCAATCTTTTTGCCGAGCAGTGTCCATCCCGCGATGTGCTCAAGCATGTCACCAGCCGTTGGGGCGTGCTGATTCTGGTGGCGTTGCGGCAGGGGACGCACCGGTTCAGCGATCTGCGCCGTAAAATGGGCGGCGTCAGCGAGAAAATGCTGGCGCAGTCGTTACAGGCGCTAGAGCAGGATGGGTTTGTGAATCGCGTCTCTTATCCGGTGGTGCCTCCGCACGTCGAGTACAGCCTGACACCCCTTGGCATAGAGGTGAGCGAGAAAGTGGCCGCGCTGGCAGACTGGATTGAGGTGAACACCCCGCAAGTACTTACTAACCGGGACGAACGCGCAGCATAAAGGCGTTGAGGTTTAGTGCCGGTCTGATGAGCGCCAGACCGTCAGTCTTCGTTGCGGGTGAGATATTCCTGTTTGCCGAATTCGTGGCAAGGGATCTCAAACCCTTTCCGTTCTGGCGTTGAACCATTCCCTGTAACGGCCTGGAGACATCTCCATGACGCCATTGAAGGCGCGCCTGAATGCCGTTTCATCTTTGTATCCGCACGCGCTTGCTACCTGAGAAATGGTGTTTAGCGGGCTTTCCAGCAGGATGAGGGCGGTTTCGATTCGAACACGAGTGATAAAACTTTTAGGGCTTTCCTGATTAAGTGACATCATTTTACGATGAAGCGTTCGGGTCGTCATATTGAGCGCCTCGGCCAACGCTTCCACGGTGATAGAAGGGTTCTGGTAACGCACCAGATGCTCAGCTTTGGTCAGCAGCGGATGTCGTGAATTAAGGAATCCACCGGGAGCGTAGAGCTGCTGTGATAACGGCTGGCTGTCAGCAACCGCCATATCCGCCGTCAGTTTTGCGATTTCTTTGCCCGCGTGAAGACGCACAAGGTGGATCACCAAATCGACCCATGAAAGCGGGCCGCCTGTCGTCACCACATTATCCTGTTCGACCAGCACCTTTCCCCATTCCGGTTTCGCCAGGACGTAACGTTCTCTGAAGGTGTGGAATAACCACCAGGTGGTCGCGCACGCCCGTCCATTCAGCAACCCCGCTTCTGCCAGGACAAAGCTCCCGGCGCACGCGCCTGCAATACAGCTTCCCTCTGAATATTTCTCTTTCAGCCATGCGGCGGCCTCACCAGCAGCCTCTTTTGCGAGCGGGTATTTTTGGTCGTCCAGCTGCATACCGCTGGCAATAATCACGTCAAAGGACTCGGGGTCATCAAACGCGCCATCGCTCTCAATTAACCTGCCCTGAACATCCCTGACCGGTTTGCCATCACGGGTCACTATTTTCACATCATAAAACGGTGTCTCTCTGGAGAGATCCGTATTGAGCGTGGGGTTTTGCGTGATGACCTGATTTGCCAGCCAGAACATATCTGCAAGCCCGGCGAGGGCCGATCTCATGCTGTATGGCAGCGCCAGTAATCCTATTCGCACGGGCTCATTCCTGAATAAAGAAAGATGTCTGATTTTGCCTGAAACCTGTCATTAAAGACACTTCATAGACCGCTTATCGGGCCGTTAAACTGATGAAAATTTATTGTATCCCCCGAAGTGAGGAGAGTCTGATGAGAGATCGACTGACAACGTACATGCAAAAAGGGTTTTTGCTTATGTGCCTGCTGATGCCTTTTACCGCTTCTCTTCATGCGCAGGAGTTGAAGATCAAAAATATCGTTCTGGTTCATGGTGCTTTTACTGACGGTTCAAGCTGGTCAGCGGTGACTTCTCTCCTGCAATCAAAAGGTTATCACGTGACTGCGGTGCAGAATCCGTTAACCTCGCTGAAGGACGACGTGGCGGCGACAGCGCGCGTTCTGGCACGACAAACGGGCAGCGTGCTGCTGGTGGGACATTCATGGGCGGGCGCGGTGATAACCCAGGCGGGAAATGCTCCCAATGTGAAGGGGCTGGTTTATCTGTCGGCTCTGATACCCGATAGCGGTGAGTCTGTTTCTGATGCGCTGACGCGTCTCCATGCCCCGATGGAGGGGATGACGGCGGATAAAAATGGATTGATTTGGCTCGATAACCCAGACGCTTTCCATCATGTGATGGCAAATGATATTCCGCTAGAACAGGCTCAGGTACTGGCAGCGGCACAGCAACCCATTGCGGCCTCAGCGTTCGCCGAGAAAATCACACAGGCGGCCTGGCACTATAAACCTGCCTGGTATCTCATCACTGAAAATGATAATGCGCTCAATGCGTCAGTTCAGGCCCATTTCGCTCGTGAGGCTAGAGCCCATATTTCCCGACTTCATTCCAGCCACATGTCTATGGTTTCGCATCCGCAAGAGGTCGCGAATCTCATCGATTCGGCTGCTCGTCGTCTCCAATAAACTTCCTTAAACGGGTGATCGCTATGAACCTCCTTCACATTGATTCAAGTATTACCAGGACATTTTCGATAACGCGGCAGCTTTCCCGAGAGGTCGTTAATCAGCTCACTGAAACTGGCGTATTTAAACAGGTCACTTACCGCGATCTTGTTAAGGACGAAATCGGCCATCTGACAGGCGAAATTGCCGCCGGATTCCGACCGGTTCCCGGCAGCCCATCGGTGAGCATCGAACAGGCCGCTGAAAATCAGGTCTCTAACACGCTGATAAAAGAGTTTTTGGAGAGTGACGTTATCGTTATTGGCGCGCCGATGTATAACTTCTCCGTTTCCAGTCAGCTAAAAGCCTGGATCGACAGAATAGCCCAGCCGGGTAAAACATTTAGCTATACCGCTAACGGCCCCGTGGGGCTTGCAGGCGGCAAGAAAGTCATCATCGTTTCAGCGAGAGGGGGGTTCTATCACAACACCCCTCTGGAAAAAATGGATTTTCAGGAGCTGTATTTGCGTCACTTTATGGCTTTCCTGGGCATTGTTCGGGTGGAATTTATCCGCGCTGAAGGTGCATCAAAAAGCGAAAAGGTGAAGCAACAAGAAATAGCTCGCGCTATGGCGTCAATCCCCCAGGTTATTAATACTGTTTTAAATGATGAGGAATAAAATATGTTGCATGCCGTAACGTTAACGTATTTGCGTCATGAAGAAGACATTGCGCGACATCTTGATGCACATAAGCAATGGCTCATCAGAGGTTTTAAGGAAGAGAGAATTATTTTTGCGGGGCCGTTAAGTAATGGCTCAGGGGGATATATTCTGTTTCACAGTGATAATAGCGACAGCGTACATCATTTCCTGAAAGACGATCCTTTTGTCGAACATAATGTTGTCAGTGTGAGTCTGGTCAGTATTGAACCTGCATTATGCAGCAAAGATTTCCCCGAGAAATGGTCAGGCGAATCAAAAGCTATTTAAGATCTTTTAAAATAACCGCTCCGTATATCACTCATCAACGATGAGTGATATACGGACACTGTTATCGATTCAGTATGTCCAGACTTGCTTGAGGCGAAATACTGTCTGCCGGATTGCCCTTGCCTTCTACCGTATTGGTAAAATAATTGTAATCAAGCTCAATCCATTTCTGCAGCTTAGTTTCATAGTTATCGGGATATTGCGCCTGCTCGATATCCGGTAGTGTTTTAAAGTGTTCCAGCACCGCGCTAAAGAATTTTGTCAGCTTTCCACTGCTGTTATATTCGGCCATCGCTTTGGCTACAACTTCTTTTCGCCAGGCGTATTCCTGATCGTTAGATGCTTCCCATGCAGCTCTTCTTTCGTTGGTGGTGTAGAGCCCGCTGTCGTCATAAGTCACTAAGGCCAGTTGCTCGCGTGTAAACCCAGCGAATGGGTTTCTGCCGTCGCCATTAACAAATTTTGTGGCTTGCGCTGCTCTGGCCAGACGTTCAGGATCAGAAGAGTCAGGGATTTCCGCGTTATACATTGCGCGGTTAGCGTTATATTCAGGTCCGGAAATTTTGTTCAGCAGCGCTTGCGCTTTTGCGCCTAACTCTTTTCTGCTGAGGCCCGCATTCTGCGCATCGGCGCGGCTTGCGCTGTCACTTAATTGTTGAGCAAGCGATGAAAAAACAACCTCTTTTTTGGTCGGCATCTCGACCTTACTGGTTGCATGACCCGGCGTCTCTGGCTGCATCATTGTGCGTCGGCTATCCGACGTATCATTATTGAGACTCGATTGACTACTGATAGGGTTGAGCATAGGTGCTTTTCCTTTTGCTGCGGCTACACCTGCAGCGATGATATTCAGCGCTAATGAATAATATATCGGTCAATCGTCAATAATCTTTAATTGCGTTCTCCAGAACGCACCGTCGTTATCGCGGCAAAATGGCATTAAAAATCGCTCTGCGAATCAATGATGAAACGAACAATTTGTAAATATGTTCTTAAGATCTGTCAGGTTTACATTATGTTTTATGACATGTGCTCAATCGGTTTGCAGACAGGTCAGGGAAAAAAACCGGAAGCTCATGAGATTTGGTAGTTATACATTTATGCCGGGTTGTTATGCTAATACGGGTTGGTCATATTTTTAACAGCAGGAGTATTCATGAGTTCGCATCCGCTACGCCAGGTGATTGAATCGTGTGACAGAGCGATATCCAATAAAGATTATGATTCGTTAATGGAAAATTACAGCGAAGACGCCGCGCTGGTGGTTAAGCCTGGCATGGTCGTTAAAGGCAAAGATAATATTCGTAAAGCCTTTATTGCCATCTCTGATTATTTTCAGGACCAGCTCGTTGTGGAGCAGGGAAATATGGAGGTCATCGAAGGAGGGGATAGTGCGCTGGTTATCATGGAAACGGTACTGCGTTTCCCGGACGGAAAGAATGGAACGGTAGAAACAACACGTCGCGCCACCTATGTCTTCCGGCACGAAAGCGACGGTCGTTGGCTCTGTACCATCGACAATTCGTACGGTACGGCTCTATTGGATGCGCAAACAGCGTAGCCTTCACGCTCGGAATGACCGGCCTTGCGCTAAGCCGCCCTGAATGATTAATGGCGGCTTAGAAGACTTACACGCGCGGTTAATCGCGTAACGCGTCGATATTACCGGACATGATTGTCGTGAGATTTTGCGTGATCTTTTCAATCGGCCAGTCCCACCAGGCGAGCTTTTCCAGCGTCGCGATGGCGTCATCGGGGAAGCGCGTCTTAATGATCCTGGCAGGATTACCGCCCACAACGGCATAGGCCGGTACATCGGAGGTCACGACCGAACGTGAGGAGATGATCGCGCCGTTGCCGACCTTAACGCCCGGCATAATCAGTGCCTGATACCCGATCCACACATCGTTCCCGATTTCCGTATCGCCCTTGTAGGGTAAATCTTCGGGCTGCGGTGTGGCTTTCTCCCAGCCGTTGCCAAAAATATAAAACGGAAAGGTCGAGATCCCAGAAAGCTTATGGTTTGCGCCGTTCATAATAAATTGAACGCCTTTTGCTATCGCGCAAAACTTGCCGATGATCAGCTTGTCGCCAATAAAAGGGAAATGGTAAAGGACGTTACGCTCGAAGTTTTCTGAGTCTTCCGGATCGTCGTAGTAGGTATAATCACCCACGATGATGTTGGGATTGGTCACCGTGTTTTTGATAAAACAAACCTGAGGGAATCCCTCCATCGGATGTGCCGTCGATGGGTTTGGTCCGTTCATACGCCTCCTTAAAGCAAGGCGCACGGGCTGCTCCGCGCGCCTGCTGTGTTTATTTCTGATTCAAATCCACCTGATAAATCGCAAAGCCGATCTCATCGGTGCTGACTTTGGTCATCGGATATTGCGCTTTCTCTTTAATAAACGCCGCCGCTTTATCGGACGGTGACGTCTCAAAGCGAATATCCAGCTTCGTATCGCTGTGAATCGGAGCCAGACGCCAGTTGTTGTCGGCTGCCGGATGGACCGCGCCTGCTTTCTTCGACTGCTCGCCAATCCAGGCCGCCAGTACCGAGCGGTTTTCATCCGGTGAGGCAAACGCAATATGGCTATCGCCGGTTCCGGCAAATTTGCCGCCGTAGGCGCGATAGTTATTGGTGGCAACCAGGAATGTGGCATTCGGATCGACAGGTTTGCCGTTGAAAGTCAGGTTTTTGATGCGTTCCGCTTGCGGGTTAATGGCCTGACACTCACCGTCGTATTTCGCCGGCTGCGATACGTCAATCTGATACTCCACGCCGTCAATCACGTCGAAGTTATAGGTGCGGAAACCGTCCCAGTTGATCAGCGACTGCGGCTTGCTGCTTTTCGTATCGATCTGGTTAAACTGCCCGGCAGAACACTCCAGCCACTCTTTCACCTCTTTGCCCGTGGCTTTCACCACGACCAGCGTGTTGGGGTAAAGATACAGATCCGCCGCGTTGCGGAAGGTGAGCTGACCTTTTTCCACTTCAACGTAGCTGGCCGGATCGTTTTTACGTCCACCGACTTTGAACGGTGCGGCAGCGGAAAGAACCGGCAGTTTTGCCAGATCCGGATCGCCCTGAATGAAGTGCTCAACGTAAGCTTTTTGCGCCATGTTGACGATCTGCACGGTCGGATCGTCCTGCACCAGCGCCAGGTAGCTGTACATGTTGTCGGACGATTTTCCGATCGGCTTGCTGACAAACTCACGCGTTGCGTCATGATCGTGCTTGAGCACGTTCACCAGATTTTTATCTTCTGCAGCCAGCGATTTTTTGGCTGCCGCATCGTAAATCGGACGGGCCTTGGCTTTGGACTGCGTCACCTGCCATTTTCCGGCGTCATTATTCAGCACCAGATCGACCACGCCAAGATGATCGCCCCACATGCCTGGCATCACTGATGGCACACCGTTCAGCGTACCTTTTTCGATATCCGCGCCTTTGATGCTGGCGAAATCTTTGCCCGGGAAGACGGCATGGGCGTGACCAAACAGGATAGCGTCGACGCCCGGCACTTCGCTGAGGTAATAGACGGAGTTCTCAGCCATTGTCTGATACGGATCGGCTGACAGCCCGGAGTGGGCGACCACTACCACGATATCCGCGCCTTTCTCACGCATTTCTGGCACATACTTGCGCGCGGTTTCGGTGATGTCGTTCACGGTCACTTTACCGGTGAGATTGGCCTTATCCCACGTCATGATCTGCGGCGGCACAAAGCCGATATAACCGATTTTCAGCGTCTGCTTTTTACCGTCCTGATCAACCACGTCAGTCTCTTTGATCAAGTACGGGGTAAAGAGCGGTTTTTTGGTTTTAACGTCAATGATATTGGCGTTAACGTACGGGAATTTCGCGCCAGCGAGCGCATTGTGCAGATAATCCAGCCCGTAGTTAAATTCGTGATTACCGAGGTTGCCCACCGCGTAATCCAGGGTATTCAGCGCCTTATAGACAGGGTGAATGTCACCCTTTTTTAGCCCTTTTGCCGCCACATAGTCGCCGAGAGGACTACCCTGAATTAAGTCGCCGTTATCAACCAGCACGCTATTTTTTACTTCACCCCGCGCGGCGTTAATCAAACTTGCGGTGCGTACCAGTCCGAATTTCTCCGTCGGGGTATCTTTATAATAGTCAAAGTCCATCATGTTGCTGTGCAGGTCTGTTGTTTCCAGAATGCGAAGGTCGACCGTCGCGGCCTGTACGCTTGCTGCTATCAGCGTCGCCAGGAGCGTTGCGCTAAACTTAATCATCAGAGGAGTCCTTTTTTCGATCCAAGCCACAAAAGAATATGTATGTACATTTTGTTGCTTACAGAAGTGTGAATCCTGCCAGAAAAATGCGCAATGAAACCAGAATTGCTTCACAGAGTGTGATTACGATATAAATAAAACAAATAGTTATGCCCACTGCGTTAACGAAGAGGTGGAGTATGTTAGAAAAAATTTGTCAGCTCGCACGGGAAGCCGGTGAGGCCATCATGCAAGTATACGATGGCGCAAAGCCGATGGACGTGGTCAGCAAAGCTGACGACTCCCCGGTGACCGCCGCCGATCTTGCTGCCCATGCGGTGATCCTCAAAGGCTTGCAGGCACTGACGCCGGATATCCCTGTCCTGTCGGAAGAAGACCCGCAAAGCTGGGACGTACGCCAGCACTGGCAGCGCTACTGGCTGGTCGATCCGCTGGATGGTACGAAAGAGTTCATCAAGCGCAACGGCGAGTTCACGGTCAATATTGCCTTGATTGAAATGGGCAAAGCGGTGCTGGGCGTGGTGTACGCGCCCGTGATGAAAGTGATGTACAGCGCCGCAGAAGGCAAAGCGTGGAAAGAAGAGTGCGGCGTTCGCAAACAGATTCAAGTGCGTGATGCTCGCCCGCCGCTGGTGGTCATCAGTCGCTCGCATAGCGACAACGAACTGCAGGAGTATCTGCAACAGATTGGTGAGCATCAGACAACATCAATCGGTTCGTCACTTAAATTCTGCCTGGTAGCAGAAGGGCAGGCCCAGCTGTATCCGCGATTTGGGCCGACCAACGTCTGGGATACCGCAGCGGGTCACGCCGTAGCGGCCGCCGCTGGGGCGCATGTTCACGACTGGCAGGGCAAGCCACTGGACTACACCCCGCGCGAGTCGTTCTTAAATCCGGGCTTCAGGGTCTCGCTTTATTGACCAAGCAATTTGTGCAGCAGGGTAATCACCTGCTGCACCTCTTCCTGCGTCAGCGCTCCATCTTTCGCCCACTGTACGCGGCCGTCTTTATCCAGCACTACCACCGCAGAACTCTCTTCTTCTAGCTGCCAGGCTTTGCGCGTCACGCCATTGCTGTCGACAATAATCTGTGACCACGGGTAGAGCTTTTTATTGCTCTCAAGGCTGCTGCGCACAAACATGCCGGAACCCGGAATCGCATCATCGGTGTTAACAATGGTGGTGGTCTGGTAGCGGTCATGAGGGAGGTTTGCGGTCTTAATCGCTTCAATCATGCTGGCGTTTTTCTCTTTTGCCGAGGAGCGCCCGGCAAGATGTTGCACCACTCGCACTTTCCCTGGAAGCTGCGCGCTATTCCAGGCTTTGTAGCTAAACTTATCATTGTCGAGAATCAATTCTCCCCGATCGGTAATACCGACCGCTGGCACACGTTGTCCATTTTCAATGTTGTGCGCGGAAGCCATCAGCGGCAGTAACAGGCAGGCTGCGGCCAGGACGTTACGAAGGGTCATAGTGTTTCCTTTTTATATGCAGGTGATCCGACCACTTGGTCATACGTTTTAATCATAAGTGCGATCAATACGCTTCACCCGCAATCTGAGTGCCAGTTTGCGGGCCAACGCACATATCCTAAAAAAAACGACGCCTTATACTGATTTCGGTAATGCTATGCAAAGAATGTTCTGATTAATTGTAATCAAACGGTAAATAAACTGATGCATACTGGGTATCACTGTTTTTCTGGTCTATAGTCATTGGGCAACAAAATTTGCGCTCAGGACAGTCGGGCCGATTGTGGCGCCGCAAGAGCGTGTGATTCGCAGGAGATACAAGAATGAAAATTTTCCAACGCTACAACCCGCTTCAGGTGGCGAAGTACGTGAAGATCCTGTTTCGTGGACGGTTGTATATCAAGGATGTTGGCGCTTTCGAATTTGATAAGGGCAAAATTCTTATCCCGAAAGTGAAGGACAAACAGCACTATTCTGTGATGTCCGAGGTCAACCGTCAGGTTATGCGTCTGCAGACTGAGATGGCTTAACCAACGTGCTATGCAGTAGTTAAGCAGTAAAAAAAACGGCTCCCAAAGGGAGCCGTTGATGTATGTGCGGGACGTTACGCAGACACTTTCTCTTCTGCGTCCGGCAGTCTCGGTACCAGCACCGTCGGTTTGTTATCAATGCGCGTCACCAGCAGCTGGTCGATGCGATAGTTATCGATATCCACCACTTCAAACTTGTAGCCGGAGAACTTCACCGAGTCGGTACGTTTCGGGATTTTACGCAGCATGAACATCATAAAGCCGCCAATGGTCTCGTAGTTGCCCGACTGCGGGAACTCGTCGATATCCAGCACGCGCATCACGTCTTCAATTGGCGTGCCGCCGTCAACCAGCCACGAGTTTTCATCGCGCGCCACGATCTGCTCTTCCAGACCCTGGCCGACCAGGTCGCCCATCAGCGTTGTCATCACATCGTTCAGCGTAATAATGCCCACCACCAGCGCGTATTCGTTCATGATCACCGCGAAGTCTTCACCCGCGGTTTTGAAACTTTCCAGCGCTTCGGAGAGCGTTAAGGTATCCGGCACAATCAGCGTGTTGCGAATCTGCACGCCACTGATCAGCGCCAGACTCTGGTTCGCCAGTACGCGGTTCAGCAGGTCTTTGGAATCGACATAGCCGATAATGTGATCGATATCTTCGTTACACACCAGGAACTTAGAGTGCGGATGCTCGGCGACTTTGTTCTTCAGACTCTGTTCGTCTTCGTGGAGATCAAACCAAATCACGTTTTCGCGGCCCGTCATGGAGGACGGCACGGTACGGGATTCCAGTTCAAACACGTTCTCGATCAGCTCATGTTCCTGCTTACGCAGCACACCGGCCAATGCACCGGCTTCGAACACGGCGTAGATATCATCAGAGGTGATGTCGTCTTTACGCACCATCGGGATCTTAAACAGGCGGAAAATATTGTTCGCCAGGCCGTTAAAGAACCACACCAGCGGGCGGAACACGTACAGACAGAAGCGCATCGGGTTGATGATGCGCAAAGCCACAGCTTCTGGCGCAATCATACCGATGCGTTTCGGGGTTAAGTCCGCGAACAGGATGAACAGACCCGTCACCAGCGAGAAGGAGAGGATAAAGCTCAGCTGCTCGGAGAGTTCAGGTGCAAAGTATTTGGAGAAGAGACCGTAAAACACCGGCGAGAACGCCGCATCACCCACGATACCGCCCAAAATGGCGACAGCGTTCAGGCCAATCTGCACCACGGTAAAGAACATACCGGGGTTTTCCTGCATTTTCAGGATGCGCTGTGCATTGATGTTGCCATCGTCGGCCAGCAGCTTAAGTTTGATTTTTCGGGAAGCGGCCAGTGAAATCTCTGAAACTGAGAAAAAGGCACTGACAGCGATGAGACAAAGTATTAGTAAAATACTGTTTAACATAGTTTATCCGGCTTCTCGCCAGATCCTCGGAAGGGAAGTTAATTACATTTGTGTGAAGACACATTGAACACCCGCTCGTAGCGTTGAGCCGATTATTTCAGCGGGTAGTATAGCGTAAGAGAGTGTAAAGCCGCCAGAGGGCACATTTTCGGCTTTTTTCGGTGGACAAATTGCTGAAAAAGCAGGCCGGATGGCGACGTGCCACCCGGCGTTTACAACGCTTAGGCGAGCTGTGGCGGCAGGCAAATGCCGATCCCACCGATGCCGCAATAGCCGTACGGATTTTTGTGCAGATACTGCTGATGGTCATCTTCTGCATAGTAGAACGGCGTCGCATTGGCGATTTCCGTGGTCACCGTGCGATGGTCACCCGCCGCCTGCATGGCGTCCTGGAAACGCGCCAGACTTGCGCGCGCGGCCGCGTCCTGTTCCGGCGTTAACGGATAAATCGCGGAACGGTACTGCGTCCCGTGGTCGTTGCCCTGCTGCATTCCCTGGGCCGGGTCGTGGTTTTCCCAGAACACCTGTAATAATTGTTCGTAGCGGGTAACGCTCGGATCGTACACGATGCGTACCGCTTCGGCGTGGCCGGTTTCACCTGAGCACACTTCACGATAGGTCGGATTTGGCGTATAGCCGCCAGTATAGCCCGCTGCGGTGCTGTAAACTCCCGGTAGCTGCCAGAACAAACGTTCGACGCCCCAGAAACAGCCCATCGCGAAAAGGGCGATTTCCATGCCATCCGGGACGTTGGTCATTGAATGATTGTTGACGGCATGCAGCGTCGCCACTGGCATCGGAGTGTTGCGTCCCGGTAATGCATCGGCTTGAGAAACAAGCTGCTTTTTGTCGAATAAACTCACGGTGGGGCCTCCCGGGTAGCGATATTTCAGTTAGGGTTGTCACGAAGCGTTTAATTGAACACAATAAATACGCTGAATGAGTCTAGATTTAAACATAAGAAATATTAGGCCTCTCGGCCATTTTTCAACCCGCGAATTGGGTTTTGGGCTTTATGCCGTGATACGCCGCGGAGCGGCACTTCATTGCTTCCAGGGTGGAAACAAGGATATTCAGGAGAAAACGTGCCAAAGATCCGCCAGTTATGTTTGGTCAGTTTATTGCTGACAAGCGGAGTCGCCAGCGCGGCGAATGTCCGTTTGCAGGTTGAGGGGTTATCCGGGACGCTGGAAAAAAACGTGCGTGCGCAACTGTCGACCATCCAAAGCGACGAAGTCACGCCCGACCGGCGTTTTCGCGCGCGCGTGGATGATGCGATTCGCGATGGTTTAAAAGCGTTGGGTTACTACGAACCCACAATCGATTTCGATTTACGTCCGCCGCCCGCCAAGGGACGTCAGGTGCTGATCGCCCGTGTCTCGGCGGGGGAACCGGTGCTCATTGGCGGCACAGACGTTGTGCTTCGCGGCGGCGCGCGTACCGACCGCGACTATCTGGAACTACTGAGCACGCGGCCCAAAATCGGCACGGTGCTTAATCACGGCGACTACGACCACTTCAAAAAAGAACTCACCAGCGTATCGCTGCGCAAAGGCTATTTCGACAGCCAATTTACCAAAAGCCAACTGGGCGTGGCCCTCGAAAGACGTCAGGCGTTCTGGGATATCGATTTCGACAGCGGCGAGCGCTATCGTTTTGGTGATGTCACATTCGAAGGGTCGCAAATCCGCGATGAATATCTGCAAAACCTGGTGCCGTTCAAAGAGGGCGACTATTACCAGTCAAAAGACCTCGCTGAACTGAACCGCCGTCTCTCGGCGACCGGCTGGTTTAACTCGGTCGTCGTTGCACCTGAATTCGACAAAGCGCGTAAAACCAAAGTGTTGCCGCTGCATGGCGTGGTGTCTCCACGCACTGAGAACACCATTGAAACGGGTGTCGGGTATTCAACGGATGTCGGTCCGCGCGTCAAAGCCACATGGAAAAAACCGTGGATGAACTCCTACGGTCACAGCTTGACCACCAGCACCAGTATCTCCGCGCCGGAACAGCAGGTGGATTTCAGCTATAAAATGCCACTGCTGAAAAACCCGCTGGAACAATATTATCTGGTGCAGGGCGGTTTTAAGCGCACCGATTTAAACGATACCGAACAGGATTCCACCACGCTTGCCGTCTCTCGCTTCTGGGACCTCTCCAGCGGCTGGCAGCGCGCGATCAACCTGCGCTGGAGTCTTGACCACTTTACGCAGGCTAATGTCACTAACACCACAATGCTGCTTTATCCGGGCGTGATGATCAGCCGCACCCGTTCGCGCGGCGGCCTGATGCCGGTGTGGGGCGATTCCCAGCGTTATTCCATTGATTATTCGAACACGGCCTGGGGATCGGACGTCGATTTCTCGGTTGTGCAGGCGCAAAACGTCTGGATCCGCACTCTTTACGATAAACACCGATTCGTGATGCGCGGCAACCTCGGCTGGATTGAAACCGGTGATTTCGAGCGTGTGCCGCCGGATTTGCGCTTCTTTGCCGGCGGCGATCGCAGCATTCGTGGTTATAAATACAAATCCATCTCCCCAGAAAACGAGAAAGGGCAACTGACGGGGGCGTCCAAGCTGGCGACCGGCTCGGTGGAGTACCAATACAACGTCAGCGGAAAATGGTGGGGCGCGATGTTCGTCGACGGCGGCGAAGCGGTGAATGATATCCGCAAAAGTGATTTCAAAACCGGCGCGGGCGTCGGCGTGCGCTGGCAATCACCCGTAGGGCCAATCAAGCTTGATTTCGCCGTTCCGGTCGGGGACAAAGACGAGCACGGTTTACAGTTTTACATCGGTCTGGGGCCTGAATTATGAGTTTATGGAAGAAGATAAGCCTCGGCGTGTTGATTTTTATCCTGCTGCTGCTCGGCACGGTGGCGTTTTTGGTCGGGACGACAACTGGCATGCATCTGCTGTTTAACGCGGCAAACCGCTGGGTGCCTGGGCTGGAGATTGGCCAGGTGACGGGCGGCTGGCGCGACCTGAGCCTGAAGAACATTCGTTACCAGCAGCCGGGCGTGGCGGTTAACGCGGGTGAGTTCCATCTTGCGGTCAAATTGCGCTGCCTGCGTGACAGCAGCTTGTGCGTAAACGATCTGTCGTTAAAAGACGTAAACGTGACGATAGATTCGAAAAAAATGCCGAAGTCTGCGTCTGTTGAAGAGGAAGATACCGGCCCGCTGAATCTCTCGACGCCGTATCCGATCGCGCTATATCGCGTGGCGCTCAATAACGTCAATATCAAAATCGATGACACCACCGTGTCGGTGATGGACTTCACCTCCGGCCTGCGCTGGCAGGAGAAGAATCTAACCCTGACGCCAACCGCGCTGCAGGGGCTGCTGATTGCGCTGCCGAAAGTGGCAAAAGTGGCGCAGGAAGAGATTGTCGAACCCAAAATTCAGAACCCGCAGCCACAAGAAAAACCGCTGGGCGAAACGCTGAAAGATCTGTTCTCTAAACCGGTTCTGCCAGAGATGACCGACGTTCATTTGCCGCTCAATCTGAATATCGAAGAGTTTAAGGGCGAGCAGCTGCGCCTGACCGGGGATACCGATCTGACGGTGTTCAACATGCTGCTGAAAGTGAGCAGCATTGACGGCAATATGAAGCTCGACACGCTGGATATCGACACCAATCAGGGCAGCGTAAACGCTACCGGAAACGCGCTGCTTCGCGACAACTGGCCAGTGGATATGACCCTGAACAGCACGTTGAACATCGACCCGATCAAAGGCGAGAAGGTAAAGCTCAAAGTGGGCGGCGCGCTGCGCGAGAAGCTGGAGTTTGGCATTAACCTGTCAGGTCCGGTGGATATGGTGTTGCGCGGGCAAACTCAGCTGGCCGAAGCCGGTTTACCGCTGAACATTGAAATTATCAGCCAGCAGCTGTACTGGCCATTCACTGGCGAAAAACAGTTCCAGGCCGATGACCTCAAGCTGAAGCTCAGCGGCAAAATGACCGACTATACGCTGTCGTTCCGCACCGCCGTGAAAGGCGAGGGCGTGCCCCCTGCAAATATCACGCTGGATGCGAAGGGCAACGAACAGCAAATCAATCTCGATAAACTGACCGTGGCGGCGCTGGAAGGGAAGACCGAGCTGACGGCGTTACTCGACTGGCAGCAGGCGATTAGCTGGCGCGGCGAGCTGAAGCTTACAGGCATCAACACCGCCAAAGAGGTGCCGGACTGGCCGTCGAAACTCGACGGTTTGATCAAAACGCGTGGGAGTCTGTACGGTGGAAGCTGGCAGATAGAAGTTCCGGAAATCAAAATCACCGGCAACGTGAAGCAAAACAAAGTGCTGGTGGAAGGGGCGCTGCGCGGCAACAGTTATCTGCAGTGGATTATCCCTAAAATGCACGTCGCGCTGGGACGCAACACCGCCGATATCAAAGGCGAGTTGGGGGTTAAAGATCTCAATCTGGATGCGACGATTGACGCGCCAAACCTAGACAACGCGCTGCCGGGCTTGGGCGGGACGGCGAAAGGCTTGGTCAAAGTACGCGGCACGGTGGATGCGCCGCAGCTACTGGCGGACATTACCGCTAATAACCTGCGCTGGCAGGCGTTGTCCATTGCCCGGGTGCGCGTCGAAGGCGACGTGAAATCCACCGATCAGATTGCCGGAAAACTGAACCTGCGCGTGGAGCGTATTTCGCAGCCGGATGTGAATCTCAGTCTGGTCACGCTGGACGCGAAAGGCAGCGAGAAACAGCACGATCTCCAGCTGCGTGTGCAGGGCGAGCCGGTTTCTGGCCAGCTGCATTTAACGGGCAGTTTTGACCGCAAAGAGGAGCGCTGGAAAGGGCAACTGGATAATACCCGTTTCACGACGCCGGTCGGGCCGCTGGCGCTCTCGCGTTCTATTGCGCTGGATTACCGCAACGCGGAGGAGAAAATCAGCATTGGGCCGCACTGCTGGACCAACCCGAATGCCGAGCTGTGCGTGCCGCAGACTATCGACGCGGGTGCAGAAGGCCACGCGGTGGTGAACCTGAACCGCTTTGATCTGGCGATGCTGAAACCGTTTATGCCGGAGGCCACGCAGGCCAGCGGCGTATTCAGCGGCAAGGCCGATGTGGCATGGGACACCACCAAAGAGGGCTTGCCGCAGGGCAGCGTGACGCTCTCCGGGCGTAACGTGAAGGTTACGCAGACGGTGAACGACGCACCGCTGCCAGTGGCGTTTGACACGTTGAATCTGAAAGCCGATTTGCATAACAATCGCGCCGAATTGGGCTGGCTGATTCGTCTCACCAATAACGGCCAGTTCGACGGCCAGGTGCAAATTACCGATCCGCAGGGGCAGCGGAATCTGGGCGGTAATGTGAATATCCGCAACGTTAACCTTGCGATGGTGAACCCGATATTCTCGCGCGGTGAAAAAGCGGCGGGGATGCTTAGCGCCAATCTGCGGCTGGCAGGAAATCTGCAAAGCCCGCAGCTGTTTGGACAAATGCAGCTGAACGGGGTGGATATCGACGGTAACTTTATGCCGTTTGATATGCAGCCAAGCCAGATTGCGATGAATTTCAACGGTACAAGCTCGACGCTGGCAGGGGTTGTGCGCACCCAGCAGGGGCAAATCAACCTGAGCGGTGATGCGGATTGGACCCAAATTGATAACTGGCGTGCGCGTGTGGCGGCGAAAGGCAGCAAAGTGCGTATTACCGTGCCGCCGATGGTGCGCCTGGATGTGTCACCGGACGTGGTGTTTGAAGCTACGCCAAGCCTGTTTACCCTTGATGGCCGCGTCGATGTGCCGTGGGCGCGCATCGTGGTGCATGATGTGCCGGAAAGCGCCGTGGGCGTTTCAAGCGATGAAGTGATGCTGGATAACAATCTGAAACCTGCCGAGCCGAAAAGCGCCGGGATTCCGATTAACAGTAACTTGATCGTTCATGTTGGGAACAACGTGCGCCTTGATGCGTTTGGCCTGAAGGCGCGACTGACGGGTGACCTGAAAGTAGCGCAGGACCGACAAGGGCTTGGCCTTAACGGGCAGATCAATATTCCGGAAGGGCGTTTCCACGCTTACGGTCAGGATCTGATTGTGCGTAAAGGCGAACTGCTGTTCTCCGGCCCGCCGGATCAGCCTCTGCTGAATATTGAAGCGATTCGTAATCCTGAATCTACCGAGAACGATGTGATTGCCGGGGTTCGTGTGACGGGAACGGCCGATGAACCGAAGGCCGAGATCTTCTCGGATCCAGCGATGTCGCAGCAAGAAGCCCTCTCTTACCTCCTGCGTGGGCAGGGGCTGGACAGCCAGCAGAGCGACAGTGCGGCGATGACGTCAATGTTAGTGGGTCTGGGGGTTGCACAAAGTGGCCAGGTTGTGGGTAAAATCGGCGAGACGTTTGGCGTCAGTAATCTTGCGCTGGACACCCAGGGCGTTGGCGATTCTTCGCAAGTTGTGGTCAGCGGCTATGTATTGCCGGGTCTGCAAGTGAAATATGGCGTAGGGATCTTTGACTCGCTGGCGACTCTCACGTTACGCTATCGCCTTATGCCTAAGCTATATCTGGAAGCAGTGTCTGGTATAGACCAGGCGCTGGATGTGCTCTATCAGTTTGAGTTCTAGCAATGCGAATATTTGTCTACGGTAGTTTACGCACTAAGCAGGGCAACAGTCACTGGATGACCAATGCTCAGATGCTGGGCAATTACAATATCGAGAACTACCAGTTGTACAGTCTGGGCCACTATCCAGGCGCGGTTCCGGGGAACGGAACGGTACAGGGTGAAGTTTATCGTATTGATAATGCCACGCTTGCCGAACTTGATGCCTTGCGCACCAGGGGCGGTGAATATGCACGTCAGTTGGTCCAGACTCCGTATGGGAGTGCCTGGATGTACGTGTATCAGCGGCCGGTCGATGGATTGAAATTAATTGAAAGCGGTAACTGGTTAGACAGAGACCAGAACTGAGAATCCCCTCACAAGACCACGCTTCGGCGTGGTTTTTTTTTTTTGATATTTTTCAGCCACAAGAAAATCCAAAAATGGACTGTACCGGTGAGTCTCAAAATGGACTGCCAAAATCTTTCAGAATGTGAATGAATCAGTAAAATGCGCCCCATGAATTAAATAATTAAATAAGAGTGTATTTATTAATTGGTTTTTGACGATATAGATACATGTTTGTTTATTATTTTTGATTCACTTTTGAAAAATACCTCCATCTGGCTGACGGATTTATTTATTAATATCTTTGATGTTAATTGATTCTGCCATGATGAAAAAGCATTAATAGATGATTAATGAAAAAGCGTAATCTTTTTAATTGATGATTTATACACACCCCAATAGTTTACTATTTAATAGGATTTAAAAATGAACTTTAAAAAAGCAGCTTTGGCTTCTGTTATGGGAATGTTGTTGGTTGCTGGCGCGGCTAATGCCAAAGATCAGGGCCATGGTAAAGTGACTTTCACTGGTTCTATCATTGATGCGCCATGCTCTATCAATCCAGACAGCATCGATCAGACCGTGAGCCTGGGTCAGGTTTCTAACGTTGCTTTGAAAGCTAATAGCGGTGCAGGCACTTCCGTACCACGTAATTTTGAAATCAAGCTGGAAGGTTGTGATACCACCACGCTGAAATCAGTGAAAACCACCTTCACTGGCGCAGAAGGCGCAACTGATGGTTCACTGGGTATCACCGGTACCGCTAAAGGCGCAAGCATCATTCTGACCAACGGTGACGGCGTACAGATCAAAATGGGTGAGGCGTCTGCTGCTCGTCAACTGCAGGATGGTAATAACACCCTGCTGTTCTCTGCATACCTGAAAGGCGACGGTGCGTCTGCGACCGTAATCCCAGGTGATTTCACTGCAGTAGCTGACTTTACTCTCGCTTACGAGTAATAGAATTTTCCTACTGAAACATACGCTCACAACAGTGGGCGTATGAATTTTTCGAATCGCAGAGAAAAATTATGAATTCTTTCATGCGCTGTACGACAGCACTTTCGCTGCTGGCGGTTGCATGTCTGGCGCAGGCCTCAGGGCAGAGCGCTACGCCGGGAAGCGAATTTGATCTTGGGCTTACCGGTCGAGTGAATATGGAAGGGACAATTCTTTCCAGTGCTTGCGACATCAATACGGGTGATGGTTATCAGACCGTAGAAATGGGCTCAGAGACGCGCGGACATATGGTTCGGATGAGTGAAGGTGAACCCCATCCTTTTTCTATTGCACTGACAAATTGTTCACTGGTAGATACCGATAATCCTTTACCCTGGCAGTTCATTCGTATCACTTTTGATGGCGATAAAAGTGACGGGTTATTTAAAGTGAGCGGTGTTGCTTCTGGCGTCGCATTGGAACTGACAGACAGTAACGGTAAAATAATCCGTCCAGGTGAAGCCGTACCTTATCAAAAGCTCACGGCAGATGAGATTCGCCTCGACTATCAAATTAAATTAAAGACCACAATGCGTGAATTAATGGTGGGTGATTACCAGGCCATTCTCCGCTATCGGGTTGAGTATTTCTGATTGATTTCATCCTCTAGCGGGTACTAAGGCAATGGTTAATACATACATTAATAAAAAGTGCACAAAGACCCTAGTGGCAAAATGGTCTGTACTTGCAATTTGTGTTTGCGCAGGTATGCGCGCCCCAGCGATGGCAGCAGATGATATTCAGTTTAATACCGATGTTCTGGATGTTAAAGATAAAGCAAATATCGACCTAAGCCAATTTTCTAAACGCGGCTATATTATGCCGGGTGAATACACCTTCCAAATTAAAATTAACCAAAACGAATTGGAAGAGCAGAATATTTCGGTATATCCATCACCATTAGATAAGAATAATACTATTGCGTGTTTATCACCGGCGCTGGTCAAGAAGTTTGGTTTTAAAGATAAATTTCTTAACCAGCTTCAGTCCTGGCAGAACGGGGAGTGCTTAGATGTTGCCGCGCTAAAAGGTGTAGAGATCACTCCGGATTTAGGTGCGAGCACACTCGTTATCAACATGCCGCAGGCATATCTCGAATACACCTCGAATGATTGGGTTCCCGCTTCAATGTGGGACGAAGGTATTCCTGGCCTGCTGGCGGATTATAACGTCAACGCCCAGGCTCGTCACAATGAGCAAGGTGGTGATTCAAATACCGTATCCGGCAACGGAACATTTGGCGCCAACCTTGGTGCATGGCGTGCGCGTGCTGACTGGCAGACCAACTACGACCAAAACAGTGACGAAAACAGCAGTGGGCAGAAGCAGTGGACCTGGAGCCGCATGTATCTTTATCGCGCGTTGAAACCGATCAAAGCGAAGCTGACACTCGGGGAAGATTACGTCAGTTCAGATCTGTTCGACAGCTTCCGCTTTGTGGGCGCAAGCGTGATCTCCGATGACAATATGCTGCCGCCTAATCTTCGTGGCTATGCTCCAGAAGTAACTGGCGTGGCAAAAACCAACGCCAAAGTGACCATCTCCCAACAGGGACGCGTGCTCTATGAAACGCAGGTTGCTGCAGGGCCGTTTGCGATTCAGGACCTGAACAGCGCGGTAGCGGGTGAACTTGATGTGCGTGTTCAAGAGCAAGATGGCTCCGTGCAGGAATATAAAGTCAATACGGCCAATATTCCGTATCTGACGCGCCCAGGCAGCGTTCGCTACAAGTTTTATGCGGGTAAACCCGTCGGCTACGATCACAAGACGGACGGTGACACCTTCGGAACCGCCGAGTTCTCTTGGGGGATCAGCAACGGTTGGTCGCTTTATGGCGGCATGGTTTCAAGCTCGAAATACATTTCTCTTGCAGCTGGTATTGGCCGCGACCTGATGGCGCTTGGCGCGTTGGCGTTCGACGTCACGCGTTCCGATGCAAAACTTGAAGATGAGCATCGCTCTGGTCAGTCGTACCGAGTGAGTTACTCAAAGCGCTTTGATGACACGGGGAGTCAGGTGACCTTCGCAGGCTACCGTTTCTCTGAAAAAGACTTTATGAGCTTCTCGGATTACGTGAGCTATCGCGCTGACAACGGTGATGTCATGCAAAGCAAAGAGATGTACACCGTCACCTTCAGCCAGCAATTCAAGGCGCTGGGACTGAGTGCATACGCTAACTACTCGCATCAGACCTATTGGAATAGTGCGGCCGAAGATCGCTATAGCGTGTCGCTGTCTCGCTATTTCGATATCGGAAAATGGAAAAATATCAGCACATCGCTAACGGCATATCGCAATAAATTTAACGGTGTCAATGACGACGGGATGTATCTGTCGTTCTCCATTCCTTGGGGCGACTCCGGCACGTTGGGGATGAACTCGTCATTTAACGGTGATGCCAGTAGCCACAACCTGAGCTACTACGACCGTCTGGACAATGGCGACAATTACCGCGTCGCAGCCGGTGGCACTAACGACGGCGGCTCACTCAGTGGTTACTACGACCACCTTGGCGATGCGGCGGAAGTGACCGGCAACGTTGACTACCAGCATGGCCAATACAGTTCGACAGGCCTGAGTCTACGCGGCGGTATGACTGCCACCACGAAGGGGGCGGCGCTGCACCGTTCGAATGTACCAGGTGGCAGCCGCGTGTTGCTGGACACTGGCGACGCGGCGGATGTGCCAGTGAAGGGCTATAGCGGCAATACGGCAACCAACCGATTCGGCAAAGCAGTCGTCACAGAAGTGAGCGACTACAACAAAAACAGCCTGAGCATCGACATCAACAAGTTGCCGGATAACGCAGAGGCGACCACCTCGGTAGTGCAGGCGACGCTGACTGAAGGGGCCATTGGCTATCGTCGGTTCAACGTGCTCTCAGGTCAGAAGGCAATGGCAATCATCAGTCTGAAAGATAGCAGCCATCCTCCGTTTGGGGCGAGCGTGCGCAATGCTGAGAATCAGGAAGTCGGCCTTGTCAACGATGAGGGGCAAGCCTATCTCAGCGGCCTGAAGCCAGGCGCTAAATTGAATGTGAACTGGAATGGAACGACACAGTGTGCCGTTACTGTACCGGAAAAACTAACAGGACTAAGTCAGAACGGAAATCTGTTACTGCCGTGCCAGTAAGGCACGGTACAGACCCCTTTTTACAGAGCATATGACAATGAAAAAGATCCACCTGAAAAAATCCGTAATGACCGTCTCTCTTTTAGCCGGTCTGATGATAGCGCAGCAGGCCTCTGCCGCTATCGCTTTGGACCGTACCCGCGTGATATACAACGGCGGCGAAAAGTCCACTAGCCTGAACATAAGCAACGAAAACAAAAATTTACCATACCTCGCTCAGGCGTGGATGGAAGATGCGCAGGGCACGAAAATCACTTCGCCGCTGACCGTGCTGCCGCCCGTGCAGCGCGTTGAGGCGGGTGCGAAAAGCCAGGTGAAATTGCAAGCGGCCGCGGCTGTTGCCACATTGCCGCAGGATCGCGAGACGCTGTTCTATTTCAACCTGCGTGAGATCCCACCGCGCAGCACCAAGCCTAATACCCTGCAGATTGCGCTGCAGACTCGCATCAAGCTTTTCTACCGCCCGGCTGCCATCGCGCTGGATAAAACGCAGTCGGCACAAGGCGACTGGGTGGAGAAGGTGACGTTGACGCGCCAGGGTGATCAGTTTGTGGTGAACAACCCGACGCCGTACTACCTGACTCTGGTAGAGGGCGCGCCCTCTGTGAAAGGCAAACCGGTAGGTTTTGAGCCGGTCATGATCGCTCCGAAAGAGAGTGGTGCTATCAAGGCATCCGCTGCAGCGCTCGGCGCTAGCCCGGTGTTCACGTACGTGAACGATTACGGTGGTCGCCCGCAGATCCAGTTCAGCTGCGGTGGGACGACCTGTACCGGCAAGCTGGTTAAAGACAAGAAATAAAGCCGGGACAAGGAGGCAAAGGATGAACAGGATGAACAGAGCCGCAAACAAGATGGCATTACTGGCGTTAACGCTGGTACTGGCAGGCCCTGCGGTTGCGGATGAAAAGCCGCTGGTCGACACGGGTCAGTTGTATGTGCACGGCGATTTGCAGGAGAACACCTGCCGGATGGAGATGGATTCTGCGTGGCAGGAAGTGGATCTCGGCTCTACAGCTCGTGCCGAGGTAAACCTGGTAGGTCGAGCGGCGAAACCCGTGACGGTGAAACTTTATCTCCGCGACTGTCCCGAACTGGGGAACTGGAGCACGAATATCACACCGCTGACCGAAACGGTCAGCACGCTGCAGCCACCTTATCGGGCGCGCTTTGTCGCGGTGTCTGATGCGTCGAATCCAGATTTGGTGGCGGTCACGGGTGCCAGTGGTATCGGACTGCGTCTGCGTGATAGCCGTGGCAAAACAGTCATGCTGTCACGTACCGGTGACACGATGCTGCTGAACCCCGGCCAGGACGTGGTGGTCTTCACACTGGCCCCGGAGCGCACTAATGCGCCGTTCTTCGCCGGGCCGTACCACGCGATGATCAACTTCAGCCTGATTTACCAGTAGGGCGGGCGAAGAATATGACAATGAAATGCAACGCACTGGCTTTAGGCCTGATGGCGACAGCGCTGTTGCCGGGCTTCAACCCTGCAGCGCTGGCAAACCCAGGATCGACCTATTCGCTGAATATCGCCATTGACGGCACGATCATGGCAAACGGCTCCTGCAAATTTAACCAAGGCGGTGCTCTGACGGTGGATTTTGGTGAAGTTCAACTGCAGGGCAGCGCAGATAACACCGTGACAATGAATGGCACTTACCGCAAGCCCATCGTCAGCGACTTTACATGCAGCGGTGACAGCGCCGGGCTGCTCCAGATGAAGCTCAGCAACACCGGCGGCGGCGAAAAAACCTATAACGGCGTTCAGGTTCTGGATACCGATAAAGGAATTGTGGGCGTTGAACTGCTGGTCAATGGCGTTGCGCAAAGCACGGGGAGTTGGTTCACCGTCGATCAGGACAGTCCGCCGTCGCTAGAGGCTCAACTGGTGCAAACCAGCACGACGAACAGCAGCAATGTGGTCAGTGGCGATACATTCACCACAGCTGCAACGCTGGTTATGGCTTTTAACTAAGGTTACAGGATATGAAAAGCAAAAAAGCAGCAGCGCTTTCCGCCCTGGGGCTGATGTTACTCGCGGTAATATCGACGGGTAGGGCCGAGCAGACGGGAGACTCCCTGAACATTACCTTCCAGGGAAAATTTATTCTCTCCACCCCCTGTACGGTGTCGAATGACAAAGTGATTGATGTCAGCTTTGGCAATATCAGTGTCAACGGCGTCAACGGTAAGGATAACGCTCAGGTAATTCCTTATAGCGTGGACTGCCACGGCGCATCGGACGACTCGCCGTTGGATCTGACCATCACGGGTACACAAGAAAGCTATGACGATGCGGCACTGACCACGTCGGCTGACGGCCTTGGGCTACAGATTCAGGCCAATGGCCAGGCGATGAAGCTCAACAAACCGCTCAGCACTACGCTTGGCGAACTGTCTTCGCTGACGCTGACCGCCGTCCCGGTAAAAGATACGGCGAAGACGCTCACCGAGCAGCCCTTTACCGCCACCGCAACGCTGATCGCGCAGTACCAGTGAGGACGACATGAAGAGATCATTTTGTACACGCGTGTCGTTTTGCGCACTCAGTGTAGCGCTACTGGCAGCCATCAACGTCAACGAGGCACAGGCGCTGGATAACAACCTGCATTTCAGCGGCACGCTGGTGAGCGAGCCGTGCAATCTGGATCCGCAGACCAGCGATATCACCGTGGATTTTAGCTCCGTCGTGGCGAAATACCTGTATCAGAACTCGCGCACCCTGGGCGTGCCTTTTGTGGTGAATCTGACGGACTGCGATATCAGCCTGGGGAGCAAAGTGACAATGACCTTTAAAGGCTCTGAAAACAGCACACTTCCGGGATTGTTGGCGGTTACTGGGACTGCGAAAGGTATCGCGATTGGCATGGAAACGCCAGAGGGCACAAAACTGCCGTTTAATCAGCCGACGCCGGAATATGCGATAGCTAACGGCAGCAATCAATTTACCTTACAGGCCTACGTGCAGGGCGAGCCGGTCGCAATTGCCCAGCAAACTATTACGCCTGGCGATTTTTCGGCAACGGCGACGTTTGAGCTGGCATATCCATAATGTTCCTTATAAACACTGGCAAGAATGAAAAAATCTATTTTTCAGAGCGGATTACTATGTTAGAAAAAATTCTATTAATAATGGCTGCTACGCTATTTATAAGCGGAGGCGCTAACGCCAATATTACGGGGGCGCATTCAATATCGGACTTTGCCAACGGCAGTTATAATCAGTGTCCCCCTAACTCGAGTGGTGATAACGCCTTTTCTTACCCCGTTACGGAGTACATAATTCCTGGGCGGTGTACTCTTTCCTCCAATAATTACGTGCCCGTATCAGGTTATTATACCGTTGTGATGATTGTGTATTTGAGTGATGGTCAAAAACCGTCTTATTCAACAAACCCAGTATACATTGACGGTATGAAATCGATAAATGAACAACAAATCATGGCGACGGGGGGAGCCAGTGGGACTGTAAGTATTCCCGGGGAGGGCTCGATATTCACCTGTTATTACCTTGTTGACTCAAATCAGCAATACTATTTTATAACAGGCGATGGTGTCCATTATTATGGGGCTTGCTCCACGGGATACACGCCATTACCCCCAACGCCCCCGACTCCTACGACGAGCTGCATTATCAATGACGGGAGTGCATTAAGCGTATCGCTCGGGACGTTAAATCGCGATGAAATTCCGACGGTACCCGATTCGGGTTCAGCCATCAGTAAAACGATTTCGGTCGTCTGTACCGGTGGAACAGTAACGGCTAATATGCAGCTGAACTACACGCCTATATCCGTGGGCAGCAATCAGGCGGTGAAAACGTCCGCGAATGGTGTCGGTGCGGCGATATTTTACAGCAACAAAGTGCTTGCGCCTGCGGATGTCACACCGGTGAACTTTTTAGAAGGTTCGAATACGCTGACGTTAGGTTTCCAGGCGGTGCGCGATTCCACTGTGGCGTTAAAAGATATTCCTACCGGGGCATTTACTGCGAATGCGGTATTAGTCATGACCCAGCAGTAATTAATCGCCTTTATTTCCATTTACAGGACGGGTATTCCCCGTCCTGAATATTTATCTATGCCTATGTCACTACGCTATTTAAAAAAACTGTCCGCCAATAATATCGTCACGCTGTTAATCCTGCTCTGGCTTTGCGGCGGGTTGCTCTGGATGCTACCTAATCACGGTAGCGCCGGGTTGGCCCTGCCGCAAAATCTGCTCGCCTGGTGCGTTATGGCGCTGATTGCGCTGTGCTGCGCAGTATTTTCCCCACGATGGAAAGCCGCTTATCCTCCTGGTACGATCCTGATTATCGCGGGGGCAGCGCTCTGGTCCCTGCCGTTACTGTGGTCTCCACTTACCGCCTGGCAGTGGAACGCTCTGCCGAAAGTGCTGGCACTTTGGGGGCTGGTCGGTATTTGGCTACTGATGCTGAAATCCACCCGTTGCCACCGAATGCGGCGTGTCTGGCTGGTGATTCTGGTTTTGTCGGCGCTGCTTCAGGTCGGTTTTGGGGTAGTCCAACTGAGCGATATTGAACATCTGACCGGGGGCCGCCCCTATGGGAGCTTCCAGCAGGTCAACGTGTTGGCCTCGTTTCTGGCAACCGGAACGGTTTGCGCCCTGTGGCTGTTTCTGGCATCCCGTCAGCGGTTAATCACGTTTATATCCGCCACTGCGCTGGTGCTGTTGCCCGCCATGCTGGTGCTATTACAAAGCCGCGCGGGCGGGCTGGGAGCCGTTGCAGGTGCGCTGATTCTGCTGCTGGCGGCAGGCAAAATCCGACGTCGTAATGGTTATGCAGTGCTGTTACTCCTGGCGGGCGCTGGCGCGGGTGTACTCACGTTGTACTTCGGGCCGCTGCTCATTCCAGGCTTTATCCCTGAGCTGGTACAGAAGGAAGGCTCTAACGTTCAGCGCTGGTATCTGATCACATTGACATGGCAACTGATTCTGAACCATCCCTTTATCGGCAACGGTTACGGCAGTTTTGAAGCGCTGTTTGGGCAGCTTTCGCAACAGGTTCCGCCGGGTATGGGCACGACCACGGTTCAGTACCCGCATAACGAGTTTTTGTATACCTGGATGGAAGGCGGCCTGGTCGCGGTGGCGGGCATTCTGCTCATGATCGCGGGCATTTTTAAACGGCTGTGGGGAAGAGGCGGCAGTCGGTGGTGCGGTCTGGCGACCATGTTGCCGCTGGCGCTCCACATGAACCTGGAATATCCACTCTATCAGTCGGTGACGCACGGCCTGATGCTGGTGATGCTCTTGGCCATAGTTGGCCCAGCAGCCAGAGCAAGTACAGATCATGCTGGCTATGAAAAACCGCTGCGCGCAGGCGTGGGGCTGGTGGCATGCGGTGTGCTGGCGTTTATGATTTCCGGTGTGGTGACGGAGGTGCAACTCACCCGCATTGAGCATCAGGGGCTGGTGCCTTTCGTCCATGGGGAAACGGCGGTGGTTGAATCGTTAGCCAACGCATACAGTCAGTATGATCGCCTCGACTTTGACCGTCATGTTGCGCTGCTGCTTCGCTTTAATATCACCAGAGACGCTGCCTTGCTGACCCGCTTCCACGAGTGGGCAGAACGCTTTTCAACGGTGCATAACAACCCTGACATCACTCACAGCCTGCTTATGATCGTTCGGTCGGAAGGTGACCCGTCGGCTCAAGCTCTTTGCCTCAAGGCAAAAGCGATGTGGCCAGACGATCCCCGGTTTGACTGCTTTTAAAGCCTGGCGCTGTCGGATGGTCTGAAAAGCGCCATTCGACGCCAGAAACAAACACACCGCCCGTAGGCGGTGTGTTGAGCAGCGTAAGAATTACTTCTTCGCGGCGCGTTCGAAGGACGCAACGATTTCAGCCTTAGCCGCTTCAGCGTTGTCCCAGCCGTCAACTTTAACCCATTTGCCTTTTTCGAGATCTTTGTAATGCTCGAAGAAGTGGGTGATCTGCGCTTTCAGCAGTTCTGGCAGGTCGTTCACATCTTTAATGTGATCGTACTCTTTGCTCAGCTTGGTGTGCGGAACTGCAACCAGTTTCGCATCTTCGCCCGCTTCGTCGGTCATTTTCAGCACGCCAACTGGACGGCAGCGAATGACAGAGCCTGGCTCCAGTGGGTACGGCGTTGGGACCAGAACGTCAACCGGATCACCATCTAAAGACAGGGTGTGGTTGATGTAGCCGTAGTTGCACGGGTAGAACATCGCGGTGGACATGAAACGGTCAACGAACAGTGCACCGGTGTCTTTGTCGATTTCGTATTTGATAGGATCTGCGTTGGCCGGGATTTCGATAACAACGTAGATGTCTTCCGGCAGTTCTTTACCCGCAGGGACGTTGAGTAAGCTCATGTCTGTGTCCTTTAAAATGTATGGTAAACAAGTGGCGAGTATTATAGCCAACTCACGATGAAAGTCTCCGCCTCTTTTCACGCCTGCCCACGTTCGCATGCCATTTTCAGACGCTTTCCATGACAGGAAAATCCATAAAGCTAGCCACATATTCAATGGGTGAATGAAAGCGATTACAAACTTGTGATTAACGTTTTGTTCACTTTTCCGAAGTGTGATGTAACGCATTCCGTTACATATTCCATTGGCTATAGTTGGGTCGCAGAACATCTTTTGACCAACAATAACCTGGGCTATGAGGGCATCATTATGTGGAAGCGCTTACTACTTGTTACAGCAGTTTCGGCAGCCATGTCGTCTATGGCGATGGCCGCACCATTAACCGTCGGTTTTTCGCAAGTGGGTTCGGAATCAGGCTGGCGTGCGGCTGAAACCAACGTCGCCAAAAGCGAGGCCGAAAAACGCGGCATTACGCTTAAAATCGCCGACGGGCAGCAAAAACAGGAAAACCAGATCAAGGCAGTCCGATCGTTCATAGCCCAGGGTGTTGACGCCATCTTCATCGCGCCTGTTGTGGCGACAGGCTGGGAACCGGTACTAAAAGAAGCCAAAGATGCAGAAATCCCGGTCTTCCTGCTCGACCGTTCTATTGATGTGAAAGACAAATCCCTCGTGATGACAACCGTCACCGCGAACAACGTGCTGGAAGGCCAACTGATTGGCGACTGGCTGATCAAAGAAGTTAACGGTAAGCCGTGTAACGTTGTTGAGCTGCAAGGTACGGTTGGCGCAAGCGTCGCAATCGACCGTAAAAAAGGCTTTGCAGAAGCCATCGCCAAAGCGCCAAACATCAAAATCATCCGCTCCCAGTCCGGCGACTTTACCCGTAGTAAAGGTAAAGAAGTCATGGAGAGCTTCATCAAGGCTGAAAACAACGGCAAAAATATCTGCATGGTTTACGCCCACAACGATGACATGGTGATCGGTGCTATCCAGGCGATTAAAGAAGCGGGCCTGAAACCGGGCAAAGATATCCTGACGGGCTCCATCGATGGCGTGCCGGATATCTATAAAGCGATGATCGACGGCGAAGCGAATGCCAGCGTCGAACTGACCCCGAATATGGCCGGCCCGGCGTTTGATGCTCTTGAGAAGTTCAAGAAAGACGGCACCAAACCAGAACAAGTGACCATCACTAAATCGACGCTCTACCTGCCTGATACGGCGAAAGAAGAGTTAGAGAAGAAGAAAAACATGGGTTACTGATCCTCTTTTCCTGAACCCTCTCCTTCAGGAGAGGGTTGGGTGAGGGTAATGCCGGGGGCGACAGAATGACGAACGAACAACACCAGGAAATCCTCCGAACAGAGGGACTCAGTAAATTTTTCCCCGGCGTGAAGGCGCTGGATAATGTGAACTTTAGCCTGCGTCGTGGCGAAATCATGGCGCTCCTGGGGGAAAACGGCGCCGGTAAATCCACGCTGATCAAAGCCCTGACCGGGGTTTATCACGCCGATCGTGGTGCTATCTGGCTCGAAGGTAATGCCATCTCCCCGCGAAATACGGCCCATGCCCAACAGCTTGGCATCGGGACGGTTTATCAGGAAGTCAACCTGCTGCCGAACATGTCGGTGGCCGATAATCTGTTTATTGGCCGTGAGCCGCGTCGGTTTGGCCTGCTGCGCCGAAAAGAGATGGAAGCGCGCGCCACCAAACTGATGGAGTCTTACGGTTTTTCTCTCGATGTGCGCGAGCCACTGAACCGCTTTTCTGTTGCGATGCAGCAAATCGTTGCCATTTGCCGCGCGATCGATCTCTCCGCGAAAGTCCTGATCCTCGACGAACCTACCGCCAGCCTCGACACGCAAGAGGTGGAAATGCTCTTCACCCTGATGCGCCAGCTGCGCGATCAGGGCGTCAGCCTGATCTTTGTCACCCACTTCCTCGATCAGGTCTATGAAGTCAGCGATCGCATTACCGTCTTGCGAAACGGTGCGTTTGTCGGGTGCCGCGAAACCCACGAACTGCCGCAAATCGAGCTGGTGAAAATGATGCTCGGCCGCGAGCTGGACACCAAAGCCCTGCAACGCGCGGGCCGCACGCTGCTGAGTGATAAACCGGTCGCGGCGTTTAAAGATTTCGGTAAAAAAGGCACGATTGCGCCGTTCAACCTGGAAGTGCGCCCCGGCGAAATCGTCGGTCTGGCGGGCTTATTAGGATCGGGGCGTACCGAAACGGCCGAAGTGATCTTTGGGATCAAACCTGCCGACAGCGGCAGCGCGACTATCAAAGGCAAACCGCAAAACTTGCGCTCACCGCATCAGGCCTCGTGTCTGGGCATCGGTTTTTGCCCGGAAGATCGTAAAACCGACGGCATTATTGCCGCCGCCTCGGTGCGGGAAAATATTATTCTGGCGCTCCAGGCTCAGCGCGGCTGGCTACGGCCCATTCCGCGGAAAGAGCAAAATGCGATTGCCGAGCGCTTTATTCGCCAGCTTGGGATCCGTACGCCAAGTTCTGAACAGCCGATTGAGTTTCTCTCGGGCGGCAACCAGCAAAAAGTGCTGCTTTCCCGCTGGCTGCTCACTAAACCTCAATTTTTGATTCTGGACGAACCCACGCGTGGCATTGACGTGGGGGCGCATGCGGAAATCATCCGCCTCATCGAAACGCTGTGCGCTGATGGTCTGGCGCTGCTGGTTATCTCCTCCGAACTGGAAGAGTTGGTGGGCTATGCCGATCGCGTCATCATTATGCGCGATCGTAAACAGGTGGCAGAGATCCCGCTGGATGAACTGTCCGTTCCAGCGATCATGAATGCCATCGCGGCATAAGGAGTCAATCGTGATGCCCCGTTCACTTTCAAACGCTGGAGAGTCGAAGCGTCGCTTCCGCTGGCCAACCGGCACTCCACAGATTATCGCGCTGCTGCTGGTGCTGGCGGTCGATAGCCTCGTCGCGCCGCATTTCCTTCAAATCGTGTTGCAGGACGGCCGCCTGTTTGGCAGCCCGATTGATATTTTAAACCGCGCAGCACCCGTTGCGCTGCTGGCGATTGGGATGACGCTGGTGATCGCCACCGGCGGTATCGATTTGTCCGTGGGGGCCATTATGGCCATCGCGGGCGCAACCGCCGCTTCACTGACCGTCGCCGGGCACAGTTTGCCGGTTGTGCTGCTGGGGGCGCTGGGAACCGGCGTTCTGGCGGGGCTGTGGAACGGCATTTTGGTTTCAATCCTCAAAATCCAGCCGTTTGTCGCGACCTTGATTTTGATGGTGGCGGGGCGCGGCGTGGCCCAGTTGATCACCTCCGGGCAGATCGTAACATTTGATTCCCTAAATTTGGCATGGATCGGTAGCGGCAAGCTGCTGCTCTTCCCAACCCCGGTCATTATCGCGCTGGCTACGCTTATCGTGTTCTGGTTGTTTACCCGTAAAACGGCGCTCGGCATGTTTATCGAGGCGGTGGGGATTAACATTCGGGCGGCGAAAAATGCCGGAGTGAGCACGCGCTTAGTGGTGATGTTGGCCTATGTGCTGAGCGGCGTTTGCGCAGCGATAGCCGGCATTATCGTGGCAGCAGATATTCGTGGCGCGGATGCCAATAACGCCGGGCTGTGGCTGGAGCTGGACGCCATTCTGGCGGTGGTTATCGGTGGCGGCTCGCTGATGGGTGGACGATTCAACCTGGTCCTTTCCGTCGTCGGCGCTCTGATTATTCAGGGGATGAATACTGGGATTTTACTCTCAGGCTTCCAGCCGGAGCTTAACCAGGTGGTGAAAGCGGTTGTTGTGCTCTGCGTGCTGATTGTTCAGTCGTCGCGCTTTATTAGCATCATTAAGGGGATTCGCGGCCATGATAAAACGTAATTTACCGTTAATGATCACGCTCGGCGTTTTTATACTGGGCTATCTCTACTGTCTGATGCAATTCCCCGGTTTTGCCTCGACGCGCGTGATTTGTAATATCCTCACCGATAACGCCTTTTTGGGCATTATCGCCGTCGGCATGACGTTTGTGATCCTCTCCGGCGGAATCGATCTGTCGGTGGGCTCCGTGATCGCCTTTACCGGCGTATTCCTGGCAAAAGCGATAGGCTTCTGGGGGATCTCACCGCTGCTCGCCTTCCCGCTGGTGCTGGTGATGGGCTGTGCGTTCGGCGCATTTATGGGCTTGCTGATTGATGCGTTAAAAATTCCGGCGTTTATCATCACTTTAGCCGGGATGTTTTTCCTGCGCGGTGTGAGCTATCTGGTCTCGGAAGAGTCGATTCCTATCAACCACCCAATCTACGAAACGCTGTCGAGCCTGGCCTGGAAAATCCCCGGTGGTGGCCGCCTGAGCGCGATGGGTCTGCTGATGTTGGGCGTCGTCGTGATCGGCATTTTCCTTGCGCATCGCACCCGTTTCGGCAATCAAGTTTACGCCATCGGCGGGAGCGCAACTTCCGCCAACCTGATGGGCATTTCGACGCGGAGTACCACCATTCGTATCTATATGCTGTCGACGGGTCTGGCGACGCTGGCGGGGATTGTCTTCTCCATTTATACCCAGGCAGGCTATGCGCTGGCGGGTGTCGGTGTTGAGCTGGATGCGATTGCCTCGGTGGTCATCGGCGGCACGCTGTTAAGTGGCGGGGTCGGAACGGTACTGGGCACGCTGTTTGGCGTGGCGATTCAGGGCCTGATTCAAACCTATATTAACTTCGACGGCACGCTGAGTTCGTGGTGGACCAAAATCGCGATTGGAGTGCTGCTGTTCATCTTTATCGCGCTACAGCGCGGCCTGACAGTCCTGTGGGAGAACCGCCAGAGCTCGCCGGTGACGCGCGTTAGCACTGGACCACTCAACAGATAACACCCTGAATTTGCTTAAAGTCTAAACTTTTTCCGGTAGCGGCCGATAACCTAATGTTCTGCCAAAAAATATCTCGCTACCGGAAATAACATCATGCTTAAAACGCTATCGATTCGTACCGGCTTGCTTTCTTTACTGGCCGTTATGACCCTTCTTCTGCTGATTGTCAGCGGTATCGGCATTTATGCCCTTACACAGAGTTCCTCTTCTTTACAGCGTATTAATCACCTTCAGGGTGAACAGATGGTGCAGCTCAATTCGGGCTACACGCTGATTTTACGCGCCCGTAACGAAGCCGGTCAGGCCGTCCGATTGATGGAAATCGGCATGCTGGATGACGCCGCCAAGTCGGTGCAAAGCATTAATAAAGAAGTGACGCAGGCGCAGAAAACGCTGCAAGCGGTGATCGAGGGTGGCGTTGACGACCCACAGGGACAGCAGTTGCTGGATAAGGTCGCGGCAAGTCTGGCCGTTTACAATGCAGAAGGGATCACGCCGATGGTCGCGGCGCTGAATCAACAAAGCTCTGATGCTTATTATGACCTGCTGGAAAATAAGCTGATCCCGGTTGCGCGTCAGTTTGATAACGATATGCAGGCGTTCCAGAAATGGAGTGAAGTGCGCGGCAATGCAGAAGTGCAGGCGGTGCAGTCGAGTAAAAACCATGTGATGTTGCTGATCGTGATCGCGGCGCTGATCACGGCAGGAATTATCGTCCTGGCCTGGCTGTCGCTGCGTCATATGCTGCTTAAGCCGCTCTCGGCCTCAATTGCTCAACTGGAAAATGTGGCGGCAGGCGATCTCACGCATGTGCTGAATCAGCCTGTCAGTCAGGAGTTTAATCGCCTGAATGCGGCGATCGAAGGCATGCGTCAGTCTTTGATGGAGTCTGTGATGCGCGTGCGTGATGCCAGCTCGCAGATTGACACCGGCAGCCGTGAACTGACCGCGGGCAATATGGATCTGGCCCAGCGTACAGAATCGACCGCGACGTCTCTTGAGCAGACGGCGGCCAGCATGGAAGAGATCACGGCGACGGTGAAACAAAACGCCGATAACGCTGAACAGGCACACCAGATGGCGAAAACCGTCTCCGATACGGCGGATCACGGCAGCGAAATGGTCTGCTATGTCATTGAGAAAATGCGTGATATTTCCGGCAGTTCAGCCCGTATCGCCGACATTCTCAGCGTCATCGACGGTATTGCTTTCCAGACCAATATTTTGGCACTGAACGCCTCCGTGGAAGCGGCGCGAGCCGGTGAGCAGGGGCGCGGGTTTGCCGTAGTGGCGGGTGAAGTGCGTAACCTGGCCAGCCGAAGCGCCGATGCCGCGAAAGAGATTCGAACGCTGATCAGTGCTTCGCAGACCCACGTTAACGAGGGCAGTGAACTGGCGCAGCAGGCGGGCGAAACGATGGATGAGATCGCTTCCGAAGTGATGCGCATGACCCGACTGATGCGAGAAATCGCCAGTGCGTCTCAGGAACAAAGCCGTGGCATTGAGCAGGTGAATATTGCGGTGAATCAGATGGACGAAACCGCCCAGCAAAACGCCGCGCTGGTGCAACAATCCTCCGCGGCGACGCGCTCTCTGGAAGAGCAGTCGCGCGAATTAATCGAAGCGATGTCGTCATTTAAACTGACTTCACACGCGGCGTGATAATAATAAATCCTGGTGCAATCCGCGCCAGGATTTATACCATCTCAGCTTCAGCGTTGACTGCACCAATATTGTGATGAATGTCCGCCATTAATTGTTCCAGCGAATGGGTTAATTCCAGCGCTTTTTTTGTTGGCTCAAGATATAAGCCTTTGCGAATAAATAAAGGTTCATCAAAGAGCTGATTAAAACGCTTCAATGCCAGACTGACCGCAGGACGTGACATCTCAAGTCGGACGGAGGCTTTCGCCATGCTGCCGCATCTGACGATTTCAATAAAGACAGGAATAAGATTTAGATCGATACCGGTATTTGCTCGAGAATAGTTTTCCATCGCGACGGCGACTCCCCTGAATAATTAATAAACTGTTATCGAAATAATGCAGGAGTAGGCGGGAAGATTAAAGCGCGATTTTTATATTCATTTATACGGTAAAATATATAAATAAAAACGGGGAGCAGGCTCCCCGTGATAAAACATTAGGCGTCCGGGTATTCGCGGATCAGACGCTCAACATCTTCAACCATATGATTATTACCGACAAAGAAAGAGCGACGCTGGTGCAGGCTTTCCGGTGTGATATCCAGAATACGTTCTTTACCGTCACTCGCCTTGCCGCCTGCCTGTTCGGCCAGGAACGCCATCGGGTTGCATTCGTACAACAGACGCAGCTTCCCATCCGGATGGCTAGCGGTGCTTGGGTACAGGTAAATGCCGCCTTTCAGCAAGTTGCGGTGGAAGTCCGCCACCAGCGAGCCGATATAACGCGAGGTATACGGGCGCTGCGTTGGCGTATCTTCTTCCTGGCAGAATTTGATGTACTTCTTCACGCCATTCGGGAATTTAATGTAATTGCCTTCGTTAATGGAGTAGGTGCTGCCTTTCTCCGGATAACGCATGCGCTCCTGGCACAGGCAGAAAACGCCCAGCGACGGATCGTACGTGAAGGCGTGAACGCCACAACCTGTGGTGTAAACCAGCATGGTTGATGAGCCGTAAACCACATAGCCTGCTGCAACCTGTTTGTTACCCGGTTGCAGGAAATCTTCTTCCGTCACGGCAGTACCCACCGGTGTGACGCGGCGGTAAATGGAGAAAATCGTCCCAACAGATACGTTGACGTCAATGTTAGACGAGCCATCTAGTGGATCCATCAGCACGACATATTTAGCGTGTTCGCAGCCTTCGAAAACGACGATTTCATCTTCTTCTTCAGAGGCGATACCCGCAACAATGTCGCGTGCGCGCAGTGCAGCTTTCAGTTTTTCATTGGCGAACAGATCGAGTTTTTGTTGCACCTCTCCCTGAACGTTTTCGGCACCGCTGGCACCCAGGATATCGACCAGACCGGCCTTGTTGATATCACGGTGGATGATCTTTGCGCCGAGCTTTATCGCCGACAGCAAAGCAGTGAGCTCACCCGTAGCATGAGAGAACTCGTGCTGCTTTTCGACAATAAATTCACCTAACGTTTTCATAACACTTTCCCTGCATCGTATGTTGAGTAAAGCGATCGAATGATGGTTAAAGCGGTCAATCTCAAACAATCTTAACAAACATTCAAATATTAGCGCAGTGGTGAATCGCGCCAGCAAAATACGGATTTACCTGAAATGCGTTTCTCTGACGCTGACATGTGAGTAAAATGTGCGCCAAATAGAAGAGGAATAGTGACGTATGCGCATTCATATATTAGGGATTTGTGGCACTTTCATGGGCGGACTGGCAATGCTGGCGCGCTCTCTGGGCCATGAGGTGACAGGTTCGGACGCCAATGTGTATCCGCCGATGAGCACCCTGCTTGAGAAGCAAGGCATCGATCTTATTCAGGGATATGATGCCAGCCAGCTGGACGTTGAACCGGATCTGGTTATCATCGGCAACGCCATGACGCGCGGTAACCCGTGTGTGGAAGCGGTGCTGGAACGCAATATTCCGTTCATGTCTGGCCCGCAATGGCTGCATGACTTTGTCCTGCGCGACCGCTGGGTGCTGGCGGTTGCCGGTACGCACGGTAAAACGACGACGGCCGGGATGGCAACCTGGATTCTGGAAGCCTGTGGCTATAAGCCGGGCTTTGTGATCGGCGGCGTGCCGGGTAATTTCGACGTTTCTGCCCGTCTGGGCGAAAGCCCGTTCTTTGTGATTGAAGCTGACGAATACGACTGCGCCTTCTTCGATAAGCGCTCCAAGTTCGTGCATTACTGCCCGCGCACGCTGATCCTCAATAATCTTGAGTTCGATCATGCGGATATCTTTGACGACCTGAAAGCCATTCAGAAACAGTTCCATCACCTGGTGCGCATTGTGCCGGGCCAAGGCCGTATTATCTATCCTGAAAACGACATCAATCTGAAGCAGACGATGGCGATGGGTTGCTGGAGCGAGCAGGAGCTGGTGGGTGAGCAAGGCCACTGGCACGCGAAGAAACTGACAACCGACGCGTCCGAATGGGAAGTGTTGCTGGACGGTGAAAAAGTCGGCCAAGTGAAGTGGGCGCTGGTCGGTGAACACAACATGCACAATGGCCTGATGGCGATTGCGGCGGCGCGTCATGTGGGCGTCACGCCTGCGGATGCGGCCGATGCGCTGGGATCCTTCATCAACGCGCGTCGTCGTCTTGAACTGCGCGGTGAAGCCAATGGCGTAACCGTGTACGACGATTTCGCCCATCATCCGACGGCCATTCTGGCGACGCTGGCAGCACTGCGCGGCAAAGTTGGCGGAACGGCGCGCATTCTGGCGGTGCTGGAGCCACGCTCTAACACCATGAAAATGGGGCTCAGCAAAGACGATCTCGCGCCGTCTCTTGGCCGCGCTGACGAAGTGTTCCTCCTGCAACCGCAGCACATTCCGTGGCAGGTGGCGGAAGTGGCTGACGCGTGCATTCAGCCTGCGCACTGGCATGCGGATGTCGATACCTTAGCGGATATGGTGATTAAAACCGCGCAGCCGGGCGATCACATTCTGGTGATGAGCAACGGCGGTTTTGGTGGCATTCATCAGAAACTGCTGGACGGTCTGGCGAAGAAAGCTCAGGCCGAAGAGTAAAAAACTGCCCGGTAGCGCAATGCTACCGGGTGATTACGCCTGGCAAAAAAGTAAACCTTACTCTTTGGCGATAGGCGTTTCGATTTCCTCAATCGGGGTGCTGCCCTGAATCTCACCGATTTTCTTCACAACGTCGTCGACCTGACCAGAGGTGTGAAGCAATGTGTAAGTCAAATCAAACTGCGTGCTCTGACCGGCTTGCAGCTGCTTCACGCGCTTTTGTTCTCGTTCGATGGTAACTGGATAGGCATAGCTGGTGCCCGGCTCAATCCCGGTGACATAGCCTTGTTTTTCGGTATCGGTGTTTTTCCACAGCGTTAAAACAGGTAACTGGCGGGTGTCGAACTGAATCGCGGCCCCTTTGTCGCCGGCTTTATTGATCACCGCGGCAGTGGTGTGGTGATTCTCATCCGCCAGCGGTTTGATGTTAAACACCATTTCATCAAAGCCTTTCGTTGGCCCCGCAAAGTTTTGCCACTCTTTTAAACCGGCTTTGGCGTAATCATTGAACGGGCTGATGCTTTCCATGGGGGCGATAAACCGCGCCCCTGCTTCCAGAATCGGTTTACCGAAATTGCTGTGATAAATGATTTGATAGTCATGCGGATAATCAGCGTGATTTGTCAGCACATCGTGAAGAGCAAAACGGTTACTACCCGGGACATAGCGCAGTTCCGTCATTGTCTGCAGATCGGCTTTTTTAAACGTACTTTCTTTAACCAGACCGCGAACACGAATTTCGTACGGCGCGCTGTCGCTCACCTCGACTTCTACCTGCGAGGCTGGCGTATTACCTGCTTTTCCGTGCAAAGTATAAATCTGGCCGTCTGCAGTGACGGGATGCCCGGTCCATTCGTAGCCACAGCGCACCATCATTTCGTTGAAACCTTCCAGCCATCCCAGGCCATTTCGACTTTCAAGATTCATGAAAGCAGGGTTGACCACCTCTTTCACCGGGGAATCCCAACCCATCCGCACGCCGTAGCCCTCAACGCGCAGTAAATTCATGCCGCGCGATGGGCTTAACGTGATCGTTAAGCCGTCTTTACTGGTGATGATGATGACTTTGCTGCCTTCCTGCTTGCCGCCATGAAGGACTTTTTGTTCAATGCTGAAGTTTTGGTTTTTCACCTTCAGCATATTGCTGGTGACTTTCCAGTTACCCAGATCTGTCGCGCTATCAGCGCTTGTCAGCGCCCATGTTTTTGCCATCACAGGCGCGGAAATTAAACAGGCCAGTGCGGTTAACACCAATGTTTTTTTCATCATTCTTCCCTTTTTGCTGAATCGATTATTTCTTTCACAGGCAAATCTAGATTCTTAACAAAAATGAAAGTGTGATGCGTTTCACCTGGTGGCTAATTAAGCGTATTTTCTCGTTAAAGTATGCGATGGGTTTGATATTCGTGTAATGAAATATGTATTTTGCACAAGAAACTGTGAATTAAGCGTATTCCTGCTTTAACGATTCAGCTTTAAAAGAAGCCTAAAAAATGAGATGTCATGCCAGAGGGGAAGGACGGGGGGAGGAAAAAATGACGCTAACTCATCATGAGTTAGCGTGAGGTCATTAACCTTCGTTCTCAGCCAGTTCGCGCAGATACTGGAAAATCAGACGCGCAGATTTCGGCGGCTTATTCCCTTCTTTCTCTTTCTTCGCGTTGCGGATAAGCGATCTTAACTGCTGACGATCAACGTCTGGCCACAGGTTTAACACCTCTGCGACAGCGTCATCGCCCTGTTCAATCAGGCGGTCACGGATTTGCTCAAGCTTGTGGAACAGCGCAACCTGCTGGTTGTGACGGTTTTTCAGCTTATCCAGCGCCTGGCGAATCGGCTCAACATCGCGCTGGCGCAGCATTTTACCGATCAGCTGAAGCTGGCGGCGACGGCCTTCTTTTTTGATTCGTTGGGCCAGTTCAATGGCACTGCGCAGATCCGGGTCGAGCGAGAGTTTATCCAGCGCGTTTTTACCCAGCTCTACCATTTCCGCACCAAGTTGTTTTAACTCTTCGGCGTCACGTTTAATTTCACTTTTACTGACCCAGATGATTTCATCATCTTCGTCTTCGATGTCATCACCGGGAACGTCGTCGAGCCAGTCTTCGGGCTGCTTAGTCATGTCAGGCTCCTTAAAAAAGAGGCTAATGTTACCAGTTAAGACGCGCACTGAAAAACGGTTCTCTGTTAGACTTCAGATAACTATCTCTTACAGTATGGCATTTGCGATGAAAGTAACCTCACAAGTTGAAGCGCAGCGTAAGATTCTGGAAGAAGCGGTCTCCACAGCGTTGATGCTGGCTTCCGGAAAATCAGACGGCGCGGAAGTGGCAGTCAGCAAAACCACGGGTATCAGCGTAAGCACTCGCTACGGCGAAGTCGAGAACGTGGAATTTAACAGTGACGGTGCGCTGGGGATTACGGTTTATCACCAGAATCGCAAAGGCAGCGCGTCGTCGACCGACCTCAGCCCGGATGCCATCGCCCGTACCGTGCAGGCTGCGCTGGATATTGCGCGCTACACTTCGCCGGATCCGTACGCTGGCGTCGCGGAAAAAGATCTGCTGGCGTTTGACGCGCCGGATCTCGATCTTTTCCATCCGGCGGAAGTCTCCCCGGACGAAGCGATCGAATATGCCGCGCGCGCCGAACAGGCCTCTCTGAAAGCGGATAAACGTATCACCAATACCGAAGGCGGCAGCTTTAACAGCCACTACGGCATCAAAGTGTTCGGCAACAGCCACGGCATGTTGCAGGGCTACAGCTCCACGCGCCACTCCCTTTCCAGCTGTGTTATCGCTGAAGAAAATGGCGACATGGAACGCGATTACGCTTACACCATTGGCCGCGCGATGGGCGACTTACAGTCGCCAGAGTGGGTCGGTGAAGAGTGTGCAAAACGCACGCTGTCGCGCCTGTCTCCACGTAAACTCTCCACCATGAAAGCGCCGGTGATTTTTGCCAACGAAGTGGCGACCGGGCTGTTTGGTCATCTGGTCGGGGCAATTGCGGGCGGTGCGGTTTATCGTAAATCGACGTTCCTGCTCGATTCGCTGGGGCAACAAATTCTGCCGGAATGGCTGACCATTGAAGAACACCCGCATCTGCTGAAAGGGCTGGCGTCGACGCCGTTCGACGGCGAAGGCGTACGCACAGAACGTCGCGACATCATTAAAGACGGCATTCTGACCCAATGGCTGCTGACCAGCTATTCTGCGCGCAAGCTCGGGCTGCAAAGCACCGGCCACGCAGGCGGCATCCACAACTGGCGCATCGAAGGCCAGGGCCTGAACTTTGAACAGATGCTCAAAGAAATGGGCACCGGCCTGGTTGTGACCGAGTTGATGGGGCAGGGCGTCAGCGGGATCACTGGCGATTACTCTCGCGGTGCGGCGGGCTTCTGGGTCGAAAACGGTGAGATTCAGTATCCGGTAAGCGAAATCACGATTGCCGGTAACTTAAAAGACATGTGGCGCAATATCGTTACTGTCGGTAACGATATTGAAACACGTAGCAATATACAGTGTGGTTCAGTGCTGTTACCCGAGATGAAAATCGCGGGTCAATAATACCCGTCATATTTCACGTTGCAGAGGCGTTGGCTGCGCTCGAATTATTGAGGGTATTTAGCTTATTTTTCATAATAAAAAAGGAAGTGAGCAATGCGTAAAAACCTGTTAGCGATTCTTGCTGTGTCGTCGTTAGTGTTCAGTTCTGCTGGGTTTGCCGCCGATCTTGAAGATGATATGGACACACTCAGTACCAACCTGAAAGTGGTCCAGAAAACGGATAATGCGACGGAAATGAAAGACGCATTGACCAAAATGCGCGTCGCCGCACTCGATGCGCAAAAAGCGACGCCACCAAAGCTGGAAAACAAAGCAGCCGACAGCGCTGAGATGAAAGACTATCGCCACGGTTTTGACGTGCTGGTCGGCCAGATCGACGGCGCCCTGAAGCTTGCCAACGAAGGCAAAGTGAAAGAAGCCCAGGCTGCCGCTGATGGATTTATTGCCACCCGCAACGAAAACCACAAAAAATTCCGCTAATGGCACGCTAAGCCAGACGGCAAAATAATCAACGGGGGCGAAAGGCCCCCGTTTTGTTTGCCACAACGTAATAAGAAAACCTTATCCGCGTCACACTTTACGACCTTGCGCGTAAATTTTTCCACTCTCCTTTCTGACCTTTTGCCGCCGAATAGCGTGATATTCATCACGCAAATTCAGTTGATAATTCATATTCACCGTAATTATGTGGAACAGATCACTGGTGCCGCTTTCCTTTCCACTTCGAAGTGGAAAACAACTCGCTACAAACCTTTAACCTCCAGCGTTAGTTTTATCTCAGTGCCATAAACGGGGTAAGACGAGTGATTAACGGAGCGGTAATGAACGACGTTGGGGAACAGGCAGCGCAAACTGAAACGCTCGCAAACACCATGCTCGAGCAGGTCTATTCCCTGCTTGCCCGCCACAACATCATTCCCAATGACGTCCAGCAGCAGATGCTGACCTCACACGTGCGCGCAATGGCGCACCGGTCGGTGACCGGCGAACCGTTGCCGGAGGTCGAAGCTGACCTGTTCGACGAAATTTCAGCAGATTCAATGCGGCTGGCCCGCGAAGTGGTCGCGCAGTTCGGCAATCTTCCTGATGAAGAAGCCTGGCTGCTCTCCGTTCACTTCGAAGTCGCCAAAGACAACCTTTAAGGAGCACCACAATGGAACAAATTACAGTCGTGATCGGCGATCGTCTCGGGAAAGGCCAGAAAGTGGCTATTGGTGTGGAAAAGGCAGGCGGTCGTGCGGTTGTCGTGCCGGGCGTGGCGGCGGACATGAAATTGGGCGACGTGATGAAAGCGGAAAACGCCACATTCGGGATCTCCTTCTGCGGCAGCGGCGGCGCGGGTGCCATCACAGCGCAAACCAAGCACGGCTACAAAGCGAAATACGGCATGCGTTCAGTGGAAGAGGGCGTCACCGCCATCAACGAAGGCAACAACGTGTTGGGCTTTGGCTTTATGGATAAAGAAGAGCTGGGCGAGCGACTGGTGCAGGCCTGGCTGAAAAAGTACGGCGCGTAACATGAAAGAGCAATTCACCACCACGGTGAGAGTAAAGGGCAAGGGCGATGCCAAAACACGCGCCTTTGCCGACGCGCTAAACCACGTACAGGCCGCGGTGATGAACGCATCGCCGCATATCTTACTGCGTATTGAGCCACAGGATGTGCAGGTTGTTCAGGCGCAAGAAGCGGTGCGTAAAGAAGCGTTTCTGTTCTTCTTTTTGCGCCGGGAAAGACGCACTTACAGCGTGGAGCTGGACGTGACCGTCAACGTGACTGCCATCAATCTCGACCAGGTGGATTTTGTCGCGCAACGCTGATTCTCACTAATAGGGCAGACGAATGTTCCTGATAATTTTAATAAAATCGCTCATCATCGGCGGCCTGGTTGGCGTCGGCGTTGGCGCCGGGGCTGCACGCATGTTTCATGCGCCTACCACACAGGGTATGGGCGCATTTCGTACGTTGGGGGAACTGAACTCCTGCGAAGGGGATCCCGCTTCTCACTTCTCCTTTGGTCTGGGTTTCTTCTTCAACGCCTGGGCCTCGTCGGTCGCGGCGGGGGCGTTCACGCAGGACGTTGATCACCGCATTATCCCAAACTGGGGTGCTGCGGCGCTGATGTTAAAAAACCGCAATGTCGGAGAGACGCTACACGATCCCCGCAAAATGGCGATTGCCTGCGGCGTGATCGGCATGTTCGTCGTCACCTTCTTAAACCTCACGGCTTCGTCCGTTCCAGCGGCGCTTCAGGTGACCGCCGTCAAGGTGCTGGTTCCTGCGGCAAACCTGCTGGTGAATACCGTGATGCCGGTAATCTTCTGGCTGGCGGCAATCGACGCGGGTAAAAAATCCGGCTTCTGGGCTACCGTGTTTGGCGGCGCAGCGCAGCTGATTATGGGCAACGCCGTACCGGGTCTGGTGCTTGGCATCCTGATTGGTAAAGGCGTCGAAGAGAGCGGCTGGAACCGCGTGACCAAAGTGATGATGGTGGCGATTGTTCTGTTGTTCGTCCTGAGTGGTTTCTTCCGCGGCTTCGACATGAAAATGATCGAATCCTTCCATCTGACCGTGCCGAACTGGCTCGACATGATCCACAGCTCGCTCAGCGGCAAATAACAGGAGCCTCGACATGGAACAGAATAAAGGTTTTTGGTATGCCGACTGGTCGTTCCCGATCTTCGTTGGCCTGCTCTCATCCGGCGTCTTCGCCGGGACGCACATGTACTACCTCTACGGCATCGGCGCGTTTAACGAAGTGGCGTTTGTGGCGATGTTAAAAGCGGGCATGGATACCGGCGTTTACGGTGCGGTGGCCGCGTTTGGCGCCAGCTTCCTGTTTGCGCGCATCATCGAAGGTTCGCTGGTGGGGATTCTGGATATCGGTGGGGCGATTCAAACCGGCGTCGGTCTCGGCGTTCCGGCGCTGCTGCTGGGTGCGGGCTTTGTCTTCCCGGTTGCCAACTTTATTGCGTCGCTGGCCACCGGCCTGGTGATTGGTCTGGCGATTGGCTACCTGATTATCCTGGCGCGTAAATTCACCATCAACCAAAGCGATTCCACCTATGGGGCGGACGTGATGATGGGCGCGGGTAACGCCTCTGGCCGCTTCCTTGGCCCGTTGATTATCCTCAGCGCGATGACCGCCTCTATCCCGATTGGGATTGGTTCTCTGATTGGCGCGCTGCTGTTTTACCTCTGGCAGAAGCCGATCACCGGCGGCGCGATCCTTGGCGCAATGATTTTGGGTTCGCTGTTCCCGGTAGCCCTTTAATCCCCGGCGGGCGCTTCTGCGCTCGCTTTCTCAGGAGATGTTTATGTTTGATTTACTCCTGCGCCGCGCGCGCCTCACCGACGATACGCTGGCTGACATCGCCATTCAGGACGGCAAAATTGCGGCGCTGGGTGAGATTAACGCTCCCGCACACAAAACCGTCGAGCTGAACGGCGAAGTGTTTGTCAGCGCGGGCTGGATTGATTCTCACGTTCACTGCTACCCAAACTCACCGATTTACCATGATGAGCCGGACAGCGTGGGCATCGCGACAGGCGTCACGACCGTCGTGGATGCGGGCAGCACCGGTGCGGATGACGTGGACGACTTCTACGAAATCACCCGCAAGGCCAGCACGGAGGTTTTCGCGCTGCTGAATATTTCCCGCGTTGGGCTGATCGCCCAGAACGAGCTGGCGAACATGGCCAATATCGACGCGGACGCCGTGCAGCAGGCCGTGAAGCGTCACCCTGATTTTATCGTCGGCCTGAAAGCGCGCATGAGCAGCAGCGTGGTCGGGGAAAACGGCATCACGCCGCTGGCGCGCGCGAAAGCCATGCAGCAGCAAAATGGCGGCCTGCCGCTGATGGTCCACATCGGCAACAATCCGCCCAATCTTGATGAAATTGCTGACCTTTTGAGTTCCGGCGACATCATCACCCACTGCTATAACGGCAAACCGAACCGCATCCTGACGCCGTCGGGGGAACTGCGTGCGTCCATCACCAGCGCGCTGAAGCGCGGCGTGCGACTTGACGTCGGCCACGGCACCGCAAGCTTTAGCTTCGAGGTGGCGAAACGCGCCATTGCGATGGGTATTTTGCCGCACACTATTAGCTCGGACATCTACTGCCGCAACCGCCTCAACGGCCCGGTCGGCAGCCTTGCCAGCGTGATGTCGAAATTCCTCGCCATTGGCATGTCGCTCCCGCAGGTGATCGAGTGCGTCACCGCCAACGCCGCCGACGGCCTGCGCCTGACGCAAAAAGGGCGCATTCAGCCGGGTCTGGATGCTGACCTGACGTTGTTCACCGTAAAACGCCAGCCGACGGTGCTGGTGGATGCTGAAAACGACAGCCTGCAGGCTGAACATATTCTGCTGCCGCTTGCCGCGATCCGCGCGGGCAAGGGCTACATGACCGAACAAGGGAGCACGGAAAATGTCTTCGATTTATGAGAAATACCATTTAAAACAGGTGATCAATACCTCCGGTCGTATGACGGCGCTGGGCGTTTCCACCCCGCGTCCGGAAGTGGTTCAGGCGGCGATGGACGGCATGAATCAGTATTTCGAGATGAAAGATCTGGTCAATAAAACCGGTGAATACATTGCGAAGCTGTTAGACGTCGAAGGCGCAACGGTCGTCTCCTGCGCCTCGGCGGGTATCGCGCAGTCCGTGGCGGCAGTGCTTGTTAAAGACAGCGACTGGCTGCTGGAAAACCTGCACGTCACGCCCATTGAGAACAACGAAATCGTGATGCCGAAAGGTCACAACGTCAACTTTGGCGCACCGGTCGGCACGATGGTGGCGCTCGGCGGCGGCAAAATGGTCGAAGCGGGTTACGCCAACGAATGCTCTGCCGATCAACTGGCTGCGGCGATCACCCCGCGTACTGCCGCCATTCTCTATATCAAATCTCACCACTGCGTGCAGAAAAGCATGCTCAGCGTTGAGCAGGCGGCGGTGGTGGCGCGCAAGCACGATCTGCCGTTGATCGTCGATGCGGCCGCGGAAGAAGATCTGCATGTCTATTACCGCTCCGGCGCGGATCTGGTGATCTACAGCGGTGCGAAGGCGATCGAAGGGCCCACCAGCGGCCTGGTGATCGGCAAAACGCAGTATGTCGAATGGGTAAAACGCCAGACGGCAGGCATTGGCCGCGCCATGAAAGTGGGTAAAGAGGGCATTCTCGGCCTGACCTGCGCCATCGAACATTACCTGACGGCGACCAAAGAGAGTGGCGCAGAAATGGTCGCGAAAATGACGCCCTTTATTGACGCACTGAATACTTTAAACGGCGTGACCGCACGCGTGGTTTGGGACAGCGCCGGACGTGATATCGCGCGCAGCGAAATCAAATTCGACGAAGCCACCACCGGCGTGGGCACGGGCGATCTGGTGAACGCGCTGAAGCAGGGCGAATACGCCATTTACTTCCGTGGCTACAAGGCGAACGAAGGGATTATCGAAGCGGACGTGCGCAGCGTGACCGCCGACCAGTTGGACATTGTCTATCGCCGCATCCGCGAAGTATTAGGCCAGGAGAAACACGTATGAAATTAACCCCCAATTTTTACCGTGACCGCGTGTGCCTGAACGTTCTGGCAGGTTCAAAAGCGAACGCCAGCGCGATTTACGAGGCGGCAGAAGGGCATGTGCTGGTGGGCGTGCTGTCTAAAAACTATCCTGATGTGGACAGCGCCGTCGCGGATATGCGCGAGTACGCCGCGCTGATTGATAACGCGCTCTCAGTGGGTCTTGGCGCGGGCGATCCCAATCAGTCGGCGATGGTCAGCGAAATCTCCCGCCAGGTACAGCCGCAGCACGTCAACCAGGTGTTTACCGGCGTGGCGACCAGCCGCGCGCTGTTGGGGCAAAATGACTCTGTGGTGAACGGTTTGGTGTCACCAACGGGTACGGTCGGCAGGGTTAAAATCTCGACCGGCCCGCTGAGCAGCAAAGCGCCGGACGGCATCGTGCCGATAGAAACCGCGATCGCGCTGCTGAAAGATTTTGGCGGCAGCTCCATCAAATACTTCCCGATGGGCGGCTTGGCATGTCGCGACGAATACACAGCGGTGGCAGAAGCCTGCGCGAAGCACGATTTCTGGCTGGAGCCGACGGGCGGTATCGATCTGGACAACTTCGAGGCGATCCTGCAGATCGCACTGGATGCGGGCGTCAGCAAGATTATCCCGCACATTTACAGCTCGATTATCGACAAAGTCAGCGGCGACACCCGCCCGGCAGATGTGCGCACGCTGCTGGATATGACCAGGACGTTAGTGAAGTAGAATTTTGCCCCTCACCCTAACCCTCTCCCCAGGGGAGAGGGGACTGTCCGGAGCGGTCTTTTCCTTGTGCCCATAGGGTGAGGGGATTGTTTTCTCCCTCTCCCTTTGGGAGAGGGCAGGGGTGAGGGGACACAAACCGCACCCTCCCAAAGGAGCCACTATGCACACTCATCATCTGCTTGCCGCTTCACTCTCTTTGCTGGCGACGGCTGCCGTTGCACAACCGCAGTACGCCTGGGTTGGCACCTACAACCCGAACGGCGAAGGGCTATACCGTTTTACCGTCGATCCGCAAACCGGCGCGCTCGACCATAAAACGCTGGTCAGCAAACTGCCGAACGCCGCGCAGTTAACCGTCTCGCACGATGGCAAAACGCTGTATCTGGCGAGTGAAGTCGAGCAGGGCGTGGTGCAGGCGCTGCATATTGGTGACAACGGCGAGCTGAGCGCGTTAAATCAGGTCGCATCCGGCGGCGCGGGCCCCGTCTATCTGTCGTTGACGCCAAACGGCCGTCACCTGCTGGTGGCAAACTACGTCAGCGGAACCATTGCGGTGTTGCCGGTGAAATCTGACGGCAGCCTCGGTGAAGCAACGGACACCCATCAGGATCAGGGCGAACCGGGCGCGGAAAAACCCGACGCCGCCGTGGAAGGCAGCTTTGCGATCAGCGATCACAATGGCCCGCACGCGCACATGATCGCCGCCGATCGGAGCGGGAAATTCGTCTTTTCAACCGATCTGGGTCTGGATCGGATCTATCAGTACCGTTTTGACGATCGCAGTGGAAAGCTCACGCCGAACGATCCGCCGTTTATCAACGCGTCCTCGAAAGGTGCGGGTCCGCGCCATTTTGTCTTCACGCCAAAAGGCGATGGGCTTTGGCTGATTAACGAAGAAGCATCCACGCTGACTCATTATTCGCTCGATAGCGTATCCGGTACGCTGAAAGAGGGCAAAACGATCTCCGCGCTGCCGAAAGGGTACAAAGGAACCAGCTTTGCCGCGGGCCTGGTGTTGAGTCACGACGGCACACAGCTGTACGTTGCTAACCGTTTGCATAACAGCATCGCGCACTTTACCGTAACGGCGGACGGAACGCTGACGCATCAGGACGATGTCTGGACGCGTGGCGATTACCCACGCACGCTGACGCTCGATAATCAGGGGCGCTGGCTGTACGTGATGAATCAGCGCAGCGATAACATCACCCGTTTTCGCGTTGAGCCAGACGGTAAGCTACGCTTTGAGCCGGACTATACGCCGGTTGGCAGTCCATCCCAGATGGTCATTTCAACAGGGCCATGAGCCGTAAGAGGACACCGACGTGCGATTTCCGAACCAACGTTTAGCGCAACTGTTTGATTTGTTGCAAAACGAGACGCTGCCGCAGGACGAACTGGCGCAGCGCCTTTCGGTCTCAACACGTACCGTCCGAGCCGATATCACGGCCCTGAATGCGCTACTGGCGAGCCACGGCGCGCAGTTTATTTTGAGCCGAGGCAACGGCTACCAGCTTAAAATCGACGATGCCGCACGCTATCAGTCATTGCAAGACTCCCGCCCACGCGCGTTGCGAATCCCGCGAACCGGGCAAGAACGAGTGCACTATCTGGTGGTGCGATTTCTCACTGCCGCCTTCTCGTTAAAACTGGAAGATTTAGCTGATGAATGGTTTGTCAGCCGCGCCACGCTGCAAAGCGATATGGTGGACGTGCGTGAGTGGTTTCATCGCTACAACCTGACGCTCGAAACCCGCCCGCGTCACGGCATGAAACTGTTCGGCAGCGAAATGTCCGTGCGTGCGTGTCTGACCGATCTGCTGTGGGAACTGGCGCAGCAGGACAGCCTGAATCCGCTGGTGACCGAAATCGCCCTGAACGTTGGCGTGCCGGAGCAACTGATCGTGGTGCTGCATGACACGCTCACGCGCCATCATATTCGCCTCACGGATGAAGGCGAGCTGTTTGTACGCCTGTACTGTGCGGTGTCGGTGCGGCGCATCAGCGAGGGTTATCCGCTGCCGGAATTTAACGCCGAAGATGTGGAAGAGAACGTGCGCGACGCCGCGCGGGATATCGCCGCCGCCATTTCGCGACTGGCAGATAAAGTGCTCTCGCCCTCAGAAGAGAACTGGCTGTGCGTCCATCTGGCGTCCCGTCAAATCCAGGACATCGCCCCGAGTGCCATCAACGCCGACGACGACGAAGCGCTGGTCAATTACATCTTGCGCTACATCAACACGCACTATAACTACAACCTGCTGAACGATGCACAGCTGCATGCGGATTTGCTGACGCATATTAAAACCATGATCACCCGCGTGCGCTACCAAATCATGATTCCCAATCCGCTGCTGGAAAACATCAAGCAACACTATCCGATGGCGTGGGACATGACGCTGGCGGCGGTCTCCGGCTGGGGGAAATACACCCCCTATATCATCAGCGAAAACGAAATTGGTTTTCTGGTGCTGCATATTGGCGTCGGGCTGGAGCGCCATTACAACGTGGGCTATCAGCGTCAGCCGCGCGTGCTTTTGGTGTGTGATGCCGGTAACGCGATGGCGCGGATGATCGAGGCGGTGCTGCAACGCAAATATCCGCAGATAGACGTGACGCGCACCGTCACGCTGCGCGAGTACGAACTGGCGGAAAGCATCAGCGAAGATTTTGTTATCTCAACCGCGCGGATCAGCGAAAAGGCTAAGCCGGTGGTACAAATCGCACCGTTCCCGACCGATTATCAGCTGGAGCAGATCGGCAAGCTGGTGCTGGTGGACCGCACGCGCCCGTGGATGCTGGAAAAATATTTCGATGCGGAGCATTTCCGCGTGGTGAATACACCCATCGATCAGCAAACGCTGTTCCAGGAACTCTGTTCGCAGCTGGAAGCGGAAGGATTCGTTGGCGCGGAGTTTCTCGACTCGGTGGTGGAGCGTGAAGCTATCGTCAGTACGATGTTAGGCGACGGTATCGCGCTGCCGCACTCCCTTGGCCTGCTGGCGCAAAAAACGGTGGTCTACACCGTGCTGGCTCCGCAGGGCATCAAATGGGGCGATGAAACGGCGCACGTGATTTTTCTGCTGGCGATCAGTAAAAGCGAGTACGAAGAGGCGATGGCGATCTACGATATTTTTGTCACTTTCCTGCGTGAGCGAGCAATGACGCGGCTGTGCGCCTGTCACGATTTTGACGCGTTTAAAGCGGTAGCGATGGAGAGTTTGAGTCGTTTTTGAGAGGCGTTATCCAGAATTCGATGTAATTCAAATGTAATGCTAAACTGCATTACACTTACGAATTTTCTGGAGGCATAATGGCAACGCTGAACGTCCGTCTGGACGATAAACTTAAAAATGAGGCTTACGCGGTGCTGGAAAAACTTAACCTTACCCCGACAGAAGCGGTGCGCCTGCTATTCCAGTATGTGGCAGAAACCGGACGTATGCCGGTGAAGACGGTCACGATTAGCGATAGCGAAGAAGCCCTAATCCAAACCGTCCGCGAGCGGCTAAATAGCCCGCAAAATGGTATCCAGGTTAGTTTGGATGACTTATGAACTCGCGTTCGATCCGCGTGCGCTTAAAGAGTGGTACAAGCTGGGCGATACGGTAAGAGCTCAGTTTAAGAAGAAACTAGCGCAAGTGCTGGCGGAACCCCGGATTAAATCTGCCCGTTTAACGGATTTGCCTGACTGCTACAAAATCAAGCTAAGAGCATCTGGCTATCGTCTGGTTTACCAGGTGCGTGATGACGTGGTGATGGTCTTCGTCATAGCGGTAGGGAAACGCGAGAAATTAGTCGTTTATCATGACGCCAATAAACGACTGTAGTTTAACGCAAATGATGCACCACTTGGTTGCTGCTGCCGCGCCAGATCAGCGCCGGATCTTTTAAGTCTTGCACAAATTTGCCGTCGACCAGCACGTTGATCAGATCAACCACTTCCTTCTGCGCATCATTCAACTCATCCAGTTTGTAACCGGTCCAGACCCAAATATCTTTGCCTGCACACTCTGCGCGAATGCGTTTTACCAGGGCGAGAATGTCCGGCACGTTCTGCGGATGCAGCGGGTCACCGCCCGAAAGGGTAATTCCCTGGCGCTTAATCCGCGTGTCGTTGAGATCGTCAATGATGCGATCCGCCATCTCGTCGGTAAACGGCTGACCTGAGTTCAGACGCCAGGTGCTTTTGTTATAGCAACCGGGGCATTCGTGAACGCACCCTGAAACAAACAGGGTGCAGCGAGTGCCTGGGCCGTTGACGATGTCGACGGAATAGTAGTTGTGATAATTCATTTTCGCTTCTCAATTGACACCATTACTGCGTTGGCTGCACTCGCGCACCCGGGTCACTTACTTATGTAAGCTCCCCGGGATTCGTTCGTTTGCCGCCTTGTCCTGATGCCAATTGCTTTGCGAAAAGTATTGTTTCACCAGACAATAAAACAGAGGAGATTAACCGATCTGCCCATTCCCCAAATGCTTCACGCGGCGTTTCACTTCTTCCTGTTTGCCGGCGTTGAACGGACGCGCGTCCGGGCTACCAAGATAGCCGCACACGCGGCGGGTCACCGAGACGCGTGCGGCGTCGTGGTTGCCACATTTCGGACAGGTAAAGCCTTTGCTGGTGCATTCAAACTCACCGGTAAAGCCGCACTCATAGCACTCATCAATCGGCGTGTTCGTCCCGTAATACGGCACGTGCTGATAGCTGTAATCCCACACGTCTTCCAGCGCTTTCAGGTTGTGCTGAATGTTCGGGTACTCGCCGTAACAGATGAAACCGCCGTTCGCTACCGGCGGATAAGCCGCTTCAAAATCGATCTTGTCGTACGGATTGACCTTTTTCTCGACGTCGAGGTGGAAGCTGTTGGTGTAGTACCCCTTGTTGGTCACGCCATCCACCACGCCAAACTCGGCGGTGTCCAGACGACAGAAGCGGTCGCACAGGTTTTCGCTCGGCGTGCTGTACAGGCTAAAGCCGTAGCCGGTTTCGTCTTTCCACAGATCGACGGCGTCGCGCAGACGCTGAACGATCGCCACGCCTTTAGCACGCAGCGCTTCGCTGTCGTAGACGTGTTGATCGCCAAACAGCGCGTTGATGGTTTCGTGAATACCGATATAGCCCAGAGAAATCGATGCGCGGCCGTTCTTAAAGATTTCAGAAACGTCGTCGTCCGCCTTCAGACGCACGCCGCAGGCGCCTTCCATATACAGAATCGGTGCCACGCGGGCTTTAACGCCTTCGAGGCGCGCGATGCGGGTCATCAGTGCTTTACGCGCCAACACCAGTCGTTCGTCCAGCAAGTTCCAGAACGCGTCTTCATTGCCTTTGGCTTCCAGCGCGATACGCGGCAGGTTCAGACTGATCACGCCCAGGTTGTTGCGCCCGTCGTGAACCTGTTCGCCGTTTTCATCTTCGTACACGCCAAGGAAGCTGCGACAGCCCATCGGCGTTTTGAACGAACCGGTGACTTTCACCACCTGGTCGTAGTTCAGAATGTCCGGATACATGCGCTTGCTCGCGCATTCCAGCGCCAGCTGTTTGATGTCGTAGTTCGCATCGCCAAACTTGTGGTTCAGACCGTCACGGATCGCAAACACCAGTTTTGGGAACACCGCCGTTTTGCGGTTTTTGCCTAGGCCTGAAATGCGGTTGCGCAGAATCGACTGCTGAATCAAACGCGATTCCCAGCTCGTTCCTAAACCAAAGCCAAAGGTCACGAACGGCGTCTGGCCGTTGGCGGTGTGCAGCGTGTTCACTTCATATTCCAGCGACTGGAATGCGTCGTAGCACTCTTTTTCGGTGCGGGAATGGGCGTAACCGTCCGCGTCCGGGATCTGCCACTCTTCAGCCACTTTACGGTGTTTTTTGAAGCTTTCAGCCACGAACGGCGCGAGCACTTCGTCGATGCGGTTGATGGTGGTTCCGCCGTAAATATGGCTGGCGACCTGAGCAATAATTTGCGCCGTCACTGCCGTGGCCGTGGAGATCGATTTTGGCGGCTCGATCTCGGCGTTACCCATTTTAAAGCCGTGGGTCAGCATGCCTTTTAGATCGATCAGCATGCAGTTGAACATTGGGAAGAACGGGGAGTAATCGAGATCGTGATAGTGGATCTCACCGCGCTCGTGCGCCTGCACCACGTCGCGCGGCAGCAGGTGCTGACGGGCATAGTGTTTGGCGACAATTCCGGCCAGCAGATCGCGCTGCGTCGGGATCACTTTGCTGTCTTTGTTGGCGTTCTCGTTGAGCAGTGCGGAGTTGGTCTGCTCAACCAGACCGCGAATTTCCTGGTTCAGACGGCCACGCTTTTCGCGCTGAATATCACGATCGTGGCGGTACTCAATGTAGGCGCGCGCCAGCTGTTTATGTGGGCCAGACATCAGCTGGTTTTCGACCGCCGTCTGGATCTCATTGATATCCACCTGGCTGCGTTCATTCATCTGTTGGCTGACGATTTCTGCGACGGTGGCGCAGTAATCTGCGTCATCGACTCCCGCTGCTTTAGCTGCACGCAAAATGGCTTCTTTGATGCGCTCTGACTTAAACGGCACTTTACAGCCATCTCGTTTCATCACATGCGGTGTCATGATCACTCCATTAAAAACAGGTTATCCACAGAGGCGGGGAAGTATTCATTGAGCACATTTATAGATGCCCCAGTCACTTCCCTCGTTTTCGACCCTTGTTATCCACAATTCCGGCCGACGTCGGCGTCGTTGTAGTGTTGGAATAGTAGACGATAAATACAAGATGTTGGGTCGGCATGCATTTTAAGTTCTATATGTAGTGATTTGCATCAAAGATGTTTGCGATTTTTTTGATTCAGAACAAAGTAAACGGACGAGAGTACAAACGGCGGGCACTACAGGCTTTGTAAATTCAGGCGGGAAAATTCTGATTAATTATTCAACTAAAACATGCTTGTAACGCCGGGCAACATGATGGTTTCCCGGCGTTTTTCGTCAGTCTTGCAGCCACCAGATGGCTTCGAAGGGGCGCAGAGTCATGGCTATCGGCTGGCTGGACACTTCTGCATAGTTGCTGAGTACCACGCGCCAGTTGCCCTCGTGCGCATCCGGATGCCACTGCTGACACTCGCCGCTCAGGTTGGCGGCCACAATCAGCGTCTGCCCTTGCCATTGACGGCGATAGCACCACAGAAACGGATGTTCAGGCAGGAGATCCTGATAATCGCCCCATGTCAGTACCGGCAGCGTTTTGCGCAGCTGAATCAACGACTGATAGGCATAGAAAACGGAGTCCGGATCGTTAAGCGCTGCGGCAACGTTAATCGTGTCGACGTTATTGCAGAGATCGATCCACGGTTCACCTTGCGTAAATCCGCCGTTCTGGCTGGCGTCCCACTGCATGGGCGTACGGCCATTGTCGCGGGATTTACTCGCCAGAATCGCCAGAAGTTCGTCCGCTTCGCGGCCTTTTTCGCGATTTTCAGCGAACATATTGTGGCTTTCAACATCACGATAATCGGTGATACGGGTGAAGTGCGGATTGGTCATGCCGATCTCTTCGCCCTGATAAATGTACGGCGTGCCCTGCATTCCGTGCAGAACCATGCCGAGCATTTTGGCGGCTGGCACACGGTATTCGCCCTCATCGCCAAAGCGCGACACAATGCGCGGCTGATCGTGATTACACCAGAACAGCGCATTCCACGCCTTGTTGTGCATGCCTTGCTGCCAGTGGCTGAACAGGGCTTTTAGCGCCACGAAATCGGGCAACGCCTGCGTCCATTTTTCGCCGTTCGGGTAATCCACTTTTAAATGATGGAAGTTGAACGTCATCGACAGTTCGTGCCCGTCCAGCGCCGCGTACTGCTGGCAATTTTCCAGCGAGGTGGATGACATCTCGCCCACGGTCATCAGCGCGCGCGGGGTAAACACGTCGCGGCTCATCTCCTGCAAAAATTCGTGAACGCGCGGTCCGTCGGTGTAGAAGCGACGCCCGTCGCCGAGGGTATCGTCGGGGAAATCCTGCTGTTTGGAGATCAGGTTAATCACGTCGAGACGCAAACCGTCCACGCCGCGATCGGCCCAGAACGCGCAGACTTTTTTCAGCTCTGAGCGCACCTCGGGGTTTTCCCAGTTGAGATCCGCCTGCTCGGGCGCAAATAAGTGCAAGTAATACTGCTCGCTCTCGGCGTGCCAGCGCCAGGCGTTGCCGCCAAACTTGGAGCGCCAGTTGTTCGGCAGGGCATCCGGCGTGCCGTCGCGCCAGATATAGAACTGACGATACGGACTCGCTTTATTCAGCGACTCCCGGAACCACGCGTGCTGCGTGGAGGTGTGGTTAAGAACCATGTCGAGCACGATGCGAATCCCACGCGTATGCGCCTGCGCCACCAGTTCGTCAAAATCATCCAGCGTGCCATAGGCCGGATCGATGGCGGTGTAATTCGCGACGTCGTAGCCGTTATCCACCTGCGGGGAAATATAGAACGGGGTCAGCCAAATCGCGTCGATGCCGAGAGTTTTGAGATAGTCCAGACGCTGCGTCACGCCGCGCAAATCGCCGGTGCCGCTTGCGGTGGTGTCCTGGAAACTCTTTGGGTAAATCTGATAGATGACGCCGTTTTGCCACCAGTGAGGAAGGGTATTCATAGTTCGTTCCTGCAAATGCGAAGGGGCGCAAGTGCGCCCCGAATGAAGAGGTTAAACAATCTGCAGCGTGCCCTGACGGAACTTACGCTGATAAACCACGGTGGTCAGCGCCATCGGCACGATAACCGCAATCGCCGTTGCCAGCGCAAACACCTGCCAGTAAGCCGGTTGGATGGAGAGAATGCCCGGCAGGCCGCCGACGCCAATCCCGTTTGCCATCACCCCGTTCAGACCGCACAGCAGCGCGGCCAGGCCGGAGCCAATCATCGCGCACAGCATCGGGAAGCGGTATTTCAGGTTGATGCCATACATCGCCGGTTCGGTCACGCCGAGATAGGCGGAGATCGCAGCCGGAACCGAGATTTCGCGTTCGTTATGCTTGCGGCTGACGATGATAATCCCCGTTACCGCAGACGCTTGAGCGATGTTCGACAGGGCGATCAGCGGCCAGACCGGCGTGCCACCGAGGCTCTGGATCATCTGCATATCAATCGCCAGCGTGGTCTGATGCACGCCGGTGATCACCAGTGGCGCATACAAGAAGCCAAACAGCGCCGCACCAACTGGCGCAAAGCTGCCGGTCATCAGGTGACGTACCGCGAAGGCCACGCCGTCGCCAATCATGCGGCCAAACGGACCGATAAACGCGTGGGCGAGGAATACCGCCAGAATCAGTGAACAGACCGGAACGACGACCAGATAGAGATAATCCGGCACGATGCGTTTCAGGCGCGTCTCAATAAAGCCCAGCGCCAGGCCCGCCAGCAGCGCCGGAATCACCTGCGCCTGGTAGCCCACTTTGGCGATGGTAAACATCCCGAAGTTCCAGACGTCCGGCACCTGCTGTCCCAGTAAGTAAGCGTTCATTAACTGCGGAGAGACCAGCGTAATGCCCAGAACGATACCCAGAATCGGCGTTCCGCCCATTTTGCGCACCGCCGACCAACAAATCCCAACCGGCAGATAGAAGAATATCGCTTCGCCAATCAGCCACAGGAAATCGTAAATGCTTTGCAGCGCGGGATACATCTGCGCCAGCGTTTTGCCATCGCTCATCGGCACGTCGCCGATCACGTTGCGGAAGCCCAAAATCAAGCCTCCGCTGATCAGCGCAGGCAGGAGCGGGAAGAAGATTTCCGCGAAATGGGAAATCAACTGCTCGTGCCATTTCATGTTCTGACGCGCCGCTTTTTTGGCTTGCTCTTTATCAGCCGAAGAGTGGCCTGTTGTTGCCAGTAGCGACTGGTAGTAATCGCCCACTTCGGTGCCAATCACCACCTGGAACTGCCCGGCATTGGTGAAGCAACCTTTGACCATCGACAGATTTTCGATAGCTTTCGGATCGGCTTTGGCCGGGTCGTTCAACACAAAGCGCAGGCGGGTGATGCAGTGGCTGACGGTGGCGATGTTCTCGCGTCCCCCAACCAGCACGATCAGCTGGTCGATATCGGTTTGTTTTACTTTGCTCATCATGAAGCCTCATGACAGATGTGGAGGGTAATGACCTGGACGCAAGCCTACGCTTTATGCGAAATATCGAAAATGGGAACGTTCCCGAAATCGGGTGAAGATCACAATAATTCCTTTAATCCACACAATCATTCAAGCGGCATGAAGGCCGCAAGTGAGTGAATCCCAGGGTCATAGATAACGCTGTGACTGGGGTGAACGAACGCAGCCAACGCACAGGCTGCTTGAAGGATGACGTGTATTTAAGATAGGTGGGCGGGGATAACGATCTGCCGCGGTTCGCTGCGGCCATTTATCTGCTCGATAAGCTGTGATGCCGCCTGGCGACCGGCTTCTGCGTAGCCCGGATCGACGGTGATAATTTCCGGATGCAGGAACTTCATCAGCGGCGTACTGCCCACGCTCGCCAGCTGGAGTGTATCGATGCGCTGCTCCTGCAAATACTTGCTTGCGCCCAGCGCGAGGGTATCCGTGGCACAGATAAGCGCAGTGGTGTGCGGCGTTAACACGCTCGCCACCTGATCGTAACCCTGCTTCATCGCCAGGCCCGGCAGAGAAGCCACGGCAGGCAGAGTGTGTTTTTTGCAAAACGCCAGATAGGCTTCGTGACGGCGCTTGCCGGTGGTGACGTCGCTGTGCGGCACGCCGAGATAGCTGATATGGCGGTGCCCCCGATCGTACAGTTTTTGCATCAGGGTGCGGATCGCCCCTTCATCGTCGTAACAAACGGAAGCAAATCCGCTGGCATCGCGCGCCAGCAGCACCAGCGATGCTTGCCACGGTTTCAGCATGTCGTCTTTAATACCGGTAAAGCCAAACAGCACCACGCCGTCGATATTGCGGCGCTTCAGCATACCGAGATGCTCTTCCACCATCTGCGTCGAAAACTGGCTTTCCATCATGATCGGGTCGTAACCCTGCTCGTAAAACGCCGGGAGCATGGTTTGTACCGCCAGGTTTTCCGACAGGGAATCAAGACGAGAAACGATAATCGCGACCACTTTGTCGCTCTGCCCGCGCATGGCGCGCGCGGAACGGGAAGGGGAAAAACCGTGCTGATTCATGACCGCCTCGACGCGCTCACGCGTGCGCTCGCTGACACCACTTTCGTTGTTCAGCACGCGCGACACGGTGGATTTTCCCACGCCGCTTAAGCGCGCAATGTCTTTGATGGTCAGGCGGTTCTGCATCCTTTATTCCCTGTAACAGCGATAAATCGTCATTTGAGCCTACTGCGACACCACGATTTCGCAATGGGCAAAATCTGGTTTCGACGGTTCATCTATTCAGGACCTACGCTTAATGCCGCGTGAATAGTGCCGTGTATACGTTCGGTTTAGTTACGCAGGCTTATCATACCGCTCGAATCGTCACAAACGGTATGGATAAAACACGATACTGCGCGTCGACTTACTCTTTTTACTTACCGGAGGCTGTATGGACCCTGATCCCACCCCTCTCCCGCGATGGAGAATCTCTTTCCGGTAAGCCAGCCCTCGCTGTCTCACCGGTGATGTGAGGCAGCAACGTCATAAACGTTCCTGCTGTAAAAATGTGAATGCCCTTCAGGTACAGCACTGCCACGCCTGAGGGAAAAACTGCGTCCGCCTCTGCGGATGCGGGGGAATTGTTATGCTGAAAAATATCACCCGGCAGCTACACGCACTGTTTGGCCGCCACCTGCCGCGCCGTCTCATTCAGCGCGATCTTCTGCCTGATGCCAAAAACGTGGCCGGAACCGTTATTCCACCGACGCTGACGGAACACTGCCTGAAAGCCGCCGCGATGGATGAGAATGAAGTCTGGCGTGCCTTTGGCGGTCACCCGGAAGGGCTGAACGCTGCGGAAGTCGAAAAAACACGCGCCGAACATGGCGACAACCAGATCCCGGCGCAAAAGCCGTCACCGTGGTTCGTCCACCTGTGGCTGTGCTACCGCAACCCGTTCAACCTGCTGCTGACCGCGCTGGGTATCGTTTCCTATGCCACGGAAGATCTGTTCGCCGCTGGCGTGATTGCGCTGATGGTCGCCATCTCTACACTGCTGAATTTCATTCAGGAAGCGCGGTCGACCCGTGCGGCTGACGCCCTGAAAGCGATGGTCAGCAACACCGCCACCGTGCAGCGTGTTATCAACGAGAAAGGCGAAAACGCCTGGCTTGAGTTGTCTATCGATCAGCTGGTGGTGGGCGATGTCATTAAACTCGCGGCAGGCGACATGATCCCGGCCGATCTGCGCATCATCAAGGCACGCGATCTGTTTGTCGCACAGGCTTCGCTCACCGGCGAATCGCTGCCGGTCGAGAAAGTGGCGCGCAGCCGTGACCCGCAGCAAACCAATCCGCTCGAAAGCGATACCCTGTGCTTTATGGGGACCACCGTGGTGAGCGGCACGGCGCAGGCCATTGTGATCGCCACAGGCGGCAACACCTGGTTTGGCCAACTGGCGGGACGCGTCAGCCAGCAGGAGAGCGAGCCAAACGCGTTCCAGAAAGGCATTGGTCGCGTCAGCATGTTGCTGATCCGCTTTATGATGGTGATGACGCCGATTGTGCTGCTGATCAACGGCTACACCAAAGGCGACTGGTGGGAAGCCGCACTGTTTGCGCTCTCCGTCGCGGTTGGCTTAACGCCGGAAATGCTGCCGATGATCGTTACCTCCACGCTGGCGCGCGGGGCGGTCAAGCTGTCGAAGCAAAAAGTCATCGTGAAACATCTCGACGCTATCCAGAACTTTGGCGCGATGGACATCCTGTGTACCGACAAAACTGGGACGCTGACGCAGGATAAAATCGTGCTCGAGAACCACACGGATATCGCCGGGAAGGTAAGCGAGCGTGTGCTGCACACGGCCTGGCTGAACAGCCATTATCAAACCGGCCTCAAAAATCTGCTTGATGTCGCGGTGCTGGAGGGGGTGGACGAAGATTCGGCCCGCACGCTGTCGACGCGCTGGCAAAAAGTGGATGAGATCCCGTTCGACTTTGAGCGCCGCCGTATGTCGGTGGTGGTGAGCGAACAGGCGGATGTGCATCAGCTAATTTGCAAAGGGGCACTGCAGGAGATCCTCAATGTGTCGGCTCAGGTGCGTCATAACGGTGAAATTGTGCCGCTGGACGACACCATGCTGCGCCGCATCAAACGCGTGACGGACAATCTCAATCGTCAGGGACTGCGCGTGGTGGCGGTTGCCAGTAAAATCCTGCCTGCACGCGTTGGCGACTATCAGCGTATCGACGAATCCGATTTGATCCTCGAAGGTTACATCGCATTCCTCGATCCGCCGAAAGAGACCACCGCACCGGCGCTGAAAGCGCTGAAAGCCTCCGGCATTACCGTCAAAATCCTGACCGGTGACAGCGAGCTGGTGGCGGCAAAAGTGTGTCGTGAAGTCGGGCTGGATGCCGGTGACGTGGTGACGGGCAGCGATATCGAAACGCTTTCCGATGACGAGCTGGCTGCACTGGCAAAACACACCACGCTGTTTGCGCGCCTGACGCCGATGCACAAAGAGCGCATTGTCACGCTGCTGCGTCGCGAAGGGCATGTGGTGGGCTTTATGGGCGATGGCATCAACGATGCGCCTGCGCTGCGGGCAGCCGATATCGGGATTTCCGTGGACGGCGCGGTGGATATCGCGCGGGAAGCGGCCGATATCATCCTGCTAGAAAAGAGCCTGATGGTGCTGGAGCAGGGTGTGATTGAAGGGCGTCGTACCTTCGCCAATATGCTGAAATACATCAAAATGACCGCCAGCTCTAACTTCGGTAACGTCTTTAGCGTGCTGGTGGCGAGCGCATTTCTGCCGTTCCTGCCGATGCTTCCGCTGCATCTGCTGATCCAGAATCTGATGTATGACGTCTCCCAGGTGGCTATCCCGTTTGATAACGTGGACGAAGAGCAGATCCAAAAACCGCAGCGCTGGAATCCGTCCGATCTGGGCCGTTTCATGCTGTTCTTTGGCCCGATAAGCTCGATCTTTGATATTTTGACCTTCTGCCTGATGTGGTTTGTGTTCCATGCCAACACGCCGGAACACCAGACGCTGTTCCAGTCCGGCTGGTTCGTGGTCGGGTTGCTGTCGCAAACGCTGATTGTGCATATGATCCGCACGCGCCGTATTCCGTTCATCCAGAGCCGCGCCGCATGGCCGCTGATCATCATGACCCTGCTGGTGATGGCGATGGGCATCGCGCTGCCGTTCTCACCGCTGGCGAGTTACCTGAGCCTGCAAGCGCTGCCGCTGAGCTACTTCCCATGGCTGGTGGCGATTCTGGCGGGGTATATGGTGCTGACGCAGATGGTGAAAGGGTTCTATGCCCGTCGCTACGGTTGGCAGTAATTTTGGCCCCTCTCACATTATAAGAAGACTGGGTGAGCGATCAGCTCCCTCTCCCCTTGGGAGAGGGCCGGGGTGAGGGAAACAGGCGTCTCGCTTTTCTCCTTCACCTTTTGGAAGAGGGCCGGGATGAGGGAAACAGGCATCTCGGTTTTCTCCCTCTCCCCTTGGGGGAGTGCAGGGGTGAGGGGAGCAGACGGCTCGGTTTTCTCCCTCTCCCTTTGGGAGAGGGCTGGGGTGAGGGTGTACGGTTGCTCCCAAATTCAACAACCTGTGATCCCCGTCGCCCTACCTCCTTGACGACAATTTACCCACATGTTAACAAAATGTTTTGCTCTTATTTGGCCCGTCAAATTTGATAAGGAACATTATGTTGCGTTACAACCTCCTGACCGCCGGGCTTTTGCTCGGCTCTTCTGCTCTTGCGGCACCGGCGGGCGATTTGCCCCTCATGCCGTGGCCTGCCCACGTTGAGCGCCCAACGACGCAAGGCGCGCTGGTTCTGAACGATAAACTTTCTGTCAGCGTGAGCGGTGACGATCTCGGTGATGCCGTGGACCGTCTGCGTCAGCGCATCGCGCTGCAAACCGGCTGGACGCTTCAGCCGCAGGCTGTGAATCCGGATAAACCCACCATTCGCATCGCTATCGCCAAAAAAGTTAACCCGCAACCTCTGCCCGACAGCGATGAACGTTACACGCTCACCGTCGACGCCAACGGCGTCAATATCGCCGCCAACACCCGATTTGGTGCGCTGCGGGCGATAGAAACGCTGCTCCAGCTCATTCAAAACGGCGCGGAAAACACCTCGCTGCCGTGGGTGAAAATTGAAGATGCCCCGCGCTTCCCATGGCGCGGTCTGCTGCTCGACTCCGCGCGTCATTTCATCCCGCTTGAAGATATCAAACGGCAGATCGACGGCATGGCGGCCGCCAAACTGAACGTGTTGCACTGGCATTTAACCGACGATCAGGGCTGGCGATTTGCCTCGAAACGCTATCCAAAACTGACGCAACTGGCGAGCGACGGACTGTTTTACACCTCTGATCAGATGCGTGACATCGTGCGCTACGCCACCGCGCGCGGCGTGCGCGTGGTGCCAGAAATCGACATGCCGGGCCACGCGTCGGCGATTGCCGTGGCCTATCCGGAGCTCATAAGCGCACCAGGGCCGTATGAAATGGAACGCCATTGGGGGGTGTTGAAACCGGTTCTCGATCCGACAAAAGAAGCGACGTATGCCTTTGCTGAGGCGATGGTGAGCGAACTGGCGGCGATCTTCCCCGATCCGTATCTGCATATCGGCGGCGATGAAGTTGACGATACGCAGTGGAAAGAAAACAAAGCCATTCAGCAATTTATGCGCGACAACAAACTTGCGGACAGCCACGCTTTACAGGCGTATTTCAACCGCAAGCTGGAAACGATCCTTGAAAAACATCACCGCCAGATGGTCGGCTGGGATGAGATTTACCATCCGGATCTGCCCAAAAGCATTCTGATTCAGTCCTGGCAGGGGCAGGACGCGCTCGGCGAAGTGGCGAAGCAGGGTTACAAAGGCATTCTCTCCACCGGTTTTTATCTCGATCAGCCGCAAAGCACGGCCTATCACTATCGCAATGAAATCGTGCCGCAAGGCTTAAACGGCGTGGATATTATCGCCGATAACGACAGCGCACAAAGCTGGACATTCACCATGCCGCGCCTGAAAGGCAAGCCGGTTGAGGGCAGCTTTACGCTGGTGAAAGCGGTTTCTGGCTGGCGCGGATTTATTGATTTCAACGGTAAATCCCGGCGTGCGGTGAATAATATTGAGTGGCGTGATGACAATCAGGTGACGTTCACCGTTGATACCTGGATGGGCGAAACGCGCCCGGTGGTGAACGTCGCGGACGACAAGCTGACGGGCTATTTCCTGGTGGGTAACGCGCGCTATCCGATTTCCGGTGCGCGTCTGGATGACGTACCAAAAGGCACGCAACCGGTGGTGCCGGATGCCGATCAGCAGGCTAATCTGATGGGCGGCGAAGCGGCGCTGTGGGCGGAAAACGTGGTCGCACCGGTGCTGGATATCAAGCTGTGGCCGCGCGCGTTTGCGGTGGCGGAGCGTCTGTGGTCCGCGCAGGACGTGAAGGATGTCGACAATATGTACACCCGTTTGCAGGCGATGGACACCTGGACGACGGTATCGGTCGGCCTTCAGCAGCACAGCCAGCAGCAGGCGTATTTCATACGTCTGGCGAATACGACCGAGACGCTGCCGCTGCAGATTCTCGCGCAGGCGCTGGAGCCGGCGCAGTATTACACCCGTCAGCATCTCAAATTCCAGGCCGGAAATTATCATCAGTTTGAGCCGCTAAACCGTTACGCCGATGCGCTGAGCGCGGAGAGCAACACCGTGCGCCAGATGAACAAATGGGCCGAACGCCTGGTCAGCGATGCGGAAGACACCGAAAGCGCAGAGGCGCTGCGCCACGTGTTTACCCGCTGGCAAAGCAATACCAGCGATGCGCTGGCGCTGAGTGACAATAATTATCAGCTCAAAGCCATCAAGCCCGTTATTCAGGAGGTGGATAAGCTGGCATCGATTGGCCTGCGGTTGGCCGACCTGGTGGCGCGACAGGGTACGCTGGATGACAAGGAGATCGCTTCTATTCAGAAGGAGTTGGATAAGGCCGCGGAGATTCAGGATGAAGTGGTGATTGCGGCGGTTTATCCGGTTGAGACGTTGCTAAGGGCGACAAGGAATCAGTAAGATTTTAAGCATTTGAAGTGATTCCGTTCACCTTATGTTCAGCAGAATATAATGGCTTCATAAGCCGTGAACGTGACAAGGGGGCCGCGCGGCCCCCTTGTCGATCCCCGCGCCCCGCCAGGAAATCGGTGCTGCGCACTGCGCTCACCTCCCGGTCAGTTGCCCGCGGTCGACTCGACGTCCTTGTCTCGTTTCGCCTCTGGCCGCCATCCCTGGCGTCCAGCCCTTGTCATCCGACCTCCGGTTCGCCGATTTCAGCGGGGACCCAACATCGGTGCCCTATTTTGACGACTGCGAATTTAACGAATGATATAGCTGTTGGGCAAAAGGATTTTTAAATGACCACCCTTAAAGTTTAGGTCGGCTTTGTGCCAGGAGCGGACGTTAAAAATTTCCTTTAGGGCAATCGAAAAAAGAGGGATACGACCTATACTTGATTTGTATTTTAGATTACGACAGCATCAGTATAATTTTAACCCAAGCTTACTAATTTCTTTTCTACGCATTCCAAAAATAGCATCACCACTTGTAGAAATGAATGAAGCAATGCGTCGGTCATTGTCATCTACACCTTCCCAGAAGAAAGGGACATTATTGTTCATCAGACTTTCTGCAAAGGTTAAATGTGTTAGCGCCAAGAAAATCCTAACGAAATTAGATGGCTCATTGAAATCCTGATTCAGCAAATGTAGTGTCAAATGTCTATTGAAACTACCTTCATTAATACCTCCAGTTGGTTTGTATATAACATTTTTAAAAAAAAATCTGGTTGAATTAATCACATCACACTGGGGGTTTAAATGTGTGAAAAAATCCACCTCAGTTTCAATGTCATAACCTTTGCCGGGATGCCAGTCAAAATTTGGGAGCTGCCGTACTCCCCATGTAATAATGAGTTTTCTAATTTCCTTTTCAAACCTGTCTGCACTTGTATTTGTGTTGTCACCATCACAAAACTTTACAAGTAAGTTCCTCAACCCACCTTCAAAGACAGGGAATAGCGACATTATAGATATATGATCATACCCCAAATAAAAAGCCTCTATAGCTTCAAAAATAATTGTTTTATAGTTTTTTAGTGATTCGCTCTTTATAAAATATTTATTGAAATAAGCAATTGCAATTTCTAATGAGAAATTTTCGAACAACCATTTATTTGAATTCTCAAGTGGATTTTCACATCGTTTAATTTCATGGATTGCAGAAGAAAGAGTGCCTACTCCAATATATAGAGGTAATGCTATACCAAGTGAATTTGCATGCGACTGAATATTCGAACATCGTCCCCAATGTCTGTTTAAGTACGATATTGGCCTTTCGGTAAGCAAGAAATTTAAATCATCAATTTTAACTTCGAAAGAAGCATAACAAAGCTCACTTTTTGAAATCACTGGTTCTACGCTATGATTTCTCCTGAATTGATTCGAAATTTCATTCTCGGAGAGCTTATCTAATTTAGATAAACGTTTCAAAGTTGGCAGGAACTTTTCTAAATCTGGCATAATAATCCTAAAAGTTAAGAATTAATCTTTACGAAAAATATCATATGATCCTTTGATTAATTATACTATTTAATGGTGTTTTTATCAGCGCAGAACTAAACGTAAACATCCGCTTCTCGCTCATAGCAGTCCCTGGAATATTGCAATCCCGGTAAAATCCCCGGCTTTAAAGCCGGGAATCATTTCGCCATTACCGATCACAGAGTCCTGCGGATCGTCGGGATATTTCCGGTGTCATTTAGCGCGCCAGGAAACGTTTTCAGCCATTCCTGCACGCGTTTTTTATTGATATTCACCACGCTCATGCCTTCGAGGCAGCCCCACAGCTCGCGGGTATTTTGCGGCGTAATGATGATGCAGCCAGGCATCACGCGGATTTTTACTGGCATACCGTCGGGAAAACCGGCTTTCGGCAGCCACTCGCCGGAGAGCGGAATAAAGCGATTGCGGATTCTGGAATACAGTTCACAGCAGGCAGCGCTGGATACCGGCGTGTCGGCTCGGGCGTGTACCGCTGCCTCGACAGTGGCTTTGCCGTGAAGACGACGCGCATCTTTTTTGCAAGTCACCTCGGGAAATCGATCATTACCCTCCGATCTCTCAGGATCTGTTTGGGCAATAGTGGGATCTGGCATAAACTCGTTTGCAGCCATTTTCAACTTCGTAGTCAGTTGTTTGTGGTTAGCGGTGAAAGGGTGGTTGGACACCTTTGCATCGCGCTAATTAATACTCGCTTTTAAAACCTCTCAATTCCCGCTCTGAATAAACCCCTCGTCGCGTAAAACCAATAATACTCCTCTGGATAAAAAAACAGTGCTCAGAAACCAGGGCAAATACGGGAAATACGAGGGCGCTTCAGAGGTAAATGAGTTGGAATGAAACGTTGCATATTTCTCTGCATTAATTGATCCGAAGACTCGACGACAAGGGCTAGTCATCAAGAATGAAAAGTTACATAGCAAGACCTTCATCATTCGAAAAGGGCAACGGTGTTGAGTCCCCGCTGAAATCGGCGAACCGGAGGCCAGAAGACAAGGGCTGGACGCCAGGGGGGGCGACCAGAGGCGAAACGAGACAGGGACGTCGAGTCAAGCCGACCGCGGGCGGCTGACCGGGAGGTGAGCGCAGGGCGCAGCACCGATTTCCTGGCGGGGCGCGGGGATCGAAAAGGGGGCCGCGTAGCCCCCTTGTCACGTTCACAGGTAATGAAGCATTTATATTCTGCTGAACATAAGGTGAACGGAATAACCTCAGATACTTAACCGATCGCCCCAAACAGTAATAGGGCAAAACGATCAGCGACGAACTGCAATCGCCTCAATCTCAATCTTCACATCTTTCGGCAGACGCGCCACTTCAACACAAGAACGCGCCGGGAAGGTGGCATTGTGCTCAGTAAAGAACGCTTCGTAAGTGGCGTTAACGGTCGCGAAATCGTTCAGATCTTTCACAAACACCGTGGTTTTCACGATATCGCCCACTTTCAGGCCCGCGGATTCTACGATAGCTTTCACGTTTTCCAGCGACTGACGCGCCTGAGCGGAAATGTCATCCGGTACTTCACCGGTTTTTGGGTTCACCGGGATCTGACCGGAAGTGATGATCATGCTGCCCAGATCAACGCCCTGAACGTATGGGCCGATAGCCGCAGGTGCATTTTCCGTCGCAAGTACTTTTGTCATGATTTCTCCAGGATAACAGCGTTAAAAAATTCTCAACAATTATAACAGCCGGGTTTTCATTACCAACCTCAATTAGTTGGCCAGCACCACATAATGAGAAAACTCTTTTTCGCAGTATTTGCATTTGAGTGCGATGTCTTTCTCGCGCTTTTTGACTGCAAAGCTAGATGAAACCGGCTCAGCGTGGCTGATGCAGTTGCTGTTCGGGCAGACCAGAACGGTGTCGATACGTTCCGGTAAGTTCGGGCGAGATTTCCCCACCACTTCGTAATCGTCGATGCGGTTAACGGTCGCATCCGGCGCATACAGGGACAGCTGGTTCACCTGTTCGTCGGTCAGGAACGTGTTCTCTATTTTGATCAAATCTTTGCGGCCCATTTCGCCGGATGGCAGATTCAAACCGATAGTGATGCGCTGATCGGTTTCGGTCAGCTTGAACAGCGTCAGCAGCTTAAAGCCGATTTGCGCAGGGATATGGTCAATCACCGTGCCACGCTTGATGGCTTCTACCTGGAGTTTGTTATCGTGTGTCATGTTCATGTCCCCTTACAGTGCTAATTCGCGATTCAAAACCAGTGCCAGCAGCGCCTGGCGAGCAAAAATGCCGTTGCCAGCCTGCTGGAAATACCAGGCGTGCGGCGTCTTGTCCACGTCGGTGGCGATCTCGTCGATGCGCGGCAGCGGATGCAGCACTTTCATGTTGGTGCGTGCGCCTTCGAGGTCGCTGGCGCGCAGGACAAATTGCGCCTTCACGTTGGCGTATTCGGACGGGTCCAGGCGCTCTTTCTGCACGCGCGTCATATACAGAATGTCCACCTCGCCCATTACCTCTTCGATGCTGGCGTGTTGGCTCCAGGTAATACCTTTTTCATCGAGCATATCGAGAATGTACTGCGGCATCGCCAGCGCGGTCGGGGCGATAAAGTAGAAGCGGTTACCGTTAAATTTCGCCAGCGCCTGCGCCAGCGAGTGGACGGTGCGGCCATATTTCAGGTCACCGACCATCGCGATATTCAGGTTCTCAAGCTGTCCCTGCGTTTCCTGAATGGTGAACAAATCCAGCAGGGTTTGCGTCGGGTGCTGATTCGCGCCATCACCCGCATTCAGAATCGGAATGCCGCCGGAAAACTCTGTCGCCAGACGCGCCGCGCCTTCCTGCGGGTGGCGCATCACAATCGCGTCCACGTAAGTGCTTATCACTGAAATGGTGTCCGCCAGCGTTTCGCCTTTTTTGCCCAGCGACGTGTTGCTGCTGTCAGAGAAGCCCACGACGCTCGCGCCCAGACGGTGCATTGATGTTTCGAACGACAGGCGGGTACGCGTCGACGCTTCGAAGAAACAGCTGGCAATCACTTTATGCTTCAGCAGCTCGGGCTGTGGGTTGGCCTTCAGTTTTGCCGCGGTATCGAGAACCAATTCCAGCTCTTCGCGGCTGAGGTCATTGATGGAAATGATGTGTTTTTGATAAAGCGGATTCATGTTTATCTCCTGACGCCGGGCAAAAAAAAGCCCCTCAAATGAGGGGCTCTGGGAATAGGGTAAGCAACGGGAAGAAAAACGGCAGGCCAGCGTCTGTTTTCAGACGCGGTAAGACTTGATGTCGAACACGCTTGAGCATGGCTTCCTCCCGGCAAATTGTCGGCGATTATACTCAGCTCGATTTTCTGATCAAGCGATTAATGCACGCTTTACTCATCGCAAACGGTTCTATCTGAATATTAATGCGTTCTGAGTAAATAATTAATTTGCTTGTGTACCAGCGGCGTGCGCTTCACCACGCGGGGCGCAACCCAGACAATACTGCTCCCGGCCACCACGCCTAAAATTTCCGGTAACTGGTGATAATCCAGAATTCGCGCCACGGCGCGGCCATATCCCGCCACCGTGTGGATAAGGATAAACTCGCTATTGTGCTCCACGCTGACCACCATTTCAGAGATCGAACGCGCCGCATCGGGGGAAGGGCGCAGCTGCGGATTCATGGAATAAATCTTTTGGCCTTTCGCATTGCGAATTTTTATGACGCCAAGCAATTTCAGCAGCCGGGAAACGCTCGACTGGCTGATACTGTCAAACCCGCGCTCCTGCAAATCGCGGCGTATTTCTTCCTGGGAAAGGTAACTTTTTTCGCTGATCAGGCTCTGGCAAACCCTGAGCTGAAGCTGTTCTTTTGGGGAGTAATCTCCGTATTCCGTCATATCTAATCCCATTTGATGGCCAAAAATGTCCGGTGGCGCCGCACCGAACCGGGGTCCGGATAAGCACAGCGCCATCCGGCAAATTACAACAACGCACCCAGGCTTAACGCCGCCATGATCACTACCGTCAGAATGCCGAGCAGCGGCGCAACCCATTTCAGGTAGCGCACGTAAGGTACGCGGGCGATGGCAAGGCCACCCATCACGACGGCAGACGTCGGCGTGACCAGATTGACGATGCCGGATGCGGACTGGTACGCGGTCACGACCAGGTCGCGGTTGACGTTAGCGAAATCGGCGAGCGGCGCCATGATCGGCATCGTCAGAACGGCCAGGCCGGAGGAAGAAGGCACAAGAAACGACAGCACAACTTCCAGCCAGTACATCACGTTGATGAACGCCACCGATGACAATCCGGTAACCAGCCCTTCAGCACTGTGCAAAATCGTGTGCGTAATCATGCCCTTATCCATGATGACTACGATACCGCGTGCGATGCCGATAATCAGCGCGACGCCCAGCAAATCCCGCGCCCCGTTGATAAATGTTGAGGTCAGCTCTTCCTCACTCATGCGGGCAATCAGGCCAACGATAATCGCACTGGCGAGGAACACGGCGGAAATCTCCGCCATCCACCACCCCAGCACCGCCACGCCGTAAATCATCACCGCGAAGGCGAGGGCGAAAATCACCAGAATCACTTTGCGCACCGGGGTGAATTCCAGCGACTGCTCGCCTTTGTTGCCCAGGAAATGGCTGCGGTTCTCTTCCAGTTTGTCGGCGACGATCGACAGGGACGGATCCTGGCGCACTCTACGAGCGTAGCGCATCACCCACGCCACGCAGATGAGCCAGCCGATCACCAGCAGCGCGACGCGCAAAACGATCCCGTTGGTGAAAGGAATGCCCGCCGCATTGGCGGCGATCACCGTGGCGAATGGGTTGATGGTCGATCCGAGCGTGCCGATGCCTGCGCCGAGCAAAATGGTGGAGGCGGCGACAACCGGATCGAAACGGGCGGCCAGCATCACCGGCACTAACAGCGTGTAGAACGGCAGCGACTCTTCGGCCATGCCGTAGATCGTGCCGCCTGCGGCAAACAGCGCCATCAGGATCGGGATCATCCACTCTTCGTGCCCGCGCAAACGCGTGGTGACGCGCTCGATCCCCGCGTCAATCGCCCCGGTTTTAGTGACGATCCCCAGGAACCCGCCGATGATCAGGATAAACAGCGCCACGTCGATCGCGCCCGCCTGACCGCTAACCGGATCGTACAGCCCGGCGATCGGGGCCATCAGCACTGAAACGATCCCCTGTGGATGCGCTGCAACGTGCGCATACGTTCCGGCAACAGGGACTTCTTTACCGAGCGCGGCGTTCATCGCCATCTGGTACTGACCGGCCGGAATAACCCAGCTCAGCGCGGCCACGACGGCAATGAGGAAAAAGAGAATGGTGTAAGCGGAAGGAAATTTGAACTTGCCCATGATGTTCTCCTTGCCCCGGCGCAGTCTCAGGCCGCGCCGGGCGGTGATTAGTCGCCGAGTGTCGCCACCATGACCGCTTTAATGGTGTGCATGCGGTTTTCAGCTTCGTCGAAGACGATAGAGTTGGCGGATTCGAAGACCTCTTCCGTCACTTCCAACCCTTTCAGGCCGTAGGCGATTTCGATTTCGCGGCCCATTTTGGTGTGCTCGTTATGGAACGCCGGCAGGCAGTGCATGAACTTCACGTTCGGATTGCCGGTCGCTTTCATTACCTGCGAATTGATCTGATACGGCTTCATCAGGCTGACGCGCTCGGCCCAGGCCTCTTTCGGCTCGCCCATCGACACCCACACATCGGTGTAGAGAAAATCTGCGCCGTGCACGCCTTCGTTGACGTCGTCGGTTAAGGTGATGCGCGCGCCGGTTTGTTTGGCGATCGCGCGGCATTGCTCAACCAGTCCGGCTTCTGGCCAGAACGATTTCGGCGCGACCAGGCGGATATCCATGCCCATTTTTGCCGCGCCTACCATCAGCGAGTTGCCCATGTTGTTGCGAGCGTCACCGAGGTAAGCGAAGCTCAGCCCTGGCAGGGTTTTACCCGGGGCGTGCTCCAGCATGGTCATCAGGTCGGCGAGGATTTGCGTCGGGTGGAACTCGTCGGTTAATCCGTTCCAGACCGGCACGCCCGCGAATTCACCCAGTTCTTCGACGATCTGCTGGCCGTAGCCGCGATATTCGATGCCGTCGTACATCCGGCCCAGCACACGGGCGGTGTCTTTCATCGACTCTTTATGCCCAATCTGCGAGCCCGTTGGGCCGAGATAGGTCACCTGCGCGCCCTGGTCGAAGGCACCGACTTCAAACGCGCAGCGGGTGCGGGTGGAGGTTTTTTCGAAAATCAGCGCAATGTTTTTACCGACGAGCGTTTGCTTTTCGCGGCCCGCTTTTTTGGCGGCTTTCAGTTCGATGGCGAGATCGATCAGGTACTGAATTTCTGCCGGGGTGTAGTCCAGCAGCTTGAGGAAATTACGGTTTTTCAGGTTAATGGTCATGGGTGGATCCTTTTTAAAAGTGTGCTGTCTGATGCCCTCACCCCGGCCCTCTCCCACAGGGAGAGGGAGAAAATATCGCCTCTCATCTTGGGGCGAGGGAGAAAACCGACCTGTCACGCAGGGTTAGGGGTTTAATTCCCTCTCCCTTTGGAAGAGGGGTAGGGTGAGGGGGAAAACGTCCTCACCCTCTTGAGGAGAAGACTTCCTCACTCTCTTGAGGAGAAGACTTCCTCACTCTCTTGAGGAGAAGACTTCCTCACCCTCTTGTGGAGAAGACTTCCTTATTCACCAAGGGAGAAAACCGACCTGTCGCGCAGGGTTAGGGGTTTAGTTCCCTCTCCCTTTGGGAGAGGGGTAGGGTGAGGGGAAAATGTGCCTCAGTGGCAAATCAACGTGCCTTTGTCCCCGGCCAGAATCGCCGCGCCGTCTGCCAGCGCGCCAATCCCGGCGATGCCTCTGCACGTCTCGACAAACTCACGGCAGGCGGCAACTTTTGGCCCCATCGAACCGGCGTCGAAATGCATATTTCGGAGCACCTCCGGCGTCACCTGTGCCAGCGGACGCTGTGTCGGTTTGCCCCAGTCGAGATACACCGCATCGGCGTCCGTCAGGATCAGCAGCGCGTCGGCCTCAATCTGGCGAGCGAGCAGCGCGGCGGAGAGATCTTTGTCGATCACCGCCTCAATGCCGTGGTAGCCGTTGGCGTTTTCCACCACCGGCACGCCGCCACCGCCGTTACAAATCACCAGGTGATCGCGCTCAATCAGCGCTGTAATGGCGTCTTTTTCGACGATGCGTTTGGGCTGCGGAGAAGGCACCACGCGGCGGAAGTACGGTCCATCGGCCTTAAATTCCCAGCCTTTTTCTGCTCCTAGCGCGCTGGCCTGTTCCTCGCTATACACCGGGCCGATGTATTTCGTCGGGTTGCGGAACGCAGGATCCGCGGGGTCCACTTCCACCTGGGTAAGCAGGACGCTCACTTCACGCTGCGGCAGATTATTTTTGAGCGCTTGCTGGAGCATGTAGCCGATCATTCCCTGGCTTTCGGCCCCGAGAATGTCGAGCGGATAGGGCGTAACGTTGGTGTAGGCGCTGTTTTGTAACGCCAGCAGCCCGACCTGCGGCCCGTTGCCGTGGACCAGCACCACGCGCCACTGCGCCGTCAGCCCGGCAATGGTGCGGGCGGCCAGCTCAATATTTTGGCGCTGGATATCGGCTTCCAGCGGCTCACCGCGTTTCAACAGCGCGTTGCCGCCGAGCGCCACGACCAGAGTGGGTTTTCGTTCCATGATGGCTCCTTTAAATTCCGTCTCGTTCCAGTGGACAGCTCATGCAGCGTGCGCCGCCGCGACCGCGTCCCAGCTCGTCGCCCGGGATCGGCAGCACGGTAATGCCTGCTTTGTCGTATTTTTCGTTGGTCCAGATGTTGCGCTCGTAGCCAATCACCACGCCTGGGCGGATGGTCAGCACGTTGTTGGCGTCGTTCCACTGTTCACGTTCGGCTTCAAACGCGTCGCCGCCGGTAGTGATCAGGCGTACCTGATTGATACCCAGTGCTTTTTCGATGGCGTGCAGCAGATCGGTTTCCTGCGTACGCAGCAGGCCGCCGCGTCCGTCAGGCGTGAGCGTCCAGCACTGGGCGTCTTTGCGCACCACTTCCGGATAAACGGAGAAGGTGTCGACGTCGATGTGGGTCATGACGGTGTCGAGATGCATACATGAGCGGTGTTTTGGCAGCTCAACGGCGATAACGCGCTCCGCCTGGCGATGCGTAAACAGGCTTTGCGCCAGGAATTCAACGCCCTGCGGCGTAGTACGTTCCGACAGGCCAATTAATACCGCACCGCGACCAATCACTAATACGTCGCCGCCTTCCAGGGTGGCGTGATCGTAATTAATATTTTCATCGCCGAAATACTTAATAAAATCGCCATCGGCAAAATTAGGATGCCAGCGATATATTGCGCGAAGATTATTGGTTTCACGCTGACGCGCCGGTTTTGCCATGGGATTAATCGAAACGCCGTTATAAATCCAGCACGATGTATCGCGGGTAAATAAATGGTTAGGCAATGGCTTCATAATAAAATCATTTGCCGTATGGGTATCGACCACCATATTTTTAATAAAGGCCGGAATTTCGCCATAGGTTAAGCCACCGCTTAAACGACGCGCCAGTTCGCGATGCGGCATATCTGCCAGCCAGCCGCGAACGTCATTAGCAAAGGTTGGGCCGAGGCGATAGTCAGAGATTTGAGTATCAAGCAGCCAGGCTTTGGCGTCTGCAATATCAAGCGTTTGGGTGAGAAGATCGGTTAACAGCAGGACTTCCACACCCTGATCGCGCAGCGTATTCGCGAAAATATCATGCTCTTCACCCGCCCGCTCAACGGATAATACGTCATCGAATAAGAGCTCCTGACAATTCGACGGGGTTAAGCGTTTCAGACTTAAATTTGGGCGGTGCAGCATAACGCTACGCAATTGACCAATTTCAGAACCGACGTAATGCTTTTCCATAATTATTCCTTTAACTTTTTTTCAGAATAAAAAGGGCTGTGCTATGAATCTTGGTTTATTTCATAGCCCTTTAAGCTCAATTGTTTTCACGGCTTATAGTAGGCGGCTTGAAATTACAGAATGTGATATTGCTCACGTCGGATCGGGTAATAAGAGGTTTGTTTTCTATTGCATGATTCGCATCAGATAATGATTAGTTAGTCATTATCTTAATATGAATGACTACGCGTTATTAACACTCGTTATGTGTGGTTGTTATTATTTTGTTGGTTATTGGCGATATTTGATATTTTCTATCTTATTGATTTAAGTAAATTAATTTACGGGTGTGGAATAGCTATGCAAAAAGCCTCATTAACTATTACGGACTTAAAGAGAATCAGTAAATAATTATTTATTTTTAGAGCAAATTTTCAAAATAGTGAAGTGTGAACTGGAGGTGGTTTTTTAGATTACATATTTCTAATCAATGGATTAGTCGCATGCTGAAATGACGCTACGCTCATGTTATGCATAATCCCTGCATAAATGTGGGAAGTGCATTAACAGTGGGTTAACACATTTTCCGATAAACATGCGCTGTCGCAAGGATGACGCAAAAAGGAGTGGTATGGCAGTGGGAATTCTCGTATAAAAGGTAAAAATGAAACATTGTTTTATATTGAGGATTTAAACATGATCGTTGGCAATATTCACCACTTACAGTCCTGGCTGCCGGAAGAGCTGCGTCAGGCTATCGAACACATCAAAGCGCATGTCACCGACGCGACAACGCTCGGTAAGCACGATATCGACGGTAATAACCTGTTTTATCTGGTCTCTGAAGATATGACCCAGCCGTTTGCAGAGCGTCGTGCGGAGTATCACGCGCGCTATCTGGATATCCAGATCGTGTTGAAAGGCCAGGAAGGGATGACCTTCAGCACCTTGCCACACGGCACGCCGGATACCGACTGGCTGGCAGACAAGGACATTGCGTTCCTGCCAGAAGGCGAGCAGGAAAAAACCGTCGTATTAAATGAAGGCGATTTTGTGGTGTTCTATCCGGGCGAAGTTCACAAGCCGCTGTGCGCCGTGGGGAGCGCTGCTCAGGTCCGCAAAGTCGTCGTGAAGATGCTGGTGGGCTAACTTTTTTGGCCCGGCGCTTCCTGGCAGCCGGGCCTGGAACATGACCGCGTTGTTACATCATTTCGTGATCCAGTCTAAAATTTCACCTCTTTCTGCGCTTTCCCGGTTTACCTCTTCCTTTATCGCGTCATAGTATGAGAGATAAATTAATGAACGCTGTTCTATAATGTAGAACAAAATGCTTCAGCAAGGAGATCTCATGCAGCAGACCGTGCAGTTTTCGGGGATTATTCCGCCTGTCTCCACCATCTTCTCCGCCGATGGGCAGTTTGATAAACACGGCACCGCCGCGCTCATCGATGACATGATTAGCGCAGGTGTTGATGGCCTGTTCTTTTTAGGCAGCGGGGGAGAGTTCTCGCAGCTAAACGCCGAAGAGCGTAAAGCGATAGCCCGTTTTACTATTGATCACGTCAATCGCCGTGTGCCCGTTCTGATCGGCACTGGTGGCACCAACGCCCGGGAAACCATTGAACTTAGCCAGCATGCTCAGCAAGCGGGGGCAGACGGAATCGTTGTCATTAATCCGTACTACTGGAAAGTATCCGAACAAAATCTGATTCACTATTTCCAGCAGGTGGCGGACAGCGTGACGCTGCCGGTGATCCTGTATAACTTCCCGGCGCTCACCGGCCAGGACCTGTCGCCGACGCTGGTGAAAACGCTGGCGGATTCTCGCCGCAATATCGTGGGTATCAAAGACACCATTGATTCCATTGCCCATCTGCGCAGTATGATCCTGACGGTGAAACCGGCTCACCCGCACTTCTCCGTGCTGTGCGGTTACGACGATCATCTGTTTAACACCCTGCTGTTGGGCGGCGATGGCGCGATATCGGCCAGCGGCAATTTTGCCCCGCAGCTCTCGGTGAAATTGCGTCAGGCGTTCCGCGATGGCGATCTGGATCAGGCTGCACATTACCACCAGACGCTGCTGCAAATTCCGCAGATTTATCAGCTGGACACACCGTTTGTGAACGTCATTAAAGAAGCGATTGTGCTGTGCGGACGTCCGGTTTCCACGCACGTATTACCGCCAGCCCAACCGCTGGATGACGCTCGCAAAACGCAGCTCAAATCGCTGTTACAACAGCTTAAGCTCTGCTGAGGCGCAAAAATACGATGTCGATAGAAACGATTTTTACGCCGCAGAGCGACGCCTTTTATTCCGTCACCACGCACGCGGCTGGCCCGCAAGGTGCGCTGCCCTTGACGCCGCAGATGCTAATGGAATCGCCAAGCGGCAATCTGTTTGGTATGACGCAAAACGCGGGTATGGGTTGGGATGCGAATAAACTCACCGGAAAAGAGGTGCTGATTATTGGCGCGCAGGGGGGGATCCGCGCAGGGGATGGGCGTCCGGTCGCGTTGGGTTACCACACGGGGCACTGGGAAATCGGCCTGCAAATGCAGGCGGCAGCGAAAGAAATTACTCGCCACGGCGGGATCCCGTTTGCTGCGTTTGTCAGCGATCCCTGTGATGGGCGTTCCCAGGGGACGCACGGGATGTTTGATTCCCTGCCCTATCGTAACGATGCGGCCATTGTGTTTCGGCGTCTTATTCGTTCCCTGCCAACACGCCGCGCCGTGATTGGCGTTGCCACCTGCGATAAAGGCCTGCCTGCGACCATGATCGCCCTGGCCTCAATGCATCATCTGCCGACCATTCTGGTGCCGGGTGGTGCCACGCTGCCGCCGACGTTTGGCGAAGATGCCGGAAAAGTGCAAACCATCGGGGCGCGCTACGCCAATGATGAGCTTTCTTTGCAGGAGGCCGCCGAGTTGGGCTGTCGTGCCTGCGCCTCGCCGGGAGGCGGCTGTCAGTTTTTGGGGACGGCGGGGACGTCGCAGGTGGTGGCAGAAGCACTCGGTCTGGCGCTTCCGCATTCCGCGCTGGCGCCATCAGGACAGGATGTGTGGCTGGAAATCTCACGACAATCTGCCCGGGCGGTGATTGAACTGGATAATCGCGGCATTACCACGCGCGATATCCTGACCGACAAAGCCATTGAAAACGCGATGGTTATCCACGCCGCGTTTGGCGGTTCCACCAATTTACTGCTGCACATCCCGGCGATCGCACATGCGGCGGGCTGCACGTTGCCGGACGTAGAGCACTGGACACGTATCAATCGCAAGGTGCCACGGTTGGTGAGCGTGTTGCCAAACGGACCGGATTATCACCCAACGGTGCGCGCCTTCCTGGCGGGCGGTGTGCCAGAGGTGATGCTCCATCTGCGCGCGCTTGGCCTGTTGCATGAAGATGCCATGACCGTCACCGGCCAGACGGTGGGGGAAAATCTTGACTGGTGGCAGGCATCGGAGCGGCGTGCGCGATTCCGCCAGTGCCTGCGCGACCAGGACGGTGTCGATCCGGATGATGTGATCCTGCCGCCGGAGCGCGCCAAAGCCAGAGGGTTAACCTCGACGGTAGCGTTCCCGGTGGGCAATATCGCCCCAGAAGGCTCGGTCATAAAAGCCACGGCTATCGATCCGTCGGTGGTCGGTGAGGATGGTGTTTATCGCCATACTGGGCGGGCTCGGGTGTTTGTCTCGGAAGCACGGGCGATTAAAGCCATCAAAAACGGTGAAATCGAACATGGCGACATTATGGTGGTCATCGGTGGCGGGCCGTCCGGGACCGGCATGGAAGAGACTTATCAGCTGACGTCGGCCTTAAAGCATGTGTCGTGGGGAAAATCGGTATCGCTTATCACCGATGCCCGTTTCTCCGGTGTCTCCACCGGCGCGTGTTTTGGCCACGTGGCGCCCGAAGCGCTGGCCGGCGGGCCGATTGGTAAGCTCCGCGATGATGACATCATCGAGATCGTTGTTGATCGGCTTTCCCTGACGGGCAGCGTGAACTTTATCGGCACGCGACATGCGCCGCTGACGCCTGACGAGGGGGCGGCGGAACTGGCGCGTCGTCAGCCACATCCCGAACTGCATGCGCATGATTTTCTGCCCGACGATACCCGTCTGTGGGCGGCATTACAGTCCGTCAGTGGAGGCACCTGGAAAGGGTGTATTTATGATACGGATAAAATTATCGAGGTTATTAACGCCGGTAAAAAAGCGCTCGGATTGTAATTATTAAATATTAACTCGTCTGCGAAATGTATTTCGTGGACGTTTTTCCTGCGCCTGTAGTATATCAATTTTCGGGGGTTTAATTTTTTATAAGTCATTAAAATAAAAGCGCAAAATTAATTTTTTAATTTCAATGTAATAACGACGCTAATCACAAAAGCAAAATATCATAATTCATAAATAAGAAATGAACATTGCGGGTAAAACGATCATCTCATTACACTTTATTAACACGAAACTGTGAAATCAGCACACGAAAAAAGGGTGTATTCCTGACGATGCACCAGGCGATGAATTTGCCTGGAACAGGTCCCTGACGTCTGCACCGTTCCACTCTCTGCGTTGGGGGTCAATATGCAATTAACCATGAAAGACAAGATTGGCTACGGGTTGGGTGATACCGCCTGCGGCTTCGTCTGGCAGGCGACGATGTTCCTGCTCGCCTATTTCTATACCGATGTCTTTGGCTTATCCGCAGGCATCATGGGCACGCTGTTTTTAGTGTCGCGCGTGCTGGATGCTGTGACCGATCCGCTGATGGGGCTGCTGGTCGACCGTACCCGGACGCGACACGGGCAGTTCCGCCCGTTCCTGCTGTGGGGCGCGATCCCGTTTGGCATCGTCTGCATGCTGACGTTTTACACGCCGGATTTCTCGGCCAACGGCAAAATCATCTACGCCTGCGTGACCTACATCCTGCTGACGCTGGTCTACACCTTCGTTAACGTGCCGTACTGCGCGATGCCTGGGGTGATCACTGCCGATCCGAAAGAGCGCCACGCCCTCCAGTCCTGGCGCTTCTTCCTGGCGGCGGCGGGATCGCTGGCTATCAGCGGCGTCGCTCTCCCGCTGGTGGGGATCATCGGTAAAGGCAATGAACAGCTGGGCTATTTTGGCGCGATGTGCGTGCTGGGGTTGAGCGGCGTAGTGCTGTTATATGTCTGCTTCTTCACCACGAAAGAGCGCTATACCTTTGAGGTGCAGCCGGGTTCGTCGGTCTCGAAAGACCTCAAACTGCTTTTCGGAAACACCCAATGGCGCATCATGTGCGCATTCAAAATGATGGCCACCTGTTCCAACGTGGTGCGAGGCGGGGCTACGCTCTATTTCGTCAAATACGTGATGGATCATCCTGAAATGGCGACGCAATTCCTGCTCTACGGCAGCATCGCCACCATGTTTGGGTCGCTCTGTTCTTCCCGACTATTGGGCCGGTTTGACCGCGTAAAAGCGTTCAAGTGGATTATCGTGGTGTATTCCCTGATTAGCCTGCTGATTTTCTTCACTCCAGCCGAGAATATGGCGCTGATTTTTGCCCTGAACATTGTGTTCCTGTTCGTCTTTAACACCACTACGCCGCTGCAATGGCTGATGGCTTCGGACGTGGTCGATTACGAAGAGAGTCGCAGCGGACGCCGCCTGGATGGGCTTGTGTTCTCAACTTATCTCTTCAGCCTGAAAATTGGCCTGGCGATTGGCGGGGCGGTGGTGGGCTGGATCCTGGCCTGGGTGAACTACTCCGCCAGCAGCAGCGTGCAGCCGGTTGAAGTCTTAAGCACCATCAAAATTCTGTTCTGCGTGGTGCCGGTGGTGCTCTACGTCGGCATGTTCATCATGCTTTCACTCTATAAGCTGTCCGATGCGCGCGTGGAAGCGATCAGCCAGCAGTTGCTGAAGCATCGTGCGGCGCGGGGTGAGGATATTCCTGCGGCGGCGACGGCGGCATCTCATTAAGAAGGAGGCAAAATGTACACTCTGAATAACCCGATTCTGACCGGCTTTAACCCGGACCCCTCGATGTGCCGCCAGGGAGAGGATTACTACATCGCCACATCCACGTTTGAGTGGTTTCCTGGCGTGCGCATTTATCATTCCCGCGATTTGAAAAACTGGTCGCTGGTCAGTACGCCGCTGGACCGCGTGTCGATGCTCGATATGAAAGGCAACCCGGACTCCGGCGGAATTTGGGCACCGTGTCTGAGCTATGCCGACGGGCAGTTCTGGCTGCTTTATACCGACGTGAAAATTGTCGATTCGCCGTGGAAAAATGGCCGCAACTTTTTAGTGACTGCGCCGTCCATCGAAGGGCCGTGGAGCGAGCCGATCCCGATGGGCAATGGCGGGTTCGATCCGTCGCTGTACCACGAAGACGATGGCCGTAAATTCTATATTTATCGTCCCTGGGGACCGCGCCACCACAGCAATCCTCACAATACCATTGTCATGCAGGAGTACTTCCCGCAGACGCAGCGACTCTCGCCGGAACGTAAAACGCTCTTTACCGGTACGCCGCTGAGCTACACCGAAGGGGCGCATATTTATCGCAAAGACGGCTGGTACTATTTGCTGGTGGCGGAGGGCGGAACGAGCTATGAGCACGCCGTGGTCGTTTTGCGGGCGAAAACGCTGGAAGGCCCGTATGAGCTGCATCCGGATGTGACGATGATGACCAGCTGGCATCTGCCTGAAAACCCGCTGCAAAAAAGTGGGCATGGGTCATTACTTGAGACGCACACCGGCGAGTGGTACATGGCGTATCTCACCAGTCGTCCGCAGCGTTTGCCGGGCATTCCCCTGCTCGCCTCCGGCGGGCGAGGCTACTGCGTGTTAGGACGTGAAACGGGGATTGCGCGTATCACGTGGCGCGACGGATGGCCGTATGTTGAAGGCGGAAAGCATGCGCAATTGACCGTTCCAGGGCCGCAAATGACCGAGAGTCATGCCATCGCGCAGCCCACCTGGCGTGACGATTTTGACGCCGACACGCTCGACCCTGAACTTCAGACGTTGCGCATTCCTTTTGACAGCACTCTCGGCTCCCTGAGCGCACGCCCCGGTTTTTTGCGCCTGCACGGTCATGATTCACTCAACTCGACGTTTACGCAGTCTACCGTGGCGCGCCGCTGGCAACACTTTGCCTTCCGCGCGGAAACGCGTATGGAGTTTGCTCCGCAGCACTTCCAGCAGAGCGCGGGCATAACTTGCTATTACAACACCAAAAACTGGAGCTACTGCTTTGTTGATTATGAGGAAGGGCTGGGGCGAACGCTGAAGGTGATCCAGCTTAACCATAACGTGCCGTCGTGGCCACTCCATGAGCAGCCGATTCTGGTTCCGGAGAATGCGCAGAGCGTGTGGCTTCGCGTGGACGTCGATCGGCTGGTGTATCGCTATAGCTATTCGTTTGACGGTGAGGCGTGGCAGACTGTGCCGATCGTGTATGAGGCGTGGAAATTGTCGGATGATTATATTGGCGGACGCGGGTTCTTTACCGGGGCGTTTGTGGGCCTGCACTGCGAGGATATCAGCGGCGATGGCTGTTACGCCGATTTCGATTACTTCAGCTACGCACCAGTAGCGGAGTAGTCATCCCTTAGGCCGGGTAACCCAGCGCGCGTGAGAGCTGTAGCCCGGCCTCTTCCAGTTGAAGCCGAAAACGCGTCAGTTCGTTATCGTCCACGCGGGAGGTGAGCGTTGACAGGCTCAGCGCGGCAATCACGCGCGATTCATGATTCCACACGGGCACCGACACGCAGCGCACGCCTTGCTCGTTCTCTTCGCTGTCGAGGGCGTAACCTTGCGCGCGCGTTTGCGCCAGCGCGGCCAGCAGATCCTCGCGTGAGGTAATGGTCGCGGGAGTAAATGTCGTGTACTGATATCCCTCCAGCAGCGGATTTAATTCTGCCTCATCCAGCCAGGCGATCAGCACTTTTCCGATGGCGGTGGCATGCACCGGCAGGCGGCGGCCAATGCGCGAATAGGCAATCGCGGCGAGCTTCCCTTCGATCTTCTCGATGTAAACGCCTTCCCGACCATCAAGAATACCCAGATGGGTCGTTTGCCCCGTATCACGGGACAGCGCGGTCAGCCAGCTTTTGGCCTTCTGACGGATATCCATCGAGCCCACGACAAAATGGCCGCGCTCGACCAGCTTCATGCCGAGGCGATATTTGCCGTTTTCGGGATTCTGATCGATATAGCCATGAAGTTGCAGCGTTTTGAGGAGCGAATGGAGGGTACTTTTGCTCAGCCCCATCAGTTTGCTGATGTCGGTGATCTTAAGCTCCGTCGCCTGCTCGTTAAACAGGTCCAGGATCTGCAATGCACGTTCAACAGACTGAATGATAGGCATAATGGCGGTTTGTCCACGCTGAAGTTAAGGCGAAAACGTACCTTTTTTACGCTGAAAAATCAATCGACTGCTGACCCTCTCCGCATCAGAAAGGGCCAGGATGAGGAGATCAGACTGCCGAAAACTTATTTGCCAAGCGTCGCAACCATGACGGCTTTGATGGTATGCATGCGGTTTTCTGCCTGATCGAAAACGATGCTGGCTGCGGATTCGAACACCTCGTCCGTCACTTCCATTCCGCCATGCAGATCGAACTCTTTTGCCATCTGCTTGCCGAGCGCAGTGTGATCGTCGTGGAACGCGGGCAGGCAGTGCAGGAATTTCACGTTCGGATTGCCCGTGAGCGCCATCATTTCGCTATTCACCTGATAGCCACGTAGCAGCGCGATGCGCTCCGCCCATTTCTCTTTTGGCTCGCCCATCGACACCCACACGTCGGTATAGATGAAATCTGCGCCTTTCACGCCCGCCGCGACATCTTCTGTCAGCGTGATTTTCCCGCCGTTCTGCAACGCCAGCGCGCTGCACTCTGCGACCAGACTCTCTTCCGGCCAGCAGGCTTTTGGCGCAACCAGACGCAGATCCAACCCAAGCAGCGCCGCCGCCTCCAGCATTGAGTTGCCCATGTTGTTGCGCGCATCGCCCGCATACACCAGCGCCATCTCGTTAAAAGATTTGCCCGGCAGGTGTTCCTGCATGGTCAGCAGATCCGCCAGCAGCTGCGTGGGATGGAACTCGTTGGTCAGGCCATTCCACACCGGCACGCCGGCGTACTGCGCCAGCGTTTCGACAACGTCCTGGCCGTGACCGCGATACTGAATGCCGTCATACATACGGCCAAGCACGCGCGCAGTATCTTTAATTGATTCTTTATGCCCAATCTGGCTGCCGCTCGGGCCGAGATAAGTGACGCGAGCGCCCTGGTCAAATGCGGCAACTTCGAAAGAGCATCGTGTGCGAGTTGAGTCTTTTTCGAAGATGAGCGCGATATTTTTTCCAGTAAGTTTCTGTACTTCCTTGCCATTTTTCTTATCAGCTTTGAGTTGAGCGGCAAGCGACAGCAGGGAATTGACTTGTGCAGGGGTAAAGTCGAGCAGTTTCAGGAAGTGTTTTTTATACAGTTCAGACATTTTATCCTCACATGGCAAATGCCACTTATTGAATTAAAATTCACTTTATATGTATGAATATTCATTTGCAACCCTGTTTCACAAATCTTTCTTACATTAGGTGGAGGCAAACACATCCGTGTGTGAAAATAGAAGTATCTGCCGAACTTTAAAGAGGAACGAGCCATGGCAAACCCAGAACTGCTGGAAGAGCAACGCGAAGAGACGCGCCTGATCATTGAAGAGCTGCTGGAAGACGGCAGCGATCCGGACGCGCTGTACACCATCGAGCACCATTTCTCTGCAGATGACTTTGAATCGCTGGAGAAGCTGGCGGTAGAAGCGTTCAAAATGGGTTACGAAGTGACCGAGCCAGAAGAGCTGGAAGTGGAAGAGGGCGAAACCGTCATCTGCTGCGATATCCTGAGCGAAGGCGCGCTGAAAGCAGAACTTATCGACGCACAGGTAGAACAGCTGATGGATCTGGCCGATAAATTCGAAGTGGAATACGACGGCTGGGGGACTTACTACGAAGATCCGAATGGTGAAGACGGCGACGACGAAGATGATGAAGACAGCATCGACGAAGACGACGACGGCGTACGTCACTAAGTGTTATTCGCGGCAGCTTCGGCTGCCGCATCAGGAACCACCATGGATTACCCGCAGATTCTCTCCCCTGTTCTGAACTTCCTCCAGTGCCCGACTCCGCAAGCGTGGATTGATAAAGCCCGCGATCCCGCGAATTTACCGCTGCTGCTCACTGACCACATGGTGTGCGAGCTTAAGGCCGCGCAGACTGCGCTCCTGCTGGTGCGTAAATACGTCGCTGATAAACGCGGTGCGGATGCGTTACTCGACTGGCTCAAGCCGTACGAAGCATTCACCTTCCGCGAAGGGCCGGAACCTGATTTTGTTGCCCTGCATAAGCAGATTGGCAAAAGCGTGATGCCGAAAACCGACGACCCGTGGGGGCAGGCGCTTATCGACAGTATGGTTCTGCTGATAAAAGAAGAGTTGCACCACTTCTGGCAGGTGCGCGAGGCGATGCTGACGCGCAACATTCCGTACGTCAAAATCACCGCCAGCCGCTACGCCAAAGGCATGCTGAAAGAAGTACGTACTCACGAACCGCTGACGCTGATCGATAAACTGATCTGCGGGGCGTATATAGAAGCGCGCTCTTGTGAACGCTTCGCAGCGCTGGCGCCGTACCTGGATGACGACCTGCAAAAGTTCTATTTGTCGCTACTGCGCTCGGAAGCGCGTCATTACCAGGACTATCTGACACTTGCCCAACAGGTGAGCGACAACGATATCTCTTCACGGATACAGATTTTTGGCGAAATAGAAGCCACACTTATCTCGACACCGGACGAGGAGTTTCGCTTTCATAGCGGCGTGCCGGTGTAACCCGTCACTGCAAAAAGGATGCGAGATGAGAAGAACGTGGAAACCTATTGTCGCCGTTGCCGTACTGGCCGCCGCAGTGGCCTTCTGGGTCTATTACGACAAACAACGTCTGCAGCACACCCCTGAATATCGCCTTGATACCACGCTCAACAGTATGCCCGCGTGGCAAGTGCTCAAGGAGCAGGACCCAGCGTTCCAGGAACGTATTCGCGCTCAGATCCTGGCGATGCAGAAAGAGGGTGATTCCGAGCAGCACATCATCGACGTGATCCAGCCGCAAATCCTGCGTCTGCAGATGTCACGGCTGCAAAATGCGCCCGACGCCAACGTGGTGGATTACATGCGTGCGAACATGGAGCAGACCGCTGCCATTCAGAAAGTGAGTGACGACGCCTGTTTCCGCTTTCTGTATCCCGGTGTCAAAGGCGGTATCAATCCGCTGCGGGTGCTGGATAAACCGATGATGGAGCGCCGTATGCAGGCCGACGCTGACATGATGCGCGCCGCGTATGGTAAGAACAAACATACCGTGACGCCACAGGAACGCGAAACGGCTGTTGCCGATGTGCGACCGATCATGAAAGAGCTGGCCGCGAAATACGGCGAGGATATTCAGCTGTTGCAGACCCCTGATCAAGCGGCGGGTAAAGAGAAGGTGTCGTGCGATATGGTGCAGGAGATGTGGGCGAAGGTGCTGACACTGCCTGAAAATCACGCCGCTGGCGTGATTCGACTCGCGGTTTCGGAACTGGAATAGGCGTTACGCTGGTTTTTTCGACACTTAGCACCGGATTAGCGCGCTGCCGCTTGCAAGGCAGCGCGTGACAGGTATAATCCACAACGTTTCCGCATCATCCCCTTCAGTGCCGAAGTGGCGAAATCGGTAGACGCAGTTGATTCAAAATCAACCGTAGAAATACGTGCCGGTTCGAGTCCGGCCTTCGGCACCATCGGAACATCAATAGACGTCAACGGACGTCTTTTTTTGTGCCTGAAATCCAGCATTTATCCATCATTCCCGCTATATTAACTCTCTCAAGGTCAACCGACTTCAACGTACATCTACCAACAGATGTTGGTACAGATGATGGTATTTTCGGTTCGATAATGCTTGTACCAACAGGGAGGGGATAAGCATGGCGTTAACAGATATCAAAGTCAGAACAGCTAAGCCAACGGACAAGCAATATAAGCTGACCGATAGCAACGGTATGCATCTTCTCGTCCACCCAAATGGTTCAAGGTACTGGCGTCTGCAGTACCGCTTTGGCGGGAAGCAAAAGATGCTGGCTTTAGGCGTTTATCCTGATGTGTCTCTTGCAGATGCCAGAGCTCGTCGTGATGAGGCTCGTAAGCTGTTGGCAAACAGCATCGATCCGGGAGACAAAAAGAAAAATGATAAGGTTGAGCAGGAAGAAGCGCGTACTTTCGAACAGCTCGCTGTTGAATGGCATGCCACAAATAAAAAGTGGTCGGAAGAACATAGCCGACGTGTACTGAAAAGCTTGGAAGACAACCTCTTTCCTGCCATTGGTAAACGCAACATTGCCGAGTTAAAAACTCGTGATTTATTAGCACCCATTAAAGCCGTAGAGATGTCTGGACGTCTTGAGGTTGCTGCCCGTCTTCAACAGCGCACTACGGCCATCATGCGTTATGCAGTGCAAAGTGGATTAATTGATTATAACCCGGCACAAGAGATGGCTGGGGCGGTTGCTTCCAGTAATCGACAACATCGTCCGGCGCTGGAATTAAAGCGAATCCCTGAGTTACTTGAGAAAATAGACAGCTATACCGGCAGGCCACTTACCCGCTGGGCGACAGAACTCACTCTGCTTATCTTTATTCGATCTAGTGAGCTCCGTTTTGCTCGCTGGTCAGAGATCGATTTTGAAACGTCAATGTGGACGATCCCACCAGAACGAGAGCCTATTCCCGGCGTGAAACATTCTCACCGAGGCTCAAAAATGCGCACGCCGCATCTGGTACCGCTTTCAAAGCAGGCGCTGGAGATCCTGAGGCAAATAAAACATTTTTGCGGGGAATACGAACTGATTTTTATTGGCGATCACGACCCGCGTAAACCCATGAGTGAGAACACGGTGAACAGTGCGCTGCGGGTAATGGGTTATGACACTAAAGTCGAAGTCTGTGGTCATGGCTTTCGCACAATGGCCTGTAGTTCTTTGATTGAGTCAGGTCTATGGTCCAAAGATGCGGTCGAACGCCAGATGAGCCATATGGAACGCAATTCGGTGAGGGCGGCGTATATCCATAAAGCGGAACATCTGGATGAGCGCAAGCTGATGTTGCAGTGGTGGGCTGATTTTCTGGATGCTAACCGGGAGAAGGGGATTACGCCGTTTGACTATGCAAAGATCAATCGGGGTAATATTTAGTGTATATGTTTAATTAGTATACAACTAATCAACCAGTTTCACTTTGGAAGCTGGTTGATGGATGGATTTGATCCGCCATCTTCGCGGACGGATAGGGAAAGATACGATGTTGAAATCGCTCGTAATGATTGTGTCAAAGAGCCTATAGATATCATGGGTTAGCTTTTATACAATAGGTGAATTCTTACTTTAGAGAGCATGAACTCATGAGCGCAATCACATTACGTAAAGCGTTGGGTGTACTTGCGAAGTCATCTTCGTTTTCCGTCACAACCGTGACACACCGTCAGAAGGATGAGTTCGATCAGATAAAGGAACAACTTTTTGTTAAACAAGAGATTGAAACCGAATTACAACGCTATCTGGATGTTGCTAAACCCGGTGAAATCATTTTTTTGTGCGGTAGTAGCGGGGACGGAAAGTCCGAAATTTTAACCCGCTGTCAGTCAGATCCGCGTTATCAGCGGCGATTTATTTTCCATCTGGATGCCACTCATAGCTTTGCCCCTCGACAATCAGCCATTGATGCTTTGAATGAGTTATTTGCTAATTATCATCAGCAGTCATCTCCATTGCTCATTGGCATCAACACCGGAATGCTTGCTAACTTTGCCCGAGAAGGCGCTGAATGCCACAAGGTGATCCGGTCTGCAATTGACTCATTTTTATCAGGGCAGCAGGATGCAAGCCGTCCTTACCGTAACGAGAATTGTTCTTTTTTTGATTTTGAACATTACCCTAAATTCCAGTTTGACGAAAATAAACAATATTCATCATTTATTAAGGCCTTATTAGATAATTTAACTCGTGATGATGATAATAATTTATTTCAGTTTATCTTTCGGCGCGATGAATCATTTAATCCAGATCTAAAAGAGGTTGCAAACTTTAAATTGCTTTGCGTACCTGGTGTGCAGAATGTGTTGATTACGCAGCTCTTTAAAGCGCGATTAATTAAAGACCAGTTTGTAACGACCCGAACGCTGCTGGATTTTTTGCATCATCTGCTGATGGGGCCTGGCTACTTATTTGATAACCTCTTCACCGGTGCAGAAAATGATCTGATTAAAAAAGTTTCCGATTTTGATCCCGCCAGATTGCATACCTATGAACTCGATCAGTTCATTTTGCGCTATGAGCTTGGACTGGTTGACGCCGAACTCGATGATTTTTTAGCCGCAATTGAGCCATTGCACATTAAATTTGATCGCCAGTGCGTTAAGCCTCGTGATGCAACCTCACTGATCCGGCTTTTCTGGTTGTTGCAACATGAGTCGCTAGGAAATAATTATCACCGGAAATTTTCTGCGTTCTTTAACGAATCGCTGTTTGAACGTTACTCAGAAATCTGGCACTTGCATAGGAATTACACAGCAGATCCGGAGCAAAAAAGATCACTGAATCGCTTCTATGCTTTTGAGCTTATCGCGGGTATCCAGCGCTACGCCAACCGCAAAGCGCCTGAATTAAGTATGCAAAAAGAAGAGTTCTTTTTGGGTGAGTTTGGTGGGGTTAAAATAACCGCACCGGTAGAGATAAAGCCTGATTGGGACGCTATCCGCAATAAAAATACGGCACATCCAACGGGCTTTGATGTCTATTTAAAGGTGGGGCAAAATCCACTACCGCATATCCATATCGGACTTAATTTGTTTGAATTATTGGACAAATTGAATAATGGCTATCGTCCGAATAAATACGATAAAAATGCCATTGTGTTACTGGATGAAATTGTTGAGTTGATCGCGGAGCAGGCTAAATCCAGCAGCGAAATCAAATTTTATGATGGCAGACAACGGGTTTATCGTGCAAAGGCGGATGACGATATGATCACTATTAGCGGTATGGAGGGTTAGCAGAATGTACCCTATCGCAACCGAGTTAAAAGTGGGTAACAATCAACTTGATAGTTACCTGCCTGTACGCAATAAAAACAACGATATTAGCTGGCAATTCGTCACCGGTTTGGTCCTTAGCTACGCCCTGAAACGCAAAATTGAAGCTTACGATCCCGATCAATTCCGTGAAGATTGTAAAACACATATGCAGGAGATGCTTGATGAGCCTGCATTTTGGTCAGTGCTGGAACGGATGTATTTCTCCAGCCAGGACATTTTCCGCGTATCCCCACTTTTTTTACTGTTTCATGCTCAATTCGTGGGTGAAAAAATAAGTGCGGGTTCAACAGCAGATAAACGTCTTGGTACGCTGTTTGCCAATTTGATGGGTGATTTCAATCTTCGTTATCCCATACGGGATAGACTGAACTTCATTGAGCAGCAAGTGCTGAATAAGCTCAATGAAAAAATAAAGCTGTTAGGGAAAGGACCATTTACCGAAGAGCAACCTTATCTTCCGTATATGGTAACGTGTTTTCAGTCCGATTTGGCGTTTCTGGCAGAACATCCACAATACCTTTTACAGGAATTGACCAACACTTTGCGTTTGTACGCCTTTAGCTGGTGTGCTCAATTAGCGCTCAATCTGGACAACTGGCAAGACGGCGAACCACAAAGCAAATCACTTTTTTTTATTCTTGATAGCGAAAAAGCCAGCTCCGAGCGAGAAAAGGTGAAGCGTTATGGCTATAAGCTGTTTGCTAGCCAGAGCGAAAAACTTTTCCCGGTGCTCTCTGCGCTGGAGGTTTTACAATGGGGAAAAGGACAGAAAAAGCGTCCGTTATGGCAGATTTATCAAGATGCACTGAATGATTTAGACTCATCTTCTCAGGTATTGAATGACCTTAACGATTATTTGCAGGACTTTATTGTGGATCGCAGCCTCCCGCTTCGTGACCGCGCAACAAGCCTGGAAAGTGCATTCAAACAGCTATTATCCGTTGCCCTAGAGCAGTTCCAGGGTAAAAAAACTGACCGCGCGACGGTAAATCGTAAATACGTTAATGAGCTGGAAAACCAGATTTGCACTGACTTCATTCAGGTGCGTGGTCGGGCAGGGAAAGTGCTGGTGCTGAATCAGGATCGTCTTCTGTTACTGACCAATCTCACTGTGGGCAAAAATGACAAACTCCGCCTGCATGAACTGCTGCGTGGTTTTGAACAGCGCGGTTTTTATCTGGACAACCAGTCGGCGCAGACGCTGGTGGCGTTTTATGAACGCATGGGAAATGTAGAGCGAATGAGTGATAGTGGAGACGCCGTGTATGTCCGCAAAACAGTATGAAACCTATCTGGCAGAAACTTTTATTGAATGGGTAGGTGGCATCATTCAGCCCGGCGAGCGCTACCAGTTCAAATCTCCCGATCCCGATAATGCCCTAAAACTCTGGGAGGCATTCGTCTCTCTGGCGGACGGCAATCAGTTGGAAATTGCGCCAGGGCAATATATTGATTGTCTCCCCTGCAATGGGGTTCAGCTTATTCCTGTACTACACGGAGCCGAGGCTCCAGCATTCACAGAAAACTACATTTCTCATTTGCGCGATGAAGTTGCAGGGCGCAGCGGCGTTTTTGCCCAAACAGCGCTGTTGATTATTCACAACAGTATGCTCGATACCCTGATTAACAGCACGAAAGACGTGGCGGCACCGGATGCTATCTGGTACCCACAAACTTTAAGTCATCAACTGGAAAAGCTTATTACCACAGACAGTAACTGTTCGGAATTGTCCCGCTGTTTGCTGGAGGATCAACTGTCAACGGTACTGGATGAAGGCGCGACCGTATTTGGTTTCTCGTCGCTGTATCGCTTGCTGGATGATGGCAATCTGGATTTCTCCGAGCTTCATCTGTTTAAAGATGATGAACTACTGAACTATAGCCAGAAGCAGCTACGCACCCGACTGAATGAAAACCGGAAATTATATCGCCAGATAGAAGACAGTGTTGAACGCTACAGTGGACAGCTGGAGAATGTACTGCCTGAATTCAGTACTAAATTCATTCAGGAGCATTTTTACGATAAAGGCGACTGGCGTGAGCTCGATTTCTCTGACTACAGGAAAGAGAAAGAGCAGAACAGCGAACAAAAACTGGTGCTGGAGAATGTCTCCGTCGAAAACGGCGACATTTGGCTACGGGCAAAAAGTGCTAGTAAGGCAGGAAAACGCGATATCAGCCTACTGGTGCAAGTGCAGCCAGGGCAATCAAAGGCTGAGCTGGAGTTCAGCTTTCAGGGCAACGATCTCCAGGATAATCAGATAAAGATTGCCCATAATCGCCAGTTAAAGAACATGCCTTTCTGGCGCACCAGCCGGGCGGGCGGCAAGACTTCCCGCATTATGGCGTCGGTTCCTTTTGACGGGCATCCCTGCTTCTTTAGTCTCGAACTAACCAACCGTAATAATTCAGCCGAAGAGTATAAATTTCGCCTGTTGTTGGTCGAGCAGGGACAATTCTGGCTAAACGATATTCAGCACTGCTACCGCGTTGAACCAGGTAAAGACCAAATAACCCTGCAACTAGAAGATAACACGCTGCGTATTGCCGAGTCTGGCAACTTGGCCTGTACGTTGGATGACGAGAGCGAAGGCATCGACTGCCAGCATTATGCTCAGGTGAATTTTGAGACGCTGGCAAATCAAAGTGACCTGGTTCAGTTTGCGATCGTTTCCGGTGATTCCCGTCTGTCGTTTAACATCGAGGGGCCGGGAGCAGAAGAAGGGCTAACGCTGCCGCTGCTTTTTGACCAAAGTCGTTTCAACAAATTGTTTAAGGAAGAGGGCAATGCAACCTGGAACCGACTAAAAGGGCGCATCATCCTCGATAATACTGAACACAAGGTCGTCGGTGTACGCCAGCATTTGTTGATACTGGAAGCCTCATTAATTGAGCAACGTCTGCTAGGTACGGGAAGTGACGATAGCGAGTTTGCGCTGGATGAACTTCTTGCTAGCTACCCCGATCTCCATAACGCTTATGAGCAGTTATTTGCCTACTATCATCGTCGTAACACCCTGCCGAGTCTGGTGTCGTGGTCAACGGAATATCGCGCACTGGTCAGCTACATTGCTACTACGTTTGAACAGTCACTCCAGCAAATAGGCCTGAGCAGAGCGCTGACAGCGCAAGAGAAACGTCTTCTGCATCTTGGGATCTGCCGCAATGATAGCCATGAGCGCCTCTCTCCGCTGCATCCTCTGGTGCTGGCCTACCATCTACAACTGGCAGAAACTATCGTTGCGGAGTCGGAACAGCACGATTCGGCATCATTTGCCACACTACCGCCGATCACTATTGATCGCTTGATGGTTTCCGGGTTAGTGCCGTTTGTTTATCACAGTGAGCATGAATACGCGCAACTACAGCCGGTGGATGAAAACCGCTTCTGGATTGATGTAGTTCCCCAGCGGCAGGTCAGCCATGACTACGTTAAACGTCTGGTAAAAGACAAACTTAATGAGTTCACGGACGCTTACGCCCGGTTGTTCCAGAGCGCTGAAAACAGTGCGTTGATTATCAATGCCATTAATCAAGGGAACGCCAAAGAACTGTTTCTGGGATTAGTAGAATATTTTAAGCAAGAAAAAGAGAAGGCTATTTCGGTTCATGTGAACTGCTACGATGAACGTTTGCTACCCAATATGTTCGATCACTTTGCAGAAAGTGGTAGCTATGAGCAGCTTAAAAACGATCTCGATCTGAACAGCGGCGTATGGCGGGCGGAAGCCGATATGCTGATTGACCTGCTGCGTAGCCGGTTAACGTTCAGCAAGTTTGTCCTGCCGTCAGAAAGCGACAAGCTGGCCTATGCACATCTGGCATTTTTCACCAATACAGCACCTGTGGATTGCCGTCAGATCCGCATTGAAGATGCGTCCAGTGGGGTATTGTGTCATGGGTTGATCGCTGGGGAAGGTGCCGAAACGCAGGGGGATGCTTACTTTACCGCCTTTGGACTGCGTGATGTGGATACTGAGTCCTACTGCGCCCTGCGTCTTGCCCGACTAATCGGCTGTCTGTGGCAACCTGCACGTCAAAGCAACAGCCAGTATCATGGACAAGGGATCGGCCTGGCTGTGAGCGGTAATTTTAAACAGCTGCTCAATTACTCCTACAATAGCGCGCTCTGGACCACCATTATTGATCCAAAAGTCACTCTCGACTTTTTCACCAGTCAGAAAGATGTGGTGCTTATCCACTATTCTGACCAGTACACCAGTTGCGCAGGCTACGATGCCGTCACCGTCACGAAGCAGGTTGATTTGTTTCTGCGGTTGCTCAAGACCGGAAGCCAGTCAGGGCAACCTGCTGTTGATAGTCAGCATTTGCTGGCTGAATTTAATGCCTTTAACGGCGAATGGCTGCTGAAAATGCTGCGCTCCAATGAAAGAGAGCGTAAAGAGAAGCACGGTATTATAGGTGCGTACAAATTTGTGCAATCTATGTTGCACCAGTCCGACATTTGCTGGATTCCGTTATCGGTGGCCGAAATGATCCGTGTGTCCGGCAATGTCGGGCTGAAAATGAAAGAGAGCGATTTATCGAGAAATTTACAGGGTTATCGTAACGGCGCGATCTCTGATGATGTGCTCTTTGTGGGTTTCAAAGAAAACCGCCTCTATCTGTTACCTCTGGAAGTTAAAACCGGGGCGCGGCCTGACTACAGCTATGCAGGCCAACAGGCTCGTGAGCTGAAACGTTATTTACAGCAGGACATTCTGGAACCACAAACGCTGGCATCACAATTGTACCGGGCGCTCTTTATTCGTCAGGTGTTGATGCAGGTGGAGAAATTGCGTCTGTACGGTGTGCTGGACAGCAACAAACTGGCTCCCTTGCTGGATCGACGCGAATGGTGGTTAACGGGCGACTATCAGTTAGGTGAGTTGGCCGACTATGCAGACGCCTTCGTCGTGGCGCATGTAGACAGCGCAACCTGCTTCGATCTCTCTTATAAAGAGACAGCGGAGAATATCTTACAGATCGAAATCCCTTATTCACTGCTGCCTTCGTTGATTGCTGCGCAGGGGGATTCACCGTTGGTGGAACGTTACCGGGTGCCGGAAAAATACCGGCTTAAGCCTGAGTGTGATGCCAGTCCGTCAAAACCGGACGTGGTAGAAGTCACAACGCCGACTGCTGCACAGTCCATTTCGGAACCTGAGTCGGAGTCGTTACAGCCTGCTGTACCGGTGGTGACACCTGATATTTGCGATACTCCATTACAGATTCTGTTTGGTCATGATGCTGCGCGTCAGAGCCCGTTACATTGGGAGCCAACTAACACCGCCAAGTTCATGAATACCAATACCGGCATTATTGGAACGATGGGCACCGGTAAAACCCAGTTTACTAAATCGCTGGTCACACAGTTGATGCGTAATCAGTCCTGTAACGTTGATGGTAAACCTATCGGTTTGCTGATCTTCGACTACAAATCAGACTATGTGGATGAGACTTTTCTTGATGCCACGGGTGCGAAAAAGTACAAGTTATTTAAGTTGCCTTATAACCCCTTATCTCTGGTTGGCGACACGCCAATGCTACCTATCCATACCGCTGGTGGATTATCTGAAACGATGGCGAAAGCCTATGGCCTGGGCCATAAGCAGCAGCTTAAATTAGAAAATCTGATTTTAGAATGCTACGAAGCTGTGGGGATTTCACCAGAGGACTCAACAACATGGTCAAGAACCGCGCCAACGATTGAAGATGTATGGCAGCGCTTCCTTGATCAGGAAAAGGTTGAAGAAGATTCGCTTTACGCAGCGCTTTCTAAGCTGGCGCGTTACAAGATATTCGAAACCATACCGGAGAAGATAACCAGTCTGTACGAATTGATTGACGGTGTCACTGTGATTGAACTGGCTGGTTACCCGCCAGAAGTGCAAAACCTAGTGGTCGCACTAACACTGGATCTTTTTTACGCGCAGATGCAAAAGCGCGGTAAACCAGTGGTACGAGGGGATTATCGTCAGCTCACTAAAATGATTCTGGTCGATGAAGCCGATAACTTTATGCGACAGGATTTTTCCAGTTTGCGCAAGATCCTTAAAGAGGGTCGCGAATATGGTGTAGGAGCTATTCTTTCAACGCAGGAGATCACACATTTTAAGACTGGAGAAGATAATTACGCTTCCTATATTTTAACTTGGGTGATTCATCGTGTATCAGAAATTAAAAATGGCGATATTAAGGCTATTTTTAATGTCGATGAGAAAGGGGAGCAAGATTCTTTGATGGGACAAATTCGTCAGCTTGAAAAGCATTTTAGTTTGTATATTAATGGGGATAAAAAAGTAAGTAAAATGAGAGATAAGGCTTTCTGGGAACTTGTTTGATTTTTAAGTGTGTTAATTGAGTAATTTAACGGAGATGAAATGGCCAAGCAAAATATTGAATTTATAAAGCTAGATAAAATAAAGTTGGATGAAAAAAATCCTCGTCTTCCCTCTACTTTTCGGAAAGATAAAATAGGGAAGAAAGACATTGTTAATTGGATGCTTAACGATGCATCTATTATAGAATTGATGTTGGCAATAGGACAGTCTGGTTTTTTTATCGGCGAGGCATTATTAGTTGTCCCTGATAATAGTCAAATTGGGGATTATATTGTAATAGAAGGTAATAGAAGACTTACATCTGTTATATTGCTCAACGAACCTGAATTGGCAATGTCACAAAAAATAAAAATAGAGAAAGTCCTTTCTGAAACCAAGGAACGGCCAAATGAGTTGCCATGCATTATTTTCGAAAACCGCGAGCAAATTAACAAATATCTTGGATATAGGCATATAACAGGGGTAAAGTCATGGGGGATTTTACCCAAGGCTAGATATCTTAATGAATTATCAAAAGAACTTAATGATGATGATTTTACTACTAAATGTAGAAAATTAGCAAAATCAATTGGTAGTCGTAGTGATTATGTCCGAGGTTTGCTAATAGCATATGAATTATATCTGAAAATAGAAGATCAGGCTTTTTTCAAAATTGTATCCCTAGATGAAACTAGCTTACATTTTAACTATCTGTCTGATTCATTGAGTCGTGAAAATATCAGAGGGTATATTAATGTTGATATGAAATCAAATGAGCCCACAGCTAATGTAGATATGGGTAAATTAGAACTATTGACAAGATGGTTCTTCGAGAAAAATGAAAATGGACGCAGCCGGGTTTTAGGTGATAGCAATAATTTAAAAATGCTTGATACTGTTTTAGGCAACAAAGAATCAGAGGAGTACTTCCGAGAAGGTGAAGGTAATATAATAGATGCCTATAATTTAGTCTCTATTACAGCCGATTCATTCAACCAAGAAATTGAAGCGTCTCTTGCTGGATTAAAAAGAGCCAACAATGTATTGTTTAAAGTCAAGCAACACCATGATTCAGTTAGGGAAAAGCTAAAAGATATATTTACGCTTGCGAAAAGCATGAATGCTGCTATCAAATCTATGTCAGAAGAGAAATGGGATGATTGAATTTAAATCATTAAGCAGTACGCCGAATGAAACTATATGTAACTCACATTATTATTGTGACTATATAGAGCTACTTGCTTTAGTTGATTGTGATGATGGTGTTAGTTTTAGTGATGTTTATGATCGTTTTTTAGAAGATGAAAAAATTGCTGATATTGGTACTGAAAATAATGGTCATACAAGTGAGATTTGGAATAGTAGAATAAATAACTGGTTTTCAGAGGTTAATAGTCGAGCCACTCATTATGGTGACTACTACCCATTCTCCTTTGATGGTGTAAGGGTAAAGAAAAAAGATAATATTGAACACATTCAATATATATATATATGTTTATTATTAAGTTCTCTTCTTAAATACTTAGATGGGTATCACCAGGTAACGACAATTTTTGAGAAATTATCATATTATGCTTTGAAAAAATATCTTCCTCAAGATGCAGAGGTACATGTATTCGGTGTTTCTTCTGATAGAAGTTCTAAATATATTGGTAGTCTCGAAAGTAAATTTACTCTCTTAGCTAGTGACTTAGGGCTAACTAGATCTGTGCGAGCCAATATCTTTAGACCCGGTGATAATGGTGATGGTGGGATTGACATTGTTGCGTGGATTCCTTTTAAAGATGATCCAAATTTAGAGCGTAAGCAGATATTTTTAGGACAAAGTGCATCCGGAAAAAATTGGAGTAATAAACAAGCTAGTGTTGACCGAGTCAAAAATTTTCTTGCTGATTTACCTGATAATGCACAAAATATACTATTTGTCCCATTTGATTTTAGAGACGCGGACCGAAACTTTTGTCAAAATGATGAGATAACAGCATCACTTATCTTTGATAGACATAGAATAATAAGGCTAATTGATATTGATGATATAAATAATGATATATTAAGCTCAAGTTTCCAGGAAGTAATAAACTATGCATTAACTTTTGAAGAAGATATTGTTTAATATTTAGGATAGGTTAACATATTCCCATTTATGTTAACCTATAAAATAATTATAAAGCTTGTGTTATACTTTTGAGATTTTTATAATTTCTTATTGCAGCAACCCCATCCTCAACATGTGCCGCCCATGCTTTAATTAACATTTTCTGCTCTAGCTGTGGATATAACATCTTAAGTACTAATTCCGTAGTTTGTAGTGTTTCACCCAACCACGTAATTTTGTCGAGCACCAAAACACCATCCAACTTTTTACTATCTCGTTCTGGTGAATATCGAAACTCACTTTCTACCGAGCGAAAAAATGCCAGTCGGGCGACAACATTTGGTGTGATCCCAGTATATCCCTTTAACTTTTTCAGTTTTTCTTCAGTTTGACGACTGAGCTGCATTCTGTTTGGGAGCATCAGATTGCCTCCTTAGTTAATTCCCAGAAATAACCTGGCTTAAGTGCGGAAGATTTCGTATGTGCATTGAACACTATCTCATAAGCATGAGATATGTCATCTCGAAGTTGATCGACAAAATAACGCTCATCCACTTCTGTATCTGTAGACAACAGCACTACCTGATGGCTGGCAAACGGGAAGTAGTGGTTAATCAGTTTATCTCTATGTTGAGAGTCTAAACGGCCCAGTGGAGTATCAATGATTACCGGCAAATCACGACCAGAAGTTTTTGCCAGGGCCTCAAGAATCGCAATCGCATAGATCTGTTTCTCTCCGGCAGAGAGTAGCTTGCGATTGATCACTGAGGCGTTTTCATCCACTAATTCCACATCAAACGTTTCAGGATTGATGTGTGCATTGAGCTGCAAATCCTCTTTACGAGCTAATTTACGGTAAGCACCTTCAAAATTCGCTGATAGCGTTTTCACCCTTGCTTGAGTTAAAAGTTCACTGTAGCGGTCAAGCAGGTTGATTGTTTCTTGGGCATTATTAAATGCACTATCGGAGTTATGTTGATTACGTGCCAGATCGTGTGTTTTTTGTACCTGACGAGCACAGTCCAGTTGCAGCTGCTTAGTTTGTTTTGCTTCTTCCAACAGCGAGCGATACTCCTGCCGTTTACTCTCGCGTTTACGGTCAAGCTCACGAAGTTTTTCAAATATATCGAAAAGCTGATCATCTTCCGGGGCACGAGCAATGTTTGCCGCGGCTTGTTCAAGCTGCTCTTCAACTTCAGCCAATTGGTGACGATAAAGATCAAAACGCTGCCAGGCTTTCTTGCTGTCCTTCTCGATAGATTGTTGGATCATCCCAGCTTCACGTTCTGAGATGTCAAACAGCAGCTCACCTTTGGGTTTCCCTGCCAGGTAATCTTTCAGATTATCTTCAATTGCTTCGGCAGCAATTTTGCCAGTAGTTCCTGAGCGGAATGAAATATCATTTTTCAGCTGCGTAAGAAATTGAGTTAATTCCTTTTCAAAACTGTCCGCCTGCTTAATTTGTATCTCTGCACTAATTTGCTCAAGCAAACGCTCTAGAGTCTTAGGTGCCAGAGCGTAAGGTAGTGAGCTATCGCATTCATGGCGCAATGCTTTTTCAAGGCGATCTTTTTCTTTTAGCAGAGTATCAACTTTCTGTTTTTCTTGTGCTTTTGTTTGAGCAAATGCACCACCTTGCGCATTCAGAAGTGCTTCATATCGGTTGATTTCTTTTGATAGCAAATCAATTCGCATTTTAGCAAAATCAGCTTTTTCTAAAATCTGCTCTGTCTGGAAAGCAAACTGCTTAACCTGTTCTTCAAGTTCAGCAAGTTTTTGTTGTTGGGAGCCTGCGAGTTGGCTGGATTGCTGACGCTTAACAAAGATCATCAAATCATTACGAAGTTTCGAGATGAGATCTAAACCTAACAAGCGACGTACGGCTGTACGCAGAATATTTCCAGAGTCATCTTCAGCGAGCTCTGCAATTTTTTCACCATCAAAGAAGAACAAATCGGCAATTCCATGCGGAATTAATTCATTCAAAAATCCCTGGCATTGATCATAATCCAACTCTTCAAGAAGTTGGCCATCTTGTTGGAGGGATAGTTGATCCTTTTTCCCTTTTTTCCACGAGCGCGTAACGGTAAATTCAGCTTCATGCCCGCCTTTGTTGTAGGTGAAAACAAGTTCAATCGACGCTTCACTTGGCCGTTCACCAGTAGTTGAGCCGTTGTGAACTAATGCGCTGAGTTCTTCAACATACTCTTGTTGTTGAGTTGCTGGGCCAAACGCTAACCGACCATACAATGCCAGGCGGATTGCAGACAGAATTGATGTTTTTCCTGCTCCGTTAAGCCCACCGAAAAGAACTATCGGACGCGAATTATCATCGTTCTGGCGCTTTCTCGGCGCCAAATCAATGACATGAGTACCATTAAATACACGGAAATTACGCAATACCAGCTGTTTAATTAACACGTTCTTTTTCCTCACTGGTAAGCAGAGTCGGCTCGCTCACTTCGGCAATTCTGCGCTGCAGCATCTGTAGTTCAGCTTCCAACTTTGCGACTTCTTCCTGATGAATATCTCGGTCGTTGCGTTTTTGTAAGGTCTCTTGTTGCTGTTTAATATCTTCGAGACTGCCCCAGTCTTGTTTCAAGATAGTGCCAAGTTTATCGAAGATACCCTGACGGCGGCTGAGTCCTTCCATAGAAACCTCAAGCTCAATCAGTTTCATCACCATCTCAGGAACCACCTCAAATCCTTGGGCGATCTGCTCAAGCAGTTCCGCATCGCTAGCATTGAAACGTGACTGGTCGTCAATAACCCAGTCCAGATCTTTTCCGTATACGTTGCGAAAAATACCTGGCAAAGTGTCGTACCAGTCCGGCTCATTAGGATCTTTCAGCCATTCCTGGCGAATGGCGTGTAGCTCCGGCTGCGTGATTAAGGTAATGGTATGGCCTTGAGCATTCATATCCCGCTCAATTTCCAGCAAATCTTTAAGCCACTGTTGACGATATTTGAGCCAATAAGGACCGGGAACATGCTTACGCTCTGCACTTACTTCTTCACCGTCTTTGGCATATTGATAACTCACTTTACCGGTACGGCGCTTATAGTTGCGGAACGTATCTTTATTCACAGGGTCGGTAGTAAATGCCAGCAGATCGCGATATTTCAGCAAAGGGGACATCCACTCTTCACCATTCTTAATCAGGCTTTCCATTGCTTTGTCTTTTGTTACGACAGTACAAGTCCAGCAACCGAAACGAGAATTTCCGCAAGATGGAGTGCTTTCATCGATTACAAGTGGACACTCTCCCTGCGCGGAAGAGTCCATATACAGCGTCCAGAGTGGGCGATTATTACCACCCCACGGGCTTTCCCACTCATCAATATCATCTGGGGCGTAGCGAAACGCACCACGTAACAATTTCCAGACGTCTTCTACATCCCAAGTATCAATAGGAGTATAGATAAAGGCATTAGCCAGCGTGGTATGTCGGGCTAGGCGCGAGCCATCAATTTTGTGCTTTGCGATCACTTGAGCACGAGAAGCGCTTTCGCTACTTCGCGAACCCAATACAACAATTACCTCATCAAACTGACTGACTTTGTCTTTGATAAAGTCGCTTACCGGATTGATCTTCATTCGTTCAGTACACCAGCGGAAACTCCGGGTAGGTGCCGGATAACCTTTTCCCAGCAAATTAACCCAGAATGTTTCATTGGTTTTTGGCATCACCGCATGCTGGGTGATTGGCAAGCCATTGCGCTTTGCACCAGCCTCAATCTGCAACATGGTTTTCTTAATCAGGTCAACCACCACTGGCGTTTCTACCAGAGTGTCAGATGATACTAAGAAAACATCTTTGTTACGCATCTCAGGGGGCAAGCCCAGTAGGGCCAGATACACCAGCGTAATAACTGCAGAAGAGTCTTTGCCACCGCTGTAGCCAATTACCCATGGGCGTTTATCTGCGCAATAAATTCTCTGAACTTCAGCAATATATTCGGACAAAGGGCGTCCAGCGAATAGTTCCTGATTAATAAATTCTTCGTACTCGGCCAAATCGAAGGCCTGAACTAATTTACTCATGAGACAACCATTTGAGCTTCAAGCTCCTGTTCTTCAGGAGTGAGAGGAAGGGAGAGTGCGTTTTTTAGCGCATTACAAGTTAATTGAATCGCCGTACTGGTTTTACTCAGCTTGCCGTGCTGCATTGCTCGTCTGATCAGGTCTGGGTTATTTCTGCGCCAGTTAAATGTTTTGAGTGCACCGATTTTCTCCGGCCATTGCTCAGGATAATCCGTCAATAGGGTATATCCCAGCTGCCCAAGGGCCTGTAATCCAATGCCATGAGCGTGAACGTAGTCCTGTCGTAACTGGACGGGAGAAACCTCTTTTTTCGCTGCTAGCTGCCAGTCCGGCATTACGCGAAAAATAGCCTGCCAGTAGTGGGTGACTATTTGGGTGCATTCTTCAAAGTTGTCCTCTTTAGGGTCTTTTCCTAACAGAGCGCGAGTTGCCTGCTTAATGCTGCTTAACGTAAACAATTTATTTGACCGTTGGCTGATACCTGATTTCTCCAGCTCAGTCATCCCGACGAATGGTTCCACGGACATGGCCAGATAACGAGCCAGGCTTGAACTGGCATCACGGTGGTCATACAACGATGACAACGAAGGACTGGGACGAATAGCGTATTTATTCAAATCAGCGAACATTTGCTGGCTGCGTTTTAGCCCCTCATCGACAAAAAACAACACTGGAATATTATCCTGCCCCAATTCCGGGCGAGCGTCTAAAGCGTCTTCAATCGCTTTACGGCGGTGCTGACCATCATTGATGAGGATTTGCGCATCCATTGGCACGCATAACGTCCCCAGATTATTGGAACCGGGGAACTCATCAAACTGGACATCAACAGCTATGGATGCTGTCAGCGCTGAAAACACATAATCCTTTGGATTTTCCAGGAGATAACGCACCATTTCGGGGATGCGTGATTTATTCAGCGTACGCTGTGCCCGTAGTTCAGGGGGAACGTCATTTTCATCAAAGCTGAATATTTTGGGGATTATACGCATCGGGCATGTGGCAATATAGAAGGGGCGACCTGCCTGAATGCCACGTATAGCTGGAAAAGAGTAGCAATAGTCTGCATCAACATTAGCCATGTTGTAATCCGTAGAAATCGAATGAATTGAGTTACGTGATATTTTACGTAATACCGAGGAGGAGTTACAGTTTTTTCACGTAAAAAATTGCGTACTGCATCTAAAGGTATGATCGCAATTTAGTTCTGTAACCCAGGTCGTGCAGATGTTTTCTTTTTGGCCAAACGCTCTATTTTGGCAGTAGGCATCAATGAAGCTACAAATACAAACTCATTCAATTGTATTATCTACAGTTTATAGTCCTCTAGCTATTGCCTCTTGCTTCCGGACCCGCCAGCATTTTTCCCAGCAAGTTGTAGCCTAGTTCGTAAGAAATGAGTGGCAAAGTCTGGTAGTCCATCTAGGCTGCTCTGCAATGGTCTGTCATATCGTGAGCCATGCTTCCTTGAAGGTGCCGATAAAACTTATCGACAGGATTGCTGGTTGGCTGGCTCGAGCATTCTGCCGATATGTTCAGCGTGAAATGAAATGCTGCCAGCTGTGGATAGTGATCGACAGCAGCTTGGATCAACCGCCTGACTTACAGCGCCTAGGCTGGTGTTTTGTCATGTACGCCCATTTTTGTTCCTGATAGGTGGATTCCATACGTCATGGAAATGACGTAAATGATTCCACACTGTAGCTAACAATAGGTCCGTCCGTGCTGTAAATGCCGGAATCACAGGTCATGCAGTATTTTTCTCAGTCGTAAAACGCAGTGCCAGGACAAAACCAGTGATGCAGGCTCCAGCTCTGTCAGCATTAACTTCAGCTATCATCTTTCACTCCCGGGTCAAGATATGAGCATCCATCAGCACCTTGTTGGCGACATTGCGCTGATCATGCTCAAACCAGATGGGTTACTGTTTTGAGCTGCGTGCAGGATGAGTCGACAACCGCAGTGAATACAGCTCCAGACTTTGGGGCCGGTGCTGACTGCATCCTCAGCGGTGATGTGATGGCCCAGGGATGTTATAGCTAGATAGCATTTCAGCATTCTCATATCACCTCCTCGATACAGGCTACGGGAGTGGTCACGATACTGAACTTTCCGGTATGGCAATTCACGCAATAGCGTTCACCATAGTAATCGCCAGAGCATTGCGAACAGTGCCAGTCAGCTTTATCTGCCCTCGGACGGGCATCGGGAACAAACCGCCTCAGGCGGCTAATCAGCCGCATTTCACTGGCTTCTGGTTGCACGTAAGGGCAATTGTGTTTGCCGTTTTCAGTCAGACTGTTGGCGGTGTGTTCAAACCACGGGCGTTCAGTGTCGTATTCAGGATGGTATTGCAGGCTGCTACTACAAAGATGGCAGCGGTATCGCCGCTTGCCTGCTGGAATACAGCCACCATGCCTGTCGTACTGAGTGTGATGCGATGACGGAGCATTATTACCGTCTGCGAGACTATGCGCTGGCGCACGTTGAATGCCGCGCCATTATGTCAATAATCGACTGAGGAGTAAGCATGGCTGAACTTGCCTTATCTCCGGTATTTCCGCTCAACGAGCAACGCATTATCCGCCGCGCTCTGCGACTATTGGACAAATACCAGCGCCAGCCCGGTGAAGCATTCACCTCCACTGTCTTTACTAAAACCTGGTTGCAGCTACAGATGGCAAACCTTGAACGGGAGGTGTTTATCGTCATGTATCTCGATAACCAGCACTGTCTGCTGGAGCGGGAAACGCTGTTTGCCGGTACGCTGAACCATACCGAAGTCCATGCTCGCGAAGTGGTGAAGTCCGCCCTACGCCACAACGCAGCGGCAGTCATCATTGCCCATAACCATCCTTCCGGTACTACCGACATCAGCAAGGCTGATCGGGTTGTCACAGAGCGAATAGCGGATGCGTTGTCCCTGGTGGAAGTGCGGTTACTTGACCACCTTGTCGTAGGTGGCTGCGATGTGGTGTCGTTTGCTGAATGCGGCTGGCTGTGAGGATTAATCATCAAAATCATCAGTAAGCGGGAAGCCATGGAGATACAGCAGCAACACCCCGGTTCACGTCTGTTTCGTTACAGCTCGGGGAAGTATCAATGGCACGGCAGCGCCAGTCATTACACCGGTCAGGATGTCGCGGAAATTTCCGGTGTGCTGGCGGTTTACGCAGTACGTCGTAGTGACAACAACGGTCCGTATACATGCCTGATGTGCATCACTACCAATTGACATCAAGTAAGGAGTAAAAAATGCAAAATTCATGGGGACTGAAGCGCGACATTTCGCCGTGTTTCAGCGCAAGGTTGGTACAGGATGGTTGTCGCCTGCATTTTCTGGCGGACCGTGCAGGTATTAGCGGTACGCTTAACGAGGAGGATGCGCTGCGGCTGGATCAGGCGTTTCCGCTAGTGATGAAGCAGCTTGAATTGATGCTGACATCCGGCGAACTGAATTCGCGCCGTCAGCATTGCGTCACGTTGCATCATAACGGACTCACCTGTGAAGCTGACACTCTCGGCTCTCATGGCTATGTTTACATCGTTATTTATCCTCAAGCATCTGCAACCCAGTAACACCTTCTCTTCTTTTATCAGGACCCAACTTATGCACATTTCTCCTGTACCGGCTACGGTGCCGGTTTTGTCACGCCTGTCGCCCGTACAGGTGTGGCAGCAACTGTTAACGTATCTGCTGGAACATCATTACGGCCTAACACTTAACGACACGCCATTCCACGACGACGCGGCCATTCAGGAACATATCGAGGCGGGAATAACGCTTGCCGATGCGGTGAATTTCTTGGTGGAACGTTATGAACTGGTACGCATCGACCGCAAAGGATTTACATGGCAGGAGCAGACACCATTCCTGACCGCGACTGATATTCTCAAAGCCAAGCGAGCTACCGGATTAATAAATACTTGAATTCTTCGAACCTCATTCCTGATTTTTACCTCTGAACTTCCCACCTTTTTATTCATCGCATAATGCGCCTACCACTCCTGGTAGGCGTGTTTGCTTTTATGGACGATTAACGATGCAAACAGAATCCGACGTGCTAACGGGAAACAAGGAACTCATCCTTTCGACCAGTATTGAACGCATTGTCACTGGCCGCGATTTCGCACTTAAACAAATTGAACAACTCATTGAGCAGCTTGATGCCATTTCACGGTTAACCTCAGAAGTTGGCGGCGGTACAGCGCAGGATTGGGCAATGAGGTCCTGGCACCACTACGAGAGTTGGTTGACTGAAAAAGTAGATGTAGCAATGCCTGTAATCACTCGAAATATTGACCGTTCTATATGGCGTGATTTGATGCTTAAGTCTGGTATGTTGTCGCTAATGGATGCTCAGGCACGCGAACAGTGGCAAACGAACCTGCAAGAGGGGGAGCTTCCTACAATCAGTGAAGCAAATATCCTCAGTACTTTTGAACAGTTACATCTCAACAAAATGGATGTCTTTGAGTGCGGGATCATCAACGTGTTCAAAGGTCTGTCATGGGATTACAAAACCAACAGTCCCTGTAGCTTCGGTAAGAAGATCATCATCAATAATTTGGTGAGTCACAATCGCTGGGGATTTAGTCTGAACTGGGGCTGGCGACGCGATCAACTGGCGGACCTGGAGCGAATGCTGTTTCTGCTGGATGGTAAACCCATCCCTGACAACCGTGGCGATATTTCTACCCGATTGATGGAGCATATCCGGGATAATCCGGCTAAGAATATTTACGAAGATGAGTTCTTCAGCATTCGTTACTATCAAAAAGGCACGGCGCACTTGTCCTTCAAGCGTCTGGAGTTGATTGAGCGAATGAATGACATCATTGCTAAACACTATCCGGGAATGCTGGCTTCGAGATGATCGGAGGACTGATGTTATCTTCGACACAGATAGTTACGCGAACACAAACATGCTATTTTAATAAGTGTTATTAACTTTTATTAAAAGGTGACAGTCATGAGACAACTCGCGAAACAGACTATTAGCGCTCAGATCCCTGCAGAGCTTGCAGCTGCGGTTGAAAACCTGGCTATTGAACTGGACAGATCCAAAAGCTGGGTGATTAAAGAAGCGCTGACCGCCATGATTGAAGAGAGAGAGCGGCGGCATCAGCAGATTTTGAAAGGGCTTGCTGATGTCGATGCGGGAAGGGTGGTTAGCCATGCGGATGTGGTTGACTTCGCTAACAAACTGAAAAAATCATAACCCATGGAAATACAGTGGACCCAAAAGGCCCAGGATGATCTGGAGCGTATTTATAGGTTTGCCTGCCAGTATAGTCGGCAACATGCTGACAATGTATTAGAACGTTTGATCATAGGAATCTCAGGGCTCGCCGACCATCCAAGAATCGGTGTATCTCAGATAAGATATGAACCACGAGAAGTGAGGAAAATTTTGTTTGATGATTATGACGTTCACTATGAAATTCAGCGCGACACTATTTATATTGTTGACCTTTGGCATACCCGAGAGGATCGCTGAAGTTCGTTATCTCCCAGGTAACCCTCGACCCGATTCGAGTCCCAAAATCAATGATTTAATGCGTTGGTATCGATGTTGGTACATTATCTAAATGTTATTTTTTATTTCTTGTAAATCAAAGGATTAATCGTTATGTGCGAGTCCGGCCTTCGCATTCACCCCTAAACACCTCCCTCCGATGCCAATCCACAAACCCCTCTTTCGGGTAATTTCCTTTCACCACCGGCAGCGCAATCTGCTTCCCGGCAAAATCCCAGAAAAGCCTCTCAACAATTCCACCGCCATTTACCGCCTCAGACACTAACACCTGCATATTTTCATCTAGCCCAATCGAACCTTTATCAAACGCCTTATGGTGAATCGCGCACAGTGCGAGTCCGTTCGGGATCTCGCACGGACCGCCATGCTGTTTCCATTTGATATGTGCCGCTTCGAGCGCCACGGAGGCATTGTCATGTCGCATGTTGAACCCGCAGATGGCGCATTCATAGTTGTAGGCGCGAAGGACCTGCTGACGGAACAACGGATCGCGAACTTTGCGGATCTGCTGAATATCAAAACCCATTTCATCAGCGATCTCTTCCTGAATGCTTTCAGGAAAATGGGCTTCCAGAATTTGCTGGGCCAGTGAGCCAATGAGGTTTTTGTTTTTCGTCAGCAGCGCGTAATGCTCTTCATCAAATCCACCAGCAACGTTGTATTCGACCAGCTCTCCCGCTGGCGGCTGCTTGCTTCCTACGGTTGAACAGTGGTCGTCATTTTGAAGTTCCCAAAAGCCATCACCCTTAAGACGCCAGAATGGCATATCAGGTCGGTGCTGGGCGCGTTGTGGTCCAAAACGCTCCAGAAGACTATGTAGCTGATCGCGCACTTCTGTCCCGTAGTTAAACAGGCGAGCGTGGCCGCGTTGATAATTCGCGAGAACATAAAGAAGCAATAAGGGTTTATGCGGCGCCCGCTGTTCGCCCTTACGCCAGATGGTGATGCTGGCAATTGCCTGTTCGAGATTTTTGCTGGAAGTCATCGCGTTACATAAGAAGCTAAATAATTGCGATGATGCTCGCAAAATGCCACCCAATCAACCTACAGGCTTCTCACAACAAACAAAGGCCTTCCTTACCCAATTGATTTATCAGCTTTTCACTGCCTTTGTGGATATCACTCCGACTAAATCCACATCCTGCTTTTGCGTTCGCAATGACCGTTTTCTGACTTCACGAGCCCGTTTCCCCATCTCGGTTTCTTTTGGATCGACATATCGCCCTCTATCTTTACCGAAAAATATGCGGGGATTTGTCGCGTGTTGGTGGAGCGCCATGCGAAAAAACTCCCCCATCGGGTGATGGAGGAAGAGTTTACTTCTTGCCGTTAGGCTTGAGCAGTTCGCCCGGCTTAAGCTTGAACAGCTCGTCGTCACGGGTGGAGTAACGAACCGTCCCATCCGACATCAGATAAGCGCCCTCGGTGAATCCCGCGCCGTTCAGGAACGGTGCCACCGCGTCAGGTTTATTGTTGAACGCCGCTTCCAGCGCAAGCAGTGCGTACGGCGCAATATGGTCGACGTTGGCAAACTCAGCCTGCGGATCGTCAACGAAGAAGCCGTTCACGCGCTGGGTGCTAAGGATATTTTGCCCCACGCGATCCGCCAGCGTCAGATACGCCTTTTGCCCCGTCGCCTGCCACAGATCGATCAGCGCAAAAATAGCGTAGGGCTCGTGATTATCCGTCTGCATATTCAGCTTGAGCTCCGCACCGCCAGGCTCGCCGATATCGCCAAGATTCTGGCCTTTGGCGATGCCGCGCGCGACTTTCCAGATGGCATGATCCGGCTCTAGCGTCCACGCACGGGCGTAGGAAAGCAGGAACTCATTACCCGCAGGATAGGCTTTCAGCGTTGTGCCTTTTTTGCCGTAGTAGCCGTCCCGTTTTAAGACGTAGTCGGAGAGATCGGTTCCATTGGCCAACATGGGACGGAAGCTATTGGTCGGCTCATCATAGGCGTAGGTGGCGAAGGCTTTCAGGCCATCCAGCGTCCATTTTTTGAGATCGTTACCGTCATTACCCAGCTGTTTTGCCAGCGCCAACTGCATCAGCGCGTTTTCGGAATAGAGCGTGCTGGTCCTGCCTTTCAGCAGCATATTGCCTTCAAGTGCGTCGGCGCCCAGTTCCGGGCCGAACTGACGCTGGGCGCGATCGCCATACTTAGAGTGCGTATCGCTGTCATCGAGGGTTTCGGCGCGCTTAAGCGGCTGCGTAAACTGGTAAACGCCCAGCCCCGTTTTTTTATCGCGCGGCAGCACGTACTGCTCGGCAAGGCGCTTCGACCAGTTCAGCGCGCCCGCGTCACGATCGTACTGGTAGAGCAGCGAAGCGGAGTAGATGAGGTCGTTCCCGGCGTTGAGGAAGCTCAGTCCTTTGGTGGCAAAAAACGGTGGCTGCTGTTCAAAGTCGCTTTGCCACAGCGATCCCATCGTTTTGCCATATTCTCCGTGGCGGCTGGTTTCCAGTGTTTTCCAGTCGTAAACGTGCGCGTTCCAGAAGGCTTTGATAAATCGCGCGGTGGCTTTGTTGTTCACGGCAAACATCAGATCGTAATAAGGGTAGGCGTTCTTGAGCTCGTGAACCCTCTCCTTTTCGCTGGGGCCCTGCGGTTGAAGGGTTTTCAGGTCGATAAAACGGTGCCCGCCCCACAGCAGCAGGCCGGTCGGATCTTGGTAGTGGTCGAAGTAATAACGCACATTCTCTTCGGCCCGCTGTTTATATTTTGCCTCGCCGGTCAGGTGCGTTAATCCGACCAGGACGCGCATCAGGTTCTGCTGGGCGGAGAAGTTGGACAGCACCGCTGTTTTGCCGTCCGGAAAAATCCACTCCATCTGCTTGCCGGTGCGCGGATCCACGCCGTCTGCCAGTAGAGGCGTGTTATGTCCGTATCGATCGCCAGCCTTATCGAGAACCGTGTCCGCGAACAGCTTCACGCTGCTCAAACGCTCACTGTCCTGTGCGAGAGCGGAAAATGAAAACACGCTCAGAAAACCCACCGTCAGCGCTATTTTTGAAATCTTCATTATTGTCCCCATAATAAAATAAGGGTTTCAAGAAACCCTTATTTATTGACATCAGATTATTACGCTTTCATCAGAAAGAATATTTCACACCGACGCGGTAACGCGTTTGTCTTTCATCTGTGACTTTACTGCCGGACACATTCCCAATCGCCATATAAGGGGACCAGTTTTTATCAAACTTATAGGTAAGTTTAAAATCATGCGTCCAGTCGTAACTTTCGCTGTCGGCCAATACCACGCCCGCCGAGTTCGCTTTTTTATAGTCAAGTTCGTAATCGAGTTGGTAATCCTTCAGGAATTTCCACGACAGTACGCTCGTTAAGTTATAGCCGTTTTCCGACGTGTCTTTTGCCGTGCCGATATTGCCGGAGTTACGTTTGAAATAAGGGCGATAACGCAGGGAGGCGCTGACGTCATCAGTCAGATTGGCTTTACCGCGCAGGTAAGGGCGATAGTTATTCGATGACGAACTGGTATCCAGCGAAAAGCCCGGCTCAATCTGGAAGGTATTATTAATTTTATATACGTAGCTTGCGACCACTTCGGTGCCATTGCTGACGGTTTCATCAAAGGCTTTATCTTTATCCTGAGAACCTTTCCATTTCCCTTCCAGGGATAAGCCAAAACCACTGGCAAAACGGTGAGACATTAATAACCTGTCTTTATGACTATTACCGCCGCCGTCATTCATTTCATGACGATAATCAAACGTGACTGCGTGTGCCGCAATACTCATAAAAGGGACTGTAAATAATAACAATGAGCGCAACATAGAGATCCTCTATTTTTATTTTCCAAAGGTATAAGATATTCTCTGCCACTAAGCAGTTGGGTCGATAAAATGCATAATTAAAATAGGCGTGTGGTGCCGGGTGCCTCCCGGTGAATTGAGCGCCGATTTCTCAATCCGTCCATAAAAACGAAATACATTGAGGGTTCCCTCATGTCAGCTTGACCCCGCCGCTTAGGGGGATTCACCACACATAATTCTGCCATTCCCTGCTGTTGGTGTTTTTTAGTCAGTCTTGCAAATTTGTGGAATTAACTTTTACACAAAATGAAATGATGTTTTGAGATCGAGATCGGAATCTTAATAAGAGGTGGTTAATAATTTGATTCTGTATTTATAAAGATAATCCTAATAGCATTTTGAGGTTTATAAACAATGGGTTACGCGACATTGAATGGTTTTTTTATTTTTTAATAATACCGAGTTTAAGATATATCACCTGTGGTGAATAAACTTATTCCTGGATAAATGGCAACACAGCGATGAAAAAATGCCGTAAACTTATCAGCAGAAATTACCGTTAAAGACACATCAAGCGTTTAGCAGGGAGTGAAGTTAAACAAACGCTAAACGAATTGGCGGAATAATAAAAAAGTGTCGTGACCTCTGGAGCCTCAAAATGACTATCTATGGAAAAGATCATTTATTCATTTATGGAGTAGAGAAAATACTGAAGCAGCTGCGTCGAGAGCAGCACGTAGGGCCAAGCGGCGATCCCCCCTGTGTGTATGTCACGTCGGGAATGGATATTCAGGAAATGTATTCTCTGTTCTTCACTACCCCGCCGGATCACTATTCGATATTTATCACCTCCGAGCGGTACTTTGATTCACTCAACCGCCTGTTTCCGGGGCTGATGAAGCTGTGCCTGTCTGAAAAGCTGACGGTCGAGGAACTGCGACAGGCGTTGCGGGTGATGAGCCTGCTGTCTGCGCAGAACCAAAGTTCAGGCTATCTGCCTGATACGTTTAAATTTACCAACGCTGAACAGCAGATCATGAGATTAATTCTGCGCGGACATTCACTCGATGATATCGCGCGGATCCGCGGCGTGAGCCCTACGACCGTGAGCGTTCAGCGCAATGGTTTGATGAAGCGCACGGGGACGAAAAGCCTGCTGGAGCTCTGTTCGCTTTATACGGCGATACGTTCCCATTAGCTGCACCTGACAAAAGGCGCTAAAACACCGGCACGCCCAGCCCGAGCTTCACTTCACGCAATGTCTGCTGGGTGATGTCGTGCGCGCGTTCGCTGCCTTTTTTTAGCAGGGACATCAGCATGCCTTTATCCTGAATATAGGTAGCACGCCGCTCGCGCATGGGCGCAATCAGCTCCTGCAGGCACACCTCCAGCTCGTTTTTACATGTCCTGTCGCCCAGTCCGCCCTGCTGATAATGCGCTTTCATCGCGGCCACTTTGGTTTTATCCGGATGAAACGCGTCGAGATACGTGAACACCACGTTGCCATCGATTTGCCCCGGATCGCTGACCTTCAGATGCGCCGGATCGGTATACATGGCGCTCACTGCGCGGTGAATGGTCTCTTCGCTGGCGGAGAGGAGCAGCGTGTTGCCGAGTGATTTCGACATTTTGGCGCTGCCATCGATGCCGGGCAGACGGCTGGTGTCGCTCAGCATGGCTTTGCAGTGGCGCAGCACGGGCGCGGGCAGCAGGCTATTCATCTTTTGGACGATTTCATTGGTCTGCTCGATCATTGGCAGCTGGTCGTCGCCAACGGGAACCACTTCGGCCTTAAATGCGCTGATATCCGCCGCCTGGCTGATGGGGTACACCAGAAAACCGACCGGCAGCGAACGGGCAAAACCCTTCTGCGCGATCTCGTTTTTTACCGTCGGGTTACGCTCTACGCGGGCGACGGTGACAATATTCATGTACAGCGCGGTCAGCTCGGCGAGCGCGGGCAGGGCGGATTGCAGGCAGATCGTGGTGAGCGCGGGGTCGATGCCCGCCGCCAGATAATCGGCCAGCACTTCGGGAATGTTATCGCGGATTTTTTGCGGAGTGCTGCCGTTATCGGTCAGGCCCTGCAGGTCTGCGACCAAAATATACTGCTGATATTCGTGCTGCAGGGCCACGCGCTGGCGCAGCGAGCCGACAAAATGGCCGAGATGCAAAGGGCCGGTCGGACGATCGCCGGTGAGAATGGTGATTTTGCTGTGCATAAAAGACTCCTTACGTTTTAAAAGCCGAAAGGAGTCTTTAGAAACGCAAAAACCGCCTTTCGGCGGCTTTTGGAAAATGGGGAAAACACATTTGGGCCGCCTTTAAGAAGGCAGCCACCAGCGGTTGATTGGGTTGACGCTGAAATTTGTGTTCATCAAATTACCGTATCATGGCTGAACGCAGGGGTAAAGCGGGGCTCAGAGGTCCCAAATCATCTCATGCTGCGCCATCGAAAACGGTTGATATCCACTCTCAGTGAAAAGAGACGCCAGATGACCCGGCACCGCGACGGGGGTAAAAAGCCCCGAATAGCGGCTATTAAGTTCCTGGAGCATTCGGCGCGCATTGCCCTGGCCTCGCATCACCGGCTCAACAAACAGAAAGCGCAATTGTGGCGCAGGGGTCTGCGTGGTGATAGCGGCCCAGGTTCCGGCATTGTCCGTCAAAATCACGCTCGGAAGAACGCTCAACATCTGAGGATTAAGCAGCCAGGGCGTGGATTCAGACGGTGCGCGAAATACGGCGCGCAGCAGCGCGTCGGGTGTGGCAGCAAAGAGTTCATCCACGGGCGCATTTGGCGTTTCGGCACTTTTAAAACCATTCAGACCCTGCGTGATGCGAAATCCCAACGACTGATACAGCGCAACGGCAGCCGTGTTTTCCGCAATCACCTCCAGGTAAAACCGCCCAACGCCGCGCGTTTTGAGTGCATCAAACAGGGGCGCGAGCATCAATTTCGCCAGCCCTTTTCCGCGAAATGCAGGGCTAATCGCAAATGCAGCCAGCCGCGCCGTGTTGGCGCGACGCGTAATGATCGCGATTGCCGCCGGTTCGCCATTTACCTTCCATACGCAGGAATCCTCCATGCTCATCCCTTCGGCCCGAAAGCGCAGCGCAAACGCGTCTGGCGTGAGCGATACCGGCACAAAATAGTCCTCAAAGCAGCGCCCAAGAATGTCGGTAAGTTCTGCAAAACTGAAGTGAAGCGCGCTAACGGCGGTCAGTCCCATGGCGAGTGTCCCTGCGTGATTGGTGGACAATCAGTGTAGCGGATTACTCGCCAACCAGCTCGATCCGGTTACCGTCTGGGTCCGCGATAACTGCCTCATAATAGCCATCACCGGTCATGCGCGGGGCGCTTAACAATGTGCCGCCCTGACGGGCGTTTTCCGCCATGCGATCGACATCCGCTTTGCCACCCACGTTGACGGCAATATGCGCCCAGCCGACATATTCCGCAGCCGAGGGCGCGTCGGCAAGTTCCGGTAACGCCATTAACTCAATCGTTGGGCCGCCACTCAGCGTTATAAAATGCGATTCAAACCCAGGCCGATTTTTGCTGACGTAACGCTCGTTACGTTGACCGGCAAAAACCGTTTCCCAGAACGTAACCTGCGCATCCAGATGGCGCGTCCAGAGTGCGACGTGTGCAATGTTCATATTTACCCTCGTTGTTTGCTGTTAACCGTGGAGTGGCGATCGACCAGGCGGGCGGGCAGCTCTTCCTGCTGCACTTTCGCGCGCGATCGTTCTGCCTGAAGGGGCTGAAACCAGAAACCATCGTTGGGCTTGCTGGCGACGATTTGCGGAGGCTGATGAGTCAGTTTCATACTGAAACTCCCGTTGATTGACAGGCCGGGCGTCATGCAACATTATGCGCATTGATGCTCGATTTAGATTTTAACAGGATTAATTATGCTCGATTATGCTGCTTTTCCGGAACAACGGCAAGATCGGATCCGCGCGATCCTTCAGGATAACGGCAGAGTGGTCTGCGCCGAACTGGCGACGCAAATGAAAGTGTCAGAACATACGATTCGCCGTGATTTACATGAACTTAGCAAAGAAGGCATTTGCAAAAAAGTCTACGGCGGCGCGGTGCTCCAGCTGCCGGATGCCGGAAATTTCTTTAGTCGTGAGCAGAAAAATAGCGCAAAAAAAGACACAATCGCGCAGAAAGCGGCGACATTTATCAAGCCGGGGAGTTGTATTTTTATCGACACCGGCACGACCAATCTCGCGCTGGCGAAGGCGATTCCTGCCGATCTTAGCGTAACGATCGTGACCAATTCACCAGCGATTGCGACGGAACTGCTGCGTCATCCACAGTGCGAAGTGATCATGACTGGCGGACAGATCCAGCGTGCCTCTGGCGGAGCGGTGTGCGCGACGGCGGCGAGTCAGATCCAGGGGATTATTTTTGATCAGGCGTTTATTGGCGGCTGCGCAATGGATCCGGAAACGGGTCTGACCGGCTTTGATTTTGCCGACTGTGAGTTCAAGAAAACGGTCATCGCACAGAGCAGCCAGACGCTGGTGGCGCTGACGACAGATAAAATCCCCGGCGTGGCGCGCTTTGTGGTGGCGAAAAGCAGCGACATTGACGTGCTGATCGTCGAAGCGAGCATGGACAAAGCGGTTTTAGACGCGTTTGCGACTCAGGATGTTCGCATTGTGTGCGCCTGAGGACTTTGACAGGCAAAACAGGCTACACTCTGATTTTGAGCGCTAAGAGCCGAGGATAAGAACAATGCACTACTCACAGAAAGATCGCGATAACACGGATAAAGCAGAAGGCAAAAACGGCGCGGGCGCTTTGCAGCAAAAGCTGCTCGAGTCACGTTCGATTATTATTTCCGGCGAAATTGACCAGGCGCTGGCGGAAAAAGTGATCACCCAGATGATCCTGCTGCAAAGCGTCAGCAACGATCCGATCAAGCTTTACATCAACAGCCAGGGCGGCCACGTTGAAGCGGGCGACACCATCCACGACTTCATCAAATTTATCCGCCCGGACGTACATGTCATCGGCACTGGTTGGGTCGCGAGCGCGGGGATCACCATCTTCCTGGCGGCGAAAAAAGAGCACCGTTACGCGCTGCCAAACACCCGCTTTATGATCCATCAGCCGCTGGGTGGCGTGCGCGGTCAGGCGACGGATATTGAAATCGAAGCGCGCGAAATCATCCGCATGCTGGAGCGCGTGAACAAACTGATTGCTGACGCGACCGGCCAGCCGCTAGAAAAAGTGAAAAAAGACACGGACCGTAACTTCTGGATGTCCCCTGGGGAGGCGCTGGACTACGGCATCGTGGGTAAAATCATCACCCATTATGATGATTTAAAACTGGATTAATCGTCCCCGTTAGCGCCCGTTTTTCGGGCGCTAACGCACGTCAAACACCACGGCCATCCAGTTCGTTCGGGTATTTTCTGGAAACGCCGGATAAGGATCGAGCTGCGTACACGCCCCCGCCCAAATATAGGTATCCTCGTCGATGCGATACCAGTGCGCATTGCCTTCCACCGCGTCGCCCACGACCGCTCCCTGAACAACCACCTGACTTCCGACGAACAACTCACGCGCGACAGGTGAGAAAATCGACGGACTTTCTTTACGCGCATACACACTCATCAGGGTTTTTACGTTGCCTGTGACAGGAAGTTCGGTGAAGGGGCGCATATCTGACCTCATCAAAACACTCTCTTATTAATTAACGATATAAGTCGCAGTGAATCAGGCGCTCACGATAAAGAATGAAACTGTCACGGTGTGTCATGCGAATGGCTGAAGATGAGCTTTTCGCGGCCACTTGACCCACGACAAGGCAGCTCAACGCCGGCTCTTTCATAATCGCGCCTGTCTCTCATCTCACTGGTGCTTTCCATGGCGTATCAACTGAATCTCAACTGGCCAGAATTCCTCGAAAAATACTGGCAAAAACAACCCGTTGTGCTGAAAAATGCCTTCCCGAATTTTATCGATCCGATCACGCCAGACGAGCTGGCAGGGCTGGCGATGGAGCCAGAGGTGGATAGCCGTCTGGTGACCCATTTCAATAATCAATGGCAGGCCAGCAACGGGCCGTTCGAGCATTTTGATGGTCTCGGTGAAAACGGCTGGTCGCTGCTGGCGCAGGCGGTTAACCACTGGCATATGCCGTCCGCCGAGCTGGTGCGTCCGTTCCGCGTGCTGCCAGACTGGCGTCTGGACGATCTGATGATCTCGTATTCCGTGCCCGGCGGTGGCGTGGGCCCGCACATTGATCAATACGACGTGTTTATCATTCAGGGGATGGGGAGCCGTCGCTGGCGCGTGGGTGACAAGCTGCCGATGCGTCAGTTCTGCCCGCATCCGGCGCTGCTGCACGTCGATCCTTTTACGCCGATCATCGATGAAGATCTGGAGCCGGGCGATATTCTGTATATTCCGCCAGGATTCCCGCACGACGGCTTTACCCATGAAACTGCGCTAAACTATTCCGTTGGTTTCCGTGGGCCGAACGGTCGCGATCTGATCAGCAGCTTTGCAGATTACGCGCTGGAAAACGATCTGGGCGGCGAGCATTACAGCGATCCGGATCTGACCTGCCGCGAGCATCCTGGCCGCATCGAACAGTACGAACTCGATCGCCTGCGCAGCATGATGATCGAGATGATCAGCCAGCCGAAAGATTTCAAAAAATGGTTCGGGAGTTTTGTCTCTACGCCGCGCCATGAGCTGGATATCGCCGCGGCGGAACCTGCCTATGAGCCAGAAGAGGTGCTGGACGCGTTAATGGGCGGCGAAACGCTGTGCCGTTTGAGCGGCCTGCGCGTGCTGAACATCGGCGACAGTTTCTTTATCAACAGCGAACAGCTCGAAACCGTGGATGCAAAAGCCGCCGACGTGCTGTGCCGTTACACCGAGTTTGGCCAGGCTGAACTCGGTGACGCACTGCAAAACCCGGCGTTTATCGAAGAATTGACCGGCCTGATTAACCAGGGCTACTGGTATTTCGACGAGTAAGCAGCCTCGCTAAACATGCGACGGCGTAGCGTTTGCGCCGTCGCAATGATAAGGTTTCACCGTCTTCCGCCCACGCAAACGCCACTATGAATCTTGCCTCGTCCTCATATCCGTCCAATAAACGCTTGTTTTGCGTGGAAGACTTTATTGGTTTTGGCGAGCGCTACGGCATTGATTATCACTTTCCGCGCCTCAACGAGGCGACCGGCCATAACAGCCCGGTGCTGCATGGCGACGTCGAAGAGATGACCCTTTCCTCCGGTATTTCGTTAACCCATTCCGATGTGCGCGTGCTTCAGCCCTATGAAACCACCTCCCGCCACAGCAGCCCGCTGTATATGCTGGTGGTGCTGGAAGGGTGCGTGACGTTGACGCTGAACGGTGAAGAATATCAGGTGCGATCCGGGATGGCGTTCAGTTCACGTTTGAGCGAGCAGCAGGTGATGAGTGCGCGCCACGACGCCGATAGCACGTTGAAAACGCTCTCTTTTGGCGTCTATCCAAACGATGCTGAGCGCGAGAGTTTGCTGGAATCGCTGCTTCAGGAATGGCAGTGTCTGCACGCGCCGACGTTTGTCTGGCAGGTTCCGGGCTTTGTGCTGATGGGGATTCAGCATGCGCAGCAGCAGGGTTTAAGTGCGCTATCGCGCAAGCTGCTGCTGGAAGGGCTGATGTATCAGTTGCTCGGTCACGGTTTGCACCAGCGCCAGCAGCAGGTGAGCTGTCGTGCATTGCCGATGGGCGGTGAACGTGCGCGTCTGGAACATATCCGGCAGATGCTGGAACAGTCACCGGAACAGGAATTCACGCTCGCGCATCTGGCGGCTCAGGCGGCGATGAGCCCAAGCAGCCTACGCAGTAAATTCCGCCAGGCATATGGCTGCACGGTATTTGATTATCTGCGCGATTGCCGTCTTGAACTGGCGCGCCGTTATCTGCTGGAAGGCCACAGCGTTCAGCAGGCGGCGTGGATGTCCGGCTATCAGCACGCGACCAATTTCTCCACGGCGTTTCGTCGTCGTTACGGCATCTCCCCCGGCGATCTTCGCCAGCGCGGCTAACGCACTTTTCCCTTTCGCGCGAATGCATCGCGTGCGGTTTGTCATTGCGCATACGTAACCTGGCGCTGCGCATAGCTGTTTGCGATCTCAAAAAGGTAATAATTCTTATTAACAATAAGAAATGCCTTTGGAGATTTTCATGTTCGCTCATTCACGGCTGGCTTTGCTGATAGGTTGCGTTACCGGGAGCGTCGCGTTCCCTTTGCTGGCGCAGGATGCGCAAAAAACCGAAACCGTTGTAGTCACTTCGCAAATGCAAAGTGGCGCGACCAAACTCGAAACGCCCGATATCGAAACCCCGCAGGCGGTGTCGATTATCACGCGCGAGCAGTTCGAAGAGCAGGGCGCAACCAGCGTGCGTCAGGCGGTGAGCTATACGCCGGGCGTTTACAGCAATCAGATTGGCGCATCGAATCGTTTTGATTACATCGTCCTGCGCGGTTTTTCCGACGGTAGCCTCGATAATATCTATCTCGACGGCCTGAAAATGATGGGCGACACCAACTCCCACAGCTCGCTGGTAGTTGACCCATGGTTCCTGGAAAATATTGAAGTGGTGCGCGGTCCGGCTTCTGTGCTGTATGGCCGTTCATCGCCGGGCGGCATCGTGGCGCTCACCTCACGCAAACCGTCGTTTGATCCGGGCGGCGAGATCAAACTGTTCGCCGGGAATAACAACCAGCGCGGCGCGATGTTCGACGTTACCGGCCCGCTGGACGATAACGACCGCGTGGCAGTGCGCCTGAGCGGCATGACGCGTTACGCCGATTCGCAGTTCGATCCGCTGAAAGAAGAACGCTACGCGCTGATGCCAAGCCTCACCTGGCGCATCACCGATAACACACGTCTGGATCTGATGGCCTATTTGCACCGCGATCCTGAAGGCGGCAGCCACTCCGGTTTACCGTATGACGGCACGGTTGCTTCCCATAACGGTAAGAAAATTTCTAATACGTTCTTTGAAGGTGAGGACGATTACGACAAATACGATCGCCGCGAGAACATGGTGGGCTACAACATTGAACACATGTTCGATAACGGCTGGTCTGTGCGTCAGAAACTGCGCTATCTGCACACCAAAGTTGAGCTGAATCAGGTGTATGCCGCGGGTTGGCTGAATGACACTGAGCTGAACCGGGGGTATTCCGGTTCTGGCGAGAAAATGGATGCCATCACGCTGGATAACCAGGTCGACGGCAGCTTTGATACCTGGGCGGTCAATCACCGCGTGCTGATCGGCATGGATTATCAGGATCGCAGCAACAATACCACCGGTTACTACGGTGGCTTCCCGGCGATTGATGCGTTCCATCCGGTGTACGGCGCGAACCCGGACTACATCACGATGTACGGCCAGGAGAAACACAAGCTGCGCCAGACGGGCTATTACCTGCAGGATCAGATGTCCATCGATCGCTGGCGTTTAACGCTCGGCGGGCGTTACGACCAGGTGAGCGTCTCGAACATTGATAAGCTGAATAATACCCGCAGCGATCTGGATAAGAACAATTTCAGTAGCCGTGCGGCGCTGTTATACCTCTTCGATAACGGTGTTGCGCCGTACATCAGCTATTCCACGGCCTTTACTCCAACCAGTTTTGCCGACGAGAACGGCCAAATTCTGGACCCAATGAAGGGCAAGCAGTGGGAAGCGGGTGTGAAATATGAGCCGGAAGGGATGAACAGCCAGTTCAGCGCGTCGGTGTTCCGCATCAATCAGAAAAATATCGCTACTAAAGAGGAGCCGACCGATCCGTATCGTTCTATCGGCGAAATCGAATCCGAAGGCGTAGAACTTGAGGCGATTGGTCAGCTGACTGACAGCCTGCGTATGCAGGCGGCGTATACTTACACCGATATTCGCTACAAGAAAAGCAGCCCGGAAGAAGAGGGCAAGCGCGCGGTGTACGCCCCACGCAATATGGCAAGCGCGTGGCTGAGTTACGATGTCAAAACCGGTCCGCTGGACGGCTTGACCATTGGGTCCGGCGTGCGTTACGTGAACGGCGTGACCAGCGATCGCCAGAACACGCACACGCTCCCGTCTTATACGCTGGTGGATATGGCGGTGGGCTACGATCTGTCGAAGGTCGGGCTGACGGGCGTGAGCGCGCAGCTTAACGTCAATAACCTGACCGACGAAAGCTACGTGGCGGCGTGTAACTCGCTCTCCTATTGCTACTTTGGTGCCGAGCGCAGCATCGTCGGCAGTGTATCGTGGAAGTTCTGATTATGTTTACACGCTTTGTTATCAGCGTGAATGGTGCTTCGAGGGATGCAGAAATAAAAGCGATAACCCGTCCGGCTGTAAATCGCCGAGGTGTTTCCTGAAGGCCGGGGCGAGGCGCATGGATGCGCCGAGAGGGCGCGACTTACAGGGACGTTTCATCGCGCCCGACCCGAAAGCCGTAAGGAATAAGCTGAGGGCACCGCGTAGCGGCGATTTTCTTGCCGGGAGCCCGGGGCGCTGGGGCGGTGGCGATTGAGCCGCCCCAGCACGTTCACCGGTAACGTATTGAAAGAGCAGCAATAATCATAAAGTGAACGGAAAAACCTCTACAGCCGCATATTCCCCTCACCCCCAGCCCTCTCCCCAAAGTGGAGAGGGGGGGCCGACTGTGCCGATTAACGGCTAAGCCAAGAGCGGCAAGCCGCTATTATTCCTCCATTGCGATATGTATCGCCTCGCCCATTTTTTTCAGCGCCTCACGGTTTTTCTCGTTCGCCGGCAGGGCAACGTTGATGCGCAGGCAGTTGCGATATTTACCGGAAGCGGAGAACAGCGATCCCGCAGCGGCCTGGATTTTCAGCGCGCACAGCTGCTTGCTGACACAGACCATATCCACCTGTTCCGGCAACTCCACCCACAGTAAAAAACTCCCTTGCGGGCGCGTCACGCAGATCTCAGCCGGAAAATACTGGCGTACCCAGCAGGTGAATGTTTCCATATTTTGCTGGTAAATCTGGCGCATACGCCGCACATGACGATGGTAATGCCCGTCGCGAATAAACGCCGCCACCGCCATTTGCGTGGCTGGAACGTTAAACCCGCCCGCTGCATATTTCATGTGCATCACCCGATCATAATAGCGACCCGGCACAATCCAGCCCACGCGCAGCCCAGGCGCAACGGTTTTGGTAAACGAGCTGCACAGCAGCACGCGGCCGTCGATATCGAAAGAGTGAATGGTGCGCGGACGCGGGTATTCCGCCGCCAGCTCGCCATAAATATCATCTTCGACAATCACGATATCGTGACGTTGCGCCAGGGCCAGAACCTGCCGTTTTCGCGCTTCCGGCATGATAAAACCGAGCGGATTGTTGCAGTTAGGTACCAGAATCACGGCCTTGATCGGCCACTGATCCAGCGCCAGTTCCAGGGCTTCAATGCTGATCCCCGTTTGCGGATCGGTCGGGATCTCAATGGCTTTGATATCAAACCCGCGCAGCATCTGCATGGTGCCATGGAATGACGGCGACTCCACCGCCACAATATCGCCCGGCTTGCATACCGATAGCAGCGCGATCGACAGCGCACCGTGACAGCCGTTAGTGATGACAATTTCATCCGCCGAAACGGTCGAACCGCCGTCGAGCATCAGGCGTGCGATCTGCTCGCGCAGTTCCTGCCGCCCTTCCAGCACGTCGTAGCTCAGCATTTCGCACGGGTTATGCTGCGCAATCCGGCTCATTTCGCGCCACAGTGGTTTCAGGCTCGCCTGGGTCAAGTCCGGTGAACCGCCGCCAAAAGAGATCATCTCGCGATCGCCACGCGCATCCAGCAGCATCATCACTTCATCCCACTGGGTCACGTCGACGGGGCGCTGTACCGGGCGCGTCATGGCGGGCACGGGAGGCTGGGCTTTGCGCTGCGAAACAAAATAACCTGAACGCGGCTGCGGGGTGATGAGCTGGAGATTTTCCAGAATCTGATAGGCCTGCTGAATGGTACTGATACTGACGCCGTGTTCCTGGCTTAATGCGCGCACCGACGGCAAACGCTCGCCGTTACGATACAGCCCTTGTTCAATACGTTCCGCCAGGAGATTGGCCAGATGTTGATAGCGCGTCATGCTGTATCCTTTGTTTTTACCATACAGATTATCAAACCAGTACAGATCGCCGCAGAAAACGGCATTCAGAACCTGTTTTAGCGCATCTGTATGTTAAAGAAAAGTTGTTTTTGAATCTGTATTGCAGGCGTGTATTTCGTTGATGATAAGGCCTCTGGCAACCTGAGGAAAACATCATGGAATTTAACGAAAATCGTTCAGCTCGACCGTTTATTGGCTTCGTTTTAATCTGGCGGGCATTTAAACAATGGCGTCATCGCCAACAAACGCGGCGTATTTTGCGGGCAATGAGTGACGAACAGTTGCGGGATGTCGGATTAACCCGTTATGACGCGTAAAAGAGTGGAACGGCATTTATCTGCACGGCGGCAGATAAATGCCTGACGATTATTCTGCGTGATTTTTGCTGGTGTTATCCGCAATGCGGCGCAGATATTCGTTATTCTTAAAGGCCACCATAATTAATTCAAACATCACGCGACAGCCAATCAGGCTGAAGATCATGCCGAAAAATCCGGTGAACAAATGTTCGGTAAACATGGAATACACGCCGCCAATCAGAATAAACAGCATGGCGATCCAGTAGAAAAAGACTAATACTCGCGGTGTGAGCAGGTAATCAAATCCCAGGATTGATTTCATTTTATTGTCCTTATAATAAAGTCGATATCGACTAAAGAGCGCAGAGTATAAAGAGATGCACGGGTGCGCACACCTACAAATATTTCCGGGCAGATGCGTTCATTCTAATAGGCGCAATGTTTCAGCCAAGGGTTTGCGTAAAAGGATCAACGCTTCTTCATAGCTGCGCACATTGTTATAGCCCATCACCAGGCCATAACGTTTACCGGAACCGCGATACCATTCGGATAACGCATTGACCTGGAGCTGATGCTGCTGCCAGATGCGCGCCACGTCGCGATCGTCGCTGCCTTTCGTCAGGAACGCGACAATGTGCATGCCGCCATCGTTTTGCTCGGTGAAAAACCGCTCGCCGTAGACTTCATGGAGCGCGGCGATCATCCAGTCGCGCCGCTGCTGATACAGCGCGCGCATCTTTTTGAGATGACGGAAAAAGTGCCCTTCGCTGAGAAACGTCGTGAGGATCTTTTGCGTCAACACCGGCTGGCCGCTGGTGACAATATCTGCGCAATCGGTAAACGCCGCGACCGTGCTGGCGGGCATCACCACATAGCCCATGCGCAACGATGGCATCACGGTTTTACTAAAGGTTCCCATAAAAATCACCCGATCGTGATGATCCAGACTTTTCAGCGATGGCAGTACTTTGCGCGTGTAATGGAATTCGCCGTCATAATCATCTTCGATAATCCACGCATCGTTCTGAGTCGCCCAGTCGAGCAGTTGCTGCTTGCGCGGAAGAGAAAGCGTGACCGCCAGCGGGCTTTGGTGCGAAGGCGTGACGATGGCAAATCGGGCGTCGCGATGATGACGCAGCAGATAATCGGTATCCATTCCGGAGCGATCCACCGGCACGGTGTGCAGGCGCGGAACGATGCGTTTAAGCAGTTGCTGACCCATAAAATAGCCCGGATCTTCAAACACCACTTTATCGCTGCGACTGGCGAGCGTATCCAGAATCAGGCGCAAACTGCCGCTGTACCCGCTGGTGATCAGCACTTGCTCAGCGGTACAGGATAATCCCCGCGAAATATTCAAATAGCGGGCGATCGCCTGGCGCAGCGGATACCAGCCCATGACGGGCGGGCTGAGCATCTCTTCCTGGCGCATCGAGCGCGTCGCCTGGCCTGCCAGCAGCAGCCATTTTTTATACGGGAAACAGTCCAGCGCCGGAATGCCGGGGCGCAGAAAACCGGCGCGTTCGCGCTGGCTTATCAGCGATTCGGGCAGCATTCCGGTCGTTTGATCCGTAGGGGCGTTCCGGCTGGCGGGAAGATTGAGATCCGGATTGACCCGTGTGCCGCGCGCGCCCTGACTCACCAGATAGCCTTCACCAATCAAAATGGCATAGGCCGTTTCGACCGTTTTGCGCGCGACTTTCAGCTCTTCGGCCAGCACGCGAATGGCAGGCACTTTATCGCCGGGCTTCAGCACGCCGCGCGCAATGTTGTCGCGATAGCGGGTATAAATAGCGTGATAGCCCGATTTCATGTCCTACCTCGTTTTGTGTGTTTTGTATCTTTTTACTATGTCATGAACGGCGTAAATTTGCTCCATCGCATGACACATGCCGCACAAAAAAGAGGAAAGACCATGAGCACTCGCGTCAACCACCACAAAGCCACCCCGGCACTTGCTAAAGCGCTGTCCGATCTGAGCATGGCGATCGGCAAAACGTCCATTGATCCTGCGCTCAAGCACCTGATCGACATCCGCGTTTCCCAGCTCAACGGCTGTACTTTCTGTCTGGATATGCATAGTAAAGAGGCGAAAATTGCTGGCGAGCGCGAACTGCGTCTTTACCACCTGACGGCATGGCGCGAATCGCCGCTGTTCAGCGCCCGTGAAAAAGCCGCGCTGGCCTTCACCGAAGCGCTGACGCAAATTGGCCCGGAAGGGGTGAGCGATGAGCTGTACCGGAGCGTGTCAGAACATTTCTCGGACATCGAGATTTCTGAGCTGAACTTTGCCATCGTGGCGATCAATGCCTGGAACCGTCTGGGCATCACCTCGCGCATGGAACCGGGCGCGATGGATGTGGCGTACGGCCTGAACAAAGCTAATCTGGAATAAAGCCAGAAGATATATGTGGTATTTTTTCAATATCATCTCTTGACACTTGAGAATATATTAAAAACAGTTTTTATTCTTACTCAATGTAATAACGAGTTAAATAATCTGTTCAATAATTGAAGTAAAATAATAACCCCGGAGTTTCGGGGTTATATAAGTGCTATTTTTTTTCAGAACAAGGGTATTTTGACATTAATGGCATGCCAACAAGAACAGAAGGAGACATGTTTCGTTTTTCTGGGTTATCTCTTAAGTAATTGCCAACGATATCTAATGCTTGTCCTACCGTTACGTTTTCGGGATAACAAATTAAATTTTGCAATGATAGTACATCCGACACCCCTCTTACGTATGCCATAAACAATGTTGCCTGATTCATTTGTTTATATGTGGGATTGTTGCTGTCATAGGCTTTGTATGCTTCATATAAATCATTCCCATCATAGTCACCATCTTTATTTTTGGCTTGTGTATTTGATGATAATAAAATTACAAATGTAATAAATATAATTTTTCTAATCATCATATGAACAATACCCACCTTTATGATGTGGGCCAGTTCCACCGTGGGGATGTTGTCCTTTAGGGCAAGCAAAAATAGAAAATGTTGATATAGATAGTGTCGCTAAAAGAAGTACTAAAAAAAATTTTCTCATAAATCCATCCATTGAATATGAATAATTAACCTGGGGTTTTTAACTGAATTAACCCTAACGGTAATTTACAAATCTTGTGGCTAAAAATCTTTGCACCGTTGCACAATTTTCATGGCGATAATGAAAATGGCACGATAAATCAATGTATTGATACCAAAATCCTAATTAGGTATTCAATATGACTGTCTATGCCATTGAGATGTTAATTTTAAGTATCTTTCGCAATTCCTGATCTTTCGTCTTCCGTTTTTTGATACTTACCCTGATAGCTATTATCTTGTCCGCGAGTGATGAGAGGGTTTCCATGAGCGAAGAAGATCTGTTCTGCCGCAGGCCGATGGGCATGCGGATGGCAATGATTGTGCGGCTGTCGCTGCGGCGATGGCCGATCCCTCGCGAGTCAAAATGCTGTGCGCGCTAATGGACGGCCGCGCGTGGACGGCGACGGAGTTGAGCGCCGTGGCGGACGTTGCTGCCTCCACGGCCAGCGGGCATTTATCTCGCCTGCTGGACGGAAAGCTGATCGCCTGTTTATCGCAGGGGCGACACCGCTATTATTGCTTGTCCGGACATGATGTGGCCGAACTGGTCGAACAGCTTATGGGGCTTTCCTGGAGCCGGATGGTTCAGCGCTGACGGTTCGCGGGCGTGAGCAGTTTTTACAGCGCGGTATTGCGCTGAATACTTCGTCTCGTCGTCGGATTTGCTGCGCGTGTCTCGACTGGAGCGAACGGCGATTTCATCTTGGCGGTGAAGCGGGTGCGGCGTTGCTGACGCATCTTGAATCCAAAGAGTGGATCCAGCGCACAGCGGGATTCAGAGAAGTGAGAGTGACGGAATCGGGGAAAGCGGGACTAAGAAAAATGGTTGCCGTGAAATAACGCCGCATGCTGAAACATGCGGCGTTGGTTATCAGAACGCGAGTTTATAGCTGGCGCTGACTGTCTGCCCGGTGTCGTGGCGGGAAGCGTTGATGCTGTAACCCACACCAAAGGTCATATTGCCTTTCTGGAATTTCATCCCGGCCTGACCATTAAAGCTGGTGTCATCCATGATGTCGGCGGAGATAACATCCCGGCTTTGAATACCGACGGTATGAAGTGTGTTCTCCGCAGACTTATCACCCGCGACGGCGATCACCGCAATATCCGCCTGAGGGGTCATATTCCAGCCCGAATCCAGGGCGAAGGTTTTATTCATTTTCACACCGACCGGGAATTGCCAGATATTCTGGGTGCCTTTATCGGTATGGAAGACGTTTTCACCCTGTTTGTTTTTGGTCTCAAACGACTGCGTGGTCAGCTGGTTATATCGCACTCCGGCGTGCGGAATAATATCCACCGCGTTTGTCTCAATCAGATATTCTCCCCGCAGACCGGCGCTGAACAGGCGTGAATCGATATTTGCCTTCAGCGTGTCGCCTATATTCATCCATCCAGGCTGTTTCTGATAGAGATCATTACTGCTCTGCGTCAGGCTTATTTCGCCGGTGACGCTAAGCGATTTTTGACGCCAGTTTTGATAAAGCGAAACGCCCCAAAAGCTGAAGTCATTGTGCGTGGCGTTAAAGTCCCCGCGTGAGTCCACGTTGCCGTTACCCGCATGGAAAGCCGCACCACTGCGCATTACGCCATGCGCGGTTTCGTACGCTTTATCCGCACCCAGCATCAGACCGTAAAAGTCCGTGTCGTGCCCGTACTGCAGGGATCCCGCGCTCAGGTCGCGGCTACGCTGGTTACCGTAAAGGGTTTGCACCCATACGCTGGCGTCGGGTTCTACGCTCAAGCGTGCGGTACTGGACACTGAGTTTCGGTCGAAAATCGCGTCGACCGCCGAGCTTCCCACCGCCAGCGTGCTGCTCTGCACGCCGCCCGCAAAGGCCATTTGTGCCGCGCTGTTGACGGTTTTGACCACCTGTTCAACGCTTGCTTCAGGGGCGTCGATCGCGACAGAAAGGAAGCGCTGGCCCGCGTGAGTGGCGGTGATGGAGTTCTCTCCGGTCGCAATCAACCTATCCAGTGCGTGAGGCGTAACGATGCCTGGCAGTACGTCCTGCGCGGCTCTGGCTCGGGTAGACACGGTTACTTCGCCGTGATTTTCCTGGGTAGTGGCGTTCAACAGTTTATTCAGCAGTAGATTATTTTTCTGCCAGCCGTTGCCCTCGATGCGCACATCGCTAAAGCCTTTAGCGACCACGTAGGTCTGATTCGCTTTGGCATTAGCCACGTAAAGCGCGGCGGAATCAGCGACGTTTAATGTGCCGTTTTCAGCGCTGAGTGCCGCTTTGCCCTGCGTCATATCCTGGCTATCGACCATCAACAACGAGCGGTTGGCAAATTCGGCAGTGTTAAACGTCGCGTCGCGAGAGGTTGCATTGCGGGTCAGCGAGCCGTCGACGCGTAACCCGCCCTGAGTGGCTGATAACGTTTGAGGTGCCTGAATGCTCAGCGCGGCGGTGATCCCATCGCTTCCCCATTTCAGGCCGGTCGCGGCAAAGCGTTGTTCTGCTGGTGCGGTGGCGGTTCCACCCAAAACCAGTAATGCATTCTGGCCGACGGTCATTCTCCCGTTGATGTCTGTGCCGCCGCTGGCAACCCGTGAGGCATCCGCCAGGGTTCCGCCATCAACCCATGACGGGTCGATAAACAGTCTGGCCCCCTGGAGATCCATGCGATCAACAACCAGCGATCCGGCGGCTGCTGCGTCACCGACCGTAATTTCAGCCTCCTGGCTGGCGGTGAGATTGCTGGCCTGCAATGAACCGTTAACGACTAACTGCCCGGCGTCGCGCATTTCGACGTCAGAATGCAGTGTGGCATCATGATGAATAGTAACCGTTCCGCTGCTGATGACGCCTGCGGTGGACGATCCAGAGGTAATGGTGTGATCGCCCGCCACCACGTTCAGCGAACCTTCCGGAGCGACCGACACGTTGCCGTTAAGATGCGCAGTGACATTCTCAACCGCCGTGGAACCCAAATTAAGCGTGCCATTATTGACGGCGACATCAACAGCTGTAGCGGGCGATCCGGCGACGTGAATCAGCGCGCCGCCCAAGGCTCCCGTCAGGGTTAACGCCTGGCCGTTACCAATTTCTACGGATGGTTTTCCTTCGCCCTCGAACTGGAGCTGCGCCGCGCCAAACCCGTTACTCACTGCAATATAATCGGCAGTCGTGGCATTTTCAGCACCGATAATCAGGCGGTTTTTACCGACAGTAACCTGCGTATTGGCGAGCACGGCCTGGGTGATGGAGGCGTCCGTGACGCTCGCCGTTCCCGCGACGTTATCGGCATTCAATAGTGTGCCGAGCATCACCAGCGAGTTGCCGTCTGTAGGGCTAATCAGCTGATTAACGGCTTTTACATAATCCAGGTGATAGGTGTTATCGGTCAGGATCAGGGTGCTGTCTTTCAGCGAGATGCGCTCGCCAGTTTCGTTGTAACCCTCTGGCAAAAGCGCGGATGAAGCACGCTTAAAGAGCTGATCGGAACGCGTCTGAAGCTGGCTGCGGTCGGCCAGGGCAAGCGTTGCGCCGTTCGATAACGACAGGGTGTCAGCGATAAGTTTGGTCTTATCAAAGGTCAGGTTCCCGGCAGTGAGCTTAATCGGCGCTGTGAGCGTTTCGCCTTTTACAGAAAGGCCAGCGCCGACGTTGGTATCGGTGAAACCGCCCGCCAGATTTAGGTTTCCGGCGATGTTCAGGGCACTGAACTGGCTGAATTTTTCGCCGTTAAACTGACTGAAACCGTCCAAATGCAGGGTGCTGTTTTCGCCGCCGCCGTACAGATGCCCCTGCACATCGGAGCGATTAAGCCAGACGTCAGATTCCTTCACGCTGGTGCCATTAAGATTTACGTCGCCGCTCACGCTGCTGTCGGTTAAGTGCAGGGCGACAATGCCGCTCCCGGTACTGGCGTCAATATTACCGTTCAGCACGGAGTGGGTGATATCAAAGGCGATCTGCGCCGCGTTGTTGGCGATGACGTTGCCGTCGATTTGGGATTGATCGATTGTCGCAGCAGTGCTGCCCGACCCGGAGAGCAGTGCGTGGCCTGCGATCTGCGCGTTATTCAGCGTGAGTTGCGTGGTGGCACCATTTTTCAGGCTAATCGCGTTACCATTGGTTTGGTTGGTTTTTGTTATCGCTGAATGATTTACCGCGAGAATATTATTGCTTCCAGTGCTGCTCACCGCTACCGACCCGGTGATCTGACTGTCTTCGATTGCAATGGTATTGGTGCTTTCCGTACGCGCTAAATTGGTGATCTCAATGGCGTTACTGGTCGCCATCACTGCGCCCGTCGTGCTGATCTCACTGTTTACAACATGGATGTCGTTTCTGTTTTTAGTGCTGTAAAGCAGGATGCCACCCGCCTGAATGGCGCTGTTCTCGAGGGAGACATCGTGCGTTCCGGCGCCGCCAGCATAGACTCGGCCCGTAATGTGACTGCCATTGATAATATCGATATACGTATTGCCGTTATCGGCAGGAGCCAGATAAATGGCGTTTCCACGCGCATAGTTTTTGCTGTAGGTGGCTTTATTGGTTTTATCGTAATCCACCGCAGCGTTAGCCCCGTTCAGGGTTGAATGATCAATGATAATCCTGGTGTTGGTGAGTGCACCGCCCGCTTCTATCCAGTCAACCACGGCATTATTTGCAAGGGTAATGGCCGCTGAACCTGTTTTGCTGGCGTTGATGTAATGGCCGCCCAAATTTGCGCCATCGACGAGAAGTTGTTGAATATCATTGGCCTGGCGCGATGACGATCCGCTGGCAAAATAGATATTTTGCGCTTTTGCGGTGGCATTAATGGCCGCATCCTGAGTGGGCGACGTGAAATACCAGGCGGTCGGCAGTGGATTTAATGGCGACGTCATTTGATATTCAGTTAAGCCGCACGTTCCGGCTGGCGAAAATGTGGTGCAGCTATTGGCAAGCGCCGTGCCTGGAATAACCACACTGCTACCCAGCAGCAGGCTAATACTTGTCGCAACCTGAGTCAGACGAAATGTTGTTTTCATAAAAGTGTCCCTCTAATTTCCCGTGATGGTTTTATTTTTGGAATTAATGAAAAAATAAAATCCATACATTCTTTAATCCTTCGTTACGTTTCGCAGCTTATCAAAATAAAATCAGGTGGGATCTCAGAAGGGTCTTCAGTGCCCTGGATAAATCTTATAAATAATTCTATCTGTCTGTATTAAAAGTTTTTTAATTCAAGGTTTGTTTGTGGTATGTGAGGGATCGCACAATTCGCCCCTAATGGCTTAGGAATATTCCTATAATCCTCTGGAATATTGTTAATTGTAATTAAACAGTTTTATGGGGATTATGAGTTAATCCGTGTAAACAATAGGGTTATGGACGATGATTATTGTATTAACCTCCTGTGGCTATTTCATTAAAGGCTTTGAAATGCTGGTGGAGATGCATTTGTCGGAAGCGCCAGCCTTCCGTAATGTACTTTACGTGGATGATATTAAAAAAGTCAGTAAAGATAAGATAGAAAGGGCGAAGGCAATTGTTGTCGATTATGGTCAATCTGATACAAAATCGTTAAATGCGTTGCTGGAAATAAAGAATCGCTATGCACAAAGTTATCTTATTTTTATTACCCGTGACTCGTGCTTTGAAAGCACGATTGAAAATATTTTAATTAATACCGTCGCTGATTTAACGATCGACTGTAAAAGTTCTGTTCGCAAATTAAGTGCCTGCCTGGCGCATTTTGCGCAGGCAGAGCAGCAAATTACTATTTTCAAAAATAGGCGCTGGTATCAGCTTGAGAAGCAGCAAAGCTTAACGAAAATGGAGACGATGCTCCTGCCTTATATTGTTTCGGGTAAAAAGAATAAAGAGATATCACGCTTCGTGAATGTGACCGGGAAAACGGTCAGTCATCATCGACGAAATATCTACAAAAAATATGCTGTTACCAATTTGACCGGTCTCTATAAGAAACTGGATCACAACGCATAATGCAAAAAAGGTGTGAGGGTTAAAGCATGCAAAAAATGATGACGGCACAAAAAAAGCTGGAGGCGGCGCTGCTGGTCTTGACCGGGAACCTGGATTTTCAGCAAAAGAAGGTGGCAGTTTATCACCAGTGCTTGAGTGACATTAAAGCGGACGCCATCCCGCATTGTATCCGGAAAGATTACTACCATCTTTTGCGATTTTTTGAGGGGTTTTTTGTCGTGGAAGGCGTCTCTTTTGCTGCGGCCAGGCAACATACGGTAACCGCTGAATACCTGAATGAAAATACGCTGGCGGCGGCTGTTTTAACGCTTCTCATGCACTTGACCCAGTGGATCGCCATCGAAAACTACCTGACGAGCCAGCGGCTTGTGACGGGGTAAGATTTTCTGACGATCTTCGCGAACCTGTATTGGCAATTCCTGCTCTTTCATCCTTCGTTTCTTGATACTTATCCTGATAACTATTATCTTGTCCGCGAGTGATGAGAGGGTTTCCCATGAGCGAAGAAGATCTGTTCTGCCGCAGGCCGATGGGCATGCGGATGGCAATGATTGTGCGTCAGTGGCGCGCGGTGATTGACGACGCCATTCTCGAAACGGGGTTAACCCAGTCGAGCTGGACGGTGATGATGCAGCTTGAGCAGTTGGGAGAAAACGTCTCGGTGAGCGAGCTGGCGGAAGTGCAGGGCATCGAACTGCCACCACTGATGCGCACGCTGACACAGCTGGAAAAGCAGGGCTATCTGCTGCGCACCACATCGCCTTATGACAAGCGCATCCGGCTGCTGACACTCACGCCGGAAGGCAAAGCGGTGCTGAAAACCCTCACGCGTGTGATTGAGGAATTTCAGGCCCGCGTATCGCAAAATATTGCGCCTGAACATCTCGATATTTTCAGCGCAACATTAAATCAAATCGCCTGCAATTTGCGGACAATCCGCGAAGAAGATAACAAGATCTAAAAATGACTCCTGAACAAAAGTTTGCCCGCTGGGTAAGGGTGAGTATTGCCTCTTTCCTGCTGATGTTTGTCTATTTTATCGTTGCCGATATCTGGATCCCGCTGACGCCGGACGCCACCGTCATGCGCGTGGTGACGCCGGTTTCTGCACGCATTTCCGGCTATGTGGCGGCAGTGCATGTGCACAATAACAGTCAGGTGAAAAAGGGCGACGTGCTGTTTGAACTCGATCCCACGCCGTTTCGCAATAAAGTCGAGGCCGCGCAAATCGCGCTCGAACAGGCGCGACTCGCTAACCAACAGCTGGATGCCCAGATTGTCGCCGCCCAGGCTAGCCTGAAAACGGCGCAGCTCACCGCGCGCAACGATCGCGTAACGTTTGAGCGCTATCAGCGCCTCAGCACGATGCAGAATGTGTCGCAGGCGGATCTGGATAAAGTCCGCACCACCTGGCAGAGCAGCGAACAGTCGGTGGCAAATCTGGAAGCCAACATCCATAACCTACGCATTGAGCGCGGCGAGCGGGATGAAAAGCGTAACGTGACGCTGCAAAAATACCGCAATGCGCTGGATGAGGCTGAGCTGAATCTGAGCTGGACCAAAGTCTACGCCCAGGCGGACGGCACGGTGAGTAACGTTCAGCTCAGCCCCGGTTTTTATGCCTCGTCTGGATCCGCCGCGCTAGCGCTGGTGAATAATCAGACTGATATCGTGGCCGATTTCCGCGAGAAAAGTTTGCGTCATACCCATCAGGGAACGGACGCCGCCGTGGTATTTGATGCGTTCCCAGGCCGCGTTTTCCGCGCCCACGTCTCCAGCAGTGACGCCGGGATTCTGGCCGGTCAGGAAGCGGTAAATGGGGAACTGTCGCAGCCGGAAACCTCGAATCGCTGGGTGCGTGATGCACAGCGTATGCGCATTCATATCGCGCTGGACGAAGCGCTGCCTAAACATCTGCCGACCGGCGCACGTGCCACTGTGCAGCTGTATAACAGCGAAGGGCCGTTTGCACGCTTCTTCTCGGGGCTGCAAATTCATCTCGTCAGCCTGCTGCATTATGTTTATTGATTATGTCTATTAACACACTTGCGCGGGTATTTACCCCGCACGGCAATATTGTTTATACGCCCAATGATTTTCGCCAGACGCTGCGCATCGTCTTTGCCGGGATGATTGCGCTCAGCGTGTCGAGCTTTTACAACACCACCTACGGCGTGTTTTACGTGGTCTATCCCATCATGCTGCTGTCGCTGGTGCCGGTCTTTAATCGTCACGTGGCAAAACAGTTTGTCTTCAGCGCATCGATAAATTGCGTCGAAATGGTGATTATCATCGGCTATTTGTCGCAATGGCCGGTAATCATGACGCTCGTGGTGTTCGGCCTGTACGTGATGCGTTTTCGCTTTATGAGCCAGGGGCCGCTGTTCCTGTTTGGCTCGATGGGCGTGGTGTGTCAAAGCGTGATGCTCAACTTTATGAGCTATCCCAGCACTAACTGGCACACTTTGCTGTTTTCAAACATCGAAGCCAGCGTGATGGCGGTGTGCCTGAGCGCGCTGATGCACTTTCTGCTGCCGGACGTCGAGCCGCGCCAGCGCCCGCCGCTGATCGAGAAAAACGCCGCCCGCGTGCGCCACGAATCATTGCTTTCAGGCACCGTGGTGACGCTGATTTTTGTCGTTTTCCAGATCAGTGATTTAAGCGATTCCCTGTCGGCGTTGATGGCGGGCGTGTTGATTTTATTCCCGATGCACTATCGCGGGGCGGTGATGAGCTCGCTCTGGCGCGTGGTCGGCGTGGTGCTGGGCTGCTTGTACATTCTGGTGATGCAGCTGCTGCTCTACGATCACACCAGCCATATGGTGCTGATGATGCCACTGATCGGCCTCGGGCTGGCGTTTGGCGCGCGTCTGCATGTGATGGAAAAAGTGGGTGCGGGCGTGGGATTTGCCAGCATCACCACCATCGGCATTATGTTTGGTCAGAATATGCATCCGGATGGCGATCTGGTGTTTAGCGATTTGTACCGCATCGTGTCCGTCACCGTGGCGCTGGTGGCCACGCTGACGCTGGTGTTCCTGGTGCATCTGATTCTGAACTGTTTTGAACCAACGCGTTACGTTATCGAACCGCCAAAAGACGAATAGTGTGACAGCACGGCGGGCAGCTGCGACAGCAAGAACAGAATCAGTCCGATGGTGCCGCCCACCAGCGTGCCGTTGACGCGAATAAACTGCAGATCTTTGCCGATATTCAGCTCAATCTGGCGCGACATATCTTTGGCATCCCAGCTTTTTACGGTGTCGCTGATGTGGCGCGTCAGGAACGACGCAAAATCTGGCGCCACGCGATGCGCCGCCTGCTCCAGATGCTCGTTCAATGACGCGCGCAGGCTGGTGTCGGCGACCAGCGTCTCGCCAAACCACTGCCCGGCGTTAGCAATACGCTGCTTCACGCGGGAATCCTCGCTCTGCATATCGGCTTTCAGCCAGGCACGCAGATCGGCCCACATCTCGCCCAGATAGCGGTTAAACGCCTCGTCATTTTTCAGATAATGTTTGATGTCCTCGGCTTTTTCCGCCATTTCCGGATCGTTCTTCAGGTTGTCGATAAGCGTCAGCGTGGCTCGGTCGAACGCCTGTCGAATCTGATGGGTGCGGTCGTGACTGATATCATCAAGGATCGCGTTGACCGCATCCGACACCAGCTCCGCGCTTTGATCGCCCAGCCATTCGGTTGGCAGCATCATCGCCTTACGCGGGTGTTCGGTCTTGAGCCAGTGGACGATCTGCGCGGCGATAAATTCGCGTGAGCTCTCTTTTTGAATCAGCGTGATCAATTTGGAAATGATGGCATCCAGCAAAACCTGGTGACGATTATTTTTGGTCATGCTTTCCAGCATCACCGCGCTGGTTTGTGTGAAATCGACTTTATCGATAGCTTTGTGTACCGCGCGTTTCAGTAAGCGCTGAATGCGTCCGTCATCGGTGAGTTCCAGGAACCCGCTCATGACCTGTATTAAGTGCTGTCCGACGCGCTGGGCGTTGTCCGGCTGGCTGAACCAGTTGCCGATCATCTGCGCCGGTTCGTAGCGGCGGATCAGCGCCACTAGCGACTGCGTATCCAGAAATTTTTCCTGCACGAACAACCCGAGATTGTCGCCAATCCGATCTTTATTACGCGGGATAATCGCCGTGTGGCGTGAAATAAACGGGATCGGCACGCGACGAAACAGCGCCACCACCGCAAACCAGTCCGCCAGCGCACCGACCATCGCCGCTTCGGCAATAGCCTTTACGCCCCGCACCCAGAAGGTCTGTGGCAGAAAGAGGGTGACAATAAAAGTGGCCACTGCAATCAGCAGTAGCGACAGCGCCAACAGTTTGGCGCGTTTAAGTTCAGCTAATTTTTCCATGGGTTAAGGATAGAGCGGAGCGTGGGGAAAGTGCAAAAAACGTTATCCAGACCTTTATCAGAAACCTCTGGATATACCCAACTTTACGTCAAAAGCCAGTCATCTTGACTACCCTTACTCCCCTAAGCGGTAAATTAAGGAGACCAAAATGGCTTATCAGACAGTGAATCCTGCTAACAACCAGCTTATCAAAGCGTATCCCTCTCATACCGACGCTGATGTCGAAGCGGCGTTAAAAACCGCCGATGCGCTTTACCATTCTGAATGGGCGAAAGGGGATATTTCCCAGCGGCTTCCCGTGCTGCATAAACTCGCCGATCTGATCGACAGCCGTACGGAAGAGCTGGCAAAAATTGCCAGCCAGGAGATGGGCAAACTCATTGAGCAAAGCCGCAGCGAGGTGAAACTCTGTGCGCAAATCGCGCGTTATTACGCGGATAATGCGAAGCAGTTTCTGGCTCCGGTGACCTACAAAACGGAACTCGGGGATGCGTGGGTTGAACATCACCCCATCGGCGTGGTGATGGCCGTTGAGCCGTGGAATTTCCCGTTCTATCAGCTAATGCGTGTCCTGGCGCCTAACCTCGCCGCGGGTAATCCGGTTATCGCGAAACACGCCAGTATCGTGCCGCATTGCGCTGAGGCTTTTGAACATCTGGTACGCGAGGCGGGTGCGCCGGACGGTGCCTGGACCAATCTGTTTATTTCGTCGGATCAGGTCGCGAATATTATCGCCGATCCGCGCGTCCAGGGTGCGGCGCTGACGGGGTCTGAAAAGGCCGGTAGCGTGGTGGCAGCACAGGCGGCCAAGCACATCAAAAAATCAACGCTCGAATTGGGTGGTAACGATGTGTTCGTGGTGCTGGACGATGCCGATCTGGAAAAAGCGGTGGAGATCGGCGTGAAGGCCCGACTCGCTAACGCCGGGCAGGTCTGTACCGCCGCCAAGCGTTTTATTCTTCACGAAAAAATCGCAGATCAATTCCTGACGAAATTCACTGAAGCCTTCAGCAAGGTGAAGGTGGGGGATCAGTTTGACGAGAGCACCACGTTAGGGCCGCTGTCGTCGAAAGATGCGCTGGAGACGCTCACCAAACAGGTGAACGAGGCGGTGAAAAATGGCGCGAAAGCGCACTTTGGCGGCAAGCCGGTGCAGCGCGAAGGTAACTTCTTCGAGCCGACGATTCTGACGCACATTTCTCGCGACAATCCGGCGTATTTCGAAGAGTTCTTTGGCCCAGTTGCGCAGGTCTATGTCGTGAAAAGTGACGATGAAGCCGTCAGCCTGGCGAACGATTCGCACTATGGGCTGGGTGGCGCGGTGTTTAGTCGTGATATCGAACGCGCGAAGAAAATGGCGTCGCAGATTGAAACCGGAATGGTGTACATCAACTGGCTGACGGATACCGCCGCCGAGCTGCCGTTTGGCGGCGTGAAGCGTTCCGGTTACGGACGCGAGCTGTCAGATCTGGGGATTAAAGAGTTTGTGAACCAGAAACTGGTGGTGGTTCGCCAGTAACCTCACAGTGTGATGACACCGCGGGCGACAGAGATGTCGCCCGTTTTTTTGTGTCGCGTAAAGATAAGCACTGTGACGCTCGGCTAAAAAGGTGAAACCTTTGGCCGAAAACCGCGGTGGCGGACAGAGGAGACGTTAGTGACGCAAGCCTGTAAACGCTGCGCGGATTTCCTCTTCCGGCAACTGAATCCCGATGAAGACCATTGTGCTGTGCGGCGTTTCATCGCCCCACGGGCGGTCCCAGTCGGCGCTATAGAGGCGCTGCACGCCCTGGAACAGCAGGCGGTTTGACTCGCCGTCAATCCACAGCATGCCTTTGTAGCGCAGCAGTTTGTCGGCAAATGACAGCAGCAGGTTTTCCATTACGCGCGACACGTCGCTGATATCCACCGGATAATCCAGCTCGACCACAATCGATGACACGTCGTTTTGCTTGTCGCCGATAAAGTGAAAACGCGGCTTCGACGTGACGTTCTCTTCCAGCATAAAGCCGTTGGTGTTGAACAGCTGTGCCAGATCGATATCGCCGTGCGTGACCGTGTAAATCGGCGCGCGGGCGTTGATGCGCGTCAGACGTTCACGCAGTTTTTCGCTGTCGCCCGCGACGTCGGTTTTGGTCAGCAGAATGCGATCGGCATAACCCACCTGCGACTGCGCGATAGTGAACTGGTTCATCTGATCGTCGGCATGGACCGCATCGACCAGCGCGATCACGCCGTCCAGCAAATAGCGCTGGCAGAGGATATCGTGAGAGAAAAAGGTCTGGATAATCGGGCCAGGATCGGCCATGCCGGTGCATTCAATGACCAGACGGTCGAACTCAATGTCGCCACGTTCGCGGCTGTCGAGCAGATCGAGAAGCGCGTCTTCCAGTTCGCTGGAGCGGGTGCAGCAAATGCAGCCGTTGGTCAGGGTTTTGATCTGGGTGGCGCGATCGCCAATCAGCTGGTCGTCAACGGAGACTTCGCCAAATTCGTTTTCGATAACGGCGATTTTAAAACCGTGCTGTTCGTTCAGGATATGGCGCAGCAGGGTGGTTTTACCCGCGCCGAGAAAACCGGTGAGTAGGGTAACGGCAATCGGTGTCATGGTTTCTCCTTTAGCAGCAGCGTACGCCGCCTTCTCCACTTCCGCCGTAGCGCGCTTCCTGACGCTCGCGGAAAAATTCGGTATAGGTCATGTACGGCTTATCCGGATGGTTGGTCTTCATGTGTTCAACGTAGTTGTCATAGTCCGGAATGCCAATCAGCATTTTTGCCGCCTGACCGAGGTATTTTTTTGCTTCGCCTAAGTTACCAAACATAACGCATCCTGATAAGAAAAAGCCCAGCGAGGGGATCCGCCGGGCTTTGTTCCCCTCATGCTTTCTCCTGTGAGAGAGCGTGAGGGGAGAGGGATTAATGGTGTGAAGAGGTTTTCACGCCACCTTCCGGCACTGGCACATACGGGGTTTCTTTATCCGTACGACCGTCGGCGTTACGCACTTTCATCCAGGTTTTGATGCCGTAGAAGATGATGCTGTAAACCACGACCAGGAACAGAATGCTCAGACCGGCGTTGGTGTAGTTGTTCACCACGATATGATTCATGTTGGCAATCTGTTGAGCCGTAAGATCACCGCTGCCCGCCGCGATTTTCTCTTTGTACTGGTTAGCCATATACAGGAAGCCTTCCAGCTGCGGGTTGGTGCTGAACAGTTTCAGACCCAGCGCCCAGGTGGTGCAAAGCAGCAGCCACATCGCTGGAACCACGGTCACCCAGATGTATTTGGTGCGTTTCATTTTCACCAGAACAACCGTGCCGAGTACCAGGGCAACCGCCGCCAGCATCTGGTTAGAGATGCCGAACAGTGGCCACAGGCTCTTCACGCCGCCCAGCGGATCCACAACACCTTGATACAGCAGGTAACCCCACAGACCGACGCAGCCTGCTGTACCCAGAACACCGGCGACCAGAGAGTCGGTTTTCTTCAGGAACGGCACGAAGTTACCGAGCAAGTCTTGCAGCATGAAGCGGCCCGCACGGGTACCAGCGTCAAGCGCAGTCAGGATGAACAGCGCTTCGAACAGGATCCCGAAGTGATACCAGAAGCCCATATCCGCCCACGGCAGCACTTTGTGGAACACGTGTGCGATACCGACGGCAAGCGTAGGTGCGCCACCGGCACGGTTCAGAATGGACGGCTCACCGATGTCTTTCGCGGTCTGCATGATTTGCTCAGGGGAGATAACAAAGCCCCAGGAGCTGACGGTCGCCGCCGCGTGGGCGCTGACGTCTTTCAACTGCGCCATAATAAGCGCGGCATTGTCGCCGCCCATCTCATGCAGGTTTGGCATGGTGATGCCGAGACCTGCTGGCGGGGTGTTCATCGCGAAATACAGACCCGGTTCGATGATAGACGCCGCAACCAGCGCCATGATCGCCACGAAAGATTCCATCAGCATCGCGCCATAACCAATGAAGCGTGCGTCGGTTTCGTTGGCCATCAGCTTCGGCGTGGTGCCGGAGGCGATCAGCGCGTGGAAGCCAGACACCGCGCCACAGGCGATGGTGATGAACAGGAACGGGAACATCGCGCCTTTCCACAGCGGACCGGTGCCGTCGATGTACTGCGTGACCGCCGGCATTTTCAGTTCCGGGTTAATGATCACGATGCCAATCGCCAGACCGACGATCACGCCGATTTTCAGGAATGTCGCCAGGTAATCACGCGGTGCCAGAATCAGCCAGACCGGCAGCAGCGCGGAGATAAACGCGTAACCAATCAGGGCAAAGGTAATGGTGGTGTCTTTAAAGGTCAGCGCCGGGCCCCAGTACGGGTCGTGCGCAATAATACCGCCGAAGTAAATGGAGGCGACCAGCAACACGATACCAATGACCGACACTTCGCCGACGCGTCCAGGGCGCAGGAAGCGCATGTAGATACCCATGAACAGCGCAATCGGCACGGTTGAACAGACAGTGAAGACGCCCCACGGGCTTTCCGCCAGCGCTTTCACGACGATCAACGCCAGTACCGCGAGGATGATAATCATGATGAGGAAGCAGCCGAACAGGGCAATGGTGCCCGGCACGCGGCCCATCTCTTCTTTGATCATCTCACCCAGCGAAGCACCGTTACGGCGCGTCGAGATGAACAGCACCATGAAGTCCTGCACCGCACCCGCCAGCACAACGCCTGCGAGCAGCCATAACGTGCCTGGCAGATAACCCATCTGCGCGGCAAGTACTGGCCCGACTAACGGACCCGCACCGGCAATCGCGGCAAAGTGGTGACCAAACAGTACATAGCGGTTAGTGGGAACGTAGTTCAGGCCGTCATTGTTAATGACCGCCGGTGTGGCACGCGTTGGGTCAAGCTTCATGACCTTTTGCGCGATGTACAAGCTGTAATAGCGGTACGCGACCAGATAGACAGAGACCGATGCGACTACGATCCACAGGGCACTGACGTGTTCGCCCCGACGTAATGCAACAACGGCCAGACAGAACGCACCGAGGATCCCGAGGAGTGCCCAGGGTACGTGCTTAAGAAGTTTTTTAGTATCCATAGTTAGACCTGGTTTTTTTAACTGTAAAAAGGGGTCAGAGTTCGTTGTGAGGAAGTATTGATTAATGCTGAGACGATCTTGCCAGATCTGCGCGCGTGTAAAGGAAGGTAAATCGGTGAGTGGTTGTTTGTGGAGGCTAAGCGGTCAAAGCGAGGGGCGAGTGGTTAAGTCTCGCCGCCAGTGGTCAGTATTATGTGATTGAGATCACGGTGTTTCTTCAAGTGATTCTGCGTGAGCGGTCGACAGGTATCCTTCGAGCGTCTCGAAAAGCTTCACCCGCAGCCACTCGGGTTCTACGATCTGAATATTGGGCAGCCAGTAAAAGATCAGCGGCAGGATCTGGTTCTCATGCGCCGCCTGGCAGTGGATAGTGATCCCCTCATGGCTTTCCGCCACGATGTCCTGCTCGGGCAGCAGGTCTCGGCGCTTAAAATAGTGAGAAATATTATTATTGGTAAATATTTTTACTTCGAAAGTCTCTTCACTTACCCATGGGTCGAGATTTTTCTCCAGTAATTCCTGAGTATGCGGATCCAGAATAAACGTCTCTTTTTGAATATCAAACCAGCTTATTTGGCTCAGTGAAAATGATTTTAACCTGCCATTTTCGGTGGCTTGTAAATACCATATATTTTTTTTGTTAATTAATTTGTAGGGATTTACCGATCGCGTTTTGTCTTTATATGTTATCTGGCAAACATGGCGGTTTTTTATCGATTTCTCGATAGCCGTGAGATAGAGGCGAATATCCTTTTGTACCGTATGTTCTGCATCATTGTTGAGGATGAGAATATGGTTCTCTTCCACGCGTGATTCCAGATTCTGCCAAAACGCTGCTCCCCGGTCAGGGAAAAAACTATCCGCATTCAGCAGGTTAGCCACGGCGTTGTGCAACCCCTGGCCGCGGGAACTTGGTGTGGCGTGAATCAAACGATATTGACCGTTACCGGCGTGTTGAACAATGGGTGAGAGTGCATTTAGATCGCGATATACCGTTCGTTCAGTAATTTTAAATTTTTGCATCAGGTCGCTGCGGTGAACAACACCGTTTATATGCAGCTCCATAAGAATATCGACGAGCCGCTCAGCAGAGCGACTCCGGGCAGGAGTTGTCATAATTTATTCCCGTTTATTGACATGAATAAGTCTGAATGATGCCAATGGCACTGACAGAATATGTCAGTGCCACAAAGCAAAAATTTATCTTATGGATATATAACGGCCCGATTTAGGATAAACATTAATAATTTTTTGTGAAATGACGTGTAGTCACGCAAATCATCAACACGATTTCCTTAAAGTTTTCACTATCCAGGCCGAAAATTCTGTTATCTGTCTGATGGAAAGAGAAAACATGTTAAATCGTATCAAGATTGTCACCAGCTTGTTGCTGGTCTTGGCTATATTCGGCCTTTTACAACTGACATCCGGTGGTCTTTTCTTTAATGCCCTGAAGCATGACAAAGAAAACTTCACTGTTCTTCAAACTATTCGCCAGCAACAGTCCACGCTTAACGGCAGCTGGGTTGCGTTGCTGCAAACACGTAATACCCTGAACCGCGCGGGTATCCGTTACATGATGGATCAGAGCAATATCGGTAGCGGTGCAACCGTGAACGATCTGATGCAGATTGCGTCGACTTCCCTGAAGCAGGCGGAAAAAAACTGGGCCGACTACGAAGCCCTGCCGCGCGATCCACGTCAGAGCGATGCTGCAGCTCAGGAAATTAAGCGTAACTACGATATTTATCACGGTGCGCTGGCTGAGCTTATCCAGCTACTGGGTGCTGGTAAAATCAATGACTTCTTCGATCAACCGACTCAGAGCTATCAGGACGGTTTCGAAAAAGAATATGTGAATTATCTGCAGCAGAATGACCATCTCTACGAAACCGCCGTCGCCGACAGCAACAGCTCTTACACTCAGGCTATCTGGGTGCTGATTAGCGTGCTGATCGCCGTGCTGGTGGTGATTGTTAGCGTCTGGCTGGGCATCAAGCAGTCTCTAATTTCTCCGCTGAACCGTCTGATCGACAGCATTCGTCATATCGCCAGCGGCGATTTGGTGAAGCGTATTGATGTCGAAGGCACTAACGAAATGGGACAGCTGGCTGACACTCTGCGTCATATGCAGAGTGAGCTGGTGAGTACTGTGGGTGATGTGCGTAACGGCGCGAATGCGATCTACAGCGGCGCGAGCGAAATCTCCGTCGGTAACAACGATCTCTCTTCCCGTACCGAGCAGCAGGCTGCTTCTCTGGAAGAGACCGCTGCCAGTATGGAACAGCTAACTGCTACCGTGAAGCAGAACGCCGAAAACGCCCGTCAGGCGAGCAATCTGGCGCTGAGCGCGTCCGAGACCGCGCAGAAAGGCGGAAAAGTGGTGGATAACGTGGTGCAAACCATGCGTGACATCGCTGGCAGTTCGCAGAAGATTGCTGACATTATCAGCGTAATCGACGGAATTGCTTTCCAGACCAACATTCTGGCACTGAACGCTGCGGTTGAAGCGGCGCGTGCGGGTGAACAGGGTCGTGGGTTTGCGGTGGTGGCTGGCGAAGTGCGTAATCTGGCGCAGCGTAGCGCCCAGGCAGCCCGTGAAATTAAGAGCCTCATCGAAGATTCAGTTGGTCGCGTTGAGCTGGGTTCTACGCTGGTAGAAAGCGCCGGTGAAACGATGGGTGAAATCGTGAATGCGGTAACCCGCGTGACCGATATCATGGGCGAAATCGCCTCTGCCTCTGATGAGCAGAGCCGCGGTATCGACCAGGTGGGTCTGGCCGTTGCCGAGATGGACCGTGTGACTCAGCAGAACGCCTCGCTGGTGGAAGAATCTGCGGCTGCAGCGGCAGCACTGGAAGAGCAGGCGAGTCGTCTGACGCAGGCGGTTGCGGTGTTCCGTATTCAGCAGGAACAGGTGAAATCGCGTGAACAGACCGGTCTTAAAACGCCCGCTACCTCAGTGAAAGCACGTAAAGCTGCGGCAACCACGTCCGGTGAAAACTGGGAAACCTTCTGATGTAAAAAAGCGCCCTGTTCAGGCGGGGCGCTTTTCCTTTCTTGTGCTTTCTTATTAACGCTAGCCGTCGCTCCGGACCACTTTTATTTCGACCATCCCAATACCCAGTTTACGCGGTGAATGCCCGAGGATGTTGCCTTCGTTAGTCGATTGCGGTTCCGGCGGCACAATCACGACGGTACGACTGCGCGACGGGTTATCGAAATGCAGCGTGGTGGTGGTGACCTCATTGCCAAGCGTCAGCATCTGTTCTGTATCGCCAATACGTACCGGAATGGGTTTATTGGCGTTTGGACCAAACGCTTTCGCGGTGATCACCAGATCGAATTTCTCGGGCAGCGGCTCGGCATATTCGATTTTGACTTCTTCGCCAAGCTGAGCGTTTGACCAGCGCCCCCACGACTCAGGGCGAGAAATCCCGCTGAACTGCTTCACTTCTTCTGGCGCACCGGCCACGTTAAACACGAAGCTGTCCGCTTTGTAGCGAATGTCGTTATCAACCACTTTGAGCAGATCGACGTTACGTTTGTAGCGATCGGTATCGATCACCGTATCTTTAAACGCCGTTTTGCCTTTCCACTGATCTTTATCGACATGCTGCACCGTCTGCTGGCCACCTAACTGACCCTGGGATACACACCAGTCCGTCGAGAGGGACAGCGGCTGTGACCAGAGCTGACCCATTTTGTAGCAGCGATCGACCCAGACGAAGTTATCCCTTGGGGCGAAATCAGCGAGCTGGAAGCGCAGCGGAGCAGAATATTCGCTCTCTGGCAGCGGTTCGACGCGGTTGTCGGAGACGCGCAGCAGCAGCGGCAGACGGAACTGGCTGCCTGAAAACGCAATCATGTTTTTCTGCTGGTCGATGGTGAACGCTTTCATCTCTTTCGGGAAATTCCACAGGCGGATGACGTCCGGCTTCCACGCCAGAATTTTTTCTTTCATGTTCAGGAACACTTCTGACAGCGACTGCCCCGACAGGGTACTGCGCCCCAGCCCGATAAAGTTGTCACCGCCCAGGATATCCAGCACGGTGGCGCCGTTATCCATGGTATTCCGCTTGGTGGCAATCAAATCCTGCTGAGGCTGATCGCCGCGCAAGACGAAGAATAAATTGCTGCGATCCTGTTTGTTCAGCGCATCCCATGCGGTGTTTTTCATCGCCAGATGGTCGGAAGAGACCACGACGACCGTATTTTTAAAGTACGGTGACGCTTTGATTTTATTGATAAAGGCGGCGATATGTTCCTGGCTACAGGTGACGGCGCTGAATGACTGATTTGCTTTTCCATTGATTGCGTAACTTTTACGCTGGCAGGTGCGCGAAATAAAACCGTCCGGATGGTGCGTGTCGACCGTCAACGCAAACAGAGAAAAGCGCTTGCCGGATTGAGACAGCTCTTCAAATTTTTTCCAGGTTTCGTCCAGCACCGTGTCGTCGTAGAACCCCCAGTCATTGCGATAAGCGGGGTCGGCGACGGTGGTTTTTAACTCTTCAGCGCCGTACAGGTGCTCGAACCCGTGGGATTTCAGGAACACGTCTTTGCCAGCGAAACGCAGATTTGCGCCCTGCATAAAGTAGTTTTCGTAGCCGGAGTTTTTCAGAATATCGCCCAGGCAAATATTCTGCGGGAAGAAACTCGACATCGAAGCGGAGGCGTTGCCTTCGAAGGGCGCAAACAGCGGAATGCCGCACTGGGACGCGACCATGCCGGCAATCGTGTAATCCGTGCCAGGCAGTTGCGCGGTATGGCTGAAATCCAGCCCTTCGTTTTTAAGTGCACCGAGATCTGGCGTCAGGTTTGGGAACGCATCGTTATCAAAATAGGTGCGCTCAAGGCTTTCGCCGTAGATGTAAACCAGGTTGAGTTTTGGATTGGGAATAGATTTAGCGGGCTCTTTGTAATAGGCCGTGAAATCCGGGTCGCCATCGCGCGACTGGGATTTTACCAACTCGGTCACCTGATGAAACGCCGGGCTGGCATCGACCGACCCAAGCGCCAGCATCAATGCCAGCAGACTGTAACCCACATGGTGCGGATGGTGACGGCGACGGCGAAGGACCCAACCCAGCGTCCCAAACACCGCAACCAGCGCCAGAGCAACACCTACACCCGGAAGTATGTACTTACTCACACCTGCGCCCGTCAGGCTGTTGGTGAGGGTATAAAGTACGGCGTCATTAATACCATCACCGGTAAAGTAATCGCTGGCGTACAGGGTAATGTTCAAAACAATAAAAATGCCCAATACCAGAAGCGTGGCAACAAACCACCAGGTATTGCGACCCGCTTTCCACGCATAAATGCCAATGGAAGCCAGGAAAAGGGTAAGGGATATAAACTCTGACAACAGCATTATCCTCAATAGCGCCAGTCTCTTTACTGGCCAGCTGATGACTTTTTGGGAAACCAATTTAATAGCGAAGTCACACAGCTGCAATTTTAGTGTCACTAAATTGTGCTGTTGTTAGGATTTGGTTTAGAAATTGGAAATTTTGAACGCCGTCGCATCCCGCTAGAAGGGGAAGGAGACCCTGGCAAGTAAGCAAAATCCGACTCTGACGCCGCGGCGCAAGGATAACCTGGCAAACGCGGCGTGTTGTGGCAGAAAATGGGATGGATCAGGAGAGGAAATTAACGCCTTGTTTTAGCACCAGATCGCAGGCTTTGGTTTTCACCTTTTTCGCCAGCGCGGAGTCACCCAAGGTGCTCAGATTCAGCTGCTCGCCGTTCTGCGCATTGAGCAGGCCCTGGATTCCATCCATGTAGTTCGTGTCTTGTTTCTGTTCTTGCGTATCCATGCCCAGTTTGCCCAGAACCTGGTTTTTGATGTTCTGGGTATCCGTCACCGATGCCAGTTTCTCTTTTGCACAATAGCCGAGAATACCCGCCGCATTGTTCATGGTGCCTGCGCTCAGGCTCTGATTGCTGTTACCTAACAGGCTGGTCAGGGATGACGCCGAAAGGCCACCAGTTTCAGAGCCGCTGCCTTTGGTGAGCTCGTTGGCTGCGCTGGATAAAGAGTCCTGCCATGAGGCGGCTTGCGCTGCGCCAGTGAGCAGAACGACGCCGAGAGCAGTGCTGAGAAGAAGATTTTTTTTCATGATATTGACTCGATGATGGCCCTGGATGGGCTGGAATGGGCACCAGTATATACTGCTGAAAGGTGCGCCATTCCTGGAAATGTCTTAATACTCTTTGCCCGTTACGCGGCTGCGGAAGCTTTCCCAGTCAAAAATCACGTACAGGCTGTTGCCGAGCTTCATGCGATCCATCACACGCTCGCCCAACAGGCGGGTCATTTCGTCGATATTGTGGTTGGTCAGCATGCCGGTAGGGCGCTTGGATGAAGAGCGGCGATCGACGATCTGATTAATGATCACTTTCTCATAGCGGGATTCCGTTTGAACGCCGATTTCATCAATGACCAATAAGTCGACATTGCTTAAATCGTTAAGCAGTTGTTCTTCTGTGGTTTCGCGATTGGTGAAGGTATCTTTCATGGCCGACATAATGTCGGCGACGGTGATGATCAGCACCGATTTACCGCGCAGCAGCAGTTCGTTACAAATTGCCGCCGCGAGATGGTTTTTGCCGGTGCCAGGCTTACCACAAAAGATAAAGCTGGCGATGTTGCCGTCGAACTCGTCCACATACTGACGCGACAAGTTCAGGGCGTTCATTTGCCCCTGGGATTCCACTTTGTAATTATCGAAGGAACAGTTCTGATGGAGCGGACGTATACCGGAGCGGTTAAACGTTCGCTGCATTTTCATCGCGCGGTTTTCGCGGGCCAGTGCAGCAGCGCGGATCTCACCCTGTTCTTTCTGCCATGCCAGGAGCTCTTCGCCGGTGGTAAAGGCGGGCTTCACATTGGCTGGCATCATTTTTTGCAGACGCTTCATTAGCTCGCCGACATTTTTCATTTAGCACCTCGGAATCCGTGTGGGATCTGTGAATCCGGCTGGGAAAAGGCATTGATATCGCGTTTTGGCTGCCCGCCGTTACTGGCGCGATTCATCTGCACGCTGCGGGCTAACTTTTGCTGCCACTGTACATGGTGAAACACTTTGCCTTCTGCCTGCCAATAAGTCACGAATGCGGCTAATTCTTCTGGCGTCACGGGCTGCGCGAGCGCGATGCCCCACAGACCTGCCAGCCGCTGGAAATCAGCATCGGGCTGCCAGCCTGCGTACATGGCGAATTTCCCCATAGGGATCGCGACGGGCGCACTGGCGGGTTCTTCGAAGAATTGTGTATCCAGAGCGACGTCGCTCGCTGGGCGCGACAGGCGCGCTTCGATTTCCAAAAGCTGGGCCAGACGATCGGGCGTGATCGCATAAAAAGCCGGCGCATTGTCGGCAAATACGGCGATTGTGCCGCCTTCGGCGTTATTCAGTACGCCGCGGGGATCGCGCATAAAGGCATCAATTCCAGCGACGCTGGTGGTCAAAATTCTGGAGGACATACACTTTCTCTACTGAATGACTGCGGGCGTGATATGGGCTTATGGTAGCACAGAGAAGAAGGGCGAAGCAGGGGATCGTGCGGGGGTTTTACCCTCTCCAGAGAGGAGAGGGTAGCGAACCGTAATTACGCGATAATATTCAGTGTGACATCGATATTGCCACGGGTCGCGTTGGAGTAAGGGCAAACGATGTGTGCCGCATCAACCAGTTTTTTGGCTTCTGCAGGATCCATACCTTCAACGTGAATATTCAGTTTGGCTTCGATACCAAAACCAGTTGGCAGTGGCCCGATACCCACTTCGCCTTCGATAAAGGCATCTTTTGGCAGGGCAATTTTGTCACGGTTAGAGACGAACTTCATTGCGCCCAGGAAGCAGGCAGAGTAGCCCGCAGCAAACAGCTGCTCTGGGTTAGTGACTTCACCCCCCATGCCGCCCATCTCTTTTGGTACGCCCAGCTTAACGTCCAGTACGCCGTCAGAAGAGGTCGCACGGCCATCACGGCCTCCGGTGGCTTTGGCTTTGGCGGTATAAACAACTTTTTCTAAAGACATGGCAGATTCCTCATCTTACTTTTATGTGTGCTATTAAATAGCGTGCGATATACATGGTTAAATCAATACATATTAACTATAGCTTCAGGCGCGATGGAGTTGCTGGCGCAGTTGCTCAAGCTGTTGCTTTAGTGCGACCAAGGTTTCGGTATCGCATTGCGCGGCGCAGCCAACAGCCTGAGGAATATCCTGCGCCTGCTGTTGCAGCGCGCGGCCGTCATCACTCAGCGTGACGGCGACCTGACGTTCATCCTGACGTGAACGCTGGCGTACAATCAAACCGGCGCTTTCCAGTCGCTTCAGCAGCGGGGTAAGCGTTGCGGAATCCAGAAACAGACGTTCGCCAATTTCCGACACCGTGATGTCATCCTGCTCCCACAAAATCATCATCACAAGATACTGGGGGTAGGTCAGGTTAAGCGGTGCCAGCAGTTGCCGGTACAGCTTATTGAGCGCCAGGTTTGCCGAGTAAAGGGCAAAACAGAGCTGGTTATCCAGCAACAGCGCAGCGGTGGTGTCGGTCTTTTTCGTGTTCATGAATTTAATATAGGTAGTGCGCGATTTAATTGCAAGCGATTTTATGGGCAGGTGTAACGCAATGCGACCTGAACGGCCATTTTGCGATAGTGCTGACGTTGCGCCTGCTCATCTGCGCCGTCTTCAAACAGCAGCGTGAATGTGTAACTGTTGGCGACGTAGTGAAAGCTGAAACTGCTGATCAGGCGGTGTAAATCACGGGCATCAACGGTTTGATTAAAAAGCTGTTTTTCTTTTCCACGACACAGGATCGCTTCGAGTAAATCCAGCGCGCTGCGGTTGACCTGACGCAAATAGTTGGACTGCTGCATGAAGCGGCCGCGCTGCATATTCTCCATGCAAATAATTCGGATGTAATCGGGGTGGTCGGCATGATAATCAAATGTCGCTTCTACCAAATGCACCAGCGCTTCAACCGGCGGTAAGACAGCCAGACTGAGCTGTTTTTCGCTGGCGCGTATCTGGGTATAAACGTATTCGAGCGCCAAAAGGTACAGGTTTTCTTTGGTTTTATAGTGATAGACCACCATGCGCTTAGTGGTACCGGCTTTCTCGGCAATTTGTTCCATGCGTGCGCCGTTCAGCCCGTATTCAGCAAACAGGGCGATCGCGCTTTGAAAAATTTTGTCCTTCAAACTGGAATCGTCATTGTGATCGGGGAATTCGCTGCCAGGGTTAGCCACTTCCTCTCCTTACATTGCCAAACAGAATGCAGGGATTATCACCATGGCAGCGCGATAACACAAATCTCAAACGCGTGGACGTTTACGGTACAGCCACAAACCGGGTATCGACAGGCCAATGGAGAGCGCGCCGACGATTGATGAGGCTTTCAGGAAGTTGCTCAGCAGAAGAATCATTTGCGGTTCGCTGTAGCCAAAATGGCTAATTTTTACCGCCGAGATCATCGCGGTATAAGCCGAAATACCGGGGAACATGGGGATCACCGCGGCAACGGTGAAGACTTTTGGATGCGCCAGATACCAGCGTGACCACTGAATACCGATGCAGCCGACCAGCATAGAAGCCATGAACGTTGACCATTCAATGTTAAACCCGGCGGTCATCATCACCATCCGCGACCCGTGGCCGATGGCACCTAACAATGCACACCAGCGAAGGGCGCGATGCGGCACGTTGAAGACCATGGCAAACCCCACGGCGGGAATGGCGGACAGAGCCATGTCTTGTGCCAAGGCTAACAGAAACTCGATTATGCCCATCCGCGCAGCCCCCACAGCGTCATTGCCATCACCACGCCAATGCAGGTGGCAAGGGTCAGTAAACTGGCAATCGCCCAGCGCGCCAGGCCCGTATTGATATGCCCTTTGAACATGTCTGCAACGGAGTTAATTAACGGGAATCCTGGTACCAGGAGCAGCACGCTGGCCGCCATCGCGACGGTGGGTGTGTTGGCAAACGTGGGCAGGCGCAACAGTAAACCGGAGACAGTTGTGGCGACAAACGCGGCGATACAAAAGTTGATCTGCGGATGCATATGCCGCTGGGTGAGAAGCTGGCGAACATACATCGCGATAGCGCTGGCGAAAAATGTCACGACTGCGCCGTCCCAGCCGCCATTATTGAGTTTGCAAAAGCAGGCGCAGGAAAGGCCCACCATCACGACCACTAACCAGCGCGGATAACGCAGGGGTTTGATCTGATGAAAACGTTTTTCGACCGTATTCAGGTCCAGCAGCTTATGCTCAGCCATGATCACGATGTGCTGAACTTCCGTCACCACGTGCATGTTAATGCCACGGTCCTGGTTTTTACGCGTTGAGGTGAGGCACTGCCCATCTTTTATGGTTGTTAGCACAATAGCATTTGAAGAGATGGAGCTCTCGACGCTGTCCATTCCGAGCGCGAGTCCCAGCCGTGTGGAGAGTTCTTCGACCAGCGCGCTTTCCGCGCCATGTTGCAATAGAAAGAGACCGCACTGAATACAAAGCCGCGTGACGGCGCGTTGTGACGACTGATCTGCCTGCATTTGAAACCCTGAAAAATGAGAACTGCCAGATTGTCTGGAATGTCTATTTTTAGCACAAACCCCGGGCGCTCTGGCTCTGAGTCAGATCAACATTTGTGCAATCAGTGATAAGGGGCAAAACAGGTTTTATATATTCTGTGAATAATAAAGGCATGAATATATCATTTCTTAATTCGTAAACCGTTGTTTGATATTTCATGTTTAGGCTATTAAGTTATGCGGTTTTTTGTACTATATTAATATCGAGTTTAGGTTTCATGATGACTGAATACCTTGTTAATATCATCTCTACTGTTATTTATATTTAAGCATGTTACTTGTATCTAAAATTAGACTTTAAATATCTTTATAATAGATGAAGAAAGGAATCGGAGAATCTATGTCATCGTTGAAGGGCAAGTTTGCAATTGTTATTAGTAAAATTCCCATGGTGCAAATGGGGTTGGGATGCATGATGGCAAGGCATTTTCCTGAATATGAAGCGACATATTGTCGAACTCAGGATGAACTGACAAGCTTGCAGGTTAAAAGAGCGGCCGTCGTCATTGCCGATATCTCAGGCGAATACTTTAATCCTCGTGGTGCGCTTGAACAATATTATTTATTAATGAGTCAGTATAAGGACATTCACTGGATATTTTTAATCTCTCGACCTCTGTACCCCTTGGCGATTGAGTTGTTGATGTGTCCGCAGAGCACGCTCCTCTCGGATATGGGGCCGGTTGAAGGAGTGATTAACGCCCTCTGTGCGGGGAGTGAGCGTGCTGAAAGGGTAAGTCAGGCTTTATTACTTCCAGAGCCACAGGCGTTTGATAACGAGCTTACGCGTGCCGTGACGTTGACGCTTTCTGAGCGTCAGGTATTACGTCTTCTGGGTAAAGGTTGGGGTATTAATCAAATTGCGTCCTTATTAAATAAAAGTAACAAGACGATCAGTGCTCAGAAAAATAGTGCGATGCGCCGGTTATCGTTGCACGGTAATGCTGAAATGTACTCATGGATCAACAGTTCACAAGGAATGAGAGAGTTAAACTTAATTTCAGCCTATGGAGAACCAAAGGAATGGAAACAAATATCGCAAGAAGACACATTGCAGTCATAGAACCCTGTGATATGAGTGCTATTGGTCTGGAACATTTTTTTACGACGGTTTCATTTCGGCCATATCAGTTGCATCTGTTTAAGAATTTCGACAGTTTTAATACTGCTCTTACGTATATTCCTTTTTTTTCGGTTATCTATTCGCTGTCAGACGCCCGCGAAGAGCGACGGAATTGTCTGGCTTATATGCGCGAGCTTGCGTTTAAACATGGCGCGATACAGCGCATTATCCTGGCGAGCGATGAGGTTGAGGCGAGATTGATCGGCCAGCTTTCACCTTCTCGTCTTCACGGCATTATTAGCAAGTCTTCGTCACTGGTCGATCTGCGAAGGCAGCTAATCACTCTGCTGAGTGAAACGGGACAGGTGAACAGCAATGCGTTTACCCACTGGCATGGTTGCCATACCCGGATGTTAAGTCCAACGGAACGAACGGTTTTGCGATACATGTCGTCGGGTCTTTCCATACCCGAAATTGCGGAACAGCTAGAGCGCAATATCAAAACCATCCGTGCGCACAAATACAACGCGATGCTGAAACTGGGCGTGAATTCTGACGTTGGGCTTCTTGATGCGGCGGACATTCTCAGGAATCTGCCAATGGTTAAGCCACGGTTCGCCTTGTGGGTTGCACCATTTTACTCATAGTGCAAAACCGGAAATCGCCCTGCGCCAGATTTCTGGCGCAACGATTCAAATGCAAACATCAACCCATTTAGCCGATGTGAGTTCGGCCATTCGTTCAGGCTTAATGCGCACGGCACTGCGGATTGACCCGGCAGCGGGCAGGACTTCGTCGTATTGCTTGAGCGAGATGTCACAAAAAACGGACAGAGGATTTTCTAGCCCAAAGGGACAGACTCCCCCAACAGGGTGCCCGGTTAATGTCACCACTTCATCGCTGCTGAGCATTCGCGCTTTTGCGCCAAAAGTGTCTTTCAGCTTTTTGTTATCCAGGCGTGCATCGCCTTTCGCCACGACCAGAATCACCTCATTTTTAACTTTGAGCGATAACGTCTTGGCGATTTGACCCGGTTCAACGTGATGGGCGGCGGCTGCCAACGCAACGGTGGCCGTGCTCTGACTCAACTCAATGACATCAATATCTGGGGCATTGTCAGCAAAAAATTGCTGTACGGACTGCAAACTCATTGTTATCTCCTGACAATTATCCTGCGTAATCTGTCATAAGAAATTATGCTCTGTAAATATCTCTTAAGTAACAAATATCCCTGACTCCCGATTTCTGGATCGCCTTCACAATCACGGAAACCGGTTACAGTAACCGGTTGCAGAGCGAGAAAGAGAGATTAATACTGACTGTGTAACGTCCCCTGTATCCAATAATAAGAGTCAATCATGAAACGATCTGTCCCTGTTTTGCCGCTGGTTCATGACCCAGCAAGGTGGTGAAAATGATGTATGGAACACCGTATGACGCGTCTGCGTCGGAACTGATCATCTGACAGGAGAACCATTATGTCTGCCAACCATGCTGCGTTTAATTTGATATTCCGATTTGTCGAAAACTATGTCAGTCCCATTGCCGGGCGGATCTCCTCCCAGCGTCATGTGATGGCCATTCGCGATGGATTTATTTCTGCGATGCCGTTCATGATTGTCGGTTCATTCTTATTAGTCTTTGCTTACCCGCCGTTCTCACCGGACACCACCTGGGGCTTTGCGCGTGCGTGGCTGGATATGGCGAAGCAGTTCGAAGGGCAAATCCTCACCCCGTTTGATATGACCATGGGCATCATGTCCATCTATATCTGTGCGGCGATCGCGTATAACCTGGGCAAGCACTACGTTAAGTCACATCAGCTTGACCCGTTTATGTGCGCGATGCTGTCCTTAATGGCGTTTTTACTGGTTGCTGCGCCGAAAACAAAAGGGGCGATGCCGGTTGACAGCCTGGGCGGGACCGGGATTTTTACAGCGATTCTGGTGGCGATTTATTGTGTCGAAATGATGCGTTTCCTGAAAGCGCATAATATTGGTATTCGTCTTCCGGATCAGGTTCCGCCGATGATCAAAAACTCATTTGATCTTCTGATTCCTGTGCTGGTTGTCGTCCTGACGCTTTACCCGCTGAGTCTCTTTATCCAGTCTCAGTTTGATATGCTCATTCCGCAAGCCATCATGTCTATCTTCAAGCCGTTGGTTTCCGCAGCGGATTCTCTGCCTGCCATTCTGTTGGCGGTGCTGATCGCGCATTTACTGTGGTTTGCCGGAATACACGGCGCGGCGATTGTCTCTGGGATGCTGCAAATGTTCTGGCTGACCAACCTTGGCATGAACCAGTCTGCGCTGGCACAAAGCGCGCCACTGCCGCATATCTTCATGGAAGCGTTCTGGACATTCTTCATCGTGATTGGCGGCTCGGGCGCGACAATGGGTCTGGTCTTATGTTACTTGCGCAGTCGTTCTGCGCATCTGCGTTCCATTGGTCGTCTGAGCGTCGTGCCGAGTATTTTCAACATCAACGAACCGGTTATTTTTGGTACACCGATTGTGATGAACCCGGTGTTCTTTATTCCATTCCTGCTGGCACCCATGGTTAACGCCGTGCTCGCCTGGGCAGCCATGAAGCTGGATCTTATTGGTCGTGTAATTTCCGTTGTGCCATGGACCGCTCCTGCTCCGGTGGGCGCTGCGTGGGCGTTGGGTTGGGATTTCCGTGCGGCGCTGCTGGTCATTCTGCTGGCGTTAGTCTCGGGAATTATCTATTACCCGTTCTTCAAAGTGTACGAGAAGCAACTTCTGCAGCAAGAAGCAGAGGAAGCTCAGCGCGCAGATGAAGAAAGTCAGCAAGTAGCGTAGTGAAAAGCAAAACGGCAACCAAAGTTGCCGTTTTGACTATTTTGGCTTCTTCCGCGGGGAGAAAGCGTCAGGCTGTACGCACTATTTTAGCGTGCAGTCGCCGCACTGCTGAACATCTGGCAGGCGATAGCGCTGACAGCAAGTACGACGCACAAGCAGTCCATCGCGTGGAACGACTGTGCGGAACAGGGGATTATCCCGTCCATCTGACAACTGCTTTGCAAAAAAACAGGACTGGCGGAGCGTGTCGAGGGTTTCATCCCCCAGTAACAGTTTCATCTCGTTCAGATACCAGTGAATCAAATAACCGGTATTGCTCCAGATGAGTTTTCCGTTGATCTCACCGGTCTTTTCCAGCGCGTCGACGACGGGAATAAGCGCTTGCTTTAGCAGCGTTTCCATTCGTTCCTGCGGCGATTGCAAAGTCGCTACGCGATCCTCATGAACATCAATCCAGAAACACGCCGCTCGGCCCGTCTCGTGGAACTCGACATGGAAATGCTCCGGGGATAAATCCAGTGCGATGTCCTGAGTTAACAACGCCTGCATTAGCGGCGGCACCATTAAACCGATATACCATTGTGCCCACAGAGAAAGTAATGGCTTATTTTCCCGCGCAAGGGTGGGCTGATTTCGGTAAATATGATCGGAATATGCCGCGAGCAAGGATTGTATCTCGGACGGACGTTGCCATTGCGAGAGTGTCATTGCCTGATGCGGGTGGGGCTCATCGAATTTGATGAAATCCAGCAGGTAGGCACGATTTTCTGTAATCGTCTCCCGAATCGAATCCGCAAGCGCAGTGCTCCCGCTGGTAAGACGGGCTCGCCAGATGATGGAATCAACGACTTGTGCGGAATGAGTGGCCATATCGGAATAGGATAGAAATCTAAATGATAATGATTGCCAATCCTAACTATAGACAAAACCGATCGCAAGCCTTTTGTCATTACAATGGGGGGTAGAGCTTATCCAGCGAGTAGCTCAGGGCTAATAAGGATATTGTTGCGCCCTCGGTGTTTGGCTTCGTACAGCGCTTTATCTGCTTTACCGAGCGCACCTTCGATATCTTCGCCTTCAAAAATAGCGATACCAATACTGATGGTGACGTTGGTTGCCACGCTCTCGTTAAACATGTGTGGGATTTTAAGATCGTAGACTTTCTGACGAATACGTTCTGCGGTCTGGCGTGCTTGCTCAAGGGTGACGCTGGTTAACAACACCATAAATTCTTCTCCGCCAAAGCGCGCAACGATATCCCGCGAGCGAACGGCATCACGGATGGCGGCGGAAACCCGAATCAGCGCCTGATCGCCCATCATATGACCGTAGTGATCGTTGTAGGCCTTGAAATGGTCAATATCCAGCAGCAGGACGAAGTGTTCTCCCTGCTCCAGCGTTGGGAGATTTTCCAGGCGGTTATTCAATCCACGTCGGTTATACAGACCTGTCAGCGGGTCCATCATACTCAGGTCGTTGAGCGTTTCACGCTCCTCAAGCAGCCGATACAGCAACTGTTTTGCAAAGCGGTCGTTGCGCTTTTGAATGACGTGATGGATGGCAATCCCAGCCATCGGGAGAGCGAGAGAGTAAATGACTCGCAACCAGTGCTCATGCTGGCTAAACCACATGCAAACGACAAAAGTCGGCAGCGAATGGAGCGTAAATGCTTTGATATCACTCGCGAAAGCCAGTGAGCCAATAAATAGAACGCTCAATAAGCCTAATAAAAGAAAGGTAAAAGGATCTTCCGTGACCAGCGTAAATTTATAGGCAATATGCCACGCCCATATTCCACCAAAGGTCAGTGAAATCAGCGGAATATTGATCTTCCTGGTTTTATTTCTCCAGTGCCAGATAAGCAATGTCACACTGAGCGTAAAAATCAACGCGACAGGAAGCGTCAGCATACGCACGTTGTACAGCGGGTTCAGCAGCGTAAAAAGGGCTGAAACGGCGTTCAGGAATAAAAATAAACGTAAAGATAACTGATATTTCTTGTGGCGTAAGGAACGCCAGGATTGTGATGTCATGTCGGTATGTTTTTATTAATACTTAATTAAATCAAAATAATGGCAGCCGATTTGAATATAAAACTGAGAAATAATCAGGAACTTAATAATCAGGAAATAGTTATGTGTAGTTAACAGGTGTGCAATTTATCACCTTCCTCATTTCCTGTCATTACAGGAAAGGTAAAGGTGATGAGATTGTGGCGACATATACTGACAAATGCGAAAACCTATCATATGATATTGGTTATCATTATCATATTGAGAGGGTAAACCATGTTGAGTAAAGCGCTGGGAAGTGGATGGGGTGTGCTGCTGCCGGGTCTACTGATCGCTGGACTGACCTTTGCCGACCTCTCATTAGACGTCTGGAAAATGATTATTGTCTCGGGCTTATTGGTCACGTCAGCAATGATTTGGCATAAGCAATTACGCCACTTTGTACTGTTGCCGTCATGTGTCGCGCTGGTTGGCGCAATGCTGGTAATAACGATGAGTTTAAAATGATTGAGAAAGCAGAGGTAAATCAGGAAGGAGATAAGATAAGTGGTGCGAAGAGGGGGACTTGAACCCCCACGTCCGTAAGAACACTAACACCTGAAGCTAGCGCGTCTACCAATTCCGCCACCTTCGCACTGTTATCTTATTTTTTGATATTGCCTCGTTGGTGCGAGGGGGGGGACTTGAACCCCCACGTCCGTAAGAACACTAACACCTGAAGCTAGCGCGTCTACCAATTCCGCCACCGTCGCCCGGTGAGAACAATATCTACATGGTTTTTGGTGCGAGGGGGGGGACTTGAACCCCCACGTCCGTAAAGACACTAACACCTGAAGCTAGCGCGTCTACCAATTCCGCCACCGTCGCATACCATCAATACTTAAAAAGTATTGCAACCACGGAGGCGCATTCTAGATGTTTTCAGCATTTCGTCAATAGAAAATTGTGTAGGGCGTTTTATTTGCTGCAAAAATGGACATTTACGTTGCCCGGCAGAAATTACGCTACCGGGCTGATGGCGATTACTTTTTTGCCTGACGCGTCATCACGGTACGGTAAACCTTAAAGCGACCGGTCTGCGCCAACACTTCGTGGAAGCCGAAAATCTCATCCAAAAGCTTAGGATAAGGCAGGAAGGCGTTTGCAACGATACGCAGTTCACCGCCGCTACCAAGATGACGGACGGCCCCACGAATCAAGGTCTGTGCGGCTTCGAGGCTAGTTTCCATTCCGTCGTGGAACGGTGGGTTGGAGATAATAATATCAAAACGGCCAGTGACTTCAGAGAACACGTTGCTGGCGAAAACGTCACCTTCCAGTCCGTTAGCGGCGAGAGTCGCGCGGCTGGCTTCAACAGCAGGCGCACTCACATCGCTCAAGGTTAGGCGGACTTTCGGTGAATGGCTTGCCAGCACGGCGGAGAGCACGCCTGCGCCACAGCCCACATCAAGGACTTTCCCTTTGGTGTGTGGCGTGAAAGTGGAAAGCAGCAGTTGGCTGCCCACGTCCAGACCGTCACGGCTGAATACGCCTGGGAGGGTTTTGATCGTTAGGCCATCAAGCTGATACTCGCCCCAATATTTTTCCGCATCAAAGGTCGGCTGTTTGTCCAGGCGACCATGGTACAGACCACAGCGGCGAGCGCTGTCGATTTTGTTCAGCGTCGCGTATTCCGCCAGCATAGACTCTGCGCTACGCACGCCGCTGCGGTTTTCACCCACAACAAAAATATCGCAGCCTACTGGCATCATGGACAGCAGGTTCATCAGTTGGAACTGGGCTTCTGGCTTGTTCTTTGGCCAGTAGTAAATCAGGGTGTCGCAGTCTGCCACGTCGCTTTGCTCAGCCACCAGGCTGAAGCGCACGCGGTCTTCCATCTGACGGCTCAAAAGCTGCCAGTGGTGGTATTGCTGAGTATGGGCGCGGCTAGCGGCGCACTCGAAACGGCCAGGCAGGTCATCCTGCATATCTCCGGCAAAAAGAATACGGCTTTGTTCGAAATCATCACTGTGGCGCAGCAAGACTTCACTTGCCGGGGTAAATGCAGACATGAATTGTTCCTCAATAAACTATGGCGGCGAGTATAGTTGGTTGATGGCGCAGATACGACATATTTGCTATATTTGCGCGCCTGACAGACAGGAGTTTTCGCTATGACATCCCGACGAGACTGGCAGTTACAGCAACTGGGCATTACCCAGTGGGCTCTGCGTCGCCCGACGGCGTTGCAGGGCGAAATTGCTATCTCAATTCCTGCGCATGTTCGTCTGGTTATGGTGGCAGAAGCATTGCCCGCATTGAATGAAACGCTGATCAATGATGTGCTGCGCACGCTGAAAGTGAGCCAGGATCAGGTGTTGCAACTCACGCCCGATCGTGTCGCCATGTTACCCGCCGAAAGTCACTGTAATTTCTGGCAGTTAGGCGTAGAAGAAGCGCTTACGCTTCGTGGTGGCAGGCTCTCTTCGCCAACCCTGGAAGAACTAAAAGCAAACCCAGCAGCGCGAAGCGCTCTATGGCAACAAATCTGCGAATATGAACACGATTTCTTCCCTCACGACGACTGATCTCGCATCGGCGTTCGCGATTGAAACACGCGCCCACGCTTTCCCGTGGAGCGAAAAAACCTTTGCCAGCAATCAGGGCGAGCGTTATCTCAATCTCCGTATGGATGTTGACGGCGAGATGGCCGCGTTTGCCATTACGCAGGTCGTTCTGGATGAGGCAACGCTGTTTAATATCGCTGTCGATCCGGCTTTTCAGCGCCGAGGTTTGGGCAGAGAACTGCTTGAATTTTTGATTCGCGAGCTGGAAGCGCGAGACGTTTTCACGCTTTGGCTTGAGGTGCGCGCGTCGAATATCGCCGCCATTGCGCTCTACGAAAGCTTAGGCTTTAACGAGGCGACGATTCGCCGTAATTATTACCCCACTGCAGACGGGCGCGAAGACGCCATCATCATGGCTCTGCCGATTGGATAAAAAAGGTTGTAACGATGAAATGGGACTGGATTTTCTTTGACGCCGACGAAACGCTGTTTACGTTTGATTCGTTTGGCGGTCTACAGCGGATGTTTTTGGATTATAGCGTTACCTTTACCGCTGAGGATTTTCAGGACTATCAGGCGGTGAATAAGCCGCTGTGGGTGGATTACCAGAACGGAACCATCACCGCGTTGCAGCTTCAGCATCAGCGCTTTCAAAGCTGGTCGGAGCGTTTGAACGTGAATCCCGGCTCGCTCAATGAAGCCTTTCTGAATGCGATGGCAGAGATCTGTGCGCCTTTACCGGGTGCGGTGTCGTTGCTTAATGCACTGAAAGGCAAAGCGAAGCTTGGGATCATTACCAACGGCTTTACCGCCTTGCAGCAGATCCGCCTTGAGCGCACCGGTCTGCGCGATCATTTTGATGCGTTAGTGATTTCCGAACAGGTGGGCGTACCCAAACCGGATCCGCGCATTTTTGATTATGCGCTGGAACAAGCGGGTCACCCCGATCGTGAACGCGTGCTGATGGTGGGCGACACCGCCGAGTCAGATATTCTGGGCGGCATGAAGTCTGGTCTTGCAACTGTCTGGCTTAATGCGCATAGCCGCGCCTTACCAGACGGCATTCATCCGACCTGGACCGTCACATCATTGAACGAACTGGAGCAACTCCTGTGTAAACAATGATTGCCTGCCCCCCGTTGATGGGTAAAATAGCCGCAATTTCGTATTCCATGATGCGTGGCCAACTGCCGCGCTTATATAAGAAGATTCAATTATGACGTTGTCCCCTTATCTGCAAGAGGTGGCGAAGCGCCGTACTTTTGCCATTATCTCTCACCCGGATGCCGGTAAAACGACCATCACCGAAAAGGTGCTTTTATTCGGACAGGCGATTCAAACTGCCGGTACGGTAAAAGGCCGTGGTTCAAGCCAGCACGCGAAATCGGACTGGATGGAGATGGAAAAGCAGCGTGGTATTTCGATTACCACGTCCGTGATGCAGTTCCCGTATCACGACTGCCTGGTGAACCTGCTGGACACACCGGGCCACGAAGACTTCTCTGAAGATACCTACCGTACGCTGACAGCGGTTGACTGCTGTTTGATGGTGATCGACGCCGCAAAAGGGGTAGAAGATCGTACCCGTAAGCTGATGGAAGTCACTCGTCTGCGCGACACGCCGATCCTCACGTTTATGAACAAACTTGACCGTGACATCCGTGACCCGATGGAAGTGATGGATGAAGTGGAGCGTGAGCTGAAAATCGCCTGCGCGCCTATCACCTGGCCGATTGGCTGCGGCAAGCTGTTTAAGGGCGTTTACCACCTTTATAAAGACGAAGTGTATCTCTACCAGACCGGCAAAGGTCACACAATTCAGGAAGTTCGCATCGTAAAAGGCCTGGATAACCCTGAACTGGAAACGGCTGTCGGCGAAGAGCTGGCGGTGCAGTTGCGTGATGAGCTGGAGCTGGTGAAAGGCGCGTCGCACGAATTTGACCACGAGTTATTCCTGGCCGGTGAAATCACGCCTGTCTTCTTTGGTACTGCGCTGGGTAACTTTGGCGTTGACCATATGCTCGACGGCTTGATCGAGTGGGCACCGCAGCCGATGCCGCGTAAAACCGACACCCGCCTGGTTGAAGCTTCTGAAGAGAAGTTCACCGGTTTTGTCTTTAAGATTCAGGCCAACATGGACCCGAAACACCGCGACCGCGTCGCGTTCCTGCGTGTGGTTTCAGGTCAGTACGAAAAAGGTATGAAGCTGCGCCAGGTGCGTATCGGCAAAGACGTTGTGATCTCCGACGCGTTGACCTTTATGGCGGGTGACCGTTCCCACGTCGAAGAAGCGTATCCGGGCGATATCATTGGTCTGCACAACCACGGCACGATCCAGATCGGCGATACATTCACTCAGGGCGAAATGATGAAGTTTACGGGTATCCCGAACTTCGCCCCAGAACTGTTCCGCCGTATTCGCCTGCGCGATCCGCTGAAGCAAAAACAGCTGCTGAAAGGTCTGGTTCAGCTGTCCGAAGAGGGCGCGGTGCAGGTCTTCCGTCCTATCTCGAACAACGATCTGATCGTGGGTGCTGTGGGTGTACTTCAGTTTGACGTGGTCGTTGCGCGCCTGAAAAGCGAGTACAACGTTGAGGCGATTTACGAATCGGTGAACGTTGCGACAGCACGCTGGGTTGAATGTTCTGACGTGAAAAAATTCGAAGAATTTAAGCGTAAGAATGAAATCCAGCTGGCACTGGATGGCGGTGATAACCTCACCTACATCGCGCCGACCATGGTTAACCTGAACCTCACTCAGGAGCGTTACCCGGACGTTCAGTTCCGCAAAACGCGCGAGCACTAATCCTATCTCAGAGCGCGGCGATCGCCGCGCTCTTCTTAATTCCCTGCTTTATTAATCCCTTGCGGAATTTTCTTAATTCATCGCTTTTTTATCTCTATCGCTCATTATTTCGCCGTTTCTGAAAGCAGCCCTCAAATTGTGATCTATATTTAACTCAGTGTTTAGCACCGGGCGCGGATGAAAGCTCTGTTCAATGCGTGTTGATAAGCCTCTCATCCCGACCGTGTGTTTAATCGCAAAATTAATAACTAGTCCAAGGGATGTTTGACGCTCAAATTACGAGCAAACTACAGGAATACATCGATGAATATGACAAGACTGAAGATTTCTAAAACTCTGCTGGCAGTCACTTTGGGTAGCATCCTGGTAAGCGGTTCTGCACTCGCAGAAACCACCGCCACGGATAAAGCGCAATCCACCGCTGATTCCGCAGGGCAAAAAATCGATAGCTCTATGAATAAAGTCGGTAATTTCATGGATGACAGCTCTATCACAGCAAAAGTGAAAGCCGCTCTGGTGGATGATGAAAACATCAAGAGCACCGACATTTCCGTGAAAACGGACAAGAAAGTGGTCACATTAAGTGGCTTTGTCGAAAGCCAGGCGCAAGCTGAAAAAGCGGTCACCGTGGCTAAAGGCGTTGAGGGTGTAACCTCAGTCAGCGACAAACTGCACGTACGTGATGCCAAAGATCAGTCTGTGAAAGGCTATGCAGGCGATACGGCAACCACTAGCGAAATCAAAGCTAAACTATTAGCAGATGACATCGTGCCGTCACGTAAAGTGAAAGTGGAAACCACCGATGGTGTGGTGCAGCTCTCCGGTACGGTTGATTCACAGGCGCAGGTTGAGCGTGCCGAAACTATCGCTAAAGCCGTTGATGGCGTGAAAAGCGTTAAAAACGATCTGAAAGCGAAATAAAAACAACATTTGGCTGAACGCCGGTGGGCGTCCTGAGCGCCCACATTAAGCGGCCGATATTAACTATGGTAAAGGAGAGTTCTATGTTTCGTTGGGGCATCATATTTCTGGTTATCGCGTTAATTGCCGCTGCTCTGGGCTTTGGTGGTCTGGCTGGTACAGCCGCATGGGCCGCTAAACTTGTCTTCGTTGTCGGTATTGTCCTGTTCCTGGTCAGCCTGTTTACCGGACGCCGTCGTCCCTAGCTGAGCGCAACACGCCCGTCGATACGCGAAGCGACAATCGACACCCACATCCAAAGCCAGTCCTTGCGACTGGCTTTTTCTGGTTTGAGTAAGGGGTACAGAATGCGCTACTGTGTCCTTATGATAAAAATCAGAACAGGAATGCAGCAGTGGGACAAAGAATTCCCGTTACGCTCGGTAATATAGCGCCGCTAGCGTTAAAACCCTTTCGTCCCGGTCAGCTCGCAATTGTGTGTGAAGGCGGTGGACAGCGAGGAATCTTCACGGCTGGCGTGCTGGATGAATTTATGCGCGCGCAATTTAACCCGTTCGACCAATTCTTCGGCACGTCCGCCGGCGCGCAGAATCTTTCCGCCTACGTCTGCAACCAGCCCGGTTACGCCCGCAAAGTGATCATGCGCTACACCACTTCACGCGATTTTTTTAATCCGATTCGCTTTGTGCGCGGCGGAAATCTTATCGATCTCGACTGGCTGTTAGATTCCACCGCCAGCAAGATGCCGCTGGCGATGGATACTGCTGCGCGCCTGTTCGATACGGGCAAAGAGTTTTGGATGTGTGCCAGCCGGGGCGACGACTACACGCCGGGTTATTTCTCGCCACAAAAGGAGAACTGGCTGGATATTATTCGTGCCTCGAGTGCGATTCCTGGTTTTTACCGTACTGCCGCTGCGCTCGATGGTATTCCATATCTTGATGGCGGGATCAGCGATGCGGTCCCCGTTCAGGAGGCCGCCCGTCGCGGTGCGAAAACGATCGTGGTGATCCGCACCGTGCCGTCACAGATGTACTACACCCCGCAGTGGTTTAAACGGATGGAGCGCTGGCTGGGCGACAGCAGCCTGCAGTCGCTGGTGAACATTGCGCATCAGCATGAATCCAGCTACAGCGCGATGCAGCGTTTTATCGAGAAACCGCCCGGCAAGCTGCGTATTTTTGAAATCTACCCGCCAAAACCGCTCCTGAGCATGGCGCTGGGAAGCCGTCTGCCATCCCTTCGCGATGATTACAAAACAGGACGACTTTGCGGGCGTTATTTCCTGGCGACGGTCGGAAAAATGCTGGCTGAACAGCCACCAATACGGCGGCATAAAAGGATCATCACGCCGCCAACGTTCGTGGTGCCGCCTGCTGCTGTCGCGAATGATGTTGTGGCGACGCCGCTGATTGACGCTCCTCACGCCAACGACACCACTTTTGATAACGAGGATCTGGCGTGACTTTCCGCTTTGTTGATACCCATTGCCACTTTGATTTTCCGCCGTTTACCGGCCATGAAGCGCAAAGCATTCAGCAAGCGGCGGATGCAGGTGTCCAGGCGATAATCGTCCCGGCGATCGAAGCCGCACATTTCGATCGGGTACTCGATCTGGCTGGGACGCATACCGCGCTGTACGCTGCTTTGGGTCTGCATCCGATTGTGATTGAAAAGCATCTGGACGCACACATTGAGGTGCTTGAGGACAAAATGCGATCCGAAAGCAAGAAACTGGTGGCGATAGGGGAGATCGGTTTGGATCTGTATCGTGACGATCCGCAGTTTGAACGCCAGCAGACGATCCTGGATGCGCAGCTTAAACTGGCCAGACACCATAATTTACCGGTGATTCTGCATTCGCGGCGCACTCACGATAAGCTGGCGATGCATCTCAAACGTCACGATCTACCGCGAACCGGCGTGGTGCATGGTTTCGCCGGAAGCCTTCAGCAGGCGCAGCGCTTTATTGAGCTGGGTTATAAAATCGGCGTGGGCGGAACGATCACCTATCCGCGCGCCAGTAAAACCCGTGATGTGATGACGCAATTGCCGCTTTCATCGTTGCTTCTGGAAACCGACGCGCCTGATATGCCGCTCAATGGTTTTCAGGGAGAGCCCAACCGTCCGGAGCAGGCCGCACGCGTCTTTGCGACATTATGCGAACTCCGCGACGAACCAGCAGACGTTATCGCAGATGCGTTGTTACGAAATACTCACGATCTCTTTGGGATCACACTATAAATAAAGCGCTGGGCGGATCACCGTGATCCGATGCTTTTCCAATGCCTGCGCCAGCGGTTCCACATCGTCAGCCGTGGCGCTGCGCCACGATGCCGCTTCGCCATACACGCCATGCGCATGAAACGCATTGATTCGCACCGGGACAGAACCCAGCGATCGGATAAAGGCCGTCAAAGCACCCAGATGTTCCAGATAATCACAACGATCAGGAATCATCAGCAGGCGCAGCTCAGCTAACCGTTGATGATGTGCCAGCCAGCGGATGCTGTGTTTGATCTGCGGATTCTCGCGCCCGGTCAGAAAGCGATGATGCTCATTGTTCCAGGCTTTCAGATCCAGCATTGCGCCATCAAAAACGGGAAGCAGTTTTTGCCAGCCGGTTTCACTCAGTAAGCCGTTGCTGTCGACCAGACAGGTGAGATGCTCTAGCGAGGAGTCGGCTTTAACGGCGCTAAACAGCGCCACTAAAAACGGCAGTTGAGTCGTCGCTTCCCCGCCGCTGACGGTGATCCCTTCGATAAAGGGGGCGACTTTGCGGATGTGGCCAATCACGTCGTCAACGCTTAAGCGCTGCGCCATGGGCGTGGCCTGCTGTGGACACATGTGCAAACAGGTATCGCATTTCTGACAGTCGCTTTCCTGCCACCAGACGCGTCCGGCTTGAATGTTAAGCGCATCGTGCGGGCAATGGAGGACGCAGTCGCCGCAGTCATTGCAGCGACCGATCGTCCACGGGTTGTGGCAGGTTTTGCAGCGCAGGTTGCAGCCCTGCAGGAACAGGGCCAGGCGGCTGCCCGGCCCATCCACGCAGGAGAAAGGAATAACCTGACTAACTAAAGCGCATCTGCTGTTCATGGCTTATCACGCGTGGCTGACGTTCCAGGATACGGGTATTGCGTGCGGCCTCCTCGCCAAGCCAGGTGGTATTGATGCGTGACCCTTCGGCGCGATATTTTTCCAGATCAGACAGACGCACCATATAGCCCGTGACGCGCACCAGATCGTTTCCGGCAACGTTAGCGGTAAACTCGCGCATCCCGGCGTTAAACGCGCCGAGACACAGCTGAACAACGGCCTGCGGATTACGTTTGATGGTTTCGTCCAGTGTCAAAATATCGCTGATCCCGGACGGGTAGTGTTTGTGATGCGGCGCGACGGCGAGCAAATGGCTGATCGGATCGGGCTCATCGCCGTACGGCAATCGTGCGCCCGGCGTGGTGCCGGAATCAGAGCTGATGCCAGACTGGGCGTGCAGCATGGCGCGCTGCTTCCAGCCGTGTTTTACCGGCGTATTCTCGACAAAGTGGGCGAGCTGTTCGCTGATACGATAGCCCAGCGCATTGGCTTGCTCATCTTTCCCGTAACGTCCTGGGTGACCCGATTTCTCACACAGCGTATTTACCGCCTCTGCCAGACCGTACATGCCAAACATCGGCACAAAACGATCCGCATCGATCAGCCCCTCTTTCACCAAAAAGCTATTCTCAAAGAAGCCGGATTGTTCATACAGAAAATCACAGCGGGCATCGATGATGGCGATCTGCTGCTGACAGTAATGCGGCAAGGTGCGGTCAAAGAAATCCGCCACGGACTCGCTGTGCTCGGCGATGGCTTTCAGATTCAGACGTACCAGGGTGCTGCCACCGCCGGCCAACGGTAGCGAGTTGTAGCAACTGACGACGCCAAAACCGCCTTTTGTGAAAATTCTATCATTCATCGGGCCGTTAGAAATATGCGGTTTACTGCACACACAAATATTTTTAGCCACTTCCAGGAGCAGATCGTCCGGCGTGATTTTTGGGTCGTAAATAAAGGTGAGATTCGGTGTAACCTGCTTCAGTTCTGCATCTGCACGTAAAATGGCGCGTGTGACAGGGGAATCTCCTGGACCGATATTGGCATGCATAAAGGCGTCTGGCAGCGTTCTGTCCAGGTAACGCCAGAAGCGTTTTATTCTGCTTTCGATTTCTTCTTGTGTTAGAATTCTAACATAAGGTTGCAACAGTGCATCGAGGTGGCCCAGAAACACCGGCATCGATGTGACGGAAGGAACATGGTGATAAAGAATGGTCAGGAGCGAAAGCGCATCATCAAGATCTTTTGCGCCTTCGAGCTCTAGCCATTCTGACCCGTTCGCCAGAAATTTGGCGTAATCAGGCAGAACGTAGCGCGGTTTGAAAGGCGCATGGCCTTCAAACATATCGCAGATAAACCCGTCATCCAGTGCTGCACGCGCCGCGTGTGGCAGACCGGGATAGGGCAGATTGTTTTCCGCTTCCAGCGCCAGAAAATGGCGTTTTTGCTCAGGCGTCAGTACCGGGCTTGTCACAATTTGCTGGCAACGTTGTTGCATAGCATCGAGACCGGAGGTGGACATAGTCGCTTCCTTATTATTCTGCGGATGATGGGCAGATTGTAGGAAGTCATTACGCTGAAGCTATTGATCAGAAGCGGGTGATTGCTGCTTTAGTCAGCTATTTCAGGACTGAAATTTGAAGTGGATCTCATTACAGTAATGCAAATTTGTATGCAGTTTTCATTAACTGTGATGAATGTCGAAGTGTGAGTGCGGGTGAATGTTAGAATACTCACATACCCGCAAGGTGAAAAATTATACGGCGATGCCGTTGGAGATTGTTATGACTGATTTAACCGCAAGCAGCCTGCGCGCGTTGAAACTGATGGACCTGACTACCCTGAATGATGACGACACAAATGAAAAAGTGATCGCGCTGTGTCATCAGGCGAAAACGCCAGTGGGCAACACCGCCGCTGTCTGCATTTATCCGCGTTTTATCCCCATTGCACGTAAAACGCTGAACGCGCAGGGCACGCCTGATGTGCGCATCGCGACCGTGACCAACTTCCCACATGGCAATGACGATATCGAGATCGCACTGGCAGAAACTCGCGCAGCGATTGCTTACGGCGCGGATGAAGTTGACGTGGTATTCCCTTACCGTGCGCTGATCGCTGGTAACGAGCAGGTCGGCTTTGATCTGGTGAAAGCCTGTAAAGACGCCTGTGCGGCGGCAAACGTTCTGCTGAAAGTGATCATCGAAACCGGTGAACTGAAAGAAGAAGCGTTGATTCGTAAAGCGTCTGAAATTTCTATCAAAGCCGGTGCGGATTTCATCAAAACGTCCACCGGTAAAGTACCGGTCAACGCTACGCCAGAAAGCGCACGCATCATGATGGAAGTGATTCGCGATATGGGCGTTTCTAAAACCGTTGGTTTTAAACCTGCGGGCGGCGTGCGTACAGCCGAAGACGCGCAGCAGTTCCTGGCGATTGCTGACGATCTGTTCGGCGCAGACTGGGCCGATTCCCGTCACTACCGTTTCGGTGCTTCCAGCCTGCTCGCTAGCCTGCTGAAAACGCTGGGTCACGGCGACGGTAAGAGCGCAAGCGCCTACTAATATCATTCCTGCGGCGAGTTTTTCGCCGCATTTAACCTGATTCCTGGGGGTTACTTTGTTTCTCGCACAAGAAATTATTCGTAAAAAACGTGATGGTCATGCATTAAGTGACGAAGAGATCCGTTTCTTTATCAACGGCATTCGTGACAACACCATCTCTGAAGGGCAAATTGCCGCCCTGGCGATGACCATCTTCTTCCACGATATGTCGATACCGGAACGCGTATCGCTGACCATGGCGATGCGGGATTCAGGTAGCGTTCTGGACTGGAAAAGCCTCAATCTTAACGGCCCGATCGTGGACAAACACTCCACGGGCGGCGTAGGCGATGTCACCTCTCTGATGCTCGGCCCAATGGTCGCAGCATGCGGCGGTTACATCCCGATGATCTCCGGGCGCGGCCTGGGTCACACGGGCGGTACGCTCGACAAACTGGAAGCCATTCCGGGCTTCGATATCTTCCCGAACGACACGCGTTTTCGCGAAATTATTAAAGATGTTGGTGTGGCGATTATCGGCCAGACCAGCTCTCTGGCTCCGGCGGACAAGCGTTTCTACGCAACACGCGATATTACCGCGACGGTTGATTCCATCCCGCTGATCACCGCTTCAATCCTGGCGAAAAAACTGGCCGAAGGGCTGGATGCGCTGGTGATGGACGTGAAAGTGGGCAGCGGTGCATTTATGCCGACGTTTGAACTTTCTGCGGCACTGGCTGAAGCGATCGTTGGCGTCTCCAACGGCGCGGGCGTGCGTACCACGGCACTGCTGACTGACATGAATCAGGTGCTGGCGTCCAGCGCCGGTAACGCGGTTGAAGTCCGTGAAGCGGTGCAGTTCCTGACGGGCGAATACCGTAATCCGCGTCTGTTCGACGTCACCATGGCGCTGTGCGTTGAGATGCTCATCTCCGGCAAGCTGGCCAAAGACGACGCCGAAGCGCGTGCGAAATTGCAGGCCGTGCTGGATAACGGTAAAGCGGCAGAGATCTTTGGCCGCATGGTCGCTGCGCAAAAAGGCCCGAACGATTTCGTTGAGAACTATGCGAAATACCTGCCGACCGCCATGCTCAGCAAAGCGGTGTATGCCGATACAGAAGGTTTTGTCTCCGCAATGGACACCCGTGCGCTCGGCATGGCAGTGGTATCGATGGGCGGCGGTCGTCGCCAGGCGTCGGACACCATTGATTACAGCGTTGGCTTTACCGATATGGCACGTCTGGGCGACAGCGTTGACGGACAGCGTCCGTTAGCCGTTATCCATGCGAAGGACGAAAACAGCTGGCAGGAAGCGGCGAAAGCGGTGAAAGCGGCCATTCAGCTTGACGACAAAGCACCAGAAACCACACCAACGGTCTATCGTCGTATCACCGATTAGTCGTATACTGATCTGATCGAATTTTTATGAAGCACTGAGTACGGAGAATATGATGAAACGTGCATTTATTATGGTGCTGGACTCATTCGGCATCGGCGCTACAGAAGATGCGGATCGCTTTGGTGACGTAGGTTCTGACACCATGGGTCACATCGCAGAAGCCTGTGCTAAAGGCGAAGCGGATATCGGCCGTCAAGGCCCGTTGAATTTGCCAAACCTGACTCGTCTGGGTCTGGTGAAAGCGCATGAAGGTTCTACCGGTAAAGTGGCTGCAGGTATGGACGCAAACGCGGAAGTGGTTGGCGCATACGCCTGGGCTCACGAGCTCTCTTCCGGGAAAGATACCCCGTCAGGTCACTGGGAAATCGCCGGCGTGCCGGTGCTGTTTGATTGGGGTTATTTCTCCGATCACGAGAACAGTTTCCCGCAGAAATTGCTGGATAAGCTGGTTGAGCGCGGCAATCTGCCAGGTTACCTCGGTAACTGCCACTCATCGGGTACGGTGATTCTGGATCAGCTCGGCGAAGAACATATGAAAACCGGTAAGCCGATTTTCTATACCTCGGCTGACTCGGTGTTCCAGATTGCCTGTCACGAAGAGACTTTCGGTCTCGATCGCCTGTATGAACTGTGCGAAATCGCGCGCGAAGAGCTGACCGAAGGCGGCTACAACATTGGCCGCGTTATCGCGCGTCCGTTTATCGGCAACAAGCCTGGTGAATTCCAGCGTACCGGTAACCGTCACGATCTGGCCGTTGAACCGCCAGCCGCGACCGTGCTGCAGAAACTGGTTGATGAGAAAGATGGCCAGGTGGTTTCCGTGGGTAAAATCGCGGACATCTACGCTAACTGCGGCATCACCAAAAAAGTGAAAGCCACCGGTCTGGATGCGCTGTTTGACGCCACCGTCAAAGAGATGAAAGAAGCGGGCGACAAGACCATCGTCTTCACCAACTTCGTGGACTTCGACTCTTCCTGGGGCCACCGTCGCGATATCGCCGGTTACGCTGCTGGGCTTGAGCTGTTTGACCGCCGTCTGCCTGAACTGATGGAGCTAGTGGGTGAAGATGACATTCTGATCCTGACCGCTGACCACGGCTGCGACCCAAGCTGGACCGGCACTGACCATACTCGCGAGCACATTCCGGTACTGGTTTACGGCCCGAAAGTGAAACCTGGTTCTCTCGGTCACCGCGAAACCTTCGCCGATATCGGACAGACCATTGCCAGCTACTTCGGCACGTCACCGATGGACTACGGTAAAAACATGCTGTAATACCCGTCGTTTTTCGCGCTACAGGTGCATTGATATTATTCATTCACCCCGATCACTCCCGGGGATGGATGAAATCACCGCCTTCCTGTAACGCGAAATCCGCAGGGTATTTCTACACTTTAAATAAGGATAATTTATGGCTACCCCACATATTAATGCAGAAATGGGCGATTTCGCTGACGTCGTGTTGATGCCTGGCGATCCGCTGCGCGCGAAGCACATTGCTGAAACTTTCCTCGAAGACGTGCGTGAAGTGAACAACGTGCGTGGCATGTTGGGCTTCACCGGGACGTATAAAGGCCGCAAAATCTCCGTAATGGGTCACGGCATGGGTATCCCATCCTGCTCCATCTACACCAAAGAGCTGATCACCGATTTCGGCGTGAAGAAAATCATTCGCGTGGGCTCTTGTGGCGCTGTGCGCATGGACGTGAAACTGCGTGACGTGGTTATCGGAATGGGTGCTTGCACCGATTCCAAAGTGAACCGTATGCGTTTTAAAGATCACGACTTTGCTGCGATCGCTGACTTCGGCATGGTGCGTAACGCGGTTGACGCTGCGAAAGCGCTGGGCGTTGACGCGCGCGTCGGTAACATCTTCTCTGCTGACCTGTTCTATTCTCCGGACGGCGGCGAAATGTTCGACGTGATGGAAAAGTACGGCATCCTGGGCGTGGAAATGGAAGCTGCGGGCATCTACGGCGTTGCGGCTGAGTTCGGTGCGAAAGCGCTGACCATCTGTACCGTGTCTGACCACATCCGTACTCATGAGCAGACTTCTGCTGCTGAGCGTCAGACCACTTTCAACGACATGATCAAAATCGCGCTGGAATCCGTTCTGCTGGGCGATAAAGAGTAATTTTCTCTCTTTCCCGGCCCTCTCCCTGTGGGAGAGGGCCGGGGTGAGGGCATCAGCGCATCTAGCGAACTGCCTGGGCAATCCAATGTGACAGTTCTCTCAGCTCCGTTTCCTGCTCCGGGAAATCCACCACCAGCGCATCACACTCTTGTTTCAGTGTTTCTGCGCGATACACACAGCCCTGCAATCGTGCCGCCAGCGCCTCCAGCGGTGCCGGATTCAGGCTATCGGTAAACACCTGCGTGCGGGTGATATGACCTCTCTCAACGTCGAAGTGCAGTTCCACGCCGCCCCAGGTGAATCGCTCGTCCAGTAAATGCGAGAAAGCAGGCGCCTGACCAAAATTCCATTCCCAGCTACTCTGACGGGCAAACGTCTCGGCAAAGTTCGGCAGATCGGGCGTTTTATCCGGAGAGATAATTTCGGCCTCAACGCGCTCGCTGTAATGTTCAAAGAACGCCTCGCGTATGGCATCGCAGATCTGTTCGTGGGTGATGCCCGGCATTAACTCCACCAGATTCGCCACGCGACCGCGCACAGAGGTAATCCCCTTAGCCTGCAGCTTTTTCTTATCCGGATTGAGGTAATTGGCCAGACGGCTTAAGTCGGCGTTGAGCAACAGCGTGCCGTGGTGAAAACCGCGATCTTTGGTTTCGCGATACGCCGAGCCAGACACTTTTCGATCGCCTTCGCGGGTTTTCACCACCAGATCGTTGCGTCCGGAGGCTTCGGCATTGACGCCGAGTGAGTTCAGGGCTTTTAGCACAATGGCCGTGGAAATGGTTTTATCGTACTCCGGTTTTCCGGCCATAAAGGTAAAGCAGGTGTTGCCGAGATCGTGAAACACCGCGCCGCCACCGCTGCTGCGACGGGCGAGGCGCACGTTGTCCTCTTCCATACGTCGCGTATTGCACTCTTTCCACGGGTTTTGCGCCCGCCCAATCACTACCGTGTCGGCATTGCGCCACAGGAATAACACGCGTTGGGTGGCAGGCATCTGGCGGAAAATGCACTCTTCCACCGCGAGATTAAACCAGGGATCGTAAGAGTCAGAGATAAGCAGGCGTAACGTCGTCATGGCAGATTTCCTTTTCCGAATCGTTCGCCTACTTTACCATTAATCTTTCTTCTCGCTCTCTTCCTCTTCCGGCACCGATTTGCTGGCGGTGAGCAGGAACGGCGATTGCTGCCAGCGGGTGCGTTTGCCCTGCAACAGCGTGCGCGTCAGCACCACGCCGATCGCCAGCGAAAGCAGCAGCATCAGGCGCAGAATATTGGTGGTGTTATCGACCTGTTTGGCCTCTGTCGCCAGCGTATGGGTATCGAGCGTCAGGCGTAAATAGCCGAGCGGACCATTTTTTCCCTGAATGGGTTCGACAATTTGCTGGTTAAAATAGCCACCGGCTTTTTTGCCATCGAGCGCAAGACGGTCGCGAACATCAACATGCTCGCCCGTGCGCGCAATCAACGCGCCTTGCTCGTCGTACACGCCTGCATCCAGAATCCGGCTATTTTCCGTAATCTGGCGCAACACCTGGCTGATACGTTTATCATCCGGGGTTTCGGTGCGCATCGCGGGAGCGATAGTGATCGTCACCTGGCGCGCGAGCGTTCGGGCCAACTCTTCGAGCTGCGGATTACGCTGTCGCTGGTGATTCTGGCTAAACCAGGACGCCCCTTGCATCAGGGCTACCAGCAGCGCGAGACATGAAAGAACAATCACTGCACGATGAAGCCGGAATTTCAGTTTTGCGCGAGCCATATTCCACCTGCTGAAAATTTACCGCTTAATGTTGCCAGAAGTGATGGTTACAAGGTAGCCTCATGCGTTATTTTCCCCCTGGAACCTTCCGGCGCGAACCAATTTACAGGAGCTTCAATGCCAAACATTACCTGGTGCGACCTGCCTGACGATGTCTCTTTCTGGCCAGGATTGCCGCTTTCTTTAAGTGGCGATGAGGTAATGCCACTGGATTACCATGCTGGCCGTAGCGGCTGGCTGCTGTACGGACGCGGACTGGATAAGCAATGCCTTACCCAATACCAAACGAAACTTGGTGCCGCGATGGTGATCGTGGCGGCGTGGTGTGTCGAAGATTATCAGGTGCTTCGACTGGCCGGTTCTCTAACGCAGCGCGCAACCCGTCTGGCGCATGACGCCGGGCTGGACGTCGCCCCGCTGGGTAAAATCCCGCATCTGAAAACGCCAGGCCTTCTGGTGATGGACATGGATTCTACCGCTATTCAAATCGAGTGTATTGATGAGCTCGCTAAACTGGCCGGCAGCGGCGAACTGGTGGCGGAAGTGACCGAGCGTGCGATGCGCGGCGAATTAGATTTTGCCGCCAGCCTGAAGCAGCGCGTCGCCACGCTGAAGGGCGCAGACGCGAATATTCTGCGTCAGGTGCGTGACGAATTGCCGCTGATGCCGGGTCTGACGCAACTGGTGCTCAAGCTCGAAACGTTGGGCTGGAAAGTGGCTATCGCATCGGGTGGGTTTACCTTCTTCGCGGATTATCTGCGCGACAAGCTGCGCCTGACGACGGTGGTCGCCAACGAACTGGAGATCATGGACGGGAAACTGACCGGCCAGGTGATCGGCGATATCGTGGATGCGCAGTACAAAGCCAACACGCTGATGCGTCTGGCGGAAAAATACGAAATTCCTGTTGAGCAGACCGTGGCCATTGGCGACGGGGCGAACGATCTGCCGATGATCAAGGTGTCGGGACTTGGCATCGCTTATCATGCCAAGCCAAAAGTGAATGAAAAGACGGAAGTGACTATCCGTCATGCTGACCTGATGGGCGTGTTTTGCATCCTGTCCGGCAGCGTGAATCACAAATAAAGAGGTAAACCATGGCGAAAGCTCCAAAACGCGCATTTGTCTGTAATGAATGTGGTGCGGATTATCCGCGCTGGCAGGGGCAGTGCAGCGCCTGCCAGGCGTGGAATACCATCACTGAAGTGCGTGGTGTGGCCGCTTCGCCAACGGTCGCTCGCAACGAACGCCTGAGCGGCTACGCGGGCAATTCCGGCATTTCTAAAGTTCAGAAACTTTCAGACATCAGCCTGGACGAAGTGCCGCGCTTTTCTACCGGATTTAAAGAGTTTGACCGCGTGCTGGGCGGCGGCGTCGTGCCGGGCAGTGCGATTCTGATCGGGGGTAATCCGGGGGCGGGTAAATCCACGCTACTGCTGCAAACGCTGTGCAGACTCTCAGAGCAGATGAAAACCCTGTACGTCACGGGCGAAGAGTCCCTACAACAGGTGGCGATGCGTGCGCACCGTCTTGGCCTGCCGACCGGTAATCTCAATATGCTCTCGGAAACCAGCATTGAGCAGATCTGCATGATTGCCGAAGAAGAGCAGCCAAAGCTGATGGTGATTGACTCCATTCAGGTGATGCACATGGCGGACATCCAGTCCTCGCCGGGCAGCGTGGCCCAGGTGCGTGAAACCGCGGCCTATCTGACGCGCTTTGCCAAAACGCGCGGCGTTGCGATTGTGATGGTCGGCCATGTCACCAAAGACGGCTCGCTGGCTGGCCCGAAAGTGCTTGAGCACTGTATCGACTGTTCCGTCATGCTGGACGGCGATGCCGATTCCCGCTTTCGCACGCTACGCAGCCATAAAAACCGTTTCGGTGCGGTGAATGAGCTGGGTGTGTTCGCCATGACCGAACAGGGGCTGCGTGAAGTCAGCAACCCGTCGGCGATTTTCCTGAGCCGCGGTGAAGAAGTCACCTCCGGCAGCTCGGTGATGGTGCTGTGGGAAGGGACGCGTCCGCTGCTGGTCGAGATCCAGGCGTTAGTGGATCAGTCGATGATGGGCAATCCACGCCGCGTCGCGGTGGGCCTGGAGCAAAACCGATTAGCGATTCTGCTGGCGGTGTTGCACCGTCATGGCGGTTTGCAAATGGCGGATCAGGACGTTTTCGTGAACGTTGTCGGCGGTGTGAAAGTCACGGAAACCAGTGCCGATCTCGCGCTGCTGCTGGCGATGGTGTCCAGTCTGCGCAATCGCCCGTTGCCGCAGGATCTGGTGGTATTTGGTGAAGTCGGGCTGGCCGGGGAAATTCGTCCGGTTCCGAGCGGGCAGGAGCGTATTTCAGAAGCGGCTAAACACGGCTTCCGTCGCGCGATTGTCCCCGCTGCCAATGTGCCGAAAAAAGTGCCGGAAGGGATGAAGGTTTTCCCCGTCAAAAAACTCTCGGATGCACTCAGCGTCTTTGACGACTTATAATTAACCCCGTCATACTTTATTTCCCGGCTGGGTCCGGCCGGGCAAATCCATTTAGCAGGAGGCTCTTGTGTCAGCATTTGACTATCTCAAAACCGCGATCCGCCAGAAAGGCTGTACTTTGCAGCAGGTGGCCGAAGCCAGCGGCATGACCAAGGGCTACTTGAGCCAGCTTCTCAATGCCAAAATCAAAAGCCCCAGCGCGCAAAAGCTGGAGGCGCTGCATCGTTTCCTCGGGCTTGAATTCCCACGGATGCAAAAGAATATCGGCGTGGTGTTCGGCAAGTTTTACCCGCTGCATACCGGGCATATCTATTTGATTCAGCGCGCCTGTAGCCAGGTCGATGAGCTGCATATCATCATGGGTTACGACGACACGCGTGACCGTGCCCTGTTTGAAGACAGCGCGATGTCGCAACAGCCGACCGTTTCCGACCGCCTGCGCTGGCTGCTCCAGACCTTTAAATACCAGAAAAATATTCGCATTCATGCCTTTAACGAAGAGGGCATGGAGCCGTATCCGCACGGCTGGGATGTCTGGAGTAACGGCATCAAAGCGTTTATGGAAGAGAAGGGGATTACGCCTAACTGGATCTACACCTCTGAAGAGTCTGATGCCCCGCAGTTCCGCGAGCATTTGGGTACTGAAACGGTGCTTATCGATCCTAAGCGCACCTTTATGAATATCAGCGGCGGACAGATTCGCGAAAACCCGTTCCGCTACTGGGACTATATTCCGACGGAAGTGAAGCCGTTCTTTGTGCGCACGGTGGCGATTCTGGGCGGGGAGTCGAGCGGTAAGTCGACGCTGGTGAACAAGCTCGCCAATATTTTCAATACCACCAGTGCGTGGGAATACGGGCGTGATTACGTTTTCTCGCACCTTGGCGGCGACGAGATGGCGCTCCAGTATTCCGATTACGATAAAATCGCACTGGGACACGCGCAGTACATTGATTTCGCGGTGAAATACGCCAATAAAGTGGCGTTTGTGGATACTGATTTTGTGACGACTCAGGCGTTTTGTAAAAAGTACGAAGGGCGTGAGCATCCGTTCGTACAAGCGCTGATTGATGAGTACCGTTTTGACCTGGTGATCCTGCTGGAAAACAACACGCCGTGGGTGGCCGATGGGATGCGCAGCCTGGGCAGCTCGGTCGACAGAAAAGAGTTCCAGACCATGCTGGTGGAGATGCTGCACGAAAATAACGTGGAGTTTGTGCATGTGGAAGAGTCAGATTACGACAACCGCTTCCTGCGCTGCGTTGAGCTGGTGAAAGGATTGATGGGCGAGCAGGGGTAAATTTTCCCCCTCACCCCAGCCCTCTCCCAATGGGAGAGGGAGAAAGATGGCCCCGAGCGTTCCCTTTCCCTTGGGGAGAGGGAGAAAGATTGCCCCGAGCATTCCCTTTCCCTTGGGAGAGAGTGAAAGATATCCCCGAGCATTCCCTTTCCCTTGGGAGAGAGTGAAAGCTATTCCCGAGCGTCCCCTTTCCCTTGGGAGAGAGTGAAAGCTATTCCCGAGCGTTCCCTTTCCCTTGTAGATAGGGTGAAAGCTATTCCCGAGCGTCCCCTTTCCCTTGGGAGAGAGTGAAAGCTATTCCCGAGCGTTCCCTTTCCCTTGGGAGAGAGTGAAAGATATCCCCGAGCGTTCCCTTTCCCTTGGGGAGAGGGAGAAAGATGGCCCCGAGCATTCCCTTTCCCTTGGGAGAGAGTGAAAGATATCCCCGAGCATTCCCTCTCCCTTTGGGAGAGGGTTAGGGTGAGGGAATCAGACAACTTAGAACGTCACCACCACTTTCCCGCGCATATGCCCGTCCAGCACTTTTCGGTGCGCTTGCGTGATGTTCTCCACGCTCAAACCGTGCAGCGTTTCGCTGAGCGAACTCTCCACCACACCATCATCCACCAGCTTTGCCACCTCATTTAAAATCTCGCCCTGACGCGCCATATCGGCGGTCTGATACATGCTGCGGGTGTACATAAATTCCCAGTGCAGCGCGGCAGATTTTGACTTAAGCGCGTTTTGATCCAGCGGACGATCGTTCTCCACGATGCTGCAAATATGTCCCTGCGGGGCAATCAGCTCACTCACGGCAGCCCAATGACCGTCGGTATCATTGAGAATGAAAATGTAATCCACGAATTTGATGTCATGTTTCGCCAGTCCACCCTGGAGTTCGCGGTAGTTCACCACCAGATCCGCGCCACGATCCCGACACCACTGCGCGGAATCCTCCCGAGATGCCGTAGCGATCACTTTAACGTTGCTGTTGTGCTTCGCAAACGGGATCGCCAGCGATCCTACTCCGCCCGCACCGCCGATAATCAGCAGCGTTTTGCCCGCACCGGCGTCCTGAATGTTCAGACGCTCAAACAGTCCTTCCCACGCGGTCAGGGCCGTTAATGGCAACGCGGCGGCTGACGCCCAGTCAAGACGGGTTGGCTTGTGGCCGACAATCCGTGCGTCGATAAGCTGGTGGCTGGTGTTACTGCCTGGACGAGTGATATCACCCGCATACCACACTTCATCGCCGGGCTTGAATTGCGTGACGCCTGCACCGACGGCTTTGACGATCCCACTGGCATCCCATCCCAGAATACGCGGTGCCTGCAGACCGTTTTTCACGATACCGGCATGGACTTTGGTATCAACCGGGTTGATGGAAACCGCTTTCACTTCGACCAGCAGATCGTGTTCACCCGGCTGCGGCATGGGTTGGGTGATTTCAATGAATGTTGAAGGTGCGTTCGGGTTCACGGCGATGGCTTTAACTGGCATGGTGAGCTCCTCATGAATGACGTTATGTTGAGGCTAGTCTATTCAGCCGCCAGACGCGTGATAAGATGGACAATCAAGAACGAAGTGTTCACTCAGGATGAACAGTATGTTTAAACAGCTTCAGGATATGGCCCTGTTTGCGCTGGTGGCAGAGATGGGCAGCTTTACTGCCGCCGCGCGTAAAGCGGGTTTACCGAAGTCCAGCGTGAGCCAGCGCGTGAGCCAACTTGAGCAGCAGGTGGGTATCCGGCTGCTCAATCGAACCACCCGCAAGCTCAACCTGACGTTTGCGGGCGAGCACTATCTGGTGCATTGCCGCGAGATGCTGGCGGCGAGCGAACGCGCGGAATACGCCATTCAACGCCTGCGTGATAATCCCAGCGGGCGGCTGCGCATTACCTGTCCTGCGGGGATTGGAGCAACGCTGCTGGCGCATCTGAACGCTGATTTTCAGCGCCGTTATCCTGATGTGTCGCTTGATGTCTGTATTTCTGACGATCTGCTTGATCTGGTGGAATCCGGTTTTGACGTGGCTCTTCGCACCGGTAAGCCGCAAGACTCGTCATTGATTGGCCGCATGATTGGTCACTGCCCGCGCTATATGCTCGCGTCACCCGACTATCTGGCACGCTGTGAGCCGCTGGAACACCCGCGCCAGCTCGTTGAGCATCGTTGCATCACGCACAAAGCCTGGCCTGAGTGGCTGCTGCGCCGCGAAAGCGAAGACTATCGCCATCTGCCGGATAATGCGCACATCAGCGATAACCTGGTGTATGCCCGAGAAAGTGCCATCGCGGGGGCAGGGATTACGCTGTTACCGGCATTTTTGCTGGAGGATAAACTTGAGAATGGCGCGCTGGTGCAGGTGTTATCGGAGTGGAACGTCGAGGGCAATGAGCTGTGGCTGGCGTATCCAAGCCGTAAGCTGAACTCTCCCGCGCTGATGAGCTATGTGGATTTTGCGCTGCAGTACGATGAGGTGAAACGGTTTTATGTGAGTGGGTAGTTCTAGCTCTGTGCGGTCTGATGCCCTCACCCCGGCCCTCTCCCACAGGGAGAGGGAGAAAACACCAAAAAGGCAACTGAGGTTGCCTTTTGCTTTTACCTTGCCTCACCCCGGCCCTCTCCCACGGGGAAAGGGAGAAAACACCAAAAAGGCAACTGAGGTTGCCTTTTGCTTTTACCTTGCCTCACCCCGGTACTTTCCCACAGGGAGAGGGAGGCAACTGAGGTTGCCTTTTGCTTTTACCTTTCCTCACCCCGGCACTGTCCTACAGGGAGAGGGCGAAAAACTAAAAACGGCAACCGAAGTTGCCGTTTTGTTTTTACTTGGAGATACGCTTGTACTTGATACGCTTCGGCTCCAGCGCGTCTGCGCCAAGCGTGCGTTTCTTGTACTCTTCGTATTCGGTGAAGTTACCTTCGAAGAACTCCACTTTACCTTCATCCTGATAATCCAGAATGTGGGTCGCTACGCGGTCAAGGAACCAACGGTCATGCGAGATAACCATTGCACAGCCTGGGAACTCCAGCATGGCGTTTTCCAGCGCGCGCAGGGTTTCGATGTCCAGGTCGTTGGTTGGTTCATCGAGCAGCAACACGTTACCGCCAACCTGCAGCAGCTTCGCCAGATGCAGACGACCACGCTCACCACCGGACAGTTCGCCGACGCGTTTCCCCTGATCAACACCTTTGAAGTTGAAGCGGCCAACGTAGGCGCGGCTTGGCATCTCAGTGTTTCCGATACGCATGATATCTTGCCCGCCGGACACTTCTTCCCAAACGGTTTTGCTGTTATCCATTGAATCACGGAACTGATCAACGGAGGCCAGTTTCACGGTCTCGCCAAGCGTAATCGTGCCGCTGTCAGGCTGTTCCTGACCGGACATCATGCGGAACAGCGTTGATTTACCCGCGCCGTTCGGGCCGATGATCCCGACAATCGCGCCTTTTGGCACGGAGAAGCTCAGGTCGTCAATCAGCAGGCGATCGCCGTAGGATTTACGCAGATTGTTCACTTCAACGACTTTATCGCCCAGACGTGCTCCTGGTGGGATAAACAGTTCGTTGGTTTCGTTACGTTTCTGGTATTCGGAACTGTTCAGTTCTTCAAAGCGAGCCAGACGGGCTTTACCCTTAGACTGGCGGCCTTTCGCGCCCTGACGAACCCACTCCAGCTCTTTCTCAATCGACTTACGACGAGCCGCTTCCTGAGAAGCTTCCTGCGCCAGGCGCTGATCTTTCTGCTCCAGCCAGGAGGAGTAGTTGCCTTCCCACGGAATACCTTCGCCGCGGTCAAGCTCAAGAATCCAACCCGCAACGTTATCGAGGAAGTAACGGTCGTGGGTAATTGCCACCACGGTGCCTTCGAAGTCGTGCAGGAAGCGCTCAAGCCACGCCACGGATTCAGCATCCAGGTGGTTCGTTGGTTCGTCGAGCAGCAGCATGTCTGGCTTTTCCAGCAGCAGACGGCACAGCGCGACGCGGCGGCGTTCACCCCCGGAGAGTTTTTCAACTTTCGCGTCCCAGTCCGGCAGACGCAGGGCATCGGCAGCACGCTCCAGCTGTACGTTCAGGTTGTGACCGTCGTGCGCCTGGATAATTTCTTCAAATTTACCCTGTTGCGCCGCCAGCTTGTCGAAATCAGCGTCCGGCTCAGCGTACTTCGCGTACACCTCATCCAGACCTTTCAGCGCGTTAACCACTTCAGAAACGGCTTCTTCGATGGATTCACGTACTGTGTGTTCTGGGTTCAGCTTTGGTTCCTGTGGCAGGTAACCGATTTTGAGACCAGGCTGTGGGCGAGCTTCACCTTCGATATCGGTATCGATGCCCGCCATGATGCGCAGCAGGGTGGACTTACCGGCACCGTTGAGACCCAGAACACCGATTTTTGCGCCCGGGAAGAAGCTCAGCGAGATATTTTTCAGAATATGACGTTTCGGCGGAACGACTTTGCCGACACGATGCATGGTATAAACGAATTGAGCCACGTGGACTTCGCCTCTTTTATAGTAGAGAAAATAGAATTCAGCTGCGAAGTGTAGCCTTTTTCAGTGGCTAATCCCAGCCAGGAACTTCGGGAGTGTTAAAACGCGCAAGAAAGGTAAAAAAGTGTCCGCAGCGTGGCGCGTTGTGGTACTCCTGGTTAGCATAAGTGAATGACATTTTTGACGTGGCACGACGCTACAACTGAAATCAACAATATGAAGGAGAGCTTGTGGAAAAAGCCAAACAGGTGGTCTGGCGTCTGCTGGCTGCCAGCGTGTGCGTGCTGACGATAAGCAACGCCGCGCGAGCTGATTCACTGGATGAACAACGTAACCGCTATGCACAAATCAAGCAGGCGTGGGACAGTAAACAGATGGATACCGTGCAGGCCTTGATGCCCACGCTGAAAGATTATCCTCTGTACCCGTATCTTGAATATCGTCAAATCACTGACGATCTGATGAACCAGCCGACGGTCACCGTCGCGAATTTTATTCAGGCAAACCCAACGCTGCCGCCCGCCCGCACGCTGCAATCACGTTTTGTGAACGAGCTGGCGCGACGTGAGGACTGGCGTGGTTTGCTGGCGTTCAGCCCGGACAAACCGGGAACGACTGAAGCGCAGTGTAATTACTACTATGCCAAGTGGAATACCGGACAAGCCGAAGAAGCGTGGAACGGCGCGAAAGAGCTGTGGCTGTCGGGTAAGAGTCAGCCGAATGCCTGTGATTCACTGTTCGGCGCGTGGCGCGCGTCCGGTAAACAGGATCCGCTGGCCTATCTTGAGCGCATCCGTCTGGCGATGAAAGCGGGCAATACGCGCCTGGTGACGACACTCGCGGGGCAAATGCCGTCCGACTATCAAACGATTTCTACCGCCGTGATCCAGTTGGCGAACGATCCTAACTCGGTGATGACGTTTGCCCGTTCAACCGGCGCGACCGATTTTACCCGCCAGATGGCTGCTGTGGCCTTTAGCAGCGTGGCACGCAATGACGTTGAAAATGCCCGGTTGATGATTCCGCAACTGGTGCAGGTGCAGCAGCTGAATGACGATCAAACCCAGGAGCTGCGCGATATTGTGGCGTGGCGTTTGATGGGGACGGACGTCACCGATGAGCAAGCGCGCTGGCGTGACGACGCGATTATGCGTTCCAATTCCACTTCGCTGGTGGAGCGCCGGGTGCGTATGGCGCTGGGCACGGGCGATCGTCGTGGCTTAAATACCTGGCTATCACGTCTGCCGATGGATGCGAAAGAGAAAGACGAATGGCGCTACTGGCAGGCTGATTTGCTGATGGAGCGCGGCCGCGAAGGTGAAGCGAAAGAGATCCTGCATTCGCTGATGTTGCAGCGCGGTTTCTACCCGATGGCTGCGGCGCAGCGTCTGGGCGAAGAGTACCAGCTTAAAATCGACAAAGCGCCGGCGAATGCCAGCCCGGCACTGGTTCAAGGGCCGGAAATGGCGCGCGTACGCGAGCTGATGTACTGGAATATGGATAATACCGCGCGCAGCGAATGGGCCAATCTGGTCACCAGCCGCACGACGGATGAAAAGGCCCAGCTTGCACGTTATGCCTTTGATAATCGTTGGTGGGATCTGAGCGTGCAGGCGACGATCGCCGGTAAGCTGTGGGATCATCTTGAAGAGCGTTTCCCGCTGGCCTACAAAGATCTGTTCGATCGCTATACCAGCGGAAAAGACATTCCGAAGAGTTATGCGATGGCGATTGCCCGTCAAGAGAGCGCCTGGAACCCGAAAGTGCGCTCACCGGTGGGGGCCAGCGGCCTGATGCAAATCATGCCCGGCACCGCGACGCATACGGTGAAGATGTTTAACATTCCAGGTTACAGCAGCCCTTCGCAGCTGTTGGATCCGGACACCAACATCAATATTGGCACCAGCTATTTGCAGTACGTTTATCAGCAGTTTGGTGAGAACCGCATCTTCGCATCGGCGGCGTATAACGCCGGGCCTGGACGCGTGCGTACCTGGCTAGGGAACAGTGCCGGACGCATTGACGCCGTGGCGTTTGTCGAGAGTATTCCGTTCTCTGAAACGCGTGGCTATGTGAAAAATGTGATGGCCTATGACGCCTACTACCGCTACTTCATGGGGCAGAAAGATACCCTGATGAGCGATGCGGAGTGGGAGCGACGTTACTGATTGGCGTGGGTTGTGTTATGCTGTACTCGTCAAAGAGTACAATGGAAAAACGGCGGCATAACATGACCCAGAATTCCCCTTATTCATCGGCGATGGCCGAACAGCGCAATCAGGAGTGGCTTCGCTTTGTGGAGCTGCTTCGCCAGTCCTATGAACACGATCTGCATTTACCCCTGATGCAGCTGATGCTCACGCCTGATGAACGCGAAGCATTGGGCACGCGGGTGCGCATTATTGAAGAATTACTGCGGGGCGAGATGAGCCAGCGCGAGTTGAAAACCGAGCTGGGCGCGGGCATCGCAACGATTACCCGCGGGTCGAACAGCCTGAAATCCGCACCGGTTGAACTGCGTCAGTGGCTGGAGTCAGTCCTGTTAGGCGTTCAGCGATAAATCGCGTTGTGAAACGGGCTTAACGCCAGAATAACGGCCTGATGGTAGACGCTTGAGCGCGTCAGTGCGCCTGCGGTAAACACGCCGATGGCTCCTTCTTTGCGGCCAATTTCGTCGATGCCAGTGTACTGTGACATCACCGGGCCGAGGGCTTCACCTGCTCGTACTTTTTCCAGAATGATGGCGGGCAGCGGCAACGTGGCGGAACGCGCTTCTCCGCGCTGCTCGCGGTTTTCAATCACCACCCAGCTAAACGTCGCGCCGTCGTCAATTCCCGCTTCTATCGCCACCCAAAAATCGGCATCAGAGCGCAGCGCTTTTGCATTGAGTACGCGATTTCGTGCGCCAGCCCGCGTTTCCTCACTGCCAAACGGCTGTTCAGGGACACCACTCTCGACGGCGACAGCCTCGATATGGCAGGATCCTTCGCCGAAGATCTCCTCAAATGCCCTTAGAATTGCCTGAATTTTGGCAGGATTGGTGGTAGCGGAGACAACCTGGTGCATAATTAAGCTCAGTTTAAAAAAAATTCATCGCAGTATAACGGAAAAATAGCATGTTACAGGTTTACCTTGTTCGCCACGGTGAAACGCAGTGGAACGCCGAGCGACGTATTCAAGGGCAGTCAGACAGTCCTCTCACCGCCAAAGGTGAGCAACAAGCGCGGCAAGTGGCGGAACGTGCCAGAACGTTAGGCATCACGCACATCATTGCCAGCGATCTCGGTCGTACCCAGCAAACGGCACGTATTATTGCCGATGCCTGTGGCTGCGACATCATCCTCGATCCGCGTCTGCGCGAACTCGACATGGGCGTGCTGGAAAAACGCCATGTGGATTCTTTAACTGACGAGGAGGAGGGCTGGCGTCGTACGCTGGTGAACGGGACGGAAGATGGCCGCATTCCTGATGGTGAATCCATGCAGGAGCTGAGCGTGCGTGTGCAGGCGGCTCTGGCGGATTGCCTGAAGTTGCCAGAAGGCAGTCGTCCGCTGCTGGTGAGTCACGGCATTGCGCTGGGTTGTCTGGTGAGTACAATTCTTGGATTGCCCGCCTATGCGGAGCGCCGTTTGCGTCTGCGCAACTGCTCTATTTCTCGCATCGACTATCAGGAAAGCCCATGGCTGGCGTCTGGTTGGGTGGTGGAAATGGCAGGGGACATCTCGCATCTGGACGCCCCTGCACTGGATGAGCTACAGCGCTAGCGGCGAATCGGAACCAGGTATTCCATACGCAGATCGATTGGGCGTTCTTCCGGCTTCACATCGCTGGTCGGATAGTAACGCTCAATGTCCTGACCTTTACGGCGGTTCAGATTCAGCATTGGCATGCAGGTTCCGTAAACGGTCAGGATGAATTCCTGAACGCCCGTGCCCAGCCCTTCATAGGTGAACATCACGTAGTCACCGCCTTCAAGCACAACCGGTTTCGATCCCTGAACATAGCCATTGGCCATTTCTGGGGTGAGTGCGGTGGTGTAAAACACTTCCTGTTCGTCGTCTTTTTCCTGGCTTGGATGCGTCTGGTTCAGACCATACAGCAGCGGCGGAATGGCCGGCGCGTGGCTCAGGAAATCGCGCCAGAACTGCACACGCATTTGATGACGGAATTCGGAAATCTGCTCAAGCGAACAGGTGTAGCTTTGCGTTGTGCCGATCAGGTGCGTTTCGGGCAGCGTGACAAACTCATGTTTCGGCATGGCGAATTCACCCAGACGCAGCGGCGGACGCATACCGAACGAGCTCCAGTCGGGCGAGCGGCGATAAAGCGCAGGCGTCAACGAGAACTGTTTTTTAAAGGCGCGGGTGAATGTTTGTTGCGAGTCGAAACGGTATTGCAGGGCAATATCCAGAATCGGACGTGCCGTCAGGCGCAGGGCGACGGCAGATTTTGACAGTCGACGCGCACGAATATAGGCACCGATAGCATGACCGGTGACATCTTTGAACATCCTTTGCAGATGCCACTTGGAATAGCCTGCTTTAGCCGCCACATTATCCAGTGACAATGGCTGGTCAAGATGACCTTCCAGCCAGGTAAGCAGATCGCGAATAATTCCAGCCTGATCCATATACTATCCTCATCCTTAAAACAGCAGGTGCCTGATAACAGGGTAGCGGATAATAGCATTTTTTGATGTTTTAGCATTCGGTGTTTTTTTTGCGCATTCATGCTTTTTGCCGCACATTATCGGGATGAATTTTTTAATCCTGTGATCTTGCTAGGTTTTTATCTGGATTATTGAATAATCGCTAAATGCAATTTTAAAAAATGGTAACAATATGAAATACAAGACATTGATCTTCACCGCTCTGATGGTATTGGTCGGGCGTACCGCGTTTGCAGAAGAAGTAGGCTCCGTTGACACCGTATTTAAAGTCTTTGGTCCGGACCACAAAATTGTCGTCGAAGCGTTTGACGATCCCGACGTCAAGAACGTCACGTGCTACATCAGTCGCGCTAAAACGGGCGGCATTAAAGGTGGGCTTGGCCTGGCTGAAGATACGGCTGATGCGGCGATCTCTTGCCAGCAGGTGGGGCCGGTGGAGTTGAGCGACAAAATCAAAAACGGTAAAGCGCAGGGTGACGTCGTGTTCCAGAAGCGTACCTCGCTAGTGTTTAAAAAACTCCAGGTCGTGCGTTTTTACGATGCGAAGCGCAACACGTTAGCCTATCTGGCGTACTCGGATAAAGTGGTCGAAGGCTCGCCGAAAAATGCGCTGAGCGCAGTACCGATTATGCCGTGGCGTTAATGCAGGGAATGACGATGCAGCAACCGTTGATTTGGCTGGTAGAAGATGAGATCAGCATTGCCGAGACGCTCATTTACATGCTTTCGCAGGAAGGATTCGCCGTGAAAGCCTTTGAGCGTGGGCTTCCTGCGCTGGATGAGGCGCATCGGCAGGCTCCGGCGCTGGCCATTCTCGACGTGGGGCTGCCGGATATCAGCGGTTTTGAGCTGTGCCGTCAGCTCCTGGCGCAGCATCCGTCGCTGCCGGTGCTGTTTCTCACGGCACGAAGTGATGAAGTGGATAAACTGCTTGGTCTGGAAATGGGGGCGGATGACTACGTCGCTAAGCCCTTTTCTCCCCGCGAAGTCTGCGCGCGTGTCAGAACCATTTTACGACGGATGCAAAAATCTGCGGCGCCTTCTGACATCGTCCGCATTGGTCAATTCGAGCTTAACGAGCCTGCGGCGCACATCAGCTGGTGCGGGCACGCTTTGCCGCTCACACGGTATGAATTTTTACTTCTGAAAACCCTGCTGAACGCGCCTGGCCGCGTATTTTCTCGTCAGCAGTTGATGGACAAAGTCTGGGGCGATGAGGGCGACAGTTTTGATCGCACGGTCGATACCCATATCAAAACCCTGCGTGCCAAGCTGCGCGCCATTAATGCTGATCTTTCGCCGATCAGCACTCATCGCGGAATGGGCTACAGCCTGGGATTATACTGATGCGCATCGGTATGCGGTTGTTATTGGGCTATTTCCTGATTGTGGCGATTGCCGCGTGGTTTGTGCTGTCGATATTTGTCCAGGAAGTGAAGCCTGGCGTGCGCAGGGCTACGGAAGGGACGCTGATTGATACCGCCACTCTGCTGGCAGAAGTGGGACGTGACGATTTGCTGTCAGGCGCTGCGCAAAATGGCCGATTGGCCCAGGCGTTCTCGCAGCTTCATTTGCGTCCGTTTCGCGCCAACATTGGCGGCATCCATAAAGTGCGCAACGAATATCATGTGTACATGACGGATGCGCAGGGCAGGGTGGTGTTCGATTCGGCCGGTAAAGCGCTCGGCGAAGATTATTCGCGCTGGAACGATGTGTGGAAAACGTTGCGTGGCGACTATGGCGCGCGTAGCACGCAAATTAACCCTGACGATCCGCAAAGCACCGTGATGTATGTCGCCGCGCCTATTATTGACCACGGAAAGATTATTGGCGTGTTATCGGTAGGCAAACCCAATAGCGCGATGGCACCGGTTATCCATCGCAGTGAGCGCCGGATTTTATGGGCTGGCGCGGCGCTACTGGGTATCGCACTGCTGATTGGGCTGGTGGTGGCGTGGTGGATTAATCGCTCAATCAGTTCACTGTCGCGCTATGCCGATTCGGTGACGACGGATACCCCTCTGCCGCTGCCCGATCCGGGAAGTAGCGAACTGCGCAAACTAGCGCAGGCGCTGGAAAATATGCGCATTCGCCTCGAAGGCAAAAATTATATCGAACACTACGTCCACGCGTTGACCCACGAGCTGAAAAGCCCGCTGGCGGCCATTCGCGGTTCGGCTGAGATTCTGGCGGAACAGCCGCCGCCGCAGGTTGCCGCGCGGTTTGTCGATAATATTCTGGTGCAAAACGCACGCATGCAGTCGCTGGTTGAGAAACTCCTTGAGCAGGCGCGGCTGGAAAATCGCGTGGAGATCACGCCTGATAGCGTGAATATCGACGCCCTGTTTACACGTTTGAGCACGGCGCGCGCGGCGTTACTCGCTGCCAAAAATATCACCCTGACCTGGCAAAATACGTTAACGGCAGTCGAAGGCGACGAGGATTTACTCGAGCAGGCACTGGGTAATCTGCTGGATAATGCCCTCGATTTTACGCCCGAAGGGGGAAGCATCGAGCTTGCTGCCCGAGAGGTGCACAAAAAAGTGCAGCTCAGCGTAACCGATAGCGGCAGCGGCATTCCTGAGTACGCACATACCCGCATTTTTGAGCGCTTTTATTCGCTCCCGCGTGAAAATGGGCTGAAAAGCAGCGGGCTGGGGCTGGCCTTTGTCCAGGAAGTCGCCCGTCTGCACCATGGCGATATCCAGCTTCGCAACCGCGAAGAAGGCGGCGTCGAGGCGCTACTGACACTTCACCGTCCCTTCACATAACTTCAAACTGACCGCACATAGCCTCGTTATGCTCCTTTCATCACAAAGGAGAAGGTCATGAAAAAATCCCCCCTGTTCTGGAAAGTCAGCACCCTGATTGGGTGCATCCTGCTGTTGTTAGTGCCGTTGTTGATGGTGAGTAACCTGATTTCGGAGCGCGCCAGCTATCGTGACGACGTGGAAGACACGCTACGACAAAGCACCAGCGGGCCGCAGCAGCTCACCGGGCCACTTATCGCCATTCCGGTCACCGAGATCTACTACAAAATTGAGGATAAAAAAGAGGTCGAACATAAGCGCAGTTATCTGCATTTTGTGCTGCCGGAATCATTGGTTATCGACGGCAATCAGCAGGTGCAATCCAGAAGCATTGGTATCTATGACGGACAAATCTGGACCACCGATCTCACGCTAAAAGCGCAGTTTAGCACTGAAAAATTAACGCGTTTAAAAGGCGAAACGATCACCCTTGGGCAGCCGTTTGTTGTGGTCGGCGTGGGCGATGCGCGGGGGATCGGCGCGGTAAGTATCTCGAAAATCAACGGCGAAGCGCTGACTGTTGAACCCGGTTCTGGTGTTTCGGGCGAATTGCCGGGCATTCATATTCCGCTGAATGAAAATCTGCTGGCGATGAAAACCCTGACGCTGGATATGTCGCTGAGCCTCAACGGGACGGGCAGTTTTTCCGTCGTGCCTGTCGGGCGTAACAGCGAGCTAACGTTACGCAGCAACTGGCCGCATCCGGGTTTTATGGGTGATTACTTACCGGTTCAGCGTGAGATTAGCGCGTCGGGTTTCCAGGCAAGCTGGAAAAGCAGTTGGTTTGCTAACAATCTCGAAAGCCTGTTTGGCGATCAAGAGCAGCCCGAGTGGCGACACGTTCCCGCCTTTAGCGTGACCGTGGCGACGCCTGCCGATCAGTATCAACTGACTGACCGCGCCATCAAATATGCCGTTTTGCTGATCGCGCTGACGTTTATGGCGTTCTTTGTCTACGAGACACTAACCCATCTTCGTCTGCACCCGATGCAGTACCTGCTAGTTGGACTGTCGCTAGTGCTGTTTTATCTGGTCTTGCTGGCACTGTCAGAGCACGTTGGATTTACGTCCGCCTGGATTATCGCAAGCCTGGTCGGCGCGATGATGAACGGGGTGTATTTGCAGGCGGTGCTTAAAGGCTGGAGGCGCAGCGCGGTGTTTATCCTGGCACTGTTAGGGCTTGATGCGGTGATGTGGTTCTTGCTGCGCTCGGAAGACAGTGCGCTGCTGTTGGGGTCGGCCGTGCTGGCAATCGCATTGTTTGCGGTGATGTATCTCACGCGTCACTTTGACTGGTATTCGCTGTCGCAGTCAAAACGTAGCGACCCGCCAGATGGTGACTCGTCGAATAATATGGATGACGATGCTTTACGGATTTGGAAATAAAAAAACGGCGCGTTAAGCGCCGTTTTTAATGCCTTGAATGCGGGATTATTCCTGCAGGTCGCCGCAGAAACGGTAACCTTCGCCATGAATCGTGGCGATGATTTCTGGCGTATCCGGCGTAGATTCGAAATGTTTACGAATACGACGGATCGTTACATCAACAGTACGGTCGTGTGGCTTCAGCTCACGGCCGGTCATTTTTTTCAGCAGTTCTGCGCGGGACTGAATTTTGCCCGGATTTTCGCAGAAGTGCAGCATGGCGCGGAATTCACTGCGCGGCAGCTTATACTGTTCACCGTTCGGGCTAACCAGCGAACGACTGTTAATATCAAGTTCCCAGCCGTTGAATTTGTAGCTGTCGACGCTACGACGCTCTTCGCTCACCGTACCCAGATTCATGGTGCGGGACAGCAGATTGCGTGCACGAATCGTCAACTCACGTGGGTTGAACGGTTTGGTGATGTAGTCATCAGCGCCGATTTCCAGGCCGAGGATTTTATCCACTTCATTGTCACGGCCTGTCAGGAACATTAACGCCACATTCGCCTGTTCACGCAGTTCGCGCGCCAGAAGAAGGCCGTTTTTACCTGGCAGATTGATGTCCATGATGACCAGATTGATATCATTTTCAGACAGGATCTGATGCATCTCTGCGCCATCGGTCGCTTCAAAGACATCGTAGCCTTCTGCTTCGAAAATGCTCTTTAACGTGTTGCGTGTTACCAACTCGTCTTCAACGATAAGAATGTGCGGGGTCTGCATGTTTGCTACCTAAATTGCCAACTAAATCGAAACAGGAAGTACAAAAGTCCCTGACCTGCCTGATGCATGTCGCAAATTAACATGACCGGCGTAACGTGACTAAAGTACGTAATTGCGTTCTTGATGCACTTTCCATCAACGTCAACAACATCATTAGCTTGGTCGTGGGTAGTTTCCCTCTGGACCCGACAGTGTCAAAAACGGCTGTCATCCTAACCATTTTAACAGCAACATAACAGGCTAAGTGACACCGGACACCCAATAAAACTACGCTTCGTTGACATATATCAAGTTCAATTGTAGCACGTTAACAGTTTGATGAAATCATCGTATCCGATTGCTAGCCTTTGTCACAAATTTTCAATAAACCAATTAGTTGCAGGTATTGATTAATAAACAACGCGAATCCAATTCGAAAAAGCTATCAATACAGGTATTATCATTAATAAACATACGGATAAGTAATGTCTGTTAACATTTTTACCAATAATTCACTCACTGAACAGTTTAACGTTTTTAATTTGTAGTGAAACGCTATTTCGGTGATTTGTGTTGCAATTTTGTAAATTCGTGCCGCGTAATATGTTGAGGTGGATCACACTTTCACCCGCTAACTGATTAATAAGAGAACATAAATGCATTTGTCGATAGTGCTGGTTTCCCCAGCAAGAGCAGAAAATATTGGCGCCGCCGCCCGCGCGATGAAGACGATGGGATTCAACGATTTGCGGATCGTGGCGAGTGAAGCTCACCTTGAGCCTGCCACGCGCTGGGTAGCGCACGGATCGGGTGAAATTATCGATAATATAAGTACTTACGCGACACTCGCCGACGCACTGCATGATATTTCATTCACCGTCGCGACCACCGCTCGCAGCCGGGCGAAATTTCATTACTACGCCACGCCTGCTGAACTAGTGCCGATGCTAACGGAAAAAAGCGAATGGATATCGAAGGCGGCGTTGGTGTTTGGCCGTGAGGATTCGGGCCTCACAAATGAAGAACTGGAGCTCGCCGATGTTCTGACCGGCGTGCCGATGGTCGCGGATTACCCGTCGCTCAATTTGGGCCAGGCGGTTATGGTCTATTGCTATCAATTAACATCTTTAATGCAAACTGCCGCACCCGCGTCGAGCAGCGTTGATGAAAACCAACTGCGTGCGTTACGTGTTCGTGCAGAAGCCCTGTTGTCGCAACTGAATGTCGCCGACGATCAAAAAATGGTGGAGTGGCTACACCAGCGGTTAGGGCGTCTTGAGCAGCGAGACACCGCCATGCTGCACCGATTGCTTCATGATATTGAAAAAAAATTGGCAGAGTAAAAATCTGACATTTGAATTTAATATGGCTTATGAGTCTGATTATAAGGGTTGTGACTGGTCGTATCTGGATGAAAATAAACGGCAAGCAGCGCGTCAGAGAAGATGCGCAAATTGTGATCAAATTAGAAATTTATTGACTTAGGGTACCGAATCCCTTAACCCTTAGGGATACAGGACAGACAGATAATAACGACAGAGAACACAACATCCATGAATCGCGTTAGCACCACCACCATTACAACAACCATCATCATTACCACAGGTAACGATGCGGGCTGACGCGTAACAGGAAAAACAGAAAAAAGCCCGCACCTAAACAGTGCGGGCTTTTTTTTCGGCTAAAGATTATTGAGGTAATACCATGCGCGTCTTGAAGTTCGGCGGTACATCAGTGGCAAATGCAGAACGTTTTCTGCGTGTTGCCGATATCCTGGAAAGCAACGCCAGGCAGGGGCAGGTCGCAACCGTGCTTTCTGCCCCGGCGAAAATCACCAACCATCTGGTGGCGATGATTGAAAAAACCATCGGTGGTCAGGATGCCCTTCCGAACATCAGCGATGCTGAACGTATTTTTACTGAGCTGCTTCAGGGGCTGGCGGATTTGCAGCCAGGTTTCCCACTCGCACCGTTAAAAGCTTTTGTTGAGCAAGAATTCGCACAGATCAAGCATGTTCTGCACGGTATCAGTCTGCTCGGTCAGTGCCCGGACAGCATCAACGCGGCGTTGATTTGCCGTGGTGAAAAACTCTCTATCGCCATCATGGCGGGCCTTCTGGAAGCCCGCGGTCACAAAGTGGCGGTGATTGATCCGGTCGAAAAACTGCTGGCCGTTGGACATTACCTCGAGTCTACAGTGGACATTGCCGAGTCCACCCGCCGCATTGCCGCCAGCAAAATTCCAGCGGATCACATGATTTTAATGGCAGGCTTTACCGCCGGTAACGAGAAAGGCGAGCTGGTGGTGCTGGGCCGTAACGGTTCTGACTATTCAGCCGCCGTGCTGGCTGCGTGCTTGCGTGCCGATTGTTGCGAGATCTGGACTGACGTCGACGGCGTCTATACCTGCGATCCGCGTCAGGTGCCGGACGCAAGACTGCTGAAATCAATGTCGTATCAGGAAGCGATGGAGCTGTCGTATTTCGGCGCTAAAGTGCTTCATCCTCGTACTATTTCTCCTATCGCTCAATTCCAGATCCCGTGTTTAATCAAAAATACTGGCAACCCGCAGGCACCGGGTACGTTGATTGGCGCCAGCCATGACGAAGATGATTTGCCGGTTAAAGGCATTTCCAACCTGAATAACATGGCGATGTTCAGCGTTTCCGGACCGGGCATGAAAGGCATGGTCGGCATGGCGGCGCGCGTATTTGCGGCGATGTCACGCAACGGTATTTCGGTGGTGCTGATTACCCAGTCCTCTTCCGAATACAGCATCAGCTTCTGCGTGCCGCAGGCGGATTGCATGCGTGCCCGTCGTGCGCTGGAAGAAGAGTTCTATCTGGAACTGAAAGAAGAACTTTTAGAGCCGCTGTCGATTCAGGAACGTCTGGCGATCATTTCCGTCGTGGGCGACGGCATGCGCACCCTGCGCGGGATCTCCGCTAAGTTCTTTGCTGCGCTGGCTCGCGCCAATATCAACATCGTGGCCATTGCGCAGGGCTCTTCCGAGCGCTCTATTTCTGTGGTGGTGAGTAACGACGACGCGACCACGGGCGTGCGCGTTACCCATCAGATGCTGTTCAACACCGATCAGGTCATCGAAGTGTTTGTGATCGGTGTAGGCGGCGTGGGTGGTGCGTTACTGGAACAGGTTAAGCGCCAGCAGGGTTGGCTGAAGAAAAAACATATCGATTTGCGTGTGTGCGGGGTGGCGAACTCAAAAGCGCTGCTGACCAACGTTCACGGGCTGAATCTGGAAAGCTGGCAGGCGGAGTTAGCCGAAGCCAAAGAGCCGTTCAATCTGGGCCGTTTGATCCGTCTGGTGAAAGAGTACCACCTGCTTAACCCAGTGATTGTCGATTGTACTTCTCATCAGGCCGTGGCCGATCAGTACGCTGATTTTCTGCGCGAAGGCTTCCATGTGGTGACGCCGAACAAAAAGGCCAACACCTCGTCGATGGATTATTACCATCAGTTGCGCACCGCAGCCAGCAAATCGCGCCGCAAGTTCTTATACGATACCAACGTGGGTGCGGGTTTACCGGTCATTGAGAACCTGCAAAACCTGCTGAATGCGGGTGATGAACTGCAGCGCTTCTCAGGAATTCTCTCTGGCTCACTGTCGTTTATCTTCGGCAAGTTGGACGAAGGCATGAGCCTGTCAGAAGCGACCACCGCCGCGCGCGAACTCGGCTATACCGAGCCAGATCCGCGTGACGATCTTTCCGGCATGGATGTGGCGCGCAAGCTGCTGATCCTCGCGCGTGAAACCGGGCGCGAGCTGGAGCTTTCTGACATCGTTATCGAACCTGTTCTTCCAGCAGGATTTGATGATAGCGGTGACGTCGCAGCATTTATGGGCCGTTTGCCGCAGCTTGACGATGACTTTGCCGCTCGCGTAGCGAAAGCCCGTGATGAAGGCAAAGTATTGCGCTATGTTGGCAATATTGAAGACGACGGCGTGTGCCGCGTCAAAATTGCTGAAGTGGACGGTAACGATCCGCTATTCAAAGTCAAAAATGGTGAAAATGCCCTCGCGTTTTACAGCCACTATTATCAGCCATTACCGCTTGTGCTTCGCGGTTACGGCGCAGGGAACGATGTCACTGCAGCGGGCGTATTTGCCGATCTGCTCCGTACCCTGTCATGGAAGTTAGGAGTTTAACATGGTCAAAGTTTATGCCCCGGCTTCCAGCGCCAATATGAGCGTCGGATTTGATGTGCTGGGTGCGGCGGTTGCGCCGGTCGACGGTTCGCCGCTGGGCGATACGGTAACGGTTGAAGCCGCCGACAGTTTTAGCCTCAATAATGTGGGCCGTTTCGCCAGCAAGCTGCCGCCAGAACCGCGCGAAAATATTGTTTATCAGTGCTGGGAGCGCTTTTGTCAGGAAATTGGCAAGAACGTCCCCGTCGCGATGACGCTTGAAAAAAGCATGCCGATTGGTTCCGGTCTCGGTTCAAGCGCCTGTTCCGTCGTCGCCGCGCTGGTCGCGATGAACGAACATTGCGGTAAACCCTTGAACAACAACCGCCTGCTGGCGCTGATGGGCGAGCTGGAAGGGCGTATCTCCGGCAGCATTCATTACGACAACGTCGCACCGTGCTTCCTCGGCGGTATGCAGCTGATGATCGAAGAGAACGGCATTATCAGCCAACAGGTGCCAGGCTTTGACGAGTGGCTGTGGGTACTGGCCTATCCGGGCATTAAAGTGTCGACCGCCGAAGCGCGCGCGATTTTACCCGCGCAGTACCGCCGTCAGGATTGCATCGCACACGGTCGTCATCTTGCAGGCTTTATTCACGCCTGTTATACCCGCCAGCCTGCGTTAGCGGCGAAGCTGATGAAAGACGTTATCGCCGAGCCGTACCGCACCAAACTTCTGCCGGGCTTCACTGAAGCGCGTCAGGCGTCGCTGGATATTGGCGCGCAGGCGTGCGGCATTTCAGGCTCCGGCCCGACGCTGTTCGCGTTATGCGATAAGCCTGACACCGCGCAGCGCGTGGCGGATTGGCTGGCGAAAAACTACCTGCAAAATCAGGAAGGCTTTGTTCATATTTGCCGGCTGGACACGGCAGGCGCACGAGTACTGGGATAATTGATGAAACTCTACAATCTGAAAGATCATAACGAGCAGGTCAGCTTCGCGCAGGCGGTGACTCAGGGCCTGGGCAAAAATCAGGGGTTGTTCTTTCCGCACGACTTGCCGGAATTTAGCCTGACCGAAATCGATGAAATGCTGAAGCAGGATTTTGTCAGCCGCAGCGCCAAAATCGTCTCGGCGTTTATTGGCGACGAAATTCCTCAGGCTGAGCTGGAAGAGCGTGTCCGCGCGGCATTTACGTTCCCGGCACCGGTAAAATCCGTTGAGCCAGACATTGGCTGCCTGGAACTTTTCCACGGTCCGACGCTGGCGTTTAAAGACTTTGGCGGCCGTTTTATGGCGCAAATGCTGACGCACATCAGCGGTGATAAACCGGTCACTATCCTGACTGCGACGTCCGGTGACACCGGCGCGGCAGTGGCTCACGCGTTTTACGGTCTGAAAAACGTGCGCGTAGTGATCCTCTATCCGCAGGGCAAAATCAGCCCGTTGCAGGAAAAACTGTTCTGTACGCTGGGCGGCAATATTGAAACCGTGGCTATCGACGGTGATTTTGATGCTTGTCAGGCGCTGGTGAAACAGGCCTTTGACGACGAAGAGCTGAAAGTGGCGCTGGGCTTAAACTCCGCCAACTCTATCAACATCAGCCGCCTGCTGGCGCAGATTTGCTATTACTTCGAAGCGGTCGCGCAGCTCCCACAGGAAGCACGTAATCAGCTGGTGATTTCCGTGCCAAGCGGTAACTTCGGCGATCTGACCGCAGGCCTGCTGGCGAAATCCCTCGGTTTACCGGTGAAGCGTTTTATCGCCGCCACCAACGCCAATGACACGGTTCCCCGTTTCCTGAAAGAGGGCAAATGGACGCCAAACGCGACTAAAGCGACCTTGTCTAACGCGATGGATGTGTCACAGCCGAACAACTGGCCGCGTGTGGAAGAGCTGTTCCGCCGCAAAATCTGGCGTCTGAGCGATCTGGGTTATGCCGCCGTTACCGACGAAACCACCAAAGCGACGATGCGCGAGCTGAAAGCGGTGGGGTACATCTCTGAGCCGCATGCGGCGATTGCGTACCGCGCGCTGCGTGACCAGCTCAATCCAGGTGAGTACGGATTGTTCCTTGGCACTGCGCATCCGGCGAAATTTAAAGAGAGCGTGGATGAGATTCTGGGCGAGTCGCTGCCGCTGCCAAAAGAGCTGGCGGATCGCGCCGATCTGCCGCTGCTGTCTCATTCTCTGCCTGCGGAATTTGCCGCGCTGCGTAAGCTGATGATGACCCGCGGGTAGTTTTATTACGCGATGATTCAGGCCGGATGATATCCGGCCTTTTTTATGCCCAAATACGGAGAAAATAAGGAGAGATCGTGTAGGGAAAAAGCAGAAATTCCCAATAAATGCGCTCACTTAGAGAATAGGATTGCAGAGGATAACAACCCGCATTCACCTCACGTAATCTCCTTCCATCGGTCCGCATAGGGCAAGAATGAGAAGGAGTACCCGATGTCTAAACTGAAACCTGCTTTGCTTGCACTTTCACTGATGCTGGTGGCTCCCACGGTGGTGCAGGCAGCCGAAATCACGTTAGTGCCAGCCGTAAAATTACAGATTGGCGATCGAGACGATCGGGGTCACCACTGGGATGGCGGCCGCTGGCGCGACAACGACTGGTGGAAATCGCATTACGAGTGGCGAGATAACCGCTGGCATCCGCATGACGATCACCGCGATCGTCACGATAATCGCCGCGACAAGCCTCATGACGATCGCGGACACGGCCCGGACTGGAAGCATCGCTGATTTTTCTCGTCCCTCTCTGCCCAAAGGGGAGAGAGAGAAAACTGTCGCTGAGTTGTTTGTCAGTGCCGCGTGGTGATGAAAGCGTGCACAAAACGGTTTCCTCTCCCTTTGGGGAGAGGGTTAGGGTGAGGGGCGGAATTACTGCTCGTGTCGCTTAAACACCAGCTCGCCTTTCTCGGACGCGTCGCCGTCAAAGAAATAGCCTTCACTGTTAAATGCGGTGAGTTGCTCAGGTTTTGTCAGACGATTTTCAATGATGTAACGGCTCATCAGCCCGCGCGCTTTTTTGGCGTAGAAGCTGATGACTTTGAATTTGCCCTTTTTCTCGTCGAGGAAGACGGGTTTAATAATCTCCGCATTCAGCTTTTTCGGCTTAACTGATCGGTAATATTCATCGGATGCCAGATTGATGACGATGTTGTCACCCTGGGCTTTCAGCGCGTCGTTGAGCTTCTCAGTGATGATATCGCCCCAGAATTGGTACAGATCTTTGCCTTTGGCATTTTCCAGGCGGATGCCCATCTCAAGACGGTACGGCTGCATCAAATCCAGCGGGCGCAGCACGCCGTACAGACCCGATAACATACGGAGATGCTGCTGGGCGAAATCAAAATCGGCCTCGCTGAATTCTTCGGCCTGCAAGCCGGTATACACGTCACCTTTGAACGCGAGGATCGCCTGACGGGCATTTTTCGGCGTGAAATCCGGCTGCCAGTCGTGAAAACGGGTGGCATTGAGATCGGCGAGTTTGTCGCTGATGCTCATCAACTTGCCAATTTGCGGGGCGGAAAGTTTGCGCGCCTCACGAATCAGCTGTTGCGAATGATCCAGCAGTTCGGGCTGGGTATAGCGCTCGGTGGCGAGCGGGCTCTGGTAATCGAGCGTTTTTGCAGGTGAAATCAGAATCAGCATAACCAGTCCTTGCAGGAAATTTAGGGCGACTTTAGCAAAAAATCCGCCTCAGTTGATCGATGGCTGCTATTGCCGTGGCAAATCATCCCAAGTGCCCGGCGCAATTTGTGACTCAATTTCGGGATAACGAGCCGCATCAAACACCGGTTTCAGACCCAGCTTACGCTGGCGTAAATAGTCGCTGGCGATAAGCGCGACAACCGGTGACAGCAGCAAAATAGCCGTCAGGTTAGTGATCGCCATCAGCGCCATAATCACATCCGCCAGTTGCCAGACCAGCGGCAGGCTCAGCATCGACCCGACCATCACCATTCCAGCGATTCCGACCCGCAGAATCCATAGCGCTTTGCGCGAATCAAAACGCAGAAAAATCAGGTTCGTTTCAGCATAAATATAATTGGCGACAATCGAGCTGAACGAAAACAGGATCACGATAAGCGACACAAAGCCAGCACCCCAGCTACCCGCAAGATTCACCAGCGCCTGCTGAACGATCTGTATCCCTTCTGGGCTGTTGGTATGCGCGACAGGGCCCGCGAGCAACACAATCATGGCGCTGGCGGAGCAGATAATGATGGTGTCGATAAATACCCCAATCATCTGCACGATACCCTGTGCGGCTGGGTGTGGGGGCCATGAAGCCGCTGCCGCAGCGGCATTCGGTGTGGAGCCCATTCCGGCTTCGTTAGAGAACATGCCGCGCTGGAAACCCGCCGTCAGCGCCTGGCTAAGGGTATATCCCAGCGCCCCTGCTGCGGCTTCTCGCCAGCCGAAAGCGGCTTTGAAAATGGTGGCGATCACATCCGGAAGCTGACCAATGTGCATTGCGGTAACGACCAGGCTGGTGGTGACCCATAACAGCGCCATCACCGGCACCAGCCACTGCATCAGGCGCGCAACGCCTTTGATGCCCGTTACGATAACCAGCAGGGTCGCGATAGCCAGCATCGCGCCGGTGATCCATTCCGGGAAATCAAACGCGTAGCGCAGGGCATGCGCCACCGAGTTGGCTTGTACCGTGTTGAAAATAAGACCGTAAGCCAAGAGCAGAAAAACAGAAAACAGCACGCCCATCCAGCGCATACCCAGGCCGCTCGACATGTACCAGGCCGGGCCGCCGCGAAACTGACCGTGCCGATCCCGCTCTTTGTAGAGCTGCGCCAGTGAACATTCGGCAAACGACGTCGCCATGCCGATAAGCGCCGTGACCCACATCCAGAACACGGCACCCGGGCCACCTGCGCCAATGGCTAACGCCACACCCGCCAGATTACCGCTACCCACGCGGGCGGCCAGGCTGGTGCAGAGCGCCTGAAAAGAGGTTAATCCATCGGGTTGCGGGCTGATGCTGTTTTTCAGACTTTTGCCAAACTGGCGAATATAGCGAAACTGAATAAAACCGCTGCGTACCGTGAACCATATTCCGGCTCCCAGCAGCAAATAGATCATCACTGAGCCCCACAGGACCTCATTGATAAAGGAAAAGAAATCAGGCATTAACGTCCCTCTTGTTGATGCCAAAGTAAAATTGTAAACGCTACCATTGAATGAACGGAGTGGTACTTAGCAGGCTGTTAATATTCGGAGTTTATCATACTATCCGTAAGCGCACTGTCTGCGGTTGCGCTGCTATTCCGTCGTGTTATCATCAGGGCAGACCGGTTACATCCCCCTAACAAGTAAACCTGTCATTTTTCCGTTGCTGGCATGCTGTCGGTGGCGTGAATTATCCAGGGCACGTAAAAAGAGAAAGACTATCATGACGGATAAATTGACCTCCCTTCGTCAGTTCACCACTGTCGTAGCTGACACCGGAGATATCGCGGCAATGAAGTTGTACCAGCCGCAGGATGCAACAACCAACCCTTCTCTGATTCTTAACGCCGCACAGATTCCTGAGTACCGCAAACTGATCGACGAAGCTGTGACCTGGGCGAAAGGCCAGAGCAACGATCGTGCGCAGCAGATTGTGGACGCGGCTGACAAACTGGCAGTAAACATCGGTCTGGAAATCCTGAAACTGGTGCCGGGCCGTATTTCTACCGAAGTTGACGCGCGTCTGTCCTACGACACCGAAGCGTCAATCGCCAAAGCTAAACACCTGATCAAACTGTATAACGATGCTGGCATCAGCAACGATCGCATTTTGATCAAACTGGCGTCCACCTGGCAGGGCATTCGTGCTGCTGAACAGCTGGAAAAAGAAGGCATCAACTGTAACCTGACGCTACTGTTCTCCTTCGCGCAGGCGCGTGCATGTGCTGAAGCAGGCGTGTTCCTGATTTCTCCGTTTGTGGGCCGTATTCTGGACTGGTACAAAGCCAACACCGATAAGAAAGAGTACGCACCTGCAGAAGATCCAGGCGTGGTTTCTGTGACTGAAATCTACGAATACTACAAGCAGCACGGCTATGAAACCGTCGTTATGGGCGCAAGCTTCCGTAACGTGGGTGAAATCATCGAGCTGGCTGGCTGTGACCGCCTGACTATCGCCCCAGCACTGCTGAAAGAGCTGGCAGAGAGCGAAGGCGCGCTGGAGCGTAAACTGTCCTACACCGGTGAAGTGAAAGCGCGTCCAGAACGCATCACTGAATCCGAGTTCCTGTGGCAGCACAACCAGGATCCAATGGCCGTAGACAAGCTGGCGGACGGTATCCGTAAGTTTGCTGTTGACCAGGAAAAACTGGAAAAAATGATCGGCGATCTGCTGTAATCATTCTGCGTGACCGGGCCTCCGGTCACGCGACTTCTTTCCTACCCTGTCTGAATTCCCCCTCTGCGTGTATCATTCCCGTTAATCAGTATTGTTTGAATGGAAATGGCTATGAATACATTACGCATCGGCTTAGTGTCGATTTCTGACCGCGCCTCCAGCGGTATTTACGAAGATAAAGGCATTCCGGCTCTGGAAGCGTGGCTGGCGACGGCGCTCACAACGCCTTTTGAAATCCAGACGCGTTTAATCCCCGACGAGCAGGCGATCATTGAACAGACGCTGTGCGAGCTGGTGGATGAAATGAGCTGCCATCTGGTGCTCACCACCGGCGGAACGGGTCCGGCGCGCCGGGATGTCACCCCAGATGCGACGCTGGCAATTGCCGATCGCGAGATGCCAGGGTTTGGCGAACAGATGCGCCAGATAAGCCTGCACTTCGTGCCGACGGCGATCCTGTCCCGTCAGGTTGGTGTGATTCGCAAACAGGCGTTGATTCTGAATCTGCCAGGCCAGCCGAAGTCGATCAAAGAGACGCTGGAAGGCGTGAAAGGTGAAGATGGCAACGTGGTTGTCGCGGGTATTTTCGCCAGTGTACCGTATTGTATACAGTTGCTTGATGGGCCTTACGTCGAAACCGATCCGCAAGTGGTAGCAGCATTTCGGCCTAAAAGCGCAAGGCGCGAAACAATCTCCTGAAATTAACGCATCTGTGACATAAGCTACAGCCGGAATAGCGTGGTGTTAGATTTACGGTATAGTAATTTTTTCTTTACGATCACTGTAAAATTAAATCAACAACGCTGGAAAGGTTCGCTATGTCACATTACACCCGGCCTCTGAATCGTCAGGACTACAAAACGCTCACGCTCGCAGCCCTTGGCGGCGCGCTGGAGTTCTACGATTTCATCATTTTTGTCTTTTTTGCTGCCGTTGTGGGAGAACTCTTCTTCCCGGCGGATATCCCGGAATGGCTGCGCCAGGTTCAGACCTTCGGCATTTTTGCGGCGGGTTATCTTGCGCGTCCGCTCGGCGGCATCATCATGGCCCACTTTGGCGATCTGGTCGGGCGTAAAAAAATGTTTACCCTCAGCATCCTGCTAATGGCCGTGCCAACGCTGGCCATTGGTTTGCTGCCGACGTACGCCACGATGGGCATTCTCGCCCCTGTTTTGCTGCTGCTGATGCGTATTTTGCAGGGCGCGGCGATTGGCGGAGAAGTGCCAGGCGCATGGGTTTTTGTAGCGGAACACGTACCGGCGCGCCGCATCGGCATCGCGTGCGGAACGTTAACCGCGGGCCTGACCGTCGGGATTTTACTCGGCTCCGTCGTCGCGACGCTCATCAACACCAGTATGACGACGCAGGCGGTGCATGAGTGGGGCTGGCGTCTCCCGTTCCTGCTCGGCGGTGCGTTTGGCCTGGTGGCGATGTACCTCCGCCGCTGGTTGCAGGAAACCCCTATCTTCCTCGAAATGCAGCAGCGTAAAGCGCTTGCTCAAGAGCTGCCGGTTAAATCTGTCGTGGCGCATCATAAAAAAGCCGTGGTGATTTCTATGCTGCTGACCTGGCTGCTTTCCGCCGGGATTGTAGTGGTGATTCTTATGTCGCCCGTCTGGCTGCAAAAACAGTACGGTTTTGCCCCTGCGGTCACGCTGCAGGCGAACAGTATCGCGACCATTATGCTGTGCTTTGGCTGTTTGATTGCCGGTGTTGCGGCGGATCGCTTTGGCGCGAGCCTGACGTTTATCGTCGGCAGCCTGTTGCTGGCGGGATCAAGCTGGGCGTTCTATCACCTTGCGGGAAGTCATCCGGAACAGCTTTTCCTGCTGTATGGCGTGGTGGGGCTTTTCGTGGGCGTCGTGGGCGCAGTGCCGTATGTGATGGTCCGCGCGTTCCCGGCAGAAGTGCGATTCACCGGCATTTCGTTTTCCTATAACGTCTCCTACGCCATCTTTGGTGGCCTGACGCCGATTGCCGTCACGCTGCTGATGGGCGTGTCGCCGATGGCTCCGGCCTGGTATGTGCTGGCGCTGTCACTGATGGGGCTGGCGTTAGGGATTTGGTTGCGCGGTGAGCGCCATCAGCTGATGGCGCATACGCCGGTTAGTGAGGGGTAAAACTCAGGATGATGTTGTCATCCGGGATCTGCGTAAAGTTTTTAATCAGCTCGTGATAATCCGCCAGCGGGTCGACGTCATTGAAAAGCGTTGGGTAGAAAATTTTGCTCAACGCTTCAATGGCGATAATGTTGTACGGATTGTTATAGAAGTGATGATACAGCGCGCCGGTATGGCCTTGCGCCACGGCCGGAATGCTGCTCACGCCCTGGCGCGACACCAGCGCGTTAAAGGCCGCAGCCACGTCACTTTCCGCCACGTTGTAGCCAAACGGAATAATCGCCGTGCCTTTAGCCGGACGTTTTGAGCCGGTCATCAGGTAATAATCGGGGTTAAGAGAGATAATCTTTTCGACCGAGACATTTCCGCTCGCACCTGGCAGCAGCTGTGAACCAATATTCACACCGCCAGCCGCTTCAACCAGACCGCCCCAGCCGTTGCGCGCATGGGTAAAGCAGCAGCCGTTATCCAGCCCGGCAACCCCTGCGATCGGCTCAATAAATACCAGCGGTTTTTTCTCTGCTTTTTCCAGGCGCTGGTGAATTCGGTCCAGACGCTGCTGGTAAAAATCAATATACGCCTGCGCTCGCTCGTGTTGCCCCAACACTTTACCCAGCAGGGCAATGCTCGGGACGGTGTTTTCAACCGGGTGCAATTCGTAATCCACGAAGACCACGGGAACGTGTAGCGCCTCAAGTTTGGCTAATACGCCGCTCTGTACCAGCGACGGCTTGGCGCGGAGCTGGGCGATCATCAGGTCCGGCTGGCGCGAGATCACCGTTTCCAGATCCACATTTCCCTGATCGGAGAATTTCATATCGAGGATCTTTTCTGCTTCCGGCCATTTGCGCTTCAGCACGTTCCAGGTTTCGGTGTCCTGTTTTTTCGGCAGATTATTCCACGCCACCACTTTGGCAAACGGATTGTCGCGCTCAAGCATTGTCAGCGTCAGGATATCGCGGCCATCCTGTAAAATGATGCGCTTCGGCTCCTGTGGGATCGTCACCGTGCGGTTATCAATATCGTTGACCGTCACCGGCCAGTTTTGCGCCATCGCCAGCAGCGGTGAGAGTAGCAGCGCTGCGCCAAGTAATGCCTTCTTAAGTGTCATTATTTCCCCGCCATTCCTTTATTTTTATGTTGTTAAACCATCGACCACCACATGCGGTAGTCCTTGCGAACACGTTTCTACACGCCCCTGCACGCCATACACCGTCGCCAGATTCGCGGGGGTGACGACCTCACCCGGAACACCACTGGCAATCAGCGTGCCGTTTTTTAACATCACCGCATACTGCGCGTGGCGCAGCGCAATGTTGATGTCGTGGATCACCACGACGGTGACGATATTCCGCTGACGTGTTTCACGGGCAACGATATCCATAACGTGAAACTGATAGTTGAGGTCGAGCGCGCTAAGCGGTTCATCCAGCAGGAGCAAATCCGGCTGGCGGATCAGCGACTGCGCCAAACCGATCAGCTGTTTTTGACCGCCAGAAAGCTGGTCGAGATAGCTCATCGCCAGATGCGAGACGCCGAGTTTATGCAGAATGTCATAGGCTTCTTGTTCGGCATTGCCGTGGGTATCGCTGCCACTGGCGCGGCGCGCAACAATCACCGATTCCAGGGCGTGCAAATGCACGCTTGCCGGAAGCGACTGCGGC